>NZ_JBHSJJ010000016.1:0-150754 GCF_042652345.1 Negadavirga shengliensis
GACTAGCAAAATAGTACCAAATCCCTTAGGGGCATGCCCCTAAGGGATTATTGGTGGTGCATTCCTGTTGCCAAATATGGTGCAGTCTTATTTACCGAAAGTGGTGCAGTTGTAATTACCGATTACAGCCGGATCCAATTCGGTTAATTCCGTCCGGTTTATGGTTCTTTCAGAATAAGGGAAGGGGTGCTGGGATGCGGCAGCCTTCCGCCATTCCGACTCATTCATGGCTTTATAGTACAAAGCAGGTTCGGCCTGATCGCCGGGGGCGGTATGCCAGTCGATGGTCATGGTGGTGGTAGGGTCTTGCTGCCAGGTAAGCAACAGCCCTGCAGGTTCTGTTTGGCCATAAACGGGAATAAAAACAAAAAAAGCCAGCCATCCGACAAGGCTGTAAAATAACGATGTTGATAGTTTGTCTTGATTCATAAATTGAATGCGCTTATTGGTAATCAGGTTATACTATAGTACCCGCTAAAAGTACGGTGGTCTATCGGGAAACGGATAATTTCCCAAACTTTTTTGAAACCACCCGACGTCATTCAGGGGCAAACCCTTCAGCTTCGTGATCGTGTGTTGGCATCATGCTTGATAACAGGAGGAGTCGGGAAGGGGATCAAGGTGTAGGGCTTAAATGGAGATAAGTAGGTATTCAGAATATGTATTTAACATAATATAAATTATATAACAAAAATGTTTCAAAGCCCATGAGATTACCTAATTCTATATTATGGTCTCCGTTTGTTTCACTGCGCTTGCCCTCGCCAAGGCCGCTCGGGTAATAGCATTCACAGGCTCACCTTCCACATGAAGCGCAGTCTGGACTCTAACCGAGTTGTTATATATATACGATTCTCGGCGATTAAGAATTTGCCTGTAAAACACTTGCCGGCCATCGCTTTGTTTCAAGCAGATCTTCGTTCAGCATCGTATTTATCAAAAGTCACTGGTGGCACGTCTTGTAGGTTTTCTTTTATAAAGTTGATTCCTAAACCTGTTAGTTCTCCAACTTTTGTAAATGGACCCCAGTCACTCAACTTTATGAAAACTCTACTAACAAAATGTGTTGCTTTCCATTTGAAATCATGTCCTTCCATAATGTGACTTTGGTCGAGCGGTATATTGTCTGCGTATTTATCAGCGGTTGATGATGTAAGCATTATACCTGGAAAATCCATTCCTTCATTAAAATCTTCCCAGACAGCTATATAGTGAAATCCTTTAGACTTCTTTCTCTCAGTAGCTCTTATTATTTCTCCTTTTTTAAATTCCATAGTAGTCATATTTAAATCGCTCAAGCCGCTGGGCTCATACTTTTCCATTGATGAAAAATATGCAAAAAATCTAGACAGAACAGTGCTTCAACTCGCCATCCAACGCACGTTCGCTATTCTGTCTAGCCTGCCCGCTTGGATGTAGAAATCATTCTACTTAACATAATATCTTACAACCTCTTTATTGAGAGGTAGACAATTGCTGAATTTAGACTATCAATGTAAAAGATTTGTTCTAAGAGTTTTGCATGTGGGTACTTATCAATTTCAAAGTCTTCATAAAACCAATTGAATGCATCAACAATTACTGGACTGTTCGATTTGCTTCCATTTTTATAATAATCTGAAACGGAAGAATAAACCGGTACAGTTTGACCATTCCGAATGAAACTAAATGGAAATGAATCGTTTATTCTTTTCCATTTCACTCTTCCATTCCTTGTATATATCATAGCAATTGGCTCATGACCTACATCAGCATATTTTATTGATGTGCTTGTGATGCTTGACTCAAAGTAGTTAGCTGTCTCAATAATCAAATCCGTATTAAAATCTGCGTCTGATGTAAATGTTCTGAATTGACTGCGTGGCATTAAAAGTTCCGCTGCAAACTCATTTGCCTCAACTTCTTGATCTCCTTTTTGGTGGTATTTAACAAAATCATCTTCATTGTCAGAAAAGAATTTATTCCCTTCTCCCCTATGCATAATATAGTGGCCTAGTTCATGAGCCAATGCAAACCTCCTTTGGCTGTAATTAACCAGTCCAGAATTAATAGATATTTTAGAGAAATTTTGAGTTGAAAGAATATTAGCCTGACAAGAGGACATGTCCGCCTCTTCAAAAAAAATACCTTTTAAGGCTATCAAATCCTCAATTTCAACTCCTCTTACATCTTTGATTTTGAATTCTTTAAGGAATGAATTAGCTCTTGTTTTTGGTATCATCATTACCGTATTCCTTTTCGAGAATTTCAAGAATTTCAATATCAGTCAAAATCTTCATGGCTTCTGACTCTTTCATTTCTTTTAAGTCTCTAAAATTAAGAGAGTATTTTTTCGTTAATTCCGGATTTAATAATTCTTGAAGTTTTCCAATACTTTCGTCTGCGGATGAGACGATTTCATTAAATATAGTTTTCGCTCTTTCTAGCTTAGAAATAAGTTTTTGTTTGGCTAGTTCCGCTTTCTTTTGAAGAACTAACTTTTGGGCAAAAGACTCAAACTCTATTGCTACAACGTTGGGGTCGTAACCATTTGAACTAAGATATTCCTCCGCAAACCCCTCATCATTTTTCAGAAGAGTCTCCAACGATTTAATAAAATTCAAGGACTCTTCGTTTATATTATTTTTCATAATGGAGTGATTTTCCAATTTTCTGAGCTCTAGAAAAGAGCTGTCTTTGCAATTTGTAAATTTCTTTGGGTTCTTTTTCCAATTCCTCTGCAATTTCTTTGGGTTGCATACCGAGCCTCATTGCTGTTAGAACTGACTCTAGATCTTTCTCACCATCAATTTCTAGTTCTAACTTATCAAAGGCGATCTCTTTGTCAATTTTGTTATAGATATCAGATCCATCTGTTTCGGGCATTTGGTCGATTAATCGCGTCTTTTCTCCGTCATCTGATTGCTGTTCTTTGTTGAAAAACTCTCTATCGACTTCTTTATTATCTGAGAGATCCGCAAGATTTGATACAATACTTCTTATTGCACCAAATAAGTAATTCTCAAACCTCTTTTGATTGAATTTCTCTTTCCAATCTTTAATCATAGCTCGTCTTAATGCGTCCTGAGTAATATCCTCAATTTTGTATCCCATTGGGAGCTTTGGATTTGATTCACCAAAGGTGTGCTTAAGCCAATGCACTGCCATACCCTTCATTCTTTTACCAAGGGACTTCCAATCTTGATTCGATACTTCTTCTAAGAATTCTTCACTCATTTTCAATAGCGCTATATCTATATAAGCTGGCGAAAAGATGTTTTTCACAAAATCAAAAAAATATTCAAGGATGTAAAAAAGACTGAGTCGGCAGCTTACTAAAATAACTACCATGAGGTAGTGTTTTTCAGGTAACTAAAATATATATAAAAATGGAAAAAGAAAAAAAACACGAGAATCAAAAGCAAAATGACAATGAAATTACCTTGTTAATTGTTGTTCCTACCCGAACGGAACCTTGGGAAGCTACCTTCCCGAAGACTTCAAAAATATCAGAAGTAATTTCAGCGGTGATTCAGCAATTTGGATTTGCTTCCAATGGACAATACGAGCTAAAGTTGGATAGTGACCCCAATATCGAACTGGAGCCTCAAAGACCGCTTGTCAGCTTTGGTATTAAAGATGGCGATAAGTTAATCCTCATTGATTTTGGACAGGCGGTATGAGTGTCAGTGCGAGTATCTCATTAAGCAAAGTTTTGCAGGAGATAGAAAGATGCAGAGAATATGGCGAGAAGTGCGGTTGGGTCATCTCAGAAGTAGATGAGCCTAACCAAACTTTTACGACCAAGATGGTATCCCCTATAGATCAAGAAAAGTACATTCTTGAGGTAGTTTTTAGCGACTATCCCGAACTCCCACTCATTTTGGATTTTATTGATCCAGTCTCCGGTACGAAAGGAACCAAAAATGCATTCCCTAAAAATGATGACAGTTTTTTTCATCCAGCACCGTGTATATGTAATCCTTGTTCAAGAAATTCGTACAAGGCATTTAATTCATCTGGCCCTCATCAAGATTGGCAAATGATAGGATGGAAAGAAAATCCAAAGGTTGCCACATTAAAAAGTGTCGATTCAATCTTACGAGCTATTTATTCAAGAATAAGCAACAAGAAGAAGTATCATGGAAGGATGGCTTAACTTTTTTAGGTTCTTTGAGCATCAGAGTGTTACCCCTGTTGATGATTTAATTTATTCAGTCCACTCGGGAGTAATCAAGATAACAGATTTGGTTCTCAAACAATATGGACAACTTCCACATGAAGGGCTCGTGTTTTGGGCGGGCAACATTTCGGAAAACATCTTCAACATCACTCATGTAATTGCTCCTGAAACCGAATCATCAGAAGGGCGAGTAACAGTTCCTCACTCATCGATTTATCATGTCGTGAAAGCGCTATCGAATAATAAAGTAATTCATATTGGACAAATACACACTCATCCAGGCAATTGGGTGGATCATTCACGCGGTGATGATGAATGGGCTCCTTTTAAAAGACCTGGACTTATTTCTCTCGTTGTGCCAAATTATTGTAGCTCTGGAATGCTTCCGCTTAAGAAAAACGGAATTCATAGGTATCAGGAGAATCAATTTATTGGATTAAGTAATAAATACATAAGGCGGCATTTCATTGTTGTAGAAGGTGAAGCTCATTTTACAGATTTAAGAGATAAAGAAAATATCAGATGGAAGCAGCTGAGTGGTACAGATTAAGGAATGATAGAACAAATCGAATAGATGATATACTATTGGATTCAAATGCAAAAGTTATATCAGTGATAGTCCGAAAATATTCAACATTAAGTGATCAAGCTATGGCTATTTGTACTGCCAATATTTTGTCTCGCTGGTGTAGAAGGGTATCATTTTATATCTCTGAAGATATACCATGCTTGTTCAACAATTGGAAGGGAATGAAACTTCATGAGGTTATTATGGAAATAATGAATTCCTCTGATCCTTATGGGGAGTTTTCAATAAAATCTAAGAATGATATTGTTGAAACTGACTTGTCGATATCCATTGGGAGTACGACAAAGGACAATGAGTTCTGGATTAATTCCGAGGGCTGGGTTGCTGGTTTTGGATTTGGACCAACTCAGAATGAAATTGGAACTAAATCTGATGACATAAATATTATTGGAGCCATTTATGCTTCTTCTGTTATTAATGCAGCAGCCTTTTCAAGCTATATCTATGAATCTAAACCAGAACCTTTTGATAGATGGATTTCACTTTTGGATTTTGAAACTTCTAGTCAACACCAAGAGCTTAAAAACCCAATAGTAAATAATGCACTCAATATTGGTAAAATATGGCAAATAGGAGCTGGAGCTGTAGGATCTTCATTTGATTTTATATTATCATTATTTCCTGTATCTGGTAGTATTGAAATAATTGATTTTGATAAGGTTGAAATTCCTAATACAAGCAGTTCATTGATTTTTACTGCAAAACATGCTAAAACTAAAACTTCCAAAGTTGAAGCTTGTAATGAGGCATTAAGATTCAATAATAATCTATTAGTCCAACTTAATCCTGATATGGATTATAGTCAGTTCATGCGTGAAATTGATCTTGAAGCTAAGTACCCAGACCTAATTTTATGTTTTGCAAATGAAAAAAACATTTGGTCTACAATACAACACAACGAGCCTCCAATAGTGTTACATGCAACTACATCCAATAATTGGGGGGTCAACTTTGGAAGACATATACCTTTTGAAGAATGGTGCATTGTATGTAGATTCGGAATTAAGGATTACGAACATATTCCTGTCTGCTCAACATCCTCAGAAGTAGGGAAAGATAAACAGGAGGAAAAACTGGGAATACTTCCTTTTCTATCACCTATTGCTGCAGTATTGGTATTTTCTGAAGTTTTGAAGCTAAGTATGAGAGAAACTCTTGACTCTCCAATGGACAAAAATTTCATTCAATTATCGATGAAGAATGTAGACAGTTCATCACCGCACTCTTTTTTTAGAAAACCAAAAGTTAACTGCTCAATTTGCTCGGAACAAAATGAATCATCATATTATACCGGATACAAAAAAAGCAAGTACTACCTATAACCACACACATTCGCCGCTCTCCTTCCCTCCTGTCCAACGTCCCTCATTCCGGTAGACTCCTCGCTTGGTAAGAATGCCAAAAGAATGCTCGTTACTATTAATCCCGTCCCTGAACCCGAAGCTATATTCACATAACACCAGGACATTATATAACAAAAATCTATGTTTAATTGTCTCTAATAGACATCAGCATCATAACCATTCTTTATCCCCACTCCAAAATTTAAATAAGATTTTTTCAAGCCTGACGTCAAATACAGGGTTCTACGTAATTATTCCTTCACTTAGCCAGCAACCCATAACCCCTGTTAAACATCTTTTGGTCAACTTTAAACCGGTCAGACAATTTCCGGATAATACTTTTTGAAAGCCCTTTCTTATAATTCAGTATATCTGAAAGGTGTCCCTTGGAAATATCCAAATAAGCCGCGAGCTGTTGCTGGTTGATACCATTTTCCCGCATCAGGGTTTTTAGCAAGGTAATGGGATCCATTTCAGCCAATGGCGACCGGTCTTCGTCACATTTTTCAATCAACAAGACCAGCGTATCCATCCAATCAAGTTTCTCAGCAGAAGGAAACTGATCATATTCGGCCGTAAGCTTTTCCAAATTCCCGCAATATTCCCGATACTGACTGTCCGACTTAATGGTTGTATAAGGCACTACCCCACGCATTACTTAAAGCAAAAATCGATTACACATTAAACATATACTTTCTTTCCGAAAGAAACAACTATTATTTTATTCACCATACCCCTCCCCTACTCCCGTCTTTTTTTTCATGTCCCCTTTCCTACGATTGCCTGACGGAATTTCAGTATACGGCTGCTCCACACTTTTATACTAAAAAAACAATTACAGTAACCCCCAGTTGAAATTATCGTCTGTAAAACCCAATCAACGATCCGGATCATTCCCTAAAATCCGTGTCAATCCGTGAAATTCGTGGACAATAAATTACATCCATTGCCCAGTTTACTAGTAAAATGCCCCGGCCAGAAAAATCCCTTACCGCATCCCCCTGAATTCCAACTTTCCCCTAATTTTATTATATTGTGTGATGCCAAAATATCCCTTGCGAAAACCACCGATGGAAGAATATTTCTAAAACACCGTTTATATCAATAGTTGAAATTTAAATTTTAGAAACCATGCCGGATAAATTCAGTATCAACCGCAGAAAATTCATTTCAGTGGGTGCCACCCTGGGTTTGGGCATTCCTTTGCTGGGAAAAACCCAAGCAACAGACACACCGGCTCCAAATCTGCCACCGGATATCAAGCCCGAATGGCGCAACAAGCAGCCAGGAATGGCCTATCGGCAGCTGGGAAATACCGGCTTGATGGTCTCTGAAGTCGTCAATGGCGGCGATCCTGTCCGGCTTGGTAACCTGCGGCCCACCGAAATTGCCATAGAACGCGGATTGAACTACCTGGATATGGCGCCTGCTTACGGTAATGGGGAATGTGAAGAAAGTTATGGTAAGATCGTCGACAACCGTGCCAAACGGGAAAAGGTATTCTTGACCACCAAAGTAAGTGGCTATACCAACGTAAGAGATAACCTGTACCGGGAAATTTATGACCGCCTGCCTGGTTCCAAACAGGAACATTACCAAAGGAAAGCAAAGGAAATGCGTGCTGCCCGTAATGTGGATAAGCCCGGCTATTTTTTCACCTACTGGCCCGGACAGCCGGACTCCTTTGATGGAACCTACCTGAGCAATGCCATGGCTGCCGATTATGCCCATAAAGTGGAAGGAAGTCCGAAATTCAAGGAATACATTTTGAAGTCGGTCGAAGGCAGCCTTAAGCGTGTGGGGACAGACTATTTTGATATTCTGATGTGTCCTCACGGGGCGGGATCCCCCGAGGAAGTACAAATCGACGAGACGTTTACCACCTTCGAACAGCTTAAGAAAGAGGGGAAAGCCCGTTTTCTGGGAGTATCTTCCCACAATGATCCTGCCGGAGTCTTAAGGGCAGCCAGGGAGACCGGCCTTTATGAAGTAGCCATGGTAGCCTATAATATTGTCAATGGCGGATATATGGAAAGAGAGATTGAACTGGCCAAAGAAAGCGGCATGGGCATCATCGCGATGAAGGCCGCCATGGCGGTGGCCACCCAGCACAAAGCGCTGCAACCCATACCCGAGTGGAGAATTCAAAAGGTACAACGGATCGTGCCCGGGGATATGAAAGCCCCCGTAAAAGCCTATATTTGGGCCTTGCAGAACCCAAACATAACCGCCGTAATTTCCAACCTTTGGGATGAACAACATGTGAACGACAACCTTTCGGTAGCAGGTAAAAAAGTGGAACTGCAACCGGGTTGACGGTTCTAGTTTGCTGTTTTACCGATACGGAAGAATGAAAACTCATACTGGACTTAACAACCTGAGTTCGACCATAATTAACTTTTGATACGTCATTGCGAACCCTTTTTAGGAAGGGGATGCGTTGGAAAAGGGTGTGGCAATCCCTTAATATGAGACTGCCGCGGCTTCATTCCCTCAAATCCAACTCTGATCCTACCGATGACATATTGTATATTACATTGGTTATTCAATTGGTTGAAAAAACAGTGTCGAAAACAGAAGAGAAAAGGAGAATGGAAATGTCAGGCCTACCAATGACGAATGCCGTCCAGTTATTCGATAACACAGAAGGTTTTAACCAATTCAATTCGGTTCATGCGGGCGGGCCGGCAAAAATGCGAGGGGGCGTGGGCCTTGCGGGGAGTAGCTTATTTTTGCCTTGATTTTTTGGTACTTTTGGATCAAGCCAAAAGTACAGAAGAGGAGTAGGATAATAGAAAACAACCACCTGCCCTTATGCCACAGACATTCCTGATCTTTACCTTAACATTCGCGTACAGGAAGAGACCGCTTTCCCGGTTGGCCTGGGATCGCTACCTCACAGTGACGGTCGATGGCATTCCCCGGCTGCGAAAAACGCCATTTCCGCCTTGCAGATTTCCGGCGTTAAGAAATTTAAGAAGTGGGGGCAAAGGCACAGGCATCCCGATAGCTATCGGGAGAGGAGGGTTTTTGGCAACAAGCACGACAAATTTGGTTGTGACCCCTTCCAAAAACCCGACGAGTTTGCCTGTGTGCGGGAGGCCTTAAATTTTAGCCGGAAAGATGCACAGCGGCGGGGTTTTTTGGTTACTTTTTTGACCTGCAGCAAAAAAGTAACAAACTTAAGCCTACCGATGACGTGTTGTATAATACCCTGTTATTCAACCGGTTGAAAAACCATGGTTTTGGGGATTTTGGACAGCCATACCAGCTGCGCCTGGAGGAAACCGTCATCCCGATTTGAGGTTAACACTAGTGTCGAAAGTCAGAAATTCTTACAACAGAACCGGTTAAATAACTTAAACTTTTCAGGATGGCTCCATGCCATTTCTTGATAAGGTATAGGCAAGTATTTGTTTTTATTGATTTCCGATTTTCAGATTAAAATCCCTGCGGGTTGAATTTTCCGCCGTAGGAAAATCAGGAGGTATGGGTATGGTAACATCTCCTGTTGCGGCCCATTCTACACCTCTTAAAAATGAGATGATAAACCCAACACTTTCAATGGAGTAATCATCATGTCCCAGTGCGGTGTGAAATATCCGGCCTTTGCCGTAATCTACCACCATCAGCATCGGTTCGTGCCGGTCAGTGGGAGCTTTGCCTGAAACATCCTTACCTGTAGCCAGTATGGTCAAATTTTCAGCCGGTCCGCGCAATTGGGCATAGCATTCATCCTTGGTGGTCAGCCATACTGCAGGCATTCCATCGGTGATAGGATGATCTTTTACACGAAGTGTAATCGGAAAAACATGTGCCGGCCCATGGGAGCCACATGTTCCCGGAGAAGGATCACGAATCAGTTTACCTTCATTATTATAATACACATATGGTCCATCTTTTTCACTGCGATCACCCCAGCCACCCAGGCCAATCATTTTATTGTACTCCAGCCAATCAGGAAATGAATTGTTGGCAGCATGCACGGATACAAACCCTCCGCCGGAGGACATATAATTTTCCAATGCTTTTTGGGTTTTCTCCGGCCAATTTGCAGCCTTCCAACCGAAGTTGGATATCACTACATCATAATTATTGAATATGGGTGCGAAATCCGGGTCATGTCGCGGGTTTTCCAGATCTGTTGTTTCTCCAACTCCAGCTAATGGAAGGTACTTTTTTTCCCTATCCCCTTCCCAAGTAAACTTGGTTCTGTAAACATCTACCTGAAAAAGTCCTGTTTCTTCCAGGTACTGCTTCATCATCATGGTAGATTTCGGCCAAACAGCATGATTGTTTTGTCCGTCAACAATTAAAGCTTTTAATGGCGCATTTCGGTTCGGTTCATGATGACCCTGGGTTGCCGAGCTTACATTCACTGAAACGGTTTTAGCGCCGGATTGCGCGCTTAAATCCAATGAAAGCAAACCTATTACAAGATAAACTAGAGTTTTCATGTGTTTATAATTGATTTTTTGTGGTCGCACATCGGAAAAGATTTGGCAACTGCATCCTCTAATATAAAAAGAGTTCATTCCTAAACAAGGCCCGTTTATAAAATTTTGTTATCTTTCTGCTTCCCGAAACAACCCAAGTAATCATCATGAATCGAAGAATCTTTTTGCATCGATTGGCCCAAACCCTTCCCATCGCCACCTTATTGCCCCATTTTCCCTTATTGGCAGATTCCTGGGCTGACAGGGTGAAAATTACCGACGTAAAATGCCTCAGGACCCAGCTGGGACTAAGGGTGAGCCCCTTGGTGAAAATCGAAACCGATCAGGGGCTGGTGGGCATCGGGGAATGCCACCATGACGAAAACGGCTATGGCGCCAAAGACATCGTGGAAAATGCCCTGAAACCCATCCTGTTGGGGCAGGATCCCTTTGACCTGGAAAAGCTGCTGTTTAAAATGGGGACCCGGACCTCCTACTACGGGGGTAACCACGGTTTGGCTACCCATGCCATCACAGGCGTGGAAATGGCCCTCTGGGACCTGATAGGCAAAATCACCGGCCAGCCCGTGCACCGGATTTTAGGCGGGGGATCCCATGTCAACCAAGTAAGGGCCTACCTGAATTCCGACCCCAAAGACAGGTTGGATAAGGATTCCTGTGCGGAATATGCCGAAAGGATCAAGGCAGAAAACTACACCGCGGTAAAGGTAAACGTGCTGCGGGATCAAAAGTGGTTTGAAATAGACAACCGCAGGATCTCCAATGTGGAAGTGGACCGGAATGAACAAGGCTATGCCAATATAAGGGAGGCCCTGGGAGAGGATATTGACATCGTCGTGCACTGCCATTGGGAGTTTGATTTTGACAGTGCCCTCAGGCTTTGCAGGGCGGTGGCCCCCATGCGGCCCTGGTGGGTGGAGGACCCCTTGCCCATTGCCTATAATGAGCAGTGGGTAAAGCTGACCGAACAATCCCCCGCCCCTATCCTGTGTGGGGAAAACCTGTACACCCGTGATGATTTCAGGCCGTTTATCGTGAACCAAGGTGCACACATGATCGAAATAGACGTTTCCATGGCCGGCGGTCTGTTGGAAGCCAAAAAAATCGCGGACCTGGCCGAGCTTTATTACATGCCGGTGGCCACCCACAATGTGGCAGGCCCCATTGCCACCGTGGCTTCCGCCCACCTGGCAGCCTCGGTAAGGGAATTTTTGGGCCATGAGATGTTTCTTTTGCAGGAAGGTGGAAAAGGTCTCCATGGGGATCCTGAAATTCTGGGGTATGACAAGCCCTTGGTAAAAGACGGTTTTATACAGCTCTCGGACAGGCCCGGATTCGGTATCGAACTCAACGAATCCCTGCTCAAAAACTACCTGGCTGAAGGGGAAACCATGTGGTAGGGCATTTGGTCCGGACCCATTGAATGACCTTTTCAATGCCATTTTCTGTATTGAAAGTAAAAACCTCCGATACAAAAATAAACGACTCATGAAGTTTTCATTATCCACTATTTTATTCTTTTCAATCAACGCCATTCTTTCTTCCGGTTGCCAAACCAATCCCAATAAGCCGCCTAATATCCACCTCCATTACCTAATGGCGGGGGAACCCATGCAGGAAAGCATCATCTTTCAGGCCAGGCTGGCCGCATCGGACACCATTGTCTATGAGGATGTACATGACCCCGCGTTGCTGATGGCTACCGATCTGGAGGGTAAGGCGGGCAAGCTCCGGTTTGAATACGGCACCGACCCGCAGCTCAGGAACGCCCAACAGTCGCCTTGGATAGCGGTAACCTCGGGAGGGGATTTTATTGGAAAATACAAAGCGACAGGTCTTGCTCCTGGCACCAATTATTATTACCGGGTGAGGTATGGACAGGAAGAAGAAAATAGCCTGACCGGGCAAATACAAAGTTTCCGCACGCTTCCTGCTAAGGATGCAGAAAGTGAGATATCCTTTGTGATGGTTACAGGATCTCACCTGGCCAGGTTTTATCTGGGTGGTGGTTTTGGAAAAGCCTCTTCCCAGGGAACCGAAGCCTACCAAGGGGAAGACAAATATGAGGGATTTCATGGTTTTGAAAGTATCCTGGCCAAGGAACCCGATTTCTTTATTGGAAACGGAGACAATGTGTATTATGACCACCCTGAGGACCATCGGGTAAAATCGCTGGAGGAAATGCGGGCCATGTGGCACCGGCAGTTTTTTATGCCAAGAATAAGAAGGATGTTTTCCAAAATTCCAATATACTGGATGAAAGACGACCATGACCACCGATTTGATGATTCCGATACCACTGCGGTACATCCGAGGTACGGTTCAGAGCCCTCCAATGAATTGGGCATCAAAACGTTTCTTGAGCAAGTGCCCATCGCCGATCCTGAAGACATAAATCCTTTGACCTACAGGACGGTAAGGGTGAACAAATACCTTCAGCTCTGGATGGTGGAAGGCAGGGATTACCGCAGCCCAAATGAGTGGCCGGATGGACCTGAAAAAACCATCTGGGGGGAAGAACAGAAGCAGTGGCTGAAACAGACTTTATCTGAAAGTGATGCCACTTACAAAATCCTGGTAACCCCCACCCCTATGGTAGGTCCCGACGGGGCCGGAAAAAAAGACAACCATACCAATCCCGATGGGTTTTTGACCGAAGGCACAGCATTCTTCAACTGGCTGCTGGCCAATGATTTTGACAAGGATTCCTTTTTCATCATTACGGGTGACCGGCATTGGCAATACCACTCCATACACCCCACTGGTTTTCAGGAGTTCAGTTGCGGTGCCATGGTGGATCAAAATTCCAGGCTTGGGGTGGATCCGGGTTCCGAAAATTCCAATGATCCCCAGGGCCTGATTATCCAGCCCTATACCAGTGAGGTACCCTCCGGCGGATTTTTGAGGGTAAAAGTCTCCCCGGATAAAAATGCACCCAAGATCAGTTTTGAGTTTTATGACGAATATGGGCAGGCGCACTACACCTATGGTATTTAAGCGGGTTAAATTTTGAAAACCAACGAAATACAAAATTACAGACGGTCGAACCCCACTCCTCCCCTTTTCCACTATTTTAAGATTATAAAGTGGTTTTAAATATATGTTATAATTATTTAATAATCAGCTTATTATGGTGTTTACATGATCTACTTTATCCGCTGTTTTTCCGTCTCTGCGCGGGATGAGATGTTGATGCTTTTCAATTGATTGTTTCCAAAACGAAATGAATAGGTAATACTTACCGACCGCTCAGGCTGGTTGAAGAAAAGGAAACTTCTGCTGTACCCTGTACCGGCATTGATTTTCCAGATATAGGTATAGAACAAATCGTTTCCGGAAAGGGTAAGCGAACCGCCATGGGCAAACCTTTTGGAAACGCCAAGGTCAACTCTCCACATGGGCTCTATTTGGTTGAGGCCCCAAATCACCCCTGACTCGTATTTGCCGGCGAGCGTCACGGAATAATCCCTGGGAAGGCTGAATGAATGGCTGTTGCCCAGCAGCAAACTGTTTACCTGCCGTTCCCTGTTGGCCTCCAGGTGCCGGGTCATATACCGGTAGCGGTAGAAGGAGAGGTCGCTTTGGACCTCCCACCAGGGGGTGATGACCAGGGGGAAGTTAAAATTGATGCCATAGGCCCGCATGGAAGCCAGGTTCTCGGACCGGAGGATCTGGTAAAGGTTTTCAGGGTCTTCCTGGGGCTGAAACGGGGCGATATCATCTTTGGTATGGCTGTATTTAAGGGTAAGCCAGGTGTTTTTGTGCTGAAAGCCAAAGTCAACGGCGTGGACAAGCGCCGGCATCAGGCTGATATTTCCATCCACAAAACTTGTGGGGGCCATAAAGAAAACAAAAGGAGCCATTTCATTATAGGTGGGTCTGGTGATCCTTCGGCCGTATGCCAATTGAATACTGTTGGTTTGGGAAATACGGTAAGATGTCCGCAGGTTCGGAAACCAGTTGCCATAGTTGCGGTCCACCGCCTCCCCTTCCTCTTTTGTGCTGATAAGGGTATGGGTATGCTCGTAGCGGAGTCCTCCATCCAGGTTCCATACCCTGCCAGGTTTCCAGGACCAGGACCCATACGCCGCCAGGATGGTTTCATCCATATAGGCCGTGTTGGAAAATTCCGGTACAATCGTCAGATGCCGGTCTCCGCCATGTCGTACCCGCACCCCGTTGGTGAATTGTGAAAAAGAGGTTTTTGCACCGGCCTCCATGGTTAAACCGGATTTGATGCTGCCGGAATAATCCATGCTGAAGACGTGAAAATGAACCGGTGTGCGTTTTTCCACCTCGATTTTTTCGTGATAATGATCATCATTGTCCACAGAAATCCGGTTGTCGTACCGTGAAGGGTTATGGTTATGATAATAGAGGTAATCATACGTGACCCCCAACTGACGTTGTGGATTAAATTGATGTCTCAATCCTATGCTACCGGAGGCGCTTTTCCAAAGATTAAGTTCGACAATATCCATATCCGTGTACACTGCGGCATCAGGTGGGCGGATACTGGTCACGTATGTATCCGCTTTCATATCCCAGCGTCTTTCATACCCCGTCAAAAGGGTGGTTACTGTGGTTTTATCTGAAAGATTGAATTCGAACCCACCCTGGAAATTTTGAACCACGGTGACCGGATGGCGCCTGCTTTCGCTGTTGGTGACCTGAAGGAACTCACCCACGCTTTGTTCATGATAATTGTCCCAATTGTGCCGGTTTTTGTCATACCGGATGGAATAACTCAGAACGGCATTGAAGCTTTTGCCGCGGTGGCTGAGATGGGCATGGGTATCCCAAGTGGGGCCGGTATTGTAGCCTGTCGAAGCCCCTGCGGTACCGCTTGTGCCCCGATCAGGGCTTTCGGCCGTTACGATGTGGATGATGCCGGCGTTGCCTTCCGCTTCATATTTCGCGGATGGAGAGGAAATAAGTTCAATTTTTTCCACTTGGGCCGCACTCATTCCGCTCAGCATTTGTACGGCAACGTCCATGGGCATGCGGTTCAATTTTCCGTTGATCATCACCCGTACCCCGGCTTTTCCTGACATGCTGATGCCTTGTTGGTTCACGGATATTCCGGGGCTTTTGGCCAATACCTCCAACACGGAGTTGCCCGCATGGGTGCTGTTGCTTTGTACATTGATGATCATCCGATCCACTTGCTTTTCAAACAGGGGCTTCTGGCCCACTACCCATACTTCATCCAGCATCGCCCCCTCCGGTAAGACGATGGGTGGCAAGGCTAAATCGGTGCCTTGAAGGATGGAAAAGCCAGCCGTCCAAGCCGTTTCGTAACCGACCATTCCGGCTGAGATGGTGTAATCACCCGGTTGGATATCCTTGAAAACATAGCGGCCCGTTTCATCCGCAATACCACCCCTCACCAGGGCAGAGTCACCCGCCGTCACCAGCAGAACAGCAGCGTAATGCAGTGGCTCGCCGTGAGTATCAGAGATGATTCCGGATACGGATTGTTGTGCTCCTACAAAACAGGGCAAACAGCAAGCCCCAATTAAAATTGCATACAAACTTTTCATAATGTCAGATTTTTTTGGATCATCCATGGTTTTTTTGGAATGATACCAGGCTCCTTTTGTGCATGTAAAGATGGGGAGAAGTGAAGGCGGGCAACTAGAAGATATGTTGCGACTTGTTTAAAGTTTTTTTAAAAGTGTTTTTCATATGTCCCATCCGTTCATCCATGTTGCGCAGAAGTGCTGCCATCAGATGAGGAGTCCATTTTGGGATGGATATAATGCAGGTGGACTGAAAAAATGTCACTTTTCTAAATAGCCGTTTTCTTCAGGGCTACCTGTTTTTTTAGGAAGTTTTTGAATGGGAAAAATGCGAAGGGGAAATCCTGCCATCTTCTCGATGGGTGAGATCTGTCAGGCTTCGAATACAAACGTTGACTTGCCCAAGTGGGGCTAAGGAAATCCCACCCTGGCAAGCAAATCCTGAAAGGCCGGATCCTCATGCAGCCCATAAAACTGTGGCTCACTTTTCAGCCAGGGGATTTCCATTTCATGCTGTGCGTAGGCTTCCTGCAGCCACTGGAGCGCCGATGGTTTATCGTCCAACGCGGCACAAATGACCGCGATAAAAAAGCGGAGTGCTCCCGCATCGTTTTCGTTGATTTTTTCCTTTAACTCCGCCATAAGTTCAAGGGCTTTTCCAGTTTCCCCTGCCCGGGCATAGGCTGCTCCCATCCACCCCAGCACACGGGGATACCTTATCCCTTCAATCTGCAGCACCCTTTGAAACAAAGAAATTGCTTCCCGGTGTCTTCCAGTATTTAACAAAAGGAACCCATAATTTTCCATGGTGCTGTGATTATTGAACATTCTCATACGGGCTAGGGCAAACTCTTCGGCTTCTTCATACCTACCGGTATAATACAGCGAAAGTATCATCCGGGTATTGGGGTAGTAAGGGTCCGTCTGATCCAGTCTTCTGGAAACGGCAAGCGCTTCATCATGTCTCCCAATAAAATTAAGAAAGTCAGCATATACGGCCAAGGCACTCTGAAAGTCGGAAGCGATGGCTTTTTGATAAAGTTGTTCCGCACCTTCAAAGTCCCAGTCGTTGTAAAGCAAATAAAACCCCTTCCAAGTTATCGTTTCGACATTGCCGGGATCCAGGGCAAGGGCTTTATCCAATAAGGGTTTCGCCAATGAAAACGCTTCCAATGGGCTTAATTCCGCACCAAACATGCCCGCCTTTAAAATATAAGTTGCCGCCAGCGCCCCATAGGCCAAGGCATAGCCGGAGTCCAGCGCTATTGCCTGTTGAAAACACCGGGCGGCGCGATGAATCCCGCTTCTGGTATACGTATTGAATTCATATTCTCCCTTAAGATACAGGTCATAGGCCTCCGGATTATCGGTGGATGCCTGGCTAAGCAGCACTTTTTCCTCCGGGGACAAAGTGGTTTGCAAAACCGAAGACACATTCTCTGCAATCTCGTTTTGGATCATAAAAATGTCTTTTAACTCCCGGTCATAATGCTCTGCCCATACCTGGCCTTCCGAGCCGGCATCGACTAAACGCACATCAATGCGCACGGTATTTTGGAAGCGCTGTATACTTCCTTCCAGGAGATGGGATACCCGGAGTTCTCTGGCAATTTCGGGGATGGAATGCGCGCTTTCCCGGTACCTGTCCGCTGAGGTTCTGGAAATGACTTTCAGGTCCTTTATTCTTGATAGATGGGTAGTAATGGTACCCACTACCCCGTCTACAAAATATTCATTTTCATCATCGGTGCTGAGGTTTCTAAAAGGCAGCACGGCTATGGATTTTCCATGTATGCTGTTTTCCAAAGCAATGGGTCCTTTTTCATTTTCCTTAATAAAAAATTGGTAAACGAAAATGGCGGTCAGTAAAACAGCCAAAAACAAACCTGAGACAATCAACTTTCCCGCCCGGAAAGGATGGTGTTGAGGGGTATTTGGAGCGGAATTTTCTTTATGATCGGTGTTGATGGCCTTTATTTTGTGTTTAACCATGCTCGGAGCATATCCGAAGTACTCCGTAAAACAGGTGGTGAAATAACTGGGGCTGCCGAAGCCCACTTCGTACGCTACTTCTGCGACCGTAAGGTCACCTATTTCCAGGTGTTCCAAGGCCTTGCGCAAGCGGTACTCCCGGATGTATTGGCTTACGGATTGACCGGTGGCCGACTGAAGCTTGCGATGCAGGTTGGAGCGGCTCATGCCCACTTTTTGGGCCAATTCTTCCACCCCAAACTGCTCGTTTTTCAGGTTGGCTTCCACTTCCCTTTCCAAAACCTCCAGGAGTGACCTAAAAGCCTGGCTATGTGCGGGTTTTTCCATTTACTTCAAAAATATCGGCAGGTTAATTTAGTGAAAAAATGCGGTTTATTTATATTTTTTTGTATTTGGGATAGTAATAGGAAAAAGGGAACAGGGAATCGGGCGGGAACTTCTGTTCTTTTTTCCCTATTCACAAAGTATTCAGGAAATAGGGAACGGGGAACAGGGAATCGGGAATCAAGCGGAAACCTCCTGTTCTCTTTTCCTTATTTCCTATTCACTGGGTATTCACAAATCAGGAAAAAGGGAACCGGGAACAGGGAACCGGGCGGGAACTTCTGTTCTTTTTTCCCTATTCCCCAACTATTCAGAAGAGGGAAAATAGGGAACAGGGAACAGGGAACAGGGAACCGGGCGGAAACCTCCTGTTCTCTTTTCCCTATTAACCATTCACGCAGTATTCAGGAAATAGGGAACGGGGAACAGGGAATCGGGAATCGAGCGGAAACTTCCTGTTCTCTTTTCCTTATTCACTTTTCACGCAGTATTCAGGAAGTGGGGAACAGAGAACAGGGAACAGGGAACAGGGCGGGAACTTCTGTTCTCTTTTCCCTATTCCCCAACTATTCAGAAGAGGGAAAATAGGGAACAGGGAACGGGGAACCGGGCGGAAACCTCCTGTTCTCTTTTCCCTATTAACCATTCACGCAGTATTCAGGAAATAGAGAACCGGGAACAGGGAACAGGAAATCGGACGAAAACTCCTGTTCTCTTTTCCCTATTCTTTCTTAAAAAACAAAAGGCTTAGGGCCAGAAACCCTATGCCGGTTAGGCCTGGCGGAAGCATGTTTTTGGTAAAGCTTAAAACGATCAAAATAATCCCCAGAATAAGTAATATAAATGCTACGGCCTTTTTCATAGTTGTTTTAGGTTAGTTGTTCTTCTATCACAATATAATATTTTTTTGCAGGTATATGAATGCAATGCACTCCCCTACCGTGACAAGATCCGGTTTTATTCCACAGCCACATACAAAGAGCGTCTTCAAACAAAGGTTATCTCCCGGAGCATGATCGTCACGCCCATGAAAAGGACAAACCATCCAAAGGCCACCTGCAACTGTTCATTGGCCAGTTTGCGGGTAAAATGCCCTGCCAGAAAGATTCCCGTCATAGCCAGTCCCGTGATCAAAAGCAAAAAAGGCCAATCGATGGCACGGTTGAGCATATCCCCGGTAAAACCGATCAAAGAATTGGCCGAAACGATCAACAAGGTGGTTCCCACGATGGTCTTGAAGGGCAAAGCTGTGAAATGCAACAATACCAGAATGACAATAAAACCGCCTCCTGCTCCCACCAGTCCGGTTAGAAACCCAGTAACTATCCCTGCGGGCACCATAAAAACGCCGTTGTCTCCCTGTCTGCTACCCTGGCCCAAACTCCAGTTTTGGGCAATCATGGGTTTGGCCGATAGTATCATAAACAAGGCAAACAGGCCGAGGATCAGCCCTCTTTTTGTATAACTGAATCCTTCCGTGTACAACAGTACTTCCGGAATATTGGGAACAATCCATTTTCTTGTGACAAAAATCGCAGCCAGGGAAGGGATCCCAAATAAAGCGGCGGTACGGATATCCACCATCTGGGTCCGGTATTTCAGAACACAGCCCACCAGACTCGTATTCCCCACAATAAACAGCGAGTAGGCAGTGGAAGTAACCGTATCGAGCGAAAACAAATACACCAGGATAGGCACGGACAGGATGGCCCCGCCTCCTCCAAAGGTGCCGAGCAACAGGCCCACAAACAAAAGGGCAATATATCCAAAGATTTCCATTTATTGATAAGCTGCTATTATGGGCCCGAAAGGCCCGTACTTGTGTTGTTCTTCTGAAAAACCGTCCACATAGGGACCAAAAGGATGGTCAACCGGCTTTTTGGAGATATCCGGCCAGTCTTCAGAGAAGTCCTTCTCAGGTCTAGGCATGGAATTGACAAAAGCGGCCACGTCCCAGGCTTCTTCATCTGTGAGGATGGGGGCTTCATAGGTGGTCCCATAGGGCATATTGTATTTGACATAAGATGCAAAGCTGGAAATACGGTATAAACCTGCCCCGGTATTATAACTTTCCTCCCCATAAAGCGGCGGATAGATCCATTCCAAGCCGGATGCCGCCAACTCTCCCCCGCCATTTTCCCCATGACAGGAGGCACAATGCTTCCCATACCCGATTTTGCCCTTCAGAGGATCCGCCGGGCGATCGAGATAGGGAAGCGGGATCAAACCAAAGCCCTCAAACGATTCCTCATTCTCCACTTCCTTGCCCACCCATTTCAAATAGGATACCATGGCCGCCATTTCCCTGCTTTCCGCATCGAGTTTTTGGCCGTTGAGACTGCGTTCTATGCAATCATTGATCCTCTTTTCAAATCCTTCGACCGTGCCGGAACGGTGCCGCAGTTTGGGGTAAATGGCCGCTACCTTGCCGTAATTGTTCCCATAAGGAACTGTCCCGGCTTCCAGGTGACAGTTCTGGCAGTTCATCCCGTTGCTCATGTTCCCAACTTTTCCTTTTGGTCCCAGGTATATGGACGTATGGGCGATGAGTTCCCGCCCGTAACGGACCAGATCGCCTTCCTCGGTATCAGGGATAGAGGAAATATCCGGAGACTTCCACAACAGGGCAGCGGACTTCGGGCTTTCCCGGGCCGGCGCAATGGCGGCAGCCGGAAAATGCCGAAAATTTTTCCCAACGCCGCCAGTCAGACGGGCCATGTCCCAGCCCGTTATGAACAGCACGACCACGCCCAGCTGACAAAGGGCCAATGCCCCGATCAGGCCAACCAGACGGCTGATCAACCGAAAAAATGCCTTTTCCTCAGTCATTTGTGTGACTCTTTGATGTATCCCCAACCTTCTCCCTGTCTGAGTACAATCTCGAGAAGCCCGTCCGGCACTGTCCGGATACCGGTCAGAAGTTGCGATGGTTCCGCATGGTACCTTCTCATGGTCTCTTCACAGACCAGAATGGATACCCGGTCACTGTCTTGGAACGCCGCAATGTCCGCTGATACCGATGACTGCTCCCGAAGGGCCATGGGAAGCGCGCCTCCGTATATCACTACCTCAAATTCGGAATCTTTGTACGCTTCGGCCATGAGCTTGACATGCCTCATGACTGTCTGGTGTGTGCTTTCATCGCCACTGGTCACATCAAATACCACCCTGACCGGATGGGTTTGCCCCCATGCGCTTATCAAAAGCATGAATAGAGGGATAATCACGATGTATTTTTTCATGGTTATGGTTTTTGATTGTTGTTGAGGGTTGCCCATGGGAAAGGACGCTGTTCGGGCCTGTTTCCCATGGGACAATCCCCTTTTTTCAATGGGTCCTTACCCCGCAAAAATATAAGCGCAACCATGTTCCTGTGCCCGGCCCAATGCCCATACGCCCGAGGGCACGATCTGGATATTCGGCAGCAACCCGGACACCCATTCATCATACACCGCTTTGGCATCGAGGTTCATGGCCTGGGCTGCGGCGCCCGAATAAACGGTCAAAGCGGCATTGCACACGCAAAACATCACACCGCTGTCCTGCAGCTGGTCGATGCCAATGGCCACTTCTCCTATCCCGGGAACCTGGAAGGTGCCTGGCTTGGGTTTCCAAAAGGGGTTTCGGTCACTGGTCTGTTCCGTCAATGGGTCAGGGGCATGGAACAATTTTGTGAAGTTGTATTTGGGCCATAGGCTGTGTTCCATGGCGTAAGCGATGGCATCGTGACGGAGCACCACCACCACACTGCAGTCCTTTTCAGGGGTGCCCGTCGCTTCATTGGTAAGGAGGAATATCCTGGGCCAGGCAAACGTGAATATCCCGTTGGGCTGGGGTGCGTCATAGACTACCCGGTGTAATCCCTTGACCTGCTTGAACCAGTTGTCGGCATCGTTTACCGCCAGCACGTTCTTTGCCATGGAAATATTCTTTTCCATTAAAGAATACGCCATAACAGGTGAAGCCAAACCGGACAAACCGGCTGTTGCAGCCATGGTGCCGATAAACTTTCTTCTTGAGTTTGCATTGTTTTTCATGATAGGTATTGGTTTATGGTTAATAGATAATTTTAACTTCTTTTTGCAGAAGGATCATTTGCTGTACTTCCGTATATCGGTAAGAAGTCTGGACACTGCTTCTTGTGAGCTGACGAATAGAGAGTTACACCTTGTCACACACAAAGTTGGATAATGGTCCAGGCATAGACCTATCAGGCATGTTGCAACTTCTTTTAATTTTTTTTAAAAGGATTAAACCTATGTCCCATCCTTTTGAACAGGTTGCAAAGCGGTTTGTAAAGCCCTCTGGCAAAAGGACCCAGGCGGGTGCGGGAGCGGTTGTTCTTCAGGTCGGATCCATCGCCGCAGGCTGTGTCATGGCTGCCCCTGCCGAACGGGCTACGCTACGTGCCTGCAAGTGGAATGATGAAAGGAATGAAACTGGTAGAATTGGGAGCACCTCAGTGCAAAGGCAAAAAGGTTACCCGTGTTTGGACACGCCAGGCAGGGAATGTTAGGGTTCCGGCTTTCTATTGCCCCTCAAGCGAAAATTGTCAAAAAAAACTGATATGGAGGCTGCGGTTAAAAGCCGCTGTTAATCCCCGGACAGGCAATCCGCATTTTGAAGTTACAATAACCTGAAAAGAATAGTCGTAAGACCGGATATTATCCTAAGGTCCAGGATGGCTGCAAAAAGGAGCAGCTGCCCGGACAGCTGTATTTTTTATTTTTTCAGCTTCTTCTATCGGGAATCGTATTGTTGTGTTTATCTTTCCCGGTGCCCCGTAAAAGTATAATCTGTGTTAACCATCTTACTTGGTTAATCAGAGCCTGTCGGAAGCATATTCCTGATACCGGTGATCTTCCACCTATTGTCTTTTAAAACCACAATAAACGTGCTCCACATCTTTCTGGAAGAACCATCCGGGTTAGCGATTTCATATCTGGCATCCACTATTCCATGGTGTGGATCAAGCAACCGTATTTTTTCCACAGTAAGGGTCCGGGTTCCCTGGTTTGTCTCCGAGCTTCTTTTCATCCCCTCAACGGACTGTTTGATTCCGGTTCTCCATTCGCCTGTAGAAACCAGCTGATCTATATCCACAGTCAAGATGGTTTTCAGCAATACCGTGTCCTGGTTTTCCCGGGCTTCTGAATAGCTGTCAATCAGGGAGACCAAGTCTTTTCTGGTTTTGTCATCTGCTTCAATGTCCTGTCCAAAAAGTCCGGACGTAGAAAAAACCTGCAATAAAATGAGTAAGGTAAAATATTTCATATGTTTATAATTGTTCCTTGTCATATGGAATCTCGCATGATAGATAATCATCCCAGTTTGTGACGATTCCGTCATGCTCGATTTCATGTGCCTGAAGATTTTGATCAATGATATTCCTATCGGGTTGAACCTAACATAATCCACGCTCGATATGGTGGATAATTTACGGATTTTTAACATATAAAATCCACTTCATAAGCGGGAAAAATACGCTCCGCAGGTTAATATGGTCAGACAGCGGTCCTTCGATTCCGATGAAACGATTATCCGGCGAAGCCAGATATAAAGTTGGCGGTTAGTCAGAAGTACAGGCCGGGACAAAGCCTGTTTAGAAGGCTGAAAAAGAATATGCGGTTTTAGCTGTGATGGGCCTGCTTTTTTATGTGTTTGATATTTAATCACATAAAAAAAGGGAACTGGGAAAATTTGGAATTTAGGAAATAATCCAGTAGTCTTGTTCTTAATAAGTTACTTGAAAAAAGACATTTTACGGTATATTCCCGAATATAGCGCAATCGATTGCAGAGGGAGTTGCGATTCGGAAATATCCTGAATGGAGGGGCTTGGATCCGGCTGCTGGGTCATGGCTTTTGAATTCCCTGCGAGGTTATTTATTGTTAGCAACAATTAAAAAATAATTTTCACATAAACTCTTATATTAATCATGTCAAAAAAAGTTGTAACCCTTGGTGAAATAATGCTTCGATTATCTACCCCTGACTTTAAAAGATTTGTTCAGGCCGATAGTTTTGATGTTACTTATGGTGGTGGCGAAGCCAATGTAGCAGGAGCCATATGTAATTATGGGTTGCAGGGAACCTTTGTGTCCAAAATACCGGATAATCCTATAGGACAGTCTGCCATTAACCATTTGAAACGGTACGGTGTAGATACGCAATTTGTAGCCAGGGGCGGAAAAAGACTCGGAATCTATTTTTTAGAAACCGGTGCTTCCATGCGGGCCTCCCAAGTGGTTTATGACCGGGCAGATGCCTCTATTGCCGACGCAGACGTTTCTGAATTTGATTTCGATGAAATATTTGAGGGAGCCGTATGGTTTCATACCACCGGCATCACCCCCGCGTTGAGCGACAAGGCAGCGGCGCTTACAGAAGCGGCACTTAAAGCCGCAAAGGCCAAAGGCGTCACCACCAGCATCGATTTGAACTACCGCAAAAAACTGTGGAGCAAAGAAAAGGCGAAAGAAGTTATGACCAGACTTTGCCAATATGTAGACGTATGTATCGGCAATGAGGAAGACGCGGAAACCACTTTGGGATTCAAAAGCAAAGAGACCGATGTCACCAAAGGTGAACTGAACCTTGAAGGTTACAAAGATGTATTTATGCAAATGAAAGAAAAGTTCGGTTTTAAATACATCGCATCCACTTTGAGAGAAAGCTACAGTGCCTCTGACAACGGATGGAGTGCCTTGGTCTACGATGGCAATGAATTTTACCACTCCAGAAAATACGATATCAGAATTGTGGACCGTGTAGGCGGTGGCGATTCTTTTGCAAGTGGGTTTATATATGGTTTGGTTTCCGGGATGAGTATGAAAGACGCTACTGAATTCGCGGTAGCAGCCTCCGCTCTGAAGCATACGATACCTGGCGACATGAACCATGCGACTTTGAATGAAGTAAAAGTGCTGATGGGAGGTGATGCGAGCGGAAGGGTACAGCGGTAAAATGGTGTGATCTGTCAGTTTTATATATTCCTCTAAGCTGACACCTCCATTGTTTCACAAAGAAGGAAAGCCGAATATCCCCTTCACCTGAAGCGTTGTCTGTTAGTCCACAGACAACGCTTTCTGAGTAAATGGGTCCTCTTCAAAATGGATGGGGCGGCTTCTTAAGCGTACATCATAAAGCCATAAATAATTAATCTATCCTTACTCCCTGAAATGCCATGGTTATAGATACCTTATCCAATGCCGGAAAGTATTCTTGTTTACACCCTTTATTCGGTAAAGCGTTTGAATACATACAGTCTCAGGATCTGGAGACAATAGCTCCCGGAAATTATGAAATTGACGGCGATTCGTTGAAAGCGGCTGTATTTGATAAAATTGGAAAAACCAAAGCTGAATCTTTGCAGAAGTTTGAGTGTCATAACAAATACATCGATATTCAGGTATGCATAAGAGGTAATGAACAAATCGGTTGGAAGCCCCGCCAAACGTGCCATGACTTGAAAGTGGAATACAATCCCGAGAAAGATGTTTCTTTTTATAATGACGAACCGGACATGTATTTCCAGTTGACCGGCCAGCAGTTTGTTATTTTCTTTCCAGAGGATGTCCATGCCCCTATGATCAGTGAAGGTGAGGTCAAGAAACTGGTCATAAAAGTAAAGGTTTAACCTTCCTATTCTAATCAATTAAAAACAAGCATACTATAGATTAAACAAATACCCCGGTGTTGCTTTTCGGGGTGGTTACTTCAAGTGAAAATACTATGGAAAAAAAGGAGGACATATTAAAGCGCATTCCGGAACAGGGGATCTTGCCCCTTTACTTTGATAAAAGTGAAGAAGTAAGCATTGAAGTTTTGAGAGCCCTATACGATGCCGGTATCAGAATGGTGGAATATACCAACCGGGGAGAAGCGGCTTTGAAAAATTTCAGTAAGATGGTCGAACTTCGCAACAAGGAAATGAAGGATCTGCTTTTGGGAATCGGCACCATAAAAAACAGGCCGATGACCGAAATTTATATCGCTGAGGGAGCCGATTTTATCATCTGTCCGGGCCTGGTAGAGGAAGTGGCGGAAGTAGCTGACCATAATAAAATCCTATGGATTCCAGGATGTATGACTCCTTCCGAAGTCATCAAAGCTGAGAATATGGGAGCCAAAATGATCAAGCTGTTCCCTGGTAATATCCTCGGGCCTGAGTTTATGAGCGCCATTAAGTCATTGTTCCCGGACCTGATGTTTATGCCTACTGGAGGTGTCTCGTTGGATAGGGAGAACATCTCGTCCTGGTTCAAAGCCGGTGTTTGTGCCGTGGGCATGGGCAGCAAGTTGATAAGCAAACAGCTGCTTGAGGAGAAAAATTACCGTAAAATACAGGAGTTGACAAAACAGGCAATGGCAATTGTCAATGAAGTAAAAGGCTGAAAATCAATCAATATTATTATTTGAAGATAGCACAGGGTTCGTGGTTCCACGGACCTTTGTCTTTTTAAGATTCTTAAACCCGCCGGCAGGGTTCTGCATCCACAGTTTTTCAGGGAGCAGTTACTTCTGGCTATGGCAATCGGTTTTTTGGCGATCTGAATAAAAGCCGGTTCGGACGATGTTGTGGGCGCGTTAAAACCTGTACCCAATATGGACCGTCGGAAAAGGAATCCACGCGGCTGGCCGATATTCCTCAGGGCCAACCTGAACGGGTTTTGCGCCCGGGGCATGCATCAGGGCTATCCAAGGGATTACATATAATCCTTTAAACTGTTTATCTTTCTTCCCCAGCATGATCCTATAACCCGATCTGATCCCATAAGTAAAACCATTATTTTCTTCCCTTGCTTGCCCGTTCTTCAATTCAATTGTTTCTTTACCGTAAGTCATCTGGACCCCCAAAAAGAGGCCCCTTAAATTGCCAAACAGATAGTCGGCTTTAAGATCGTAACCTGAAGAAAAGACAGCAAGCTTTTCATTGCCTAAAAAGAAGCCGGGTTGTTCAATACCAAATACCCCCATACTGGCCCGGATATGTTTAAAGGTATAAGCAAGGTGAAAGGAATATCCGCTTAGGAAATATGCCAACGGATCTGTCTCTATTTCAAGTCCTACAGCTTCACTGTTTTTTTGTGCTTTTAACTCATGGTGAGTAACCAGAAACATTCCTGAAGATAAAATGAAGATGAAAAGGGAAACTTTCATGACTGACTATTTGGATTTTAATGAATCCAAATATATCCCGCATTGAACAACTATTTCATTAACAAAAGTTAAGAAAACGGTAATCCAATGGAGTATTCATGTATGAACCTTCTCCCTAAAATTGACGGGGTGAGCTCTCCCGGTTTCAAAACAGCCCCTTCCCCACCCTATTTCCGGTTTTTACAGGGCTTCAAAACTTAATATCCCATTTTCCTTTTCGGAGGAATAATTGTCATATAATCATGGTGGGTGCCGATAGATCACCCCCTGTCATCTGACACCATTTCAAATTAAGCTTCTTGGAAAAAAAACCGCTTACCCGAAGGTCTCTGCTATTTGGTATCAGGGCGGCACCATTATTGATATTTTCCAAATGGCTGAAGCAAGTTTTGGCGGGTAAAACATGTGCTAAGACGCTTACAATGATTTTCCTCAATATTTATGGACTGGAATCTAAATCTTAATTTTCTGGCGGCTATGTTGGCCATGGTAAACCCCATTGGATTGATACCTATTTGGTATGAGTTGACCGGAGACTCATCACCCAACATCAGAAAAAGAGTGGCCTTGATGGTAACAGGAACTGCGTTTTTGATCTTGCTTCTGTTCCTGAATCTAGGGGAGTATATCTTGGATTTCTTTAGTATCGACATAGAAGTTTTTAAAATAGCCGGAGGATTTCTGTTAATGCTCACAGCCGTGTCCATGATACAGGGCACGGCCACCAAATTAAAGGAGATACATGAGGAGGGTAATACGGATTTAGAATTGGCAAAAAGGAGATTTGAAAAGGTATTGGTTCCACTTTCGATTCCTATGCTGGCCGGGCCCGGTGCTTTGACCACGGTGTTGTTGTACAGCTTTAGGGCCAGTGATGTTGTCACCTATGCAAGCTTATCCGGCATTTTGTTTTTGAGTTATTTTCTCCTCTTTATTGTTTTCGGTTTTTCTTACCTGGTTGAGAAAAAAGTAGATGATATTGTTTTTGTTGGCTTTACGAGGATATTCGGATTAATAGTAGCCGCTATCGCGGTCCAGTTTATAATAGAAGGGTTAGGAGAAGTTTTTCCCCATTGGATGGAAGGCGGCTCGGCGATTGATATGGAAGAAAAAAGAGTAAAATAACTCCTTTTTATCAAAGTGATTAATATGAGTTGAATTAAGGTACCACTATACAAGCCGATTCAGAATGATAGAAGACCTCTGGTACAAAAACGCCGTGATGTACAATGTGGATTTGGAATCTTTTATGGACCTTAACGGCGATGGCATAGGAGATTTTGAAGGACTTGCCCGCCGCCTGGATTATCTCCATGCTTTGGGCATCGATACGATATGGCTTGCCCCATTCCAACCCACTCCCAACAAAGACAACGGTTACGATATCAATGATTACTATGGAGTGGACGTCCGTCATGGTTCCAGTGGCAGCTTTGTGGAGTTTATGCACCAGGCCAAAAAAAGGGGCATCAAGGTCATCATTGACCTGGTGATAAACCATACTTCAGATCAGCACCCCTGGTTTCAGGATGCCCGAAGCAGCGAAAAAGCCAAGCACCGCGACTGGTACGTGTGGTCAAAGAAAAAACCAAAACACTGGGATAAGGGTATGGTTTTCCCGGGGAAGCAGCAATCTACCTGGACCTACGATAAAAAAGCCAAGGCTTATTATTTCCACCGCTTCTATAAACACCAACCCGACCTGAACATGGATAATCCTGATGTGCGGGCGGAGATCCGCCGGATTATGGGTTACTGGCTGGAATTGGGAATATCCGGCTTCCGTGTAGATGCTGTTCCTTTTGTGCTCGAGTCAGTGATGCCGGGCAACAGTAGCCATAAGTTAAAATTCGAGTATCTTGGAGAATTCCGAAAGTTTCTTCAATGGCGCAAAGGAGATGCCATTATGCTCGGTGAGGCCAATGTATCACCGGAGGAAACGCAACGTTTTTTCGGGGAAGAAGGAAATGGCATACACCTTATGTTCAACTTTTTTGTAAATCAACATCTTTTTTATGCCTTGGCTACGGCCGACGTGGATCCGTTGGTGAAAGCACTCGAAGCCACCCGGAACAGAATTCCTACTGCCCAGTGGGCCCATTTTCTCCGCAACCACGATGAACTGGACTTGGGACGCCTCACCGGGAAACAACGGCAAAACATATTTGACCGTTTCGGGCCGGAAGAGAACATGCAATTGTACGGCCGGGGTATCCGAAGGCGCCTCGCTCCGATGTTGGGTAACCGGGCCCACATCGAACTCGCGTACAGCCTCCTGTTTTCCCTGCCGGGAACACCTGTACTCTACTACGGGGAGGAAATAGGTATGGGGGATGACCTCCGTCTCAACGAACGGGATGCCGTGAGGACGTCCATGCAGTGGTCTGCGGACTTTCAGGCGGGCTTCTCCAAAGCGGGGAAACTGGTGCACCCCGTTATCGCCGATGGGCCATATGGGCATCAGCATGTCAACGTAGAGACGCAACGAAGTGAACAGGATTCTTTGCTCAACTGGATGACGGCCATGGTCCGTCTGCGCCAAGAATGCTCCGAGATAGGCTGGGGTGATTGGCAGATCCTCAAAACAGGTGTTCCCCAGGTATTGGGGATGCATTATAGCTGGAAAAACAGTTCACTGGTGATTTTGCACAATTTTGATGAAAAGGCCCACGAAGTGGCACTGGACCTGAGACAGGATCAGGAAGAGAAACTGGTGGACATGATGGCCATCCAGGAAAGCAAGGCGGATGAGAAAGGCCTTCACCACATCAGCCTTGATGCCTACGGTTATCGGTGGTTCCGGGCAGGAAACCTGGCTCATTTATTACATGAGTAAAGCCGATGGGCCGTAGGAGGCTGTTTTCTGCCTGACTTCAGGGCTTGCTGGAATTATAGAACCAGGATCAATGAAATACATCAGCATCCATCTCAAAGCAAAAAATTATTTGTTGTTGGCTTTTCTTTTATCCGCATAATTGGTTTTGAGATAGTCAAATACGGCTTCAAAACCACCGGGGTTAAACCGGGAATTCACCTGCTTCCATTTCCCGCTCCTTAATTCAATATTGACGGAATATACCCTGCCCCACCACAAAAAATTTGCCTGCTGCAATTGCCAGCTTTTGAGTTCATCCGATAAGCTTATTTCCTCTTTTGCAAATGGATACCTCAAAACCAACAGGTCACCTTCAAGTCGGATATCCGTACTTTTCCTCCTGAAGAAAAAAAACAACGGAACAACAATCAATAATAGAATAATACCTATAACGACTAGGGTGGTCTCCATGAGGGGATCGAAGTTTGAGTTTGTTTCATAACATCCGTTCAAAGGAAGTGCCAAACAGATGCAATGTCCCGCTATTTGATCTGTCTCAGTATTTCCCGGTGGGATGATTTTACAAATCGTTTGAACTTCACATACCATTCCTGCCACTCGGGGGTTCCCAATTCCTCCTGAAGTGCTTTTTCATATGCTTCCAAACTTGCAAACGGCTGCTCCATAATCAAACGGTAACTGTCACCGGTAAAATCGGTAAGGATCCTGCTGCCGGGAATATCGGGAAGATGTTTCTCTTCATATTCCTCCAAAAGCTCTTTTACACTCCGGAATTGACCGAATTCCAAATAGAAAATATCTCTGACTATAAACATGATTTTATATAATTTATGATGAACCGGGAAACACTCCAGCTACACAGGAAGAGGCAATCCCTAACCGACCCCATGTAAAAATCCAAGAACCAGTACCTTTAAAAATTACCTAAAAAAAAGGAAATGATACACCTGCTTGTTATCATCTTCAGCCATGTTTTCAACAAAACAGGATAAAAGATGTGCGGTAAAAAAATGTGGGCTTTATTTGTTGTCATCTATTGATTTTTTCTGTTCTCTCGCCTGTCTTCTGAAATACCTTCTGAACAAAAAATTGCGTTTCAGTGCTTCCATATTCTGATTGAAGCTGTCGCTGCCCTCCTCTATATGTTGCGCACTGTTTATGATTGTTTCCCTAAATAGGCTATCGGTCAGAAGGAGGCCCACGGGGCCGTCACCCCTCCCAATATAGTTTACCACATTCCTCGCTTCCTCCATTACTAAAGAAGCATCCTTACTTGCCTGATGGATCAGCTCAAGGGAAGCGGCTAAATCCTGAGAGAGGGCAGTATCCAAAAATATCCGGTAAACAAGGCCATTTCCCTCTTGAAACGAGCTTAACATGTTTTTACCCGATTGGGTCAATTCGGAAGCGTTTTTGGCGGCACCGGAGAATTCGGCTATTCCATTTCTTAAATCCCCCATTATCGATGAATCATTAAGAAAATCCCAGAGTCTGTGGTTATTATTTAACCTTGAAGTGACTTCATAAAGGTTCATGGCCGTATTTTCAATATAGTAACTTGCGTTATTCAGGCTTTTCAACATTTCTTCCGTTTCCACCGGTGTTTGAGAGTAGATAATGTCCCCGTCTTTCACCGCGTCAGCATATCCTTCCTGAGGGTTGATTTGGATCAGTTTATTGCCCATTAGTCCGTCCGTACTAATGAATGTGACCGCATTCTTCTTGATATGGGGTTTCATGCTATTGTTAATGACCATTGTAATATAAATAGAAGTGTCACCGGCCATCTCTATATTTTTCACCGTACCTACATCCATGCCTTTAAACCGGACGTTGTTTCCCGGAACCAACCCGTAGACATTATTCACCACCGCTTTAAGGGTAAATGTAGGTTTGAACAGATGTTGGTTTCTGCCGATCATATACAGGGTAAGAACCAGAAACAGAAGACCTGCTAAAACAAACAGGCCGACTTTGGCGTTTTCAATTTTTTTCTTATTCATGGTCAGTCAAAAAACTCGCGGATTTTGGGATCTCTTGACATTCTGAGATTGCTGTAACTGTCGTTGGCATAGCATCTTCCATCAATCAACATGATCACCCGATTGGCTGTCATGTTGATGCAGTTCATATCATGTGAAATAATGATAGACGTCGCATTGTATTTTTTCTGTACTTTTATTATCAACTGGCTGATTTCCCTTGCGGTGGCCGGATCCAGGCCCGTGGTGGGCTCATCATATAAAATGATGGTCGGCCGGAGAATCAACGTCCTTGCCAGTGCGATCCGTTTCCGCATTCCACCGGACAATTCTTCCGGCATCATGTCTACCGTATGGGCAAGTCCCACGTCATCAAGGGCTTCCATCACAGCCTGATCCGCCCCTTTACGCCGTTGTGCTTTACTCCAGTGTGCCCGTAGGGGAAATTCCAGATTCTCCCTTACGGTCATCGAATCATACAGGGCATTGCTTTGAAAAAGAAAGCCTATTCTTGCTCTCAGCTTGTCCAATTCATCCTGTTCCATGTTGTGTATTACTTTGTCAAAAACCTTAATGTGTCCTTTGTCAGCCGAAATAAGGTTAATGATGCATTTGATCAGCACGGACTTTCCGGATCCTGATTTACCGAGGACGACAAGGTTTTCACCGGAATGCACTGACATGGAGAAATTCCGAAGCACATGGTTTTGGCCAAATGATTTATAAACGTTTTTTACTTGGACAACCGGTGCCATTATCCTTACTATAAATTTAAGTTAATCCCAGGAGGTCAGATATTTGAACAGCAATAAGGTCGATGATAAATACCGACAGGGAGGCTACTATCACCGCGGAGGTGGCAGACCTTCCTACACCTTCTGTTCCCTTTTTTGAATGATAGCCTTTATAACAACCAATAATGCCTATAGCAAATCCAAAGAAGAAGGTCTTGATCAGCGCAGGAACAACATCCCCGTAGCTCAAAGCATTAAATACTTGAAACCAATACAAACTCCAGCTTACATGGCCATGTAGGTTCACTCCCAAGTAACCTCCATACAAGGAAATGGCATTGGATAAACTGGAAAGCACCGGCAACATTAAAACAGCAGCCATAACCCTTGTAACCACTAAATACTTGAATGGATTGGTGCCGGATACTTCCATGGCGTCGATCTGCTCAGTTACACGCATGGCCCCCAACTCGGCGCCCATTCCCGAGCCGATCTTTCCGGCACAGATCAACGCCGTGATTACGGGAGAAATTTCCCGGATCAACGATACGGAAACCATGGAAGGCAAGAGTGATTCCGCGCCAAATTCGATAAGGGTGGGCCTGGATTGAATGGTAAGCACTAATCCCATAATGAACGCCGTAATACCGACAAGGGGTAAAGTTTTATAACCTATCCCATAACATTGATGCAAGAACTCAAAAAACTCCTGCTTGGGTTTGAAGAATTCACGGAAAAACCGTACAGTAAAGTTGGCTATTTCGCCAACTTCAGTTAAAAAGGTGTTTTTCCATTCCTCAAAGTATTTCACATCATGGTTGTTTCTGCTGTGACAAAATTGACTACACCATACCGGGAATAAAATGAAAATAATCACTGAACTTAAATGACAATCGTCATTCATTATCCTGTTTCCGCAGAACTATGGAACACAAAAGTGTCAAGCTATATTTAAATATATTGACTAAAAGTCAATTAGTAGAACTGAATAATTCTTAAAGCACGGATATAGTTGGAATCAGAAAAAGATTGGGGAATTAACCGCATTAAAAATGGGAGTAGATGCAGGAGCGTCAACCTTCATTTATTGTGGATACAGCCCCGTCACACGCAATATATTAAAGAAATAGCCGGTAACGTTAGATAACAAGGAACACAAAACGGTATCTCCGGGATCAAAACCTGAAATTTCATTCAAGAAATGGCTCACGGCTTTCCCGCTGCCGGCGTGAAAGCTTGTACCGGTCTATGGTACGGACACAGGCATTGTACCGCAATATGGCTTCATCGTTTCCTGATGGGCGGCAAGAGGCTGCGTTCTCGAATGCTTCCATGGCCTCCTGGATCCAATCGTATGCATCAAAGTTGCTTCCAAACCCACCCCGGTTAATGATGGCTTTGGCCAGTTTTTCTTTGACAATACCGGTATAATAAGCCTGCTTGTATTTATCGGTAAGCTTGTTGATCGCCTCTCGGGCTTCGTTATCACCAAGGCCCGTACCAAACTGATCACAAAGGGAGAGGATAAACACTACCAGGGCGTCCTGATGGTCGTCCTGTATGGCTAAAATGTCTCTACAGATGCTTTCCGCTTCGGCAGGCTCATTCAACAGGCGGTAACGTTCGGCTTTTTCCAATGCCCTTGGAATTCCGTCAGGAGATATGGATTTTAATTTAGACATGGCGTGATTTGTTGTTTTGTTCTCAATGATTCGTTCTTTATCTTCAACCGGTCTAAACCTCTCCGAAAGGGGTTCGTTACAGCAAAGCATCCCGCCTTTCCCGTTGTTTAAATAAACAAAACGAAAGCGGAAAGCAAGGTGATCCCAAAAGCAATCCCGTAGCAAATTAGCGCAATGGGCTTATCATACGGATGAAGCTGTAAACCTTCGTGAAGCGTAAACCTGAACCGATGTGCCCAGTGAAACATCGACAGTGAAACAATCACCATAATCAAAAGGCGACTGTACCAAGGATCAACCAGCGACTTTAAGTGATCATATGTGGGATTGACCCATCCCAAAGGGATGGCGAGCCCTGTAATAACCAAAAGGACAGGCAGAAATAAAGAAGAAATCGTTCCCCCACCTCCAAATAAACTCCAGAAGAAAGGCTCTATTGGTCTTTTTCTTTGCATTATCCTGAATTTAATTTTCTTAATCTTGTTTTCGTTGGCCATGCCCACCGGGTCTGTTTTTGAGCAGGCCCAGATGGAAAACCATTATCCAATGACTATTAACCATATCAAAGCAACTGAAATTACCACCCAGCCGACATAATTCATCAAAGCAATGAACACTCCCGGTATATGCCTGTCGCCGGTTTTTATTACCATGGCTTTGGGGGCCAGATTAAACCAGGTGATGCTATGAAACAACAGCCCGCCCAGCAGCAGTACATGAAGAACAATGAACAATGGTGACTGCATGGTGGACACAAATGCTTCAAATGACTCAGGACCGTCCAGCAGGGATCCTGCAAATGATAACAGCAAAAGACTGTAGATCGCCACACATACACTGGTAAGTTCACGCGCTATGAATTTGAAATGGATCCAGCGGTTGGCCCACCAGAAAATGTTCATATGGCGTTTATACATCTTCACATTCGGCAGCACTTTTTTTTGCATGGTCCTTTATTTTTTGTTTTTAGACTTTCCATAGGGCAACAATAAGGTTTTCCACCATTCGGTGGCCCCGCTCACTTTATAGCGCTGTATGGCCCCTGCAGGATCCACCCCCTTCGGACAAACAACGGAACACTCCCCGACAAACGTGCAATGCCAGATACCTTCATCGGTACTCAACTCTTCCATTCGTATTTTTTGACCCTGATCCCTGCTGTCATAATTGTAACGCTGTGCGAGGGCAATAGCCGCCGGACCAATGAAATTCGGTTCCAGCCCGTATACCGGGCAGGCTGCATAACACAGCATGCAATTGATACACATGCTGTACTGCTTGTAATCGGCAAGTTGTGACGGTGATTGCAGGTATTCACCCTTCTCCACGGGTTCTTCCTCTTCCCGGATGATCCAAGGTTTTACGGACTTGAGTTTATTCATAAAATCAGTCATCTCTATGACCAGATCACGTATGACAGGAAAATTATCCAGTGGTTCAATCCTAATAGGACCGGGAGCATAATGTTCAAGAAAGGTAGCACAAGTCAGTACAGGTGTGCCGTTCACCATCATACCGCAGCTCCCACAAACGCCCATCCTACAGGACCACCGGAAAGACAGTGTGCCGTCTACATGGTCTTTGATGTAATTCAGCGCATCCAGTATTACCCAATCCTTTCGCATGGGTACCTCATAAGATTGGTATTCAGGTCCGTCTTCTTTCTCCGGCCGGTAGCGGAAAACTTCCAGGGTTATCATTTGGTCATCGGGCATTCTCGTTGGGTTTAACTGCGTACTCAAATATCCTTCGTTCCATTATCTTCCATAAATCCTTTCGCCAGGAGGCCAGCGGGTGATGCTGACCGGAGTGTACTTGATTTCTGGAATACCGTTTTCTTTCCTATAGGCCAGCGAATGGGCCAGAAAATTTTCATCATCCCGTTTCGGAAAATCCTTCCGTTGATGAGACCCGCGTGACTCTTTACGATGTAAGGCGCATTGGACAATCGTTTCTGCGATATCCAGGAGATAGGAAAGTTCAAATGCCCCTACAAGCTCCGTGTTAAATGTTTTACTGCGGTCATCTATTCTGAGGTTTTTGAAACGCTCCTGAAGTTCCATGACCTTTTCCTGAGATTTTTTCAACAAGGCCTCTGTTCTGTAAATCCCCGCACCTTCCTCCATGCAAGCGTGCATTTCTTTTCTTAGATCCGCGATTTTTTCCTTACCTCCTGTCTTTCTTAAAAACTCCCTGTCGATCCTGATGGCCTCATCCGAGGCCTGCGAAGAAACTGCATAGCCGGTCCCATTTTGACCCAGCGCAAATTCAGCCGCACTTTTTCCGGCGCGGTTTCCAAATACCAAAAGTTCCGTCAAAGAATTGGAGCCTAACCGGTTGGCGCCGTTGATGCTTACGCAGGCCGTTTCACCGGCTGCATAAAGTCCTTTTAAAGAAGTCTCCCCGTTGATATTGGTGTGGATGCCGCCCATCATATAATGTACCACCGGACGGACGGGAATCATTTCCTTAATAGGGTCTATATTCTCGTATTTTAAACATAATTCCCTGACAAAAGGGAGTTTGGATTGGATGATCTTTTCCCCAAGATGCCGGATATCAAGATGGACATATTGACCATATGGTCCTTCTATGGTCCTGCCTTTTTCCTGTTCCTGCACAAATGCCTGGGATAACCTGTCCCGTGGCCCCAATTCCATCGAGCGCAGCACGGGCTTTGTCTGAGGCTGTCCTAAATCATAATCCTGTAGGTAGCGATAGCCGTCCTTGTTCAGCAGGTAACCGCCTTCAGCACGCGCCGCCTCGGTGATCAGTATACCCGTGAACGGCAGCCCTGTCGGATGATATTGAACGAATTCCATGTCCTTAAGCGCTACACCTGCACGATAAGCCAGTGCCATACCATCACCGGTTTTGATGTTCGCGTTTGTGGTATAAGGAAACACCTTTCCGCTTCCTCCTGTACAGACAATAACTGCCTTTGCGGTAATTTCATGTACTTTTCCAGTAACCATTTCAATGGCCACAGCGCCTCGGCAACGTCCATCATCTTCTAAAAGCTTGGTGACAAACCATTCATCAAAACGTTGGATTTGGTCGTACTTCAATGTGGTTTGAAAGAGGGCATGAAGCATGTGGAATCCAGTCTTATCGGCCGCAAACCAAGTCCGTTCTATCTTCATTCCTCCAAAAGGGCGCACCGCAATGTGTCCGTCGTCCTGTCTGCTCCAGGGACATCCCCAATGCTCAAGCCGGATCATTTCTTTAGGGGCTTCATTCACAAATGCTTCCACGGCATCCTGATCACTCATCCAGTCACCTCCGGAAATGGTATCATACGCGTGATGGTCAAGGCTGTCATCGGATTTGATAACTGCTGCCGCCCCCCCTTCTGCCGAGACTGTGTGGCTGCGCATTGGATAAACCTTGGAGATCACCCCCACTTTCAGTTTGGGGTCAGTCTCTGCTACTGCGATGGCTGCCCTCAGGCCTGCGCCACCTGCACCAATAATTAGAACGTCGCAAGAATGTTGTGCATCTATCATGAATAAAAATTTTGGGTTCGACTTCCCTTACATCACTGGCCTACAGCAATATACAAAATATTAAAACTTGATCAAAAGTGACCAAAGGATGATCTTTTCCCTTCATGTTAAAATAGTTGCCCTGTATTGAATCAAAGACGGTGTAAAAAGCCAATTTTCTGATAAAACTTTTTACGGGTATACCTCATAAATCAAAGTTTAAAAAACAACAATAAGTTTATAAATTGCAGATATTGAGAAAGTTATGCTGAACAACATTAGTTTTGGGGTGAGGGTTTTTAAAATTCAGTTTGAACTTTAAAAAAAGAACCCGAACTTAAACCGGCCGTTACCTAATTGACAATGAAATATTTAAATTATTTTCTAATTCTTTTCCTTTTCACAGTAAATTTTTACTGTAGCTATGCTCAAAACATTTCACCTGAGGAGGTTAAAAATGCTGAATATACCTATAAAACCCCGGATGGGGACGGAACCGGAAAGGTGTATATGGGAAGGGAAATTGCATCACTGATGAGTTTTCACGGCAAAAGCTGGTTGGAGCGCGCCAGTAGATCAAAGGAAGAAAATACCGAATTAGCCATTTCCAACTTACCCGTCACACCCAGCAGCGTAGTGGCCGATATTGGGGCCGGTTCTGGGTTCTATACCTTCCGGATAGCCCCGGTCGTACCTGAGGGAAAGGTTTATGCGGTGGAAATACAGGATAACGCTATCCAGTACCTGAAAGAAAGAAGCAAGGAATCGGGTCAAAATAATGTGGAAGTTGTCAAGGGAAATGAAAAATCACCCAACCTTCCGGCCAATACGATCGATTTGGTGATAATGGTAGACGTTTACCACGAACTGCTTTATCCCCGGGAGATGTTACAGGAAATCAAAAAGGCATTAAAGCCCGACGGCAAACTGCTGTTGATTGAATACCGCGGGGAGGATCCTAAATTGGCAATAAAAAAACTCCACAAAATGACAGTGGAGCAAATCAACAAGGAATTATCCGCCAATGGCTTTCATTTGGTGAAAAACGGGCAATTTATGAATATCCAGCACTTTTTGGTTTTTGAAAAACAGTAGATTTGAAACCTGACGGGACATTTTAGCACCAATTTTTTTCAAGTCTCATTTTTTATAACTGATGGCAATACCCGAACTGCTTGTCTTGTCTATTGTGGTTTCGTAATCAGGATGACTGTTAACAAAGTCGAGGTATTCCCGGATCCCACTCATGCTTTGAAGCACGTTATGGGCAGTAAAGCGCCCGCCTTTTTTGAATTTCGGATTGATATCTTTAAAATATTGCACATACCAGTCTTTGTCAGCATCCGAAAAAACGAAATCGAAAGGCCCTTCCAATTCTTTCACAATTTTATGGGCATCTCCCAACCTAAAGTCTACATATTCGGATAACCCCACCTTTTTTAAGTTTTCAATGGCTTCTTTTTGCCTGTTTTTATCGATTTCTATGGTAGTCAGTTTTCCGCCGGTTTTGCTAAGGGCCCATGCTATCCAAACGGTGGAATGCCCCGTGGAGGTACCTATTTCAAGGGCAGATTGGTAACCATTATCCACGATGAGATCGTGCAGAATTTTACCGTCTTCATAAGGCACATTAAGGTTATGCCATTTCTCGCGGTTTTCATCCAGAAACTTTTGGACGCGTTCATCCACTGCCTTTTGGCTGTCGGTTCCCTGAGCAGAACAATTTAACGACCAACCTATAAGCACAAGTGAAAAAAGGGCGGCTTGAATTTTTATAAAGGTTTTCATATGATTATAATTTGTTTTTCAATGGTCATAACTTGTCCCGCACCTCAGGTCGGGATAGCCTGCCCCTGCCTGCCCCGAACTCGATTCGGGGAACTGGTTTCGGGGGACTTGATCCGGGAGAATCTCGCATGATAGATAATCATCCCTCCGTGGGACGATCTCGCCATGCCCGATTTCATGGCATTTGGTTTAGTTGTAATTGAGAAGTAGGGGTTAATTGATTATAAGTTAATATTTTTCAGTAAATTATAAATAAAAACGGTGGTTTTTCTTGAAGGTTTTATGTGATTAAACAGCCACCGTACTATTTTATGAAGCCAAGATGATACCATAGCGCTCCCCTATTTTCAGACATTTGCCATTGAAACTCCGGTTTGCACCAATAAAAGAAAAACCACAAAAAACTTCCAAATAAAAACGGCGTCCTGACTATATTGCATATCCGGAACAAACAGGCTAATCCGGTTTACCCATAACCCGAAGAAACCAATGAAAAAGAAAAGTGAAAGGATCACGCTGATTTTTATTTCATTATCCTTTTTAATATTTCCTTTTTTGACGGTCGAAGCCAAACAGAAATCCCGTCCTTTTGAAGTTAAAAACGGAGACCGGGTGGTCTTTTTGGGAAACTCTCTTTTTGAAAATGAGCAACAGTATGGCTTTGTGGAACTTTTGTTGACGAGCAGATGGCCGGACAGGAACATAACTTTCCGAAATTTGGGATGGTCAGGCGACACAGTATTCGGGGATGCCAGGAGTTATTACACCAGTCCACCCAGTGCCTATGAATTGATGCTCGACCAGCTGAAAAAGGCAAAGCCTACGGTCGTCTTTATCGCATACGGAGCGATAGAAGCTCTGGAAGGTGAAAAAGGCATCTCCAGATTTTCCGATGGCTTGAATCAACTGCTTGACAAAATCGGCGAATTGAATGCCGCTGCCATACTTTTATCCCCTATCCCGAAACTCGCAGCTGGAACGCCGGAGGAATTGATAAACCATAACCGGGATTTGGAAAATTATGCAACGATCATTGCCAAAACGGCCTGGGAACGCCAAGCAGTCTTTGTAGACTTATACAGGCCTTTAAAAGCGCTGGGTGCCGGTATCTCGGATAATGGTTTCCATTTGAATAAGATGGGGTATTATCATTTGGCCACCATTTTAGAGACGGAATTGGGTCTTCCGGAAAACAGATGGTCCGTTGAGATTGATCTCGATAGAAACGCCCTGGATGCTACAACAGCCGCCAAATTAATCCAAATCGACCCTAAAAAGAAACACCTTACATTCACGGTGGAAGAAAAATACCTGCCGCTGCCGCTCGATGAGGAAGGAGCTGCTGCCGGCCTTGAACGGATACTCAAAATCCAGGGGCTTGGTAAGGGGTATTTCGTACTGGAAACAGACGGGCGCCAGGTGGCCAGCGCTTCTGCCAAAGAATGGGCGAATGGGGTAAACATCCGGCAGGGCCCCTTATTTGAGCAGGCCAGGGAGCTACAAACTTGGATAAATAGAAAAGACGGGGTGTTCTTTCGCCAATACCGTCCACAAAACAGAACCTACATCGTGGGATTCCGGTCATACGAACAAGGCAGGCATTTGAAAGATCTGGAAGACATGGACATTATACTCGCCTGGCTGGATGGCCAAATCAACAGCAGCAAAAAACCGAAAGCCAGCACCTATGAATTAAAGCCCATTCGATGAATTAAAATTTGATGCGTGAAAGGAAAAAAATACTCCCGTCCCAATTAACGGCAAATAACCCATGAAAGAACATGCGCACCGCCAGGCAAGCCTACATACCATCTTCCTGACAATCATAATGAAATCTGAAAATCTGCGAAACTTTTTCACCGGTTTGAAAGGGTACTTGCTTGCCTTTATGCTCTTACCGTCTGTCATATGTGCCCAGAATAACCTCCGGGACATCCCGTCTCCTGATCCACAGATCCAGCAGAAAATGTTCAACGTAGCGGATGGCTTTGAGGTAACCCTATTTGCTGCGGAACCCATGGTGATGAAACCGATTCAAATGAATTGGGATGAACAAGGGCGGCTGTGGGTGGTCAGCAGTACGGTTTACCCGCACTTGAAGCCGGGACAAACACCTAATGATAAAATCTATGTATTGGAGGACACCAACGGTGATGGCAAAGCGGACAAATCCACTGTTTTTGCCGAGGGGCTGAATACACCCACGGGAATTCTGCCCGGCGACGGTGGGGTTTATGTGGCCAACTCTACCGAAATACTCCACCTAAGAGATACGGACGGAGATGGAAAAGCAGATCAGAGGCGTCAGATTTTAACAGGATTCGGGGTTGGGGATACCCATCATCTCATCCATACCTTCCGTTGGGGACCGGATGGCTTGATGTATTTTAACCAGTCTATTTATATCTACAGCCACGTGGAAACCCCGGGAGGCATCAGGCGTCTGGAAGGAGGAGGTGTGTGGCAGCTGCAGCCCAAAACACTTGAACTTGAAGTCTATGCGAAGGGATTGATCAATCCCTGGGGTCTGCAATTTGACCGGTGGGGACAGTCATTTTTGACCGATGGTGCCGGAAACGAAGGTATCAATTATGCTTTCCCCGGAGCTACCTTTATGACAGCACCCGGAGCGGAGAGAATTCTGCGGGGATTGAATCCGGGTCAGCCAAAGCACAGTGGGCTGGATATTGTGTCGGGCAGGCATATGCCGGATTCATGGTCAGGAAGTCTGATTACCAATGATTTTCGGGCCAACCGGATCAACCGGTTTGTTTTGGAAGAACAGGGAAGCGGCTTTGTGTCCAAACAAGTGGAGGATTTATTATGGACGGACCATATCGCATTTCGTCCGGTAGATATTACCATGGGTCCCGATGGGGCCATTTATGTGGCAGATTGGTACAATCCCATTATCCAACATGGGGAAGTGGATTTTCACGATCCCAGACGGGACCAGCAGCACGGACGGATATGGCGTATTGCCGCTAAAAACGCCGAGCGGATAAAAATACCGAACCTGGCTGGGGCCACCGTACGGGAGTTGCTTGACGCGCTGAAACTACCTGAAGACTGGACACGGTTACAGGCAAAGCAACTGCTGAAAAACCAGAGCAGGGACCAGGTAATTCCACAGCTTCAGCAATGGATAAATTCCCTGGATAAAAATGATATCGAATACGAGCACCACCTTTTGGAAGCCTTGTGGGTATACCAATCTCTGGATAAAGTCGAAGAAGGATTGCTGAATAGGCTGCTGTCGGCCCGTAATCCAAAAGCGAGGGCTGCCGGGGTCAGGGTGCTCAATCGCTGGATCCATAGATTGGACAACTCCGCCGAATTGCTCAGCAACATGGTAAAAGATGAGCATCCGGGGGTGCGTATGGAGGCCGTGCTGGCATTGGGTAAAATCCGTACTGCCGAATCAGCCCGAATGGCGCTGTCAGTTTTGGACCGCCCAACCGACGAATTTCTGGATTTTGCCCTTTGGCAAACGGTAAGAGAATTGGAAACCTACTGGTTGGAACAGCTGCTTGCCAACCCGGATTTTTTTGGGGACAACAAGAAAGTCTCCTATGCGCTAAAATCCGTCAGCAATCCCGAAGCGATCAGCATGCTGGTAAAATTATACCAAGCTGGGGAGGTGCCTGCGGAATACCACCAGGATGTCCTTGGGTCTATTTCAAAATATGGAAAAACCGGGGATCTGAATACCTTGTTGAATATCGCCATGGAGGGTAATGGTGCGGACAGGGCCGGTCGCTTAATGGCCTTGGTGCAAGCCTCACGACAAAGAAAGGTCATGCCTGACAGTGGTTTGGGCAGGATTATGGCCTTTATTGAAAGCGATGATGAAGGGGAAGCCCTGGCAGCTATCCGACTCGCGGGATTATGGAACAGAACAGAAATGAACATGCGGTTGGTCTCCATTGCCCAAGATGGGGAAAGGAACAGAAAAAAAGCGGCGCTTTCGGCATTGGCGATGATGACTGACACCCAAAGCCATCAACTGCTGGAAGAAATGACAAAACCCAACCAGTCTCCTGAGCTGCGGGTCCTGGCCACTTCCCAATTGGTCAACCAGGATGCCCATAAAGCCGCTGACATTGCCATAAACCTATTGGGCGATGCCCTGGGTCAGGAGGATGCCACAGAATTATTCGCCGCTTTTTTAGCCAGCAAAGAAGGCGTCGCCGCTTTGACAGGTAAGCTTTCCCATCATAAGATTCCCGTAGACATGGCCAAAACCGGAAGACAAGCCATGCAGCAGCATTTGCCCTGGTACCGTCAAAACGATACCGATGTAAGTCAGCTTAAGAAAGAGCTTGAAGCATCGGGTGGGATATTGCCGCCGGAACGCATGCCTCAACAATTAAACGAATCCCAGGTATACGCTTTGGTCCAGGAAGTTAAAAACAACGCGGATCCTGAACTCGGGGAGGCAATTTACAGGAAAAACTCGCTGATGTGCCAAAACTGCCACGCCATTGGCGGAGCGGGCGGACTGATCGGCCCCGACCTCAGCAGCCTTGGCACCAGTTCGCCCATCGACGATATTATCCGCTCCCTGGTAAACCCTGCGGAATCCATCAAGGAAGGTTATGAACTTCAGAAAATCACGCTGAAAGACGGGTCTGTAGTGATGGGTTATTTGGTCAATGACGGAGCGTCTGAAATTGTCGTAAGGAATGTGGGCGGTATGGAAGAGACGATTGCCAAATCCCAAATCGACACCCATGAAAATGTGCCCGGTTCACTGATGCCTCCGGGATTGACAGCCAGTCTTGACAGGGAGGAGTTCATAAACCTGGTGGGTTACTTGTCCAAACTGGGGAGTTCGGGGACCTTTCGTGTACCCCATGAAAGGTATGTGAGACGCTGGAGGGCTGTTTCAGGAAATGAGGCGCTGATCTCCAAACTTCGGGAAAGGGGTTTAGCACATATGGTTGATCCTGATACAAAACTCAACCTTTTGCCGTTCTACAGCAAAGTAGCCGGTGACCTGCCGCTGGAAGAACTCCCCATCATGAAGATCGGTGACGGGCAACAAATCAGTGTGATCCGGTTTGAAATTGAAGTGCTCAGGCAGGGCAATGTACAGCTGGCTTTTAATTTTAACGAGGGTATAACAGCATGGTCAGGGCAACAACAACTCCAACTCGGGGATCATCACGCAACCGCTGATTTAACCCAGGGAAGGCATGAAATCACAGTCGCCATTGATCGAAACGTCCACGAGGATGGTACTTTCAGCATCCAGCTTCAGGAAACTCCGACCCATTCGGCACAAACGAGACTTACCATGGGTAGATAGCGGCTGTCGGCCAAACATGCAAAATCCTGGATGTTTTATAACTTAGAAAACCAAGGTGTCTATACCCATTGGGCCGCTTACCGCCAAGCCAGAAATACCATGCCGGTCAGTATTGCCAAGCCAAAACTCAATAAGGTTCCAATCAGGATATATTCGGTCAGTTTACGGTCTTTGGATTGCCTCAGGTCTCCGAAGCGGAATACAGATTTTGCTGCCACTAAAAAACCTATGGCTTCCCACCTTCCACTGACAATAAATACGAAAACAAATAATCTTTCCAGGATGCCTATGTATTTACCTGCTTCCTGTAAAGATGAAGTGCCATCGTCATGCGGAAGGGGGTCCCATTTTGAAATGATGGTTTTGATGACGATGGAAGCCGGTATGGTTAAAAAAACAATGGCCGTAAATGTCAGCCACTCTGCTTCTCCCCAGCTTTTCCAATAAACAAGAACATCTACTCCGGAAAAATGAACCAGAAGTAAAATAATTACCACATGGGCAAATTGATCCAGGAAAAACCACAGCCTTTTGGTGTTTTCGTTCTGCGAATAAAGTTTGACGACATCTATGCACCAGTGGCTTACCGCTAAAAACAGCGCCCATGGCCAATATTGAATATCCCATACCAAAAGCATAACTAACATTCCGTGAAGAAGCGCATGGATATAAAGTTGGTAAGCTTTTATTTTCCTTTTTTCCTTGACTTCTACCCAAGAACCGGGTTGAAGGAAAAAATCTCCTATAAAATGTGCCAGAAGCAGTTTGATAAACAATATCATAATAATGCATTTAGCTTTTCGGTGTAAAAATCCATTAATTCCTCTATGACTTCGAGTTGCGACCGTTTCAATCTCGTACTTATGGTGTTTTGATTGATGCCTTCCAGTTCACCCAAAGCCGTCTGTGAGAGGCCTGGGTTTTCAAATACCAAACTCACCGTCTTTGCGGATTTTGCCGTCCAATGGTCCATGATGGTAAGCGCCAATTTGAGCATCAGGTTGATTTGGCGGTCAAATTCCGGCCAGGGACTTCCAATAAGCAGGTGCTGGCCCATTTTTTCCAACCGTTCAAAGGTCTCTCCCGAGCGGACAAAAGCCCCTCCATTGGACTCACTGATCCGGGGGGCGATGTAGGCAGGTTCTCCTATGCCTATGGCCATGCGAACATCCAAAGGGGGTATTTTCTTTATTGCAGCCTTGATATGCAGGGCCACCTTTAAGGCCATTCTTGGATCATTCACCTTAAGCTGGAAACTATCCCCCCTATAAATTTCCCAGTCGGCAGGTTGTGTGCCCCATTTGGCCAACACATTTTTCAAGCTTTCCAACCACCGATCGGGCGGGAGTTTCTGGGACTGAACAATATCTCCGGTAATCACAGCTATCATATGCCCAATATATCATCTTTTAAGTTGATATCCTAATATATCACTAAATAAAATGATAATTTGAAATATCATGTTATTACATGATAAATGGATTTTACCACGGACAAAACATTAAGAAAGGTAATCCGTCACCCCGATACCCAAAACAAGCAACAATCCGATCAATCCTGTAAACAACAAATAATAAATAGTAGGAAAGATGGTCCTTCTCAATACACTTCCTTCCCTTCCCAAAAGCCCTACTGTGGCGGAAGCAGCCACGACATTGTGGATCGCAATCATGTTCCCGGCTGCGGCGCCAACCGCCTGCAAAGCCAATATCCAGGTGGTGGACATAGACAGGTTTTCGGCCACACCAAACTGAAAAAGGCTGAACATCAGGTTACTCACGGTATTACTACCCGCAATAAATGCACCCAGCGCACCGATCATTGGGGCGAACAAAGGGTACACCTGCCCTACTTTTAAAGCGACCCATTCGGCCATAACGATGGGCATGGCGGCAAGGTCCAGAAGATTTTCTCCGGAATTGATATATACCCGTACCATGGCCACCGCAAAAAGCAAGACCGATCCAGCACTGAGAATCATCCTGCCGCTTTCCCCCAGTGCTTTTCCCGCCTGTTGTCTGTTCATACCATGTAAAAAATAAGTAACCACACATACCACCAAAAGTATGGATCCCGGAAGATAAAAAGGTGTACTGTTTGCGGCAATCCCCGTCCCTAAGATACCTTCATAACTGACAGAAATCCCTGTAAGGAAACTCCGGAAAGGCAGCTGGGGCAGCCTGCTCATCACCAATAAGATGGCCAGCAAAAAATAAGGGAACCACGCCTTCCACAATCCTACAGGCTTGGCGCCGTTTTCTTCATGGGATATTTCAAGTGTGCCGAGCCATTCTTGGGGCCATTCATCAGGATCCTGCATTTCCCATGTCTGCTTGGGAAGCAGAAAACCTCTTTTCGCAGCAGAAACCACCAGACTCAAGCCCACCAAAGATCCCAGCAAAGACGGAAACTCCGGTCCCAGCAAAAAACCGGTCAAGGCATAGGGTACCGTGAAAGCAAGTCCTCCAAATAGGGCAAAAGGAAAAATCTCCAGCCCTTCTTTCCAGGACTTGTTTTTGCCAAAAAAGCGGCACAGCATTAAAACCATAAAAAACGGCATCAACGTACCTACAACAGCATGGGTCAGGGCAGCATGAGCGGTAACTGTTTCCAAAAGGTCCATAAAATCCAAACCCAAATAATCCAGTCTGGAATCAAGGTCCGGGTTTTGGAGGCCACCCCTCACTCCTACCAGGATGGGAGTGCCCACAGCTCCAAAAGTAACCGCAGTACTCTGCACCATCATCCCCAATATGACCGCAGCCATAGCCGGAAAGCCTAAGGCTACCAACAGCGGCGCCACTATGGCCGCAGGCGTGCCAAAACCGGCAGCCCCCTCTATAAAAGACCCAAACAGCCATACGATGATGATTACCTGTACACGCCTATCCGGGCTGATCCCCTGAAAACCTTTTCGGATGGCACTTACTCCACCGGAATGTTTCAAGAAATTCAACAAAAGAATGGCCGCAAAAACGATATATAAAATATCAAAAGTGATGAAGAAACTCTGGATACCAGAAGCCAAAACATGCACCCATGAAAGGCCCCAGAAAAAATAGGCAATCAGCGAAGTAACCACAAAAGTAATGGGCATGGTTACCCTGGCCGAAATCCTGAAACCTACCAGCATCACTCCAGCAAGAAGTATGGGAAAGAAAGCGAGAAAAAACAACAGATCGATTGACATGAAGAGACTATTTTGGGCTGAGACTTCTTTTTAGGAAGTGACCTGAAAATCCAGGTTTTCAGTAATCCGTTGGTTTCTTTCCTTTAGCGTCCTTAGGTATAACCCGATTCTTTCCTTTGCTTTTCCTAAATCCATATTGTCTAAATTAATGTTCAATAAGTCAATGAACCAAGGGGCCTTTGTGGGTTCAGTAACGTATACTTCGGCTATGGCTTTGGCAATAGGGAGGGTTGTGGTTTTGGAAGAATCATAAACATCTTTATTACTGGATTTCAGTAATTTACCATATTCCTCTTCAAGTAATTTGTTAAATAAGGTTAAACTAAAAACATTCCCCTTTTTGATACCTGCCGCCATATCGTCTTCCGTCAACACAGCTGCTTTATGCACCCATTCCCAAAGAATACTTAAACGGATCTCCCCCGTGGCCATATCCTCCATCAAGTATAAAACATCGTCGTCTCCAAAGAAATCGGCCGGCTTAAGGGCCGCAGCCTGCATTCCCTGACCAAAGGCATTTCCATACTGAAGCGCCACGCTGATGAGGTTCCTGGCACCGCGTATGGTCCGCGGTGCCTCTTCCAAAAGGATCAGGCCGTCGGCATCTTCCTGGGTATAGGTAAGCAGGGGAAACTTACGGCCCGTCTGGTTGGCCTCTCCGACACGCTCCCACACCGGCCGGACAATGTGGACCATCTTCCAATGGGCGACCCATTTGCCGCTTGCTCCTTCCTTCTGCTCTCTTTCCGCACCCGCAACCGCTTTCTTCATGCTGGAATCCACCCCTTCTTCTGACCCCACCGGGATATTGGGTTCCATCCCTCCCTGCCAAAGGGCGAAATTCCCATTGATATCCGGCGTGTTGACAGCTCTTCTTACCCTATCTTCATAATTCCGCATGTATCCATAAGTCATTCCTATAGATTCAATATTGGGATTGACAAAATCCATATCCCAGGCCATCGCATCCGAGACGCTGTTGATATAATCCCACCTTCCGGTATTGAACCCGACAAAATGCCGGCCCAGAGCGGCACGGATTTCCATTAACTGATACGTGGCTTCCAGCTGCTCTACCAGAACGTATACTTTCACCGTACCTTCTTGCAAACCAAGGTGCTGCTCCAATGTCGTGATCATTTTGTTCCAGAGGGCAGCTTCTTCTGCGGTCTGTATTTTTGGCAGATAAAGTACAACTGAAGCACCGGCAGCAGCCAGTGCTTGATGGTTATTGGTAACATACAAGGTCAAATCAGCGATGGAGGCCGAAAATGAATTGCCGTTGCTTTCCCGGATGTGCCTGTCATCTAGGTGAAGGCCCCTGGCCCTGAAAATCTTGGTGGTAAAATCAAGCTGGGATCTCCAGTCTTTGATTTTCCCCTCTCCAAAAAAACTTTGTGACCAGCTGTTCATTTGCGCCGCCACTTCTTCCGCGACTTTCAGGAATACCGGTGAACGATTTATCGCCAGCTTGAGGTTACGCTGGTTATCCAGCGACATGGTCCCTATCTGTCCAAGCGCATCCTCCCCGTCAAACATCCAGCCATCGGCACCGGACAACAAGGCATAAGCTACATTTCTTATACTGTTTTCCAGGGGCGCATTAGGTTTGGCGCCCGGGCCTGTCCCCTGTATCCATTGCCGCTTTAGATCCTCCGGTATCACTGCTCCTTCAAAATTCCCCTCCCTGGCATCTTTAACTTTGATTTGAGTACCCGGGATGAATGTTTCAGGGTCAAGAAAACCTATACGTTTTTGCTTTTCCCTTCTTTCCAACCTCCTCCTCATTCTGACATCCATCAGGTGTTTCACTTCTATGTTTAAATCCGCCATGACTTCCAATGCAGCCAATACTTCAGGGGTATATACATCCTGGTAGCTTTCTTTGAGGTTATCTCTAATGATTATTTTGCTTTCGCTCATAGTTAATGCAGTGAATTAAAAAGATTATAGGTTCAAATATGAGTTTTCAATTTAATGAATTTATTTTTCAAATGTCCTGGCCAGATGGATATCCCTTTCCACCTGAGGCCTTAACGCCTCCCATGAAAAGGAAATATATTCGTCTCCGTAATGCTCTGTACTTACATGAGGGACGGGTTTATACCGGTCTTTGGTCAAATGTATTACCTGATCCCAGTGTTCCAGGCACTTCTCCAGATAAACGACCGCCTTTTCCTTATCTGCGGGATCACCGGTGTACCGGTAATTTTCCAATGCCACGCCGGCACGGATTTTATCAGCCAGGTACAGTCCCAGATAGGACCAGGTGGCCAAATCCATCAGTTCCGATTTGAAAGCCCCCGAATATTCATTTTCAAATTTGACCAGGTTCTCCGTTATCCTTAATGCCTCTCTGCTGTCTTGTTCGGATAGGTCTGCCAACTGCGAGGGGTTTATCTTTCCATCAGCCTCTTTTTCTGTTTCCCCTTGCCCCCTAACATAATCGCCAATGGATATCCAATCCGGATCAAGCGTTTGATGATCCATCCATTCAAGAATGGAAATAAAGGGTGAAGACCTGTCAAAATAACGGTCTCTTGAGGAGGGCTCCGCCGCGATAAAGCCTTCTGAATATAATGTATAATCCCAGGTAGACCGGTAAAAAGAAGCCATACGTAACGGCATCTTGCTGGCCAGCTTGTAGGCCTTCAGCATCGGAATCCCCACTCCTTCTCCATACTTTTTCTCCAAGATCGTTTCAAAGTACCTGTCGGAAGTGGCTTGGTCATACAAAAGCCTGCCCCAGGTCTTATAGAACATCCACTGTTTTTCAAAACCATATTGCCAAGTCTTATCCGGTGAAGGAACATGGGAGTAGTCTAACGCAGGAATATAGCCCTCAGAGCCTATAAAATAACCGTTTACATATTCATGAAGGTTTTCCTTAATGTGGTTGCGTATAAAATTCGGATCACCCCACCGGAGGATAAAAAAATCTTCATTTCTCACCATCCACTGGATGCGGTAATTTTCCGGGAATGGCTTCCAAAACCTTTCGTCTAGTTCTCCGGAATGATAATCATGTGTAATGGACAACTTGGGAGTGGAATGGCCATGAGACCAGTTAAACTTTATTTCTACCAAAGCAGGTTCTTCCAATTCGGTCTGGTCCAACAGGTGGCGCATGGCCATGGGATCACCGGCCAATACGGAACGGTGGAGAAATTTGACCTTGCGGTCGGCCGCTTTCATGCCTTCCACAAAAGTGTCGGCTATCCAATCCTCTCTTTCCTGGGGTGTCATCTTTTCATCAAATGTGCCCATCCAGTCAGCCAAAGTGACTCCTATACCGGTAAGGTCAGGATATTCATTGATCATTTGGGTAACCGATTCCCGGATATACTGTTTGACCTGGTCAGAAAGATCATTGTATTCGGTACCGCCATAAGCATCCACAAACTCCGGCGAAACCACAATATTCCAATTAACGATAAAAGTTTGTACCCCTCTGTCTTTGGCCATCCGGAAAAGTTGCCGCCAAAACTGCTGCCATTCCAACATTTCTTTTTCATCGAAAGGAGTGGCCTGCGGAAAATTAACGGCTCTTATCATGTAAGGAAAAGGGTGGTTGTTCCATAAAGAGAGCACATTCAGCCTGTTCTCCACCATCATGTCCAGAAATTCCTCCCAAAAGCCTAAATCCCGGCAGGTATGGGTATGTATCCGGGTGGCTTCATTGTCGCGGTAAGGAGACCAGGGAAGATTAAACTTGATGATGCGGTATTCCAGGCTTGGCTGAAAAGTCTTTTCCTCCACACCAACATAGGTGCCTGAGTTTTCTATGTGTTCCGCAAGGTCCAACACGCCGTACATCGCACCGACAGGATCATTGGCCAAGATAAGCAAAGTGCTGTTCCCATTCTCCCATTTGTACCTGTATCCTTCCTTTTGGATCATATGAAAAGGGGAAAGCTTTTCTTCGGGAGCCGATTCTTCTCCTTTCAATAAAATGGCTATATCCGCATCCTGATCTAAAGACTCAGCATGATTGACAATGAGGGTTTCATCCACGGATGCCAACTGTCCCCGCAACAGGTCCACTGCATAATTTACAGGTGCATTCTTTGTGTCATAGACAAGTCTTAGCTGCCCCCACGCGCTTGTTTGGATCATCGCAAATGCAGCCAGACATGCTAAGCTGATCATGTTCATTTTCATAGTCTCATGTTTCAAGAAAAACAGCAGCAAAATCCTCCAATTTTTCAATTTCCAATACCACGTGGTTGCCTTCTGCACGGATCTGTAGCTCTCCCTGGCTTTTTAGAACACGGCTTTTTTTTAATGTGGCCTTCCCCAGATCCAGCTTGACCTCAATATCCCTTACGGGAAGAAGTTCCCTCAACGGCCGCTTTCCACCCGATGTGTTGACCAGAGATAAGACATACTGACCTTTGTTCAAAAGGGATGCTGTCAAGCCAATGTGGACGGATGAAGGCGCGTTTGTTTCCACCATGGTTGCACTGCCGGCCAGTTCCAGGACAGCACGGAAGAGGAGGCTCCTGGCGTCGGGATGGCCCATTTGCTGCGCAATCACATCCGGTTGATAGGCGAAATAGATGGACTCGCCCTGTCCGAACCGGTTATGCACGATGGTAGGAAAATCGCTGGAAAGTTCCTCCACCCAAGCCTTGTCCGGCGGCTGGTTATGGACCGTGGGTACCAAGACGCATAGGGTCCCGCTTTCCGGTTTAGCCCTGGTTTTCAGGGTATATCCTGCCAGATGCAGCAGTTGTGTGCGTCCGGCCTCATCGATGACCAGTGGATGGTCTTTGTTTCGGATAAATTGGTAAGTGTCTCTTCGGGTATTCCATTTTTCACCTTTATAATTTACCCCAAAAACCTCCGACAACCCAAAATCTTCTCTGCCCCTACCCTCCTGATCATACATGCTGGATTCATATGTGGCTATGATTTTTCCTCCCTTTCTAACATATTCTTTTATCAAGCTTATTTCCAAATCAGACATGCATTGGACATTGGGCAGCAATATCAACGTGTATTTCTTTAATTTTTCAGCGTTGACCTGCTCGTCCAGAATAAAATCATGGGGTATGTGATTTTCGATCAAAACCGTCTCCATACCCCGGATGGCCTCTCCGAAACGGTCTCCTTCGACCAAATCGTTTCTGTAATGCAGGCGTGTGGACCTGGAATAATATATACCTATCTTGGCCACAGGCGCGTGCTGAGCCAGGATTTCCTCATGTTCCTTAACAAAATGGTTAGCATCGCTTTCCACAAATGCATTCCGGGTATCATAGGCGACAGGGGGCACATTGGTGAAGTAACAGTTCCAAAACCTTCCCCCCATAGACAATATTTCCCACAGCCAAACTTTGACATCCAAAGAGGGTTCGATCACCAGTCTGTGTGAGGTTCCATTTCCTCCGTACATCACGACCGCCTCCCTTTCGGGCGCCGCGGATTTAAGGAACTTGATGATGGAATTGGCATAATTAAAATCTTCATAATGGATATGTTCTGTGTTTTCGGTCAGGAAGGCCACACTGACCAAAATATCGAAGTGGTCGAAAGCATTTTTAAGGTCAATGCCGTTGTTTACCCTTCTGCCCACTTCATACATGCTGAACACTTCAGCCGTATAGACTTTATCCTCGCCAAACGATTTGATGGTTTTCTTGATGCGGTCCATATAGCGGTCCGCTTCCTGCCGCTTCCACCCCATATACATGTCCAATTCCTCGTGGCTGCTTTCATTGAGCAGCGGGAGGTTTTGTCCATTATATTCTTTATAACCTGTTTGGCAGTGGATACAATAGCATATGTTGTCAAAGCCCGGGCTGTTATGCCATATACCGTCCAATCCGTAATCCTGTATTACCTGCGCGATGTATTTATTGGCATAGTCATTTCTGTATTCCCCTGAATAACAGGCCATGTGCAGGTGCGGCCTGGTATATGTCATCATCATGGGGCGCTGATCGTGATTCTTGGCAAACCAATCCGGATGCTTTTCATAAACTTCCGGTAAAACACCTCTGAAGTCCACCCTGCCCAGCAGACGAATACCTTTGTCTTTACATGCAGCACTTATTTCAGCCAAAATATCCCTTTTCCCCATAAAGGGATTGATGTTACCTGCTGAAAAAGGGTTTTGCCAAAAATCCACAATTCCCCCCGCATTGACACACAAGGCATTGGCGCCGGATTGAAGCACATAATCCACAACCACCCGGGCATCGTAGTCGCTGGCATCTGTTTCCCTCAAAACCGTATGCATGATGCGCAGAGGTTGGTGGAACCACTGGTGGTCTCTGTCCTGAGCCACCACTCTTTGCGGGTCCGATGCTATCGCATAAGGGGAATAAAGCATCATTCCACCCACCAAGGCATAACTGCTTTGAATGAAGTTTCGTCTGGTGATGATATGTTCGTTTTCGGATGAGAAAGTTTGAAGGGGTTTGGGATCTTTCGGCATCTGGTTTAAATATGGTGTAACAATACTTATTTTCTCCCTATCCCAAACTGGTCACCTGCTTTTACCGCTTTGCCCCCGTTCATATGCACTTCAATCATCTTCTCACTGGCTACATAATTATGGAATTCGTCCTTTAGCGTAAGGAGAATAGTGCGTGTTTCCGCATCAATTACTTCACCGCTGGAGGGATAAACGTATTTTCCGTCCAGACTAAAAGTAACCCAGCCGGGCATGTCCTGTAACGGGATGGTAGTCAGTTGTTGATAGGGAGGATCCGCGCTAAAGACATGCATGCGCATATTATGGCCATCACAGAGCCATACTTCTTTTTCGTCCGGGCTTAGGGCTACCCCATGACTTGGGTTGCCATGCCTCCTCACCGGTCCCTTGTCCCATCCTTCCACCTTGATCTGTGCGATCACCTCACCGGTTCTCAAATCCCCTACTTCAAACCCCAACAAGTCATCCACGTTGATAAAAGCCAGGGTTTCACTGCTGTTGATGGTAAAAGGTCTTATGCCATTGGAAAAAGGCCCTATTTTTTTGGCAATGGTGTGGCTTTTGGTTTCGGCGACATGCAGTAAGGGAGAAGCGATATCACCCATATAAACAAAATCACCGGAAGGCCCATATACGGTATTATGTGCCCTTTGTACCACATCTATGGTTTTGATCAGTTCTCCGGTCTCGCAATCCACGACATTCCAAAAATCCTTCTCCAGTGAGGGCAAATACATGATCTTGCCATCCGGTGAAATGGACATCCTGTCCGCCCCTCCCTGAAAGGCTCTCTCCCAAACCAGTTCTTCTGTTTCGAGATCGATTCTTTGGAGACCTTCCAAAGTACTGATGTACAAACTGTTCAGCGGAAGACTCACAGCAATGCCTTTTACATTGGAGGGTTTGCCGTTGGCCATATATCCTTTTGTTTTGATCCTTTTCACAAATTTATGGTCGTTGTCCATGTCAAACACCAGAAGTCCGTGACCGCCATATCCCAGGTAATTCCGTATCCCAGGAACAGCCACATACAGATACCGGTTCACCACCTTATCCTGATCTCCCGGGTCAACGGACTCTTTGAGTGTTGTAAAGGAAGCAGAAACAAGAAAGAGGGCAATCAGCAGACATGCAGTTAAGGATTTCAATGTATTTTTCATGATTATTTGGGTTTTATGGGGACTGACTTGGCAGTCAATTTAAGCAAATTGAGAATGAGTATCAAAAAACAATCAGGGATCTTCAGAAGAAAATCCCTGATTCGTTAACAGGCAAACGGCACATAAGCAAAGGCATGGTCTACACGTTAAACCATAACTTTAATTGCCCCGCTCGCAGCGTTTAAGCAAATCAGCTCCAGGTCCTGTCCCAGGACCGTCTTCTGTCCCAGTCAGGAGTTGGTTCGAAATAACCGGGTGCCTCGGGATGCAAGTGCTCTTTCATCACATCGTCGTTCAGCTCTATGCCCAGTCCCGGCGCGTCAAGGGGAACATTGGCAAAGCCTTTGTCCACCATGGGCTGGGATCCCGTCATTTTCACCAGATCTTCCCACCAAGGGGTGTCTACGGAGTGGTGTTCCAAAGCCAGAAAATTTTGAGTGGCAGCAGCACAGTGCACATTCGCCATAAAGCATACCGGGGAACCTGCCATGTGCATGGCCATGGCCACACCGTGTTCCTCAGCATAGTCCCCGATTTTTTTGGTTTCCAAAAGTCCTCCCGAAGTTCCCAGGTCCGGATGGACGATATCCACCGCCCTGGCGTCTATAAGCGGCTTAAAGCCCTTCAACATATAAATATCCTCTCCTGTACAGGTAGGCGTTTCTACAGCATCTGATACTGTCCTCCACTGGTCGGTATAAAACCATGGTACCATATCTTCTAACCACGCCAACCGGTATTTCTCCATAGCCCGGGCAAACCGGATCGAGTTATTCACATCAAAATGCCCAAAATGGTCTGCACATAGGGGAATTTCATAACCCACCGCGTTCCTCACCGATTCCACATACTGAGAAAGTCCCTCCAGACCCTTATCCGTGATCTGCACCTGGGTAAATGGATGCAGCGTGCTGCCATAGCTCATGTAATCCCTGGTATCATACTGGCCTTTTGCTCCTCCCCAGAACTGACTGTTTACCAGACTGTCTTTCTCATCTGCCACCACATGTATTCCCAGATCCATTTTCAACCAGGTAAAACCCTGGTCTACCGTCCTTTCCCTCATCACCTTGGCAAACTCAGCCGGATCATCGAAACCGGGGGTATCGGCATAAAGCCTCACTTTATCCCTGTACCTTCCTCCCAAAAGCTGCCATGCTGGAACGCCGTAGGCTTTGCCACAAAGGTCCCAAAGCGCCATTTCAACCGCGCATACACCACCGCCCAAACGGCCATGGCCTCCAAATTGGTTGATGATTTTCCAAAGTTGTTCTACATTGCAGGGGTTCAGGCCAAGAATTCGGCTTTTTAGCATCAAGGCATAGCGTTCATCCGCTCCGTCCCTAACCTCTCCCAATCCATAGATGCCCTGATTGGTATCTATACGGATGATCGGTGTCCTTCCCACATTTCTCAGCACGGCCACCCTCATGTCCGTAATCTTCAGATCAGAGGGGTTGGAATACCTGTTCACTTTGGAAGTGGTCTCAGCCACGGTGTCTTCAATGGAGGCATACATCATCGCCCCAAGGCTCAGGCCGCCCAAAGCTGTCTTTTTCAGAAAACTCCTTCTTTCATTTTTGGTAACAGGGCTCTTTGCTTCCTCTTCTCTCGCCTTTGCAGCAAGTCTGTCTTCTTCTTTAAATTTAGCTATGATTTGTCTAATATTTTCCTTCATAGGTTTATTGGTTTAAAATATTTTTTAAATTTTCTTTTCTTCAAAACAAACAGCGGATACTCGTCCCCTCTTAAAATAGAGAGGCCATGCCAGTCCTTGTTTTTTGACTTTGATTTAAACAAATAGAACTGTATTCAATCCCAGGAATCCTTCATTTAAAAACCCCTTCCGCCCTGATTGCGCAGAAGGGGTTTTTAGGTTGATTACCAATTCCGCTCTTTGAGGAAATCATCAAGTTCTTCCCTGCTCATAGGGAGGTCTTGTTTCTCATTCAGCCAGTTCAAAAAGTCCTTCTTGATCTCATCACTCCACTGACTGTCTATCTGACCTGCTGTGTACTTCTGCTCCCTCAGTCTCTGATGGCCAAACTGGTCACGAAGCATGATAAATTCTGCGTTGATGACAAGATCAGCCAATAAGTGCGATGGAACGAATATCACCCCCCATTTATTGGCCAATACAGCATCCCCGGGAAGCACAGTGGCCCGGCCCATTCTAATGGGGTAGTTGATGGTAGTAAGCATCATCTGTTGGATGTAAGAGGGATCATGCCCTTTTATCCATCCGTTGAAACCGTCAATGGCCATCAACCCGGCCATATCCCTGACAGAACCGTTAAAAATCACGCCCCTTTTTGAGTTGGTTTGAATGGCATTTCCCAGATTGTCACCGATAAGGGTTCCGTCAACGATTTTACCATAGCTATCAGCCACATATACATCTCCTTCGACAAGGCCATCTATGGGCCAGGAGTTGGTTCCTCCAGCCTGTGCCCTTCCTTCTTCTTTGCCTATTTTCCTCACCAGATCATTGACATCCGGACGCAAAGGCATATACTGGGCGGTAACCGCCCTCCCTGTCATCACTTCATCGTCCCTGAGAATGATCCAGTCATTTTCAAACTGATTGTGGTATCCTCTGTTGCGCAATATGCCCCATGCTTCCTCCATGGATATCGCCTTCAGGCGCTCCAGCAGTGCATCCGGCACCTTGGGCCTTCCATCGGGAAAACGTTCTCCTTCCCATTCTGAGGTGAGGGCCTTTATCTGATCAGGGGTTGGTGATATTTGTTGTGCCGAACTTTCAAACAAGAAAACGACAATCAATGCAAAACACACAAAAGTGACTTTTTTCATCATTGTAGGTTTAAATAGTTTTATTTTTTTCAGTGTTGAATTTGTGGAAAAGAACGTTAGAAAACAACCCAATTCAAATCAAAATTATAGGAATGGTTGCCCGGCGGATTTACCCGATATCTGCACCTGTTCAGCTCCACCACCGGTCATTGGACCGGTCTGTATCCCATTCTTCGGTGGGCGCAAAATAGTCGGTGCCTTCCACAAGGTGCTGCTTGATCACCTCCTCGTTCAGTTCCACACCCAAGCCGGGACCTTCAGGTACCATGGCAAATCCGTTTTTTACCAAGGGTTTGGGAATGTTGCTGACCATATCTTCCCACCAGGGAATATCCACGGAATGGTGTTCCAAAGCAATAAAATTTTCCGTTGCAGCCGCACAATGGATGTTGGCCATGAAGGAAACGGGGGTGCCTGCAAAATGCATGGCCATCGGAATGCCCTTTTCCTCCGCATAGTCCCCGATTTTTTTGGTTTCCAGTATCCCCCCGGAGGAAGCCAGGTCCGGCTGAATCATATCCACTGCCCTCGCGTCAACCAATTTGATGAATTCTTCCTTGAGAAAAATGTCCTCGCCTGTAAGCGTAGGGGTTTTAATGGCATCGGTGATCTGCTTCCACTTTTCGGTATAAAACCAAGGCACCATGTCTTCCAGCCAGGCCAGCCTGTAGGGTTCCAATGCTTCGCCCAGTCTGATGCATTCTTTATAATCGAAATGGCCGAAATGGTCTGCTGCCAAGGGGACATCATAACCGATTTTCTCCCTCACGGCGGCTACGTACTGGACCATTTCTTTTACCCCCTTGTCTGTAAGCTGGACACCGGTGAAAGGATGGGCGGTCCTGGCATAGCTCCCGTATTCGGAGCTCCAATCCCTCCCTTTTTCAAATGCCCTGGTATTGACCACAGAGCCCTCGTTGTTCCTGACCATTTGTACGCCAAAATCCATCTTCAAAAACGTATACCCCATATCCATCCGCTCTTTCATCCTGGTGGCAAATACTTCAGGGTCATTGGACTGGGTGGTATCTGAGTACAGTCGGATGGCATCCCGGTACTTTCCTCCCAACATCTGGTAAATGGGCACGTTATAGGCTTTACCGGCAAGATCCCATAAGGCCATTTCCACCGCGCATACGCCGCCGGCCTGTCTGGCGTGGTTCCCAAAAAGCTTTATCCGCTTGAACAGCCGTTCGATTTGGCAGGGATTTTCTCCCAAAAGCCTGCTTTTCAATACCAAAGCATATTTTGCACTTGCACCGTCTCTTACCTCTCCCAGTCCATAGATCCCCTGGTTGGTATCAATCCGGATGATCGGGCACCGCATGGGTGCCCCCGCCACTTCGGCAATCCTCAGGTCGGTGATCTTAAGTTCGGAAGGGCTGGAATGGCGGTTTACTTTTTGAGTGGAATGGGCCAACGTTTCTTCGATGGGCTGGAACATAAATGCCCCTAATGCCAGGCCGCCCAACCCCGCTTTCTGAAGGAACTCCCTTCTGGGAGGCATTTTCTCCGTGTCGCAGTCATGTCTCTTATTGACCGAATTTACGCTGCTGGTTTTGGGAAGCTCAAACAGCTGATCGAATTTTGGGTTATTGTATTTTTTCATGATTTTTTTTGTTTACATGGTGTCTGGGTCATTCGAAAAAGGGTACATCTTTTACCGCGTATTTTCTCATGCCTTCCTCATTGATTTCGACTCCAATGCCCGGCTTTTCTGAAAGTGTGATGAAACTGTTTTCGGTTCGGGGGCCGTCGTAAGTGACAATTTCCTGCCACATGGGATCCGTATCCATATAAATCTGCCATTCCATGATCTGAAAATTAGGAACGGAAGCGCATACATGGCATGAGGCCATTGCGCCTAAAAAGGAAGCGACCATGTGCGGGCTGAAAGGCACATAATACAGATTGGAAAGGTTAGCGATGCGCTGCCCTTCTCCAAGCCCGCCGGCCTTTTGGAGGTCCGGCATGATAATATCTACCGCCCCATCATTCAGAAGCCTGGTGAAACCATATGTCAAGTAGATATTTTCCCCGGTGCAAATGGGCGTGGTGGTCTGTTGGGTAATGAATTTATAGGCATCGGGGTTATCTGCAGGAATGGGCTCTTCCAGCCACATCAGGTTGAGCGGCTCATACAATTTGGCCATTTTCAGACCCGTCACAGCATCATACCTTCCATGCATATCCACACAAATATCAATATGGGGCCCGACTTCCTCCCTTACCGCGGCAATGGCATTGTACATCCGGTCGATTTCGGCCGGGCTGGCCGTCCAATTGAATCTGTCGTATTTATTGGGATCCCTGCCGTCATCCACATCGAATTTTACCGCGTTATATCCTCTGTCGACCGCTCCTCTGGCCGCTTCAGCATAATCGCTCGGTTTGGGGTCGGTAGCGGTATAAAGGGCTGTGTCACAATACACCCGGATTCTGTCCCGGAATTTACCCCCCAAAAGCTGATATACAGGCACGCCGTATACTTTACCGGTCAAGTCCCATAAGGCCGTTTCAATGGCGGTCAAAACCGCCACAAACACCCCGGATTGGGCACCGGCAAAAAAGGCCCCTTTTCTCAATTGCTCCGCCAACCGATTGGGATTGAGTGGGCTTTGTCCTTTGATCTGGTTTCCCAGACGCTGTACCAGGTGGTAGGTGCCGTGGATCGCATCCACCGCCTCCCCACAACCCCAGACATCCTGGTTGGTATATATTTTCACATATAAAGCTCCTCTCACATAGCCACATTTTACGTCCGTGATTTTCAAATCAGAAGGATTGGATGCCTGAGGCATTTTTTCCACGGCGGCGGCCAGGCCTGTTCCATAGTTGGCCAAAAAAGCCGTACCGCCTAAGCCTAATAGGGCGGAGTTTCTAATAAAAGATCTTCTGTTTGTCTGTTTACTCATTATTATTGGGTTTAAGATGATCGGAATGATTAAAGATTAGATGGGTATTACGAAAACACACCGCAGGCAGCTTTTAGCAGCAGGTACAGGCTTAAAAACCGGAAACCAAACCTCTTTTTGAAAAAAACATGGGGAATTGTGGTAATTCATAGCAGATAGGTTTTCAGGCATTACCAGGTTCTGTTTTTAAGTATTTCCTGGATTTGTTCCCTGGGCACCGGTAATTCATCAATGTGGTCGTTGAGCCATTGGGAAAAATCCTTTTCGATCTCATCTGACCAGCGTGTGTCGATTTGGCCGGCTGTATACACCCCTTCCCTTAGCCGTTGATGACCAAACATATCTCTGAGCCTTACGATTTCTGAAGTAATCACGACTTGTTCTGCCAAATGGGGCGGAATAAAAGATACTGCCCCGTCTCTGCCTAAAACCACATCACCGGCCATAACGGTTACCTGGCGAATCTTTGTCGGCTTGTTGATGCCGATCAGCATGGTATTGAGATCACCCTGTTGATTATGATGGGACGGATGGTAACTGGTGTAAAATGAAGTAAACCCGCCGATTTCTTTTAATCCCACGATATCCCGCAATGCCCCGTCGTACACGATCCCGTTTCCGGATCTTGCGTAGATCGCATTTCCCACGTTATCGCCGATGGTCGGTCCTCCCAAGTGAGCCCCAAACTGGTCAGCGACGTACACATCCCCGGGGACCAGTACATCTACAGGCCATGAATTCTGCCCACGTTTTCCTTCCGCTTTGCCTCTTTTGTCTATGGCATCGTGTATATCCGGCCGGCCGGGCATGAATGTGGCGGTTACCGCCCGTCCCACCAAAACACTGTCCGGATTAATGGTCATCCAGCCCTCGGCATATTGATATTTATAGCCGGCATTTCTCATGACGGCCCATGCCTCCTCGTGCGTCACCTCCTTCATTCTTATCAGTATGTCATCCGGAACTTTGGGTCTGCCATCTTCATACCGCTCCCCTTTCCATTCCGGCGTCAAAAAAAGCATTTCTTCCTTAGAAATTTGCTGCCCTTTTATATCCGTTAAAAGAGCACACAAACAAACCGCAAACAGTAATTTTCCTAATAATCTGTCTTTCATTATTAACTGTATTTTAACATTGATTGGGAATTATTTTAAGATAACTGAAAGGCGGGTGCAGATGCCGCACCCACCCCCGTTATCCACTTGAAATTTATTACTCGGCTACGTCCCACCAAACCCGGGTATCCAGGTCGTCAGGTCCTTGCCTGCTAAGGGCAGCCTGGATATTTTCATTGTTTACGGCGAACTCCGTATCTGGATAAGAAATTCTTCTGATGAAATCTCCGCTTATATCCTTCCCCGGATAAGGGTTCGGCGCCAAAGCGGGATAACCGGTTCTTCTGAAATTGGCAAAAGCTTCATAGCCATTCAAAAAGGAGGCCACCCAATATTGCTCACCTAGTTGTTCCATGGCATTTTCCGTATCCAATGGGTTATTTTGGATATAAGTATCAATGGCAGCAGTTGAAATGGCTGTATTTGAGCCATAGTCGGCGTACTGCTCCATATTCGCTCTGATGCCCTGCGCGTACAATGCCGCCGCATCACCATTGGTCCATCCTCTCAACACCGCTTCCGCCAACAAGAAAGATGTCTGTGCAAAGGTCACATGGAATATAGGAGCATCCCGGGCTACCATTCTGGTTCTGTCCACCTGCGAAAACTCATAGAAGCTCCTTAAACCTCTTTGGGCTACCACACCGCCTATTGTTTGGTTATCATAGCCCATGGGCATTCCCATCTGATCTGCCGGATTCCTGGACAGGGTTACCCCCGAAGGAGGATTTCCGGCCAAGGCACTGTTTTGATCAGGCCCGCTGCCGGCTCCGATGAACCTCACAGCGATGGATGCCAGTCTGGGGTCTTCCCTCTCGCTCAAAAACTTTTCGAAGGGCTCTGCCAAATAATAGTTGTTGGCTTCAGTAGCGTTGAGGGTGTTCCCTATTTCGTTGGCATAATTAAAATCATGCTGAATTTTTAAATTATCCTCGTTAGAAGTCATCACCCCGCCGGCTATCGCTTTTTCTGCCCAATCCCTGGCTCTTGTAGGGTTAACCTTGGTATGCCTCATGGCCGCCCGTAGCATAAGGGAATATCCAAGCTTCTTCCATTTGTCTATGTCGCCGCCATAAAAGATGTCTCCGTTTTCTACCCTCCTGCCTGCATTTAGAGCTGCCGTGGCTTGTTCCAACTCATTGAGTACATCCAGATAAATATCTTCCTGTCGGTCATAAGCAGGATCAATTTTCCCCTCAATAAAACCTAATCCTGCTTCAGAATAAGGTATATCACCAAAGGTATCGGTAAGGATCATAGTAGCCAGACTATGGAGAATCCGGGCCATGTTATATAGATTGGAACGGTCCTCATCATCTGCCGTCATCCTCTTAACGTCCGTAGTATGTTTTAACACGTTCCGGTAATACTTTTCCCAAGTTCCAACGGCCCAGGGCCTGTTGATCTGGTTGAAGTTACCGCCGGCCAATACACCTCCGTTGGGAGAAACGATCTGTTGAACAATGGCTATCTCGTAGGTAAGGGAAGTACTTGAAGGGGTGGAGTACAATACGGACCTGTTCATCAGGTATATCGGATCCAAATCTGTGGGCTGAACCGGGTTGACATTCATTTCATCAAACCCGTTGTCACAGCTTGTCATGGGGACAAGCAGGACCAGGCTCAAGCATATATATTGAATTATCCTTTTCATAAGATGGGGGGTTTTGAGGGCGATTTTTTTTGTTGACTTTTTCATGACTAGAATCTGAAATTCAGGTTAAAACCAATGCTCCTCGTAATGGGCAGACCATGTGCTTCCAATCCCATCAAGTTGTCGGAAGTAAAACCAAACTGCTCGGGATGGATATTGGGTACCCATTTTTTGAGTACCAGGACATTATTGCCGACCACATTTAACCTCAGGCCTTTGATAAAGAGGTTTTCAGGCAGGTGGTTGGTAAAATCATAGCCAACGGTCACCTGCCGCAGGTTCCAGAAACCGGCGTTGTAGATAAACTCTTCCACCATATTGGCCGATCTTACGGTTTCATAGAAAGTCTGGGTTTCGGAAGGAACATCGTTGGGTGCATAAACCCTATTGATCACCTGCCCTTCGTCATTCCTTTCTTCACTTACGATTTTCACACCTTCTCCTATAACCACACCTTCTTCCCTGCCTACCAGGGTTCCCTTATGCAAGCCATGTCTCCAGGCATTGAAATTGGTGCCCGACAGCATTTTATGGCCCAGTTTAAAATCAATCAGGGCGGAAAGACTAAAAGCCTTGTAATGGAAGGTATTCATAAAACCCCCTACCCATACAGGAATGGCCGACCCAAAGGGAATCTGAAGCGGCGTTCTCAATGGCCGGCCGTTATTGGCATCAAAGACCTTGTTGCCCTGGGGATCCCTCAGGTAACCGAAGCCATATATCTGGCCCATCGGCATGCCCACTACCTGCCGCAGTTCCCCACCGAATATTGCGGCTCCGACGGTTATCACACTGTCTCCTTCGGTCAAACCCAGTTTTAAGGTTTCGGTATGGTTATAGGCGGCATTGATACTGGTTTCCCACATGAAATCGGCGGTTTGGACCGGAACGGCAGTCAGCAGCATTTCCACGCCTTTGTTTCTGCTTTCACCTACATTGATCAATTGATTGGTATATCCTGAGGCATCCGACACCTGCGCACCAAGTATCTGGTCAGAGGTAAGTTTGTTGTAATAAGTCAAATCCAATCCAATGCGGTTGTCAAGAAACTTCAATTCCAATCCGGTTTCCCATTCTGCCACCCTCATGGGCCTCAAATTGGCATTGGGAACCGTAGCTGTATTGATGACACCGACTGGCTGCATTTGTCCCGCAGGGTTGGGAAACTGGTTGTTTTCAACACGGTAAAAAAGGTTATCCGCATAAGGGCTTACATCTGTATCACTGCCCACTTCAGCATAGCCTGCCCGGATTTTACCAAAGGAAATCCATTCAGGAAAGTTTTCCCAAGGTTGGGAAAAAACAAAGCTACCCGTGACCGCGGGGTAGAGAATACTGCGGTTTTGAGGCGCCAATGTGGAAAACCAATCGTTTCTGACCGTTCCATTGAGGAAAAGGTAATCTCTATAAGAGAGCTCCATCATCCCATAAAGTGAGTTTACCTGACGCTCGGATATTTCATAAATGGGATCCTTGATCCTGCCATTCATCACCGTATACAGATCCCTGACGATAAAGTCATTCACCAATACATTGTTTCGGTCCATTCTTCTGTACATCTGGTTTCCGCCCAAGGTAAGATTGACGCCTACATCCCCAAATTTCTGATTGGCACCTATGAGGAAGTCGGCATTTACCTCCCTGAATCTCCTATTATCCTGCACATACTCACCATTTACAAATCCTTCAGGGGCATTGGGAAGAGAAGCCGTACCAGTCGGGAAGTTGTATTCCTGATCCCTGGCGTAAAAATCCTGTCCTACTCTCCCTTGTACAAACAACCAGTCCGTGACATTGTATCTGGCTGTGATGTTTCCAAATACCCTGTCTCTTCTGACGTTGTCGAAACGTTCATAGGTGGCCCAATAGGGGTTGGTCCTGTTTCTAAAACGGGAAAACACAAACTCATCACCATTGGCATCGGCCATTTTTTCACGCATTAACCACAAGGGCATGGAGTTGGCCAAAGTGTTCAATGTCGTGGGCGTACTCATGTCCTGCTCGGCGATTTGAGGCGGGTTTTTGATGTTTTCCAATGAATAGTTTACGTTGCCTGAAACCACGAGCTTTTTGGCGATTTCCTGCGTAAAGCCCAGATTGATTGTCTTCCTGTCATAATCTGAATTGGGGACAATGCTTTTATTATCCAGGTTGGATACGGACAGGCTAAACCCACCAAACTCTCCTCCTGACGACACGGTGACAGTATTGGTGAAGGTGTGGCCTGTGTTGTAAAAAGTTTTGACGTGGCTGGGCTGAGGTACATAGGGGATCTCAACCCCATCGAACAATACCTGGGTCATGCCAGGCTGGAACCTTTCACCGAAGCTCCATACCCCCGAGGTAGGATTGGCAGAAGTGGGTCTGATACCGTTTTCCCCTTGTCCGTATTCATACTGCCAGTCGGTAAAATCCATGGGCGTATCTGTGGTAAAATTTGAGTTAAATTCAACGCCTATACCTGTGCCCTTTGCTCTTTGCTTGGTGGTGATCATGATGACACCGTCCTTGGCCCTTGCGCCGTATAATGCGGATGCAGCAGCTCCCCTCAATACCGTCATGGATTCTATATCATCGGGATTGATACTGGTCAATCCGTCACCGCCATCGGATACCCGGGTCCTTCCCCTATCGGTGTTGGCGGCATCGGAACCTCTGTTACCCGGATTTGCACCGAAATTGGTATTGTCTACCGGTACGCCGTTGATGACAATCAGGGGTTGGTTTTGCCCTCCAAAAGAGGACTGCCCCCTGATTCTTATTTTGCTGGTTCCTGCAGGGCCTGTACCCAAGCTGCTGATATTTACCCCTGCGACCTTCCCTTGCAGGGCATTCATAAAGTTTGGGGTACGGTTGATGGTCATTTCCTCAGAGGCCACACTTGAAGTAGCATATCCCAAGCTCTTGGCTTCCCTTTCGATACCCAGCGCAGTCACCACCACTTCTTCCAAAGCAGCAATGTCTTCGGCCATGGTAATATTGATCACGGTACGGGACCCTACCTGTATTCTTTGGGTGGCATAGCCAATATAGGAAATCACCAATGTGGCGTCTTCGGGAACCACAAGGGCGTAATTGCCGTCTATGTCCGTAATGGTTCCCACCGTGGTCCCGGCTACTGACACCGCAACACCAGGTATAGGCTCCCCATCCTGTGTGGTCACTTTACCGCTGACTTCTATATCAGCCTCATCCACCGTTATTTCAACCGCGCCATCCGACGGGCTGCTTGATAATGCCCTCACACTGATGGAATTATTGACCTGTTTGAAGTGCAGGTTTTTAAGTATGGCGAGCTCTTTCAGGATTTCCGCTACGCTTCCCCTGCTGATGGATAATTGTACCGGTTCATCATCCAAGAGATTTTTGTCGGTATAAAAAAAACTATAGTCGGTCTTCTCCTCTATTGCAACTAAAATATCTTTTAGTTTGCCTTCTTTGATACCTAATTTGATCACTACCTCCTCTATGCTTTTGACCGTCTCAAAAGCCTGGGCAGAGATCGTGCCCATCATCATCCAAATGATACATAAACCGAGGCCCCGGTTTAGCAGCATTTTTGTAAATAGAAATAAAATGTGTTTCATGTTTTTGGGTGTTAATTGAGTGAAATTAGATAGGTTATTGCTGTCTCCGCCCATTTTATGGCACAGCTTGTTCTGTAATCCGTGGTAAGTAATTTTCAATCATTCGATCTTTGTTTTAACATTAATAATGACATTTCTCCCATCGATACTATAACTGAAGCCTACCGAATGGCCCAGCACCTTTAAAACATTACTCAGAAATTCGTTCTTTTTAAATGTACCGGAACACCTATCATCGGGAATAGGCCCCCTTACTTCTATTTCCACGCCATACCATTTTTCCAAAATACCTATAAGGTCCTCAAACTGAATTTTTTCAAGATACAGGATACCGTCTTTCCACCACGATATCTTTTCGGGATCGATGGTATGTTTGGTAATGGCCGGAAGCCGGGTTGAAAAATAGGCTCCTTCCCCGGGTTGCAGTTGGATGTCCTGTCGGGTCACGCTGTCAGTCACGGAGATCAACCCGCTGGCGAGGCCTACATTTACTTTGTTATTGTCATAGGCATTGATATTGAATGAAGTGCCTAAGGCTGTGGTAAGAATTCTGCCGGTTTGCACACTGAAAGGGTGCAAGCTGTCCTTGGCCACCTCAAAAAATGCTTCGCCTTCCAACCATACCTTCCTGAATGAGGTAAAATCGTTCCTGTACCTCACCTGGCTGCCGGCATTCAGGTAAATTACGGAACTATCAGGCAACAGTATCTTGGATTTTCTTCCATTGGGATTCGATTTAGTGACCCAATTAAAGGCCGGCTCTTCTTCCAAAAGGGGCGGGTTTGAGGATCCTTGGTTAAAAATGACCTTCCCATATTGCCAGGAAAATATTATCAAAAAAATGGCCGCGACCCATCGTAGTGTCCGGGGGTAAGTTTTGGCGGGATAATCAAGAACTTTAGTCTTTCTTTTTTTTTCGGCCTTTTTGTCTACTATTCTTTTAAATACTTCCGAACCGTCCCATTTAAATGAGTCCTCTTTTCCGGATTCCTCATTCCAGCTGTTCCGGAGGTATTCTTCAAAAAGCTTTTCGGTATCCTCTTCATTAAGTTCCCTTAAAAGGTCCAATACCTCTTCTTTTGAGAGTCGCCCTTCATGAAAGGATTTCCATTTTTCTCTAAAAATGTTCATGGTTATTTGGGTATGATACACTATATATCCCCAACTTTACCTATTTACTTACCTGAACCATCAAAATTTTTCAAAAAAATTATCTTATCACTTTGTAGGTCAATAATTAAAAGAACTCAGCTCGCTAAATAAATCATTACCAAAATCACCAAGTCCGAAGGAATGGCTTCGTTGAGCAGGAATTTTTGTTTAAGTGATTTGGTGGCCTTGTAAATCTGGTTTTCAACTGTTCTTTTTGAAATGCATAGCTTAGAGGCTATTTCATCTGAAGATAGCTGCTGGATATACTTTAAATTGAAAACCTCCTGCTGACCTTTAGGCAGGGAAGAAATGGCCCTTTCTGAGAAGAATTTCAAATCTTTGTAATGGAGTTCTTCTTCGGAATTGTTACAGGTTCGCTGACCATATACCACGGCGTATTTTTGATAGGCAACCTGAAGCGCGTGCTTCTTGGCTTTTTTAAACGCCAGCGAGCGCATGATGGTAAGAAGGTAAGCATTGAATGAAAGGGTGTTGTCCAGATTTGCCCTTCCGTTCCATATTTTCAGAAACACTTCCTGCACGATTTCTTCAGCGTCTTCATGTGTCAGGGACATTTTTCTGCAAGTCGCATATACTTTGGGTCCAAAAATACCAAACAAGAGACTGAACGCGTGTTCATCCCCGTTTTTCAAGGCCAAAACCAAGGCAGGAATATCAGAACAGTTTGTTTTTATCATGTAACCGAAACAAAATTTATACATACAATTAATGTATTTTTAACGATTATCACAATTAGTACACAGCATTTTTTTATTCTATAAAAGCATATATGGCGTTTTTCATGATTTTTGAAAGTACCAGCGTCGGATTATTAAAATTTTACGTTTAGTTGATATGCTTTATAGAAGTTTTATTTGACCATTGTGGGGTATTGTTCTATTAAAGCCTATTAACCAGACCAAATCCCGATTTAAAGGAGGCTGGCTACCCATTTATGGTTTGGGGATTGAACCTTATATGGTTAATTTGCTGTTTAAAATCTAATCATTAACTCATGGACCTTTAATCCATGTAGAATCATATGCAAAAACAGAAAAGGGTCGTAGTAGGATTATCCGGAGGTGTAGACAGTTCAGTTGCCGCCTATTTGTTGAAAGAAGAAGGATACGAAGTCATCGGCATGTTCATGAAAAACTGGCACGATGAATCCGTTACCATTTCCAATGAATGCCCGTGGATGGAAGACAGTACTGACGCCATGTTGGTGGCGCAAAAGCTCGGCATTCCCTTCCAGGCCATAGACCTCAGTGAAGATTACAGAAAGAGGATTGTGGATTACATGTTTGCCGAATATCAAGCCGGAAGAACCCCTAATCCGGACATTCTATGCAACAGGGAAATCAAGTTTGACATTTTCCTCAAAGCCGCGATGAAACTTAAAGCAGACTACGTGGCCACAGGGCATTATTGCCAGAAATCTGAAATTCAAAAAAACGGACAGACGATTTACAGGTTAATGGCCGGAGCTGACGCCAATAAAGACCAAAGTTATTTTTTGTGTCAACTGGACCAGGAACAGCTTTCGAAAGCCCTTTTCCCCATCGGACATCTGCAAAAATCCGAAGTAAGAAAAATCGCAAAGGAACAAAACCTGGTCACGGCGGACAAGAAAGACAGCCAAGGGCTTTGTTTTGTGGGGAAAGTAAGGCTTCCGGAATTCCTTCAGCAGCAATTGCAACCCAAAAAAGGTGACATAATGGTCATTCCTGAAGATCTGCCGGTATTTGCCAAGAAGAGAATCCCCGCCGGAATGGATCTGGAAGATTTGGATGCAGGTTTGTTGGATGACATTTGCCTGCCCGCCACCTATGGAAAACAGGATGGGAAAAAAATTGGGGAGCATCAGGGTGCACACTATTTTACCATAGGACAGAGAAAGGGGCTACAAGTGGGGGGAACAGGTAAACCTCTTTTCGTCATTGCCACGGATACACAAGAAAATATCATCTATACCGGCTTGGGGGAAGACCACCCGGGATTGCTGAGAAACGGCCTGTTCGTGGATAAAAGGGATATCCACTGGATCAGAAAGGATTTGGAGCTTCCTGTCGGTGCCACGGCAACCTACATGGCCAGGATCAGGTACCGGCAACCCCTTACCGCCGCGACTTTAATAATGAGAATGAATGGATTATACGTAATCTTTGACGAACCGCAGAGGGGGATAGCGTCAGGTCAATTTGTGGCGTGGTATAAGGATGGCGAGGCGATAGGCTCGGGAACCATATTCTGAAAAAAATGGTAACACTGCCGATCCTTTTTGAAGACGACCATTATATTGGCATTAACAAGCCCGCGGGCATCATGGTGCATAGAACGCCTCTGGAGAAGGATCCGGAGGCGCTGTTTGCCGTCCAATTGCTCCGGAATCAAATAGGCAAAAAAGTGTATCCGTTACACCGTCTGGACAGGCCTACCTCGGGTGTGTTGTTGTTTGCCAAATGTGCTGCTTCGGCGTCTGCTCTGCAGCCGAAATTTGCGGGAACCACTATAAAAAAATACTACCTTGCCGTCGTAAGGGGTTTTTTGGCCCAGGATCATGGCACCGTCGACCATCCGCTGGCCAAGGATCTGGAACATGACCTTCAGCAGGCCAGAACAGAATATTGGAAACTCGGGCAAACAGAAATCCCATTTGCCTCCTCCAACCGCTACGGCTCAAGCCGGTATTCGCTGACAAAAATATATCCCCACACCGGCAGAATGCACCAAATCAGAAGGCATTTTGCACATATCAGACACTATATCGTCGGGGATAAAACACATGGCGATAATAAACAGAACAAATTTTTCAAAAAACATTTCGGAATAGGACATATGCTTTTGCATGCTGACAGTCTTGTTTTTGAACACCCCTACACACGGCAGACCGTTGAAGTGAAAGGTGAGGTTCCCTCCTACTTTAAAAGCATTTGCAGCGAATTAGGCTGGGCGTTACAAAATCAAGGCAACGGTATGTAGCTTTGCCGGGCGTAAAAGTTATATTTGACTCAAATTGATCAACCATGAATAAGAAAAACAGCTTCGCCTTCAGTCTTCATGTATTTGTTTTATTTTTTTCCATTCACAGTAGCTGGGCGCAGAAGTCGGCCATTGAAAAAAATCTGAAAAAAGAAGAAGCGCTTTCCCACTTCAGTTTTTTGGCATCCGACGAGCTAAAAGGGAGAGATGCCGCCAGAATGGAAATTGACATTGCCGCCAGATACATCGCGGAACAGTTCGAAAAATACGGGGCAAAGTCCCTGGAAAAGCTTGAAGGCTATTATCAGTTTGTTCCGCTGATTCAGTCAGCCCCTCCTCAAGTGGGCGAAATCATCCTAGGGGATAAGCCGTTGACTCTCGGCGGGGATATGCTGGTACTGGGAGGACAGGATGTTGAGGGCGAATTCGATGTGGTGAACTTAGGATATGGGCTGGAAGAAGATTATGAGGGACAGGATGTCAGCGGTAAGTGGGTAGTGACGAGGGTCGGAAAACCGGACAGGCTTACCCCTTCGGAATTGTTTGAAGCAGGCAGGGAAAAACGGGCCTTGGCCAAATCAAAAGGCGCCTTGGGTCTGATTGAAATGTACAATGTTCCCAATACACCATGGGGGCTGCTCGCCAATTATCTCAACAGACCTCAAATGGGACTGGACCCTGCACCGCATGAAAACCAACAATTTCCTTATATCTGGGTCAAAGACCTCAGCAACGAAATTCTGAACCAAATCGAACCTTCCGGTGAAAAGGTCGGTGTCAGGATCAATGGAAAGGTCAATCGGAAAATCAACGGACGGAACGTGGTGGCCTGGATTGAAGGCACAGACCCCGAACTCAAAGAAGAATATATCATGCTATCGGCTCATTACGACCATCTGGGCGTAGGGCAGCCCAATGCAGAAGGGGACTCTATATATAATGGTGCAAGGGACAATGCGGTCGGCACGGTGGCGCTTATCAATGCCGCCCAATTTTTTGCGGAAAACCCTCCCAAAAGATCCGTTTTGCTCTCCGCCTGGACGGCGGAAGAAAAGGGATTGTTAGGATCTTCCTATTTCTCGGAAAACCCTCCCATTCCCTTAAACCAGGTCATCTACAACCTCAATATAGATAATGCGGGATACAATGACACCAGCGTAATTACCGTGATTGGTCTGGGCAGAACTTCCGCAGATCACCATATCCAAGACGCCGTATCGGAATTCGGGCTTGAAGCCATTCCTGACCCGGCACCCGAACAGGGGCTTTACGACCGGTCAGACAATGTGAATTTTGCCAAGCGGGGTATTCCCGCCCCGACGTTCAGCCTCGGCTTTACCGCATTTGATGAGCAAGTCGGAGAGCATTATCATCAACCTTCGGACAGATTTGAGAACTTTGACTTGGAATATGCCTTGTTATATTGGAAATCATATATACTGGCAGCCCAGAAAATCGCCAATGATCCGGACCAACCGCTGTGGATGGAAGGAGACAAATATGAAGAGGCAGGGAAAGCATTGTACCAACTGGAGTAAGGTGTTGTCCAGGCGAATATGGGCGTTTCATAAGTCCGTTCTTATTGAAGGACGCCCTACCTGGCTTTAAAAACGCCTCTCATGCCGTGACCATCTCTTTTCTTTGCTTTTTATGCTTGTTTTTCTTTTTCCTACCATACCAAATCAGAAAACCGGTAACCGGCAGGCTGGCTACTACCAAACTGACAAAAAAAGCCAAAAACTTTCCTGGGAGTCCTAATATCGCCCCGACGTGGATGTCATAGTTCATCCGCATCAATTTATCTCCGGCGGAAGCTTCATCAAACCGGTTCCAGATATGATCCACAGGTAATTCTTTCAGGGAATATTGGTCAAAATAGCGGTAGTCAATTTGCCAGTAGGTCGAGGCATCCGGGTTGGCATTTGCGGCAATGGAGGAAAATTCATCTTCAGGAGGATGGATTTCTATCCAAGCTGCGTCAGGATATTCCTGCTGCATTTTCAGCCATACCTGATCTATTGCCGGCACATCTGCAATTCCGGCAGGGGCGGCAGTGTGCTCCGAATCCGGATCATAATAGTCTTTATAATCCTTTCCCCCTGTTATGGCAGCATAATAACCGTCTCTGAACCACTCAAACCCCCATACCAAACCGGTCAACGCAAATATTACGGCAAAAACGATTATGTAAAACCCGAGTACCTGATGCAGGTCATAATTTTTCCTCCTCCACCGGGACTTCCAGCGGACGGAGAATCTCTGGGGTATATTTTTACCGTTTTTAGGCCACCACAGAAAGATGCCGGATACCAGCATCACTAAAAAAACAAGGGTAGCGGAAGCCACCACCGGCTGCCCTATATCGGGAGGCAGCCATAAATAAAAATGGCCATCCAAAATAAATCTGAAAAACCCCGAAAATTCATCCTTTATATGCAGCACATCGCCTGTATAGGGGTTCAAATATGCCGTCAAATAATAGTGGTCTTCAAAACTATAATAAATGGCTTTCGCCGCCCTGTTTTCCGTATGGTACATTACCGCGTGGATGTGTTTATCGGGAAGTTCTGCATCCGCTATTTCCCTTATTTTTGAGGGAGGTAAATACGGGGTTTCCGTTTCCTCCACAAACCGATACGGTTGGGTCATGTCCTGGATTTCTTCCTGAAAAGCATATATGCATCCGGTGATGGCGATGATGAACACCAACAGGCCGGAACAGAGTCCCAGCCAAAGGTGTATTTTTGAAATGATTTTCCTGGCCTTCATCAAAATCTATAATTTAAGGCAAGAGATACATTTCTAAGCGGTTGTGGGGTGATGGTGGACCAGCCGGAATAATATTCCTGATTGGTAATGTTGTTGGCTTTCAATGCAAGGACATATTGCTGCCCGGTGTAGGAGATCATCGCATTGAATACCTCATACCCCGGTAAGGTAAATGTTCCAATATTTGCGCGGTTCAGGGTTTTATGCTCACTGGCTGTGTTGCCACCGGCTCCTATCCCAAAACCTTCGAGAGCCCCCGCCTGAAAGGTGTAACTGGCCCAAAAATTCAGCAAGGTCTCCGGACCGGCTTCTTCCGGCCTCAAACCCACATAGCCATCTCCCGGATTGTCTTTTAATACCTCGCTTTTGTTTTTACTGAAACCTGCAATAAGATTCAGCCCACTGACCGGATTGGCCACTAAACTGAATTCCAAGCCTTTGCTTTCCACTTCGCCTCCCTGGATGCTGCTGTTGATGTTATTGGGGTCCGTCATTACCCTGTTGCGCACCAGGATATCATAATAACTTAATGTCGCGGAGATCCGGTCTTTGTACAGATGGGTTTTTATTCCAAATTCCAGTTGGTTGGCATTTTCGGGATCAAAAGTCTGCAACCTGGGATTGGACCCGTCAGCGTCGGCCACCTGCGCGGGAGCCACATTCATGAAACCGTTCATATAATTTCCAAAAAGCGACACTTTCCCGGGCAGCACCTGATACACCATCCCCAACTTTGGGGAAACGGCCGTTTGGTTACTCACCTCTTCTTCTACCCAATATGCTGTTTTACCCTTAAAATTATCTATTCTTACGCTGGCCATAACTGCCAAGCTTGACGAGAGGTTGATCACATCCGATAGGTAGGCACTCATCACTTCGTTCTGCCCATTGGAATTTCCTTCAAATGATTCGGCCAACAATCTATCTACCCCTGCTTGGGTCAAAGCACCCGTATCACCGCCGTCCGCCAAGGTAACTTCTCCGTTTAAGACCCATCCCGTGCTTCCGTTAAATATATTTGATCTATAATAATCCAATCCCACCACCATTCTGTTTCTGAATCCGCCGATCCGGAAATCACCGATGAAATTCTGTTGAATATCCGTGGTGTGGGTTTCCCCGTTTCTCTTGGAAATATACCGGCCAAAGGTGTTACCATTCCCAAAATCCCACAGGTAGTGATAATAACCTTTGGTTTGTGCACTGCTGCGGGACAAGACTGTCTGCGAGGTCCAGGTGTCAGAAATTTTATACAACGCCTGCGCCTGAATACCAAAGGTGGGATTTCTGATGCCCAGCTCATTACTTGTAAAAGAGCGTTCATAGTGATTTTCAAAAACTTGCATACCCTTGAAAGACAAGGGAGTGTCTCTGTTCAGAAAAATCATGGGGGCATTCACTGATTCAATTTCCAAAAATTCCGTGTTGATAAGGAAAGTAAGCCTGTCGTTGGCCTTTATCGTAAGCGAAGGTGCGATAAAAAATGACCTCCTTTGACCTGCATCCTGAAAAGAGTTTTGGGAATGATAGGCAGTGTTTATCCGGGCAAATGTATTTTCACCAAGCGGGGTATTGACATCCGCGGTAATGCGGTTCAAGCCAAAACTGCCGGTGATATAAGCGACTTCTCCCCCGAAGCTATCATAGGGTTTTTTAGTGGTGATGTTGATCAATCCGCCGTAAGATATCAGGGGGCTGCCAAACAATGTCCCGGACGGCCCTTTGATCACATCAATGCTCTCGATGTTAGCGGGATCAAGCCCTCCATTGTTTAAGCCGGGCATCCCGTTGATCATGGTAGGTTGGACCGCGAAGCCCCGCATGGAAAAATACTCCGCGCCATCTCCTCCCCTTCCCGTGGATTCCCAAAGCCGCGCGACACCGGTCGCATTCTTAAGGGCATCATTAAAACCAGTCACGACCTGTTCTTTCATCAACTGACGGGATACTGACTGGTAGACCTGTGGATTCTCCATGTCTTTGAGAGGAAGTTTGGAAACGGTAAAACTGCTGTCCAAGTAGAATCTATTCTGATTTCCCGAGACCATTATCTCATGGAGGTCTGTAAGGCTCTCCTTAAGGATCATGTTCACCGCAACCACTCTTCCCTCCTCTACTTTCACCTTTTTTTCCTCCCTTTCAAACCCCACATAAGATGTAGATAGGGTATATATGCCCGGTTGGAGGCCATCAATCAGGTAATACCCGTTGTTATCTGTAGCCGCACCCACGCTAAGCCCATTAATGGACACATTGACAAACTCAGCTGCTTTGCCATCAGCAGTGAGGACATAACCTTCAATGCCACCGTTTTGGGCATAACTACTCAGAGACAGCAGCATGGGAAAGAATAGGATGTATAGGTAATTTCTCATAAAGTGATGTGGTTTTAATTTTACGGGACAAATCTATTATTTAGAATTTTTCTAAACAATATTATTTATAATTAATCTAAAAAAAAATAAACATAGTTTAGCCGAAAATTACCGGGCGGGATTTTGGACAGGGAATTGATCAATGGGTATAACAATGAGCGCAAATCAAGGGAAAGTACATTACGCCGATCATCAAAAACAACCAATTAAGCACATTCTTGTCAATTGACAGCTGTGTCTCGCTAATTCAAAGTCAGTCAATGAACTAAACATTATTCAATCGAATTAAATTAAAGTCAATTTTTCATTTCGGCTTCTGCCCTGTAATAGGGATGGCCTCAGCTTATTATTGTTGTTAACTTAAATTCAATTTCTTAGACTATAGGTCAATTTTCTTGACATGGAATTGGTATCGTTAAAAAAATCTCGTTTTCCAGACCGAAGTATAACGGCTCCCGAGGCCGGCAGACCCCTACGCTGTCGTCGGTTTCATCTTTGGATTTGAATATTGTCTTCTGTTTTAGTTCCAAGCTGATGCATTCAGAAAAAATAAGGGCCGTTACTCTTTTGACCATCCTTTCAGATAGGTCAAGACCCCTTCTATCAGGTCTTTTTCTGCCTCAGGAGTAAAAGCGCAGACCCGTTCCACCTCATATCCCCCATGATTATATGCATCTGCGGTGGGAAGGTATCCTAACCAGCCATTACTGTACCCATAATAAAATGTATAAGGGAAAGGCGATCCATCCCTGACTTGATTGGATATCTCACAAAACAATTCGAGCGGGGCACTCCAAACGGCGACCTCCTCATTGATTTTGAGAAACCGGATAGGCAGCAGCACATGGTTTTCTCCAGAAGCGTCAGTGTGGGAATAATCTCTGAGGCTTTGCGGCCAGGAGAGTCCTGCCTTTCTGGGTGTGGTGACGGTCACAGCACCTGTTTCCAATTTTATGTTGTTGCTGGCCGCCGTAATCTTTTTGTTGACGGCCAGGATCCTATCTCCCAACAAAACCTTAAATTGGTTTAAGTGTCCGGCTCTCGGATTAGGGTAGACACTATATATAGGTGCCAGATTGCCGGCTGCCCCATTTATAAAAAGCATCGGCGCTCCTGTCTCTTCTTCTACATAAGAGGACACTACGCCAGGTGCATCTCCGCTGATTTCAGTATGTTCCTGACCCAATACAGTGCCGTGGATCGCGTAGTTGGCAATCAGCGCCAGGGGATTCCCGTCTGCTTTCTCCAGTCTGATAAGTCCTATCTTTCTGTCCACGGGTCCGTCGGGATTTAATCCGAGGGATGCCTTGCCGTATTCATCTATGGCTCTCCTGTTGATATTCGCCTGGGAAAAACCCCAACCGGTTCCCAACCTGGCTGGTTCCAGTCTGTCCAATGCCTGCCCAATGCCTTCCATCATTCTTTCCTCCACCAGGGCGGTATAATCCCGGTCCCATTCATGGTCGTACCGCTCTCCCATAAACACTTCAGGGAGTCCCGGAGGGCCCACTTCGGGAGCGGAGTGTGTATGGGTCACCGTCCACCATAGATTCTGGGGAGATATACCCAGTTCACGATGAACTCTCTCAGCTATCCTATCATATTCGGCCGGGGAAACAAGACATATTTCGGAAGAAACCAGACAGAACCTGGTCGATCCGTCATCCATCACAACAATACGGTGATAAATGCGGTCATGGATGCCGGTTGATTTACGGGGACCATACCCCAACAACCATTGGGAGTTTTCCGGCGTAATATCCACTTTTGTCACTGCTGCTTTGAGCTCCTGCGCTGGGAGCAACTGTGGGGTTATAAAGCTAAGAAGGCCAAGAACAGCACAAAGCATAGAACGGGTTAAACCTGGCAAGAAGAAGGATTTGTATGACTTGATCATAAACTTGGGTGTTAAACTTGAAAAAATAGCTTTTTATTTTTCGGATATTTCCCGATAATATATAAACTATCCATCCCATATCCAACAAATTTTCCAACCGTTCCCCATAGAAATAAAAATATAATCGAATATCTTATGTGAAGGCTTCTTTGATTTTTTAGGTTAATTGACGTATACTTGCAGGGTGATCAAAGGTCGTTAGCTCAGTTGGTTTAGAGCGCTGCCTTGACAGGGCAGAGGTCACCAGTTCGAGCCTGGTACGACCTACTATTTTCGATCACACCAGTCCTTTATATAGGTCCAGTTTCCTTTTCAAATCCTGTACTTCGGTCTGTAAATTCTCTATCCGTTCCAGAAGATTGCTAATGGCTTCTATGCCTTCCACATTGATTTCCATTTCATAGTGAAAGCGCACGAATTTTTCCAATCTGCCTATATCGTCATAGGCAATATAATCCTGCTGCTCTATGAGCACCGTTTCTATAAGCCCATGGTCATTCAGGGTTTGGATAAAACTTTTCTCAATTCCGCAACTTTCACAAAATTGGCTCAAGGATATGTAATTTTCTTGTTGGTTCATGGCTTTCTCATTTGTGACAGTTGCTGAAACAATGATTTTTCTTTTTCAGAAAGGCTTTTAGGTATGACAACCTGATACGTCAGGTATAAGTCTCCCATTTCCCCCTCCTTTTTATAAACGGGGAAGCCTTTGTTTTTAAGTTTTACTTTTGTGCCGTTTTGCGTGCCTGCCTGCACCTTAAGTTTTACTTTCCCGTCAAAGGTGTCTACCATGATTTCCCCACCCAACACAGCCGTATACAGATCTATGGGCTCTGTTTTGAATAAATTACTTCCTTCTCTTCTGAAGACAGGGTCCGGATGGATTTTGAAAGTAATGTATAGATCACCGTTTGGCCCACCGTTTACTCCCGGACTGCCGTGCCCTTTGATTTTTATCGTTTGTCCGTCTTCTATCCCGGCGTGAACAGTCAACCTGATTTTGTTGCCGTTGATATCCAGCGTGCGCTTATGGGTGCGGTAAACGTCCCGCAGGCTGAGTTCAAGCGTGGCGTTCATATCCTGTCCTTTGAATTGGACGTGACTCCTTCCTGCCCTGCCTCCCTGTCTGCCAAAAAGCGATTCGAAAAAATCCGAAAAACCGCTTTCCCCAAACACCTCCTCAAAATCTTCAGAACCGAAGGTTTGCCTTCCATAACCGGGCCTACCCCGGTAAGATTGGCCACCTGCCTGTTCGAAAGCCTCGGCCTGTTTCCAATCCTTTCCGTATTTATCATACTTCTTGCGCTTTTCAGGGTCGCTCAGAACCTCGTGCGCCTCATTGATTTCCTGAAACTTCCGCTGTGCGGATTCATCATTGGGATTCAGGTCGGGGTGATATTTACGGGCCAGTTTACGATACGCTTTCTTTATCTCATCTTGTGTAGCATCTTTTTGAAGACCCAGTACATTATAATAATCGATATATCTCATAGGCATTAGAACGAAAACAACAAATAAGTTACGACTTCAACTGATTCCGCACAAGTGTTAAAAAAAATACGTACAATTCTTTCTTTTTTTCGGGGAGATATTACCCAGCTCCACGGAACAGGTATTAAAAAGTGATTTTATAGAAATACGAAGAATTGGCCTCTCCCCCACCCGTCATCTCCCATAAAAAAATCCAACAAATATATTACGGGTATTAAAAGCCAATGAAATCGACCTGTTGATTTCCCAAGGCGGTAAACAATTGGTTGTCCATAAATTTAATGCGTGCCCCGTTGCCTTTGATGATCTCGGCAGTTTAATTTTCCGCTGATTCGATTCTTTTAATTTTGGTGCGTGGCCAGATGTTTGTCAAGGGATTCACGAATCTTGGGAGGTCTATCGGCAGAAGGGTCAACTACTTTCCCCTCTTCATCCAGAAGTATAAATCTTGGGATGGAATTTACCATAAAATGTTGGGTAAGATCGGACTTCCAGGCATTTTCGGCAAACCACTGAAGACCTTCCATATTTTTGGCTTTTACCATCTTTTCCCAAGGCTCCCTGGTGTTATCAATCGATACCGTCAAAAATGCCACAGGTTTGTCTTCATATTCCTTTTTCAGCTTATCCCAACGGGGGTGCTCAGCGATGCAGGGCCCACACCATGTAGCCCAAATATCAATATACAAGATTGCCTCTCAAATCACTTAATTTCACCTCCTTTCCTTCAATATCGGTGAAGGCAAAGTCGGGAACATCTTTTCCTGGGCTGATAGGTTTCCATTTATCCCTACCGGTGTGGTTTTTATCAATCTGCGTTTTGGGACTTAACGGTTCCCATCAGCCAGTCGGTCATAAACCTTACCCCCTCATCCACAATTGCTTCATGGCCTCCCTCATGTAAAACAAGTTCCATTCTTTTGGGGATTTTAAGCTTCTGATAATGAACCGTTGATTTATCATATTCTTCCACAACCTGGGGCCAATGCGCTATATTGTCCTTTTTTCCATGCTGAATCATCAGTGGCCGCGGAGCAATCAGGGAAACCAGATCGTAATCCGAGAATTCCGTCAACCATCCGTTAAAAAAAGCATGTTCCTCCCTTGGCGAAAAGCTGGAGTACCGCTCATCCGGCACCGCCATTTTGTTTCTCCGCTCGTTAAACCAGGCTGAAACCACACCCGCTTTGATGCGGGGTTCAAGGGGCATCCAGAACATGGTCGCCATTCCGCCCAAGGAAACACCCCACATCCCGACTTTATCCGCATCAACCCTTGGATCGGCCAGGACCATATCCAAAAGATGCTGCAACCGGACCAGTTCTATTCCGGGCAAACTGGTACCCGCGAGGCGAGCGTAACGTTCCACATTATTTCGTCTTTCCACAGACCTCAGGTTCATAGGCACTAAAACAGCAAACCCCGCTTCTAGCAGCCCTTTGGCGTATTCATGATAGGCACCGGGAGAAAAAGGGGTTTCAGGCGTACTTTCGATGCCATGCTGAACAATTACAACAGGCACCTGTTTTCGTTCACTTGCCCCCTCAGGAAAGGCAAGAACCGCTTCTGCTGTAAGCATGCCCAGAGGAAGCCCGATCCATTCCGCTTGGATTTCCCCCAAAGCATAAGGTTTCCTTTCAAGTGGCCCGCTCTTGGTGAGCACAGGAGGGTTCAAAACCTCTTCCCATCTTCTGCGGTTGGGTTTCACACTGCGTTCCAAAGCATCGGGGCTGCTGTAATCACGGTTCCACGCCTTTTCGGAACGTGCCTCGTATTCCGCTACAAGAAAATGCCTGAGATAATCCTCCAGCTGTTTTTCATAGGCATCTGTACGGGCTGTTTCGACTTCAGGAGAAACCAGGCTATTGTTTTGCCCCACAGCTTTCAAGGTACCTGTCAATAATATAAAAACGATTATATACCCCCGGGTTTTACAGTATTTTTTGATCATGCGTTTACCTGTTATTTTGTTCAACCCAATGTATCAAAAAAACCAAAATATCCAATCCCATCATGCTTCTGAAAATATTTTAAGGAAGAAATTATTCGCCCTTATGTGGAGACATCACCCTATTTACCCAATGCCTTCAATAAAGAATCAGAGTAAAATTTTTCATTTTATTTTATTTATTAATCATAATGATACAAAAAACATTATGGGTGAATTTTTATTTGTTTATATGACAATTTAAAGATTAAAACAACTTTTAAAAATCAGATAGGTTTACATTATTTCCTGAGTATCCGGTATGCTGCAAGTTGTCTGTCAGATGGCCGCTGATCTTGGCCGTTAAAATCCATTTATACAGCGAAAGATTTGAAAATTTGTGAAAATTTTTCGAAATTACTTTAAATAGCGGAGACAGACAAAATAACGGATAGCCAACTCAATTCGCTCATTTTCAAATTAATGTGCTTAATTGATTTCATACATTAACCAACCCAACAGGTTAAATGTATTGCATTATCATGATTTATTTTTATAAATCCCCAGAGAAAAATATGAACCCTAAAAGCATAAGTGAAATCAAGCTGAAGGATTTAACCGGCCGCAGCTTCTATCCGTCTCCTTCTGCATGGGAAGATCAGGTACTTTATTTCCTTATGCTGGACCGCTTCTCCGATGGACAGGAAAACCAGTATCATGATAATAACGGGGATTTGGTTACCCACGGTATTACGCCTCCTTTCGATAAAGCCCAGCCCAATACCGTGGACCGGGAACTATGGGAGAACCAGGGACAAGGGTGGTGCGGGGGCACCCTAAAAGGGCTAACCAGCAAGGTCGGATACCTGAAAAGGCTCGGTGTTACCGCCGTCTGGATCAGTCCCATCTTCAAGCAGGTATCCTTTCAGGAAACTTATCATGGGTATGGTCCCCAAAATTATCTTGACATTGACCCCAACTTCGGTACCCCACAGGAATTAAAAGACCTGGTCGAAACAGCGCATGACCATGGGTTGTATATTATTCTGGATGTTATCATTAACCATTCCGGCAACGTCTTCTCCTATGATCCGGACCGCTATCGGATAGAAACTGATGGGGCTGAATTTTATCATGCCCGTTGGGATGGCAACCCTTATGCCATAGCAGGATTCAATGACAGCACGGGAAAACCTACCATTCCCTTTGGACCGGCTGATGAATGTGCATGGCCGGATGGAGCGGTCTGGCCAAGAGAATTTCAGGCTTCAGGTACTTTTACCGGCAAAGGCGAAATTGTGAACTGGGATCATTACCCTGAATACCTTGAAGGGGACTTTTCTGACTTAAAAGATATTAATCTTGGAAAAGGACCTATTGATCATTATCTCCCCTCTCCTGCATTAAAAAACCTGGTGGAATGTTATAAATACTGGATTGCATTTGCGGATTTGGATGGATTTCGGGTGGATACAGTCAAACATATGGATGACGGGGCGTCCCGGTTTTTCACTTCTGCCATACATGAATTCACCCAGTACATCGGGAAAGAAAACTTTTACCTGATTGCTGAGATTACAGGTGGACGCCAATTTGCCTATGAAAAGCTGGAATCCGTGGGCATGGACGCAGCATTGGGGATTGATGATATTCCGGACAGGCTGGAATATATGGTAAAAGGCTATAGGAATCCTGCTGATTACTTTAACCTGTTCCGTAACTCGATGCTTATTCATAAGGAATCCCATATATGGTTTCGGAATAAAGTGGTCACTATGTTTGATGACCATGATCAGGTACGGAAGGGAAAATTAAAAGCCAGGTTTTGTGCGAATGACAACGGCCATCTGGTTATCCTGAATGTGCTGGCTTTAAACGCCACTACTTTAGGCATTCCCTGTATTTACTATGGCAGTGAGCAATCCTTTAATGGCAAAAGCCTTGATGAAAGAGACGGAAGTGATGTTTTTTTGCGGGAATGTATGTTTGGAGGGAGATTCGGTACTTTTCAAACACAAAACCAGCACTTCTTTAATGAAGCGGATCCGGTGTTCCAGGAGTTGTCTAAGATATTGGCCATACGGAATGATAATATGGCTTTGCGGCGTGGAAGACAATACCTGAGGGAGATTTCAGGCAATGGCTCTCATTTTGGTCTACCGGTTATGTTCGGGAATGAAATGCGCTCTATAGTTCCCTGGTCAAGGATATTTAACAATGAAGAGTTTGTGCTCGCGATAAATACAGATTACCATAATGCCCGTTCTGCCTGAGTTACCATTGATAATGACCTTCATGAAATCGGCGATAAGCTGACCTGTATTTATTCAACTGTAGCCGGTGAAATTGGTAAAACTGTCGAAGTCCAGGGTAAAAACGGGAAATCAGTTGTTTTAAATGTCCCTCTGGCTGGGTTTGTGATTTACAGATAAAAAATGGTGTCCAAGCAGTGAAAATCAGACCCGCAAGCTTACAATATCCTCTGGGCCATCCGGCGGCGGTACAAAAACCGGAAGGCTTCATTTGATGCCGTTCTTTTGTATGCCGTTGTTTGTCCCTGGGCCCTGACGCCGTTGCTGGCTTGCCTTGAGATGGACCAACTGACAGAAGTATGGTTTACCAACGGGGGCTTCATTGTGATCCCCGTCCTCTTTATCAGAAACATGGTAGAAGTTAAAACTGTTTTTCTAAAATGTGATTGTTCTTTATTGAGCTTTTCCCTTGAAGGGACAAAGAACAAAAAACCTCAGTAAGTCAAATAACATCAATTATCGGGACGTCTTTTCCTGTTTCCGAATGATGTCTTATATTTTATGTTCACTGTCCAGACGCAGAACCCTCAGGCAGAAAAAACATCAATTGGCATGTTGTGGCAAACGAGGTCAAAACACATAGCAAATCAACAATTGGGGTATACGGGTAGGTTAAAACCCCAGATATTTCATCCCTGCATTCGCTCCTGATTAAAAAATAAAACCCTAACATTGAAAATCAATAAATTAGGGTTTCAATCCGTAGAGAGTGGGGGATTCGAACCCCCGGTACGCTGTTAGACGTACGACAGTTTAGCAAACTGCTGGTTTAAGCCACTCACCCAACTCTCTTTTTACTATATCGGCAGCAACTCCACTTTCATCCTCGCTGGCTATTGGTATCAGCCTTTTTGTCAAGTGCCCTGCAAATATAACCGATAATTTTTAATTTAAACAATAGCAAAGTGGCAATTAATCTCCTCCGAAGAGTCGACAATCGCATGAACCGCCTAAGATGCTAAAAATCAATCCGGTTATTTTTAGCCCCTTTTATTTTTATCTGTGTACATTAAAATCTCATTTGGGTCATCATGCCGCCAAACCATGATGATTTAATGATTCGGACAAATTCAGGATGAAGGGTGATGCTGATCCATGCTGTTTTATCCGCCCCTAAATCAACGATCTCATCGTCCACATGCAAAATCCCCTCACCTCTGATCATTATTTCCTTCACCTTGACGGTGGGACGCAGACCGGATGTTTTTTTTGACTGGTCACCGGTAATAAATTCCCTTATTTTTGTATGTTCTCCCCTTTTTGCCATAAAAACATCCAGAAAAACATCATTGAGGTCAGCTTCCGGAGCCAGGTTGAGTTGCGGTCCCATAAACTGCGTGTTCATCGCTTCTAACCAAAGGTATTCCCCGGAATAATCCTTACCATCCATTTTGATCTCAAAAAATGCAGGCTGGAGCTCAACCAGACCCTCCTCCAATTTTTCCAGACCAAAAGTAACCTTATCATCGACCGGTGGTGTGACTTTCTTGTCTTTGTCTTTCCCGGATTTGATCTTCCTGAGTACATCGGTAAATAGACCCCATCCTACGGATTCCAAAAAAAGATGCCGCTGATTCTTATATGCCAGGGACCCAAGCGATAAACATTCTAACCGGTTTTCCTTCCAATTTTGGATGACCTGGTCCAAGTAATCGCCCAAATCCAAACTGTTCGCGATGTTGTTAGCATTACCCACAGGTAAAATGGCCAAGGGAACGGATTTATTTACCACCATTTTGACGATTTTTTCGACGGTCCCATCACCGCCCGCGATGATCATAAAATCGCAGTCCTTGTCCAGAAAAAGGCCGAGATTATCCTCATGGCTTTCCTTGACGTTTACTTTGGCTCCGTGTTGGTTGAGCTCTTCCAATATTGCAGCCAAAGAAAAGTCTCCGTTACCTGCATTGCTATTATACACTAAGTTGATTTTCATATATTTTCTCCAAATGACAAATAATGCCTGATTTTTGTGCCAAAAAATACAAATCAAATTCTGTACCCATGAAAATTTTAGTAACAAATGACGACGGGATTTATAGTCCCGGCATACTGGCTTTGGCAGAGGTAGCAGCTGATTTTGGCAAGGTGAGGATCGTTGCTCCCGATGTGGAACAATCTTCTATGGGACATGCGGTGACTGCTTCCCGCCCCTTGTCCTACAAAAAAACCAAAATCGGAGATTTTGAAGCTTACCGTGTGAATGGTACTCCAGCAGATTGCGTGTCGCTGGGCAGTTTTCATTGGGAGAAAGTAGATGTGGTCTTGTCGGGTGTCAACCTGGGCACCAATCTTGGAAATTCCATGTGGCATTCCGGCACGTTGGCGGCGGCCAAGCAGGCTGCGCTTATGGGCCTGAATGGCATTGCCTTCAGTACGCCCAGTCAACGTGATGAAATCAATTTCTCTCCAATTAAGCTGTACATCGCAAAAGTACTGGAGATGTTGTTGCTGCAGGAAGACAGCCCTTCGCTGGTCAATGTAAACCTTCCCAGTGAGCCACAAGGGATCCAGTGGGCCCGGCAATCGGTCCGTCACTATGATGGGCTTGTAAAAGCCGCTCAAGATCCTATGGGCAGGGAACATTTCTGGTTTACGGTAGCACCTATCGAGAATCTAGAGGAGGGAACGGACCGCTGGACAGTGGAGCACAATATGGTATCCCTTACCCCTCTGCGCTTAGACCTTACAGACGAAGCTTGTCTGGAACGGATGAAACAACAATCAGTGTCACCGCGGTAAAGGGCGAAGGGATGGCGGGTATTGCTCCCGGATTTCCTCAACACCTTTTATCCGGGATCAATCACCGCCAGCCCTGTTCCCAAATTCACCATAAACTACCCTAACTGCCTTCCCGTTCCCAAAGGCAATCCCGCAATGAGTAGCGTCATTTTCAACAAAACTCCTGGTTTTAACCCAAATAACTTTTAAAATCTCCCTTTAATGGGTTTCTTTGCGGTAATTAAAAAAAAGACCGATGAAAATCATTGCCATAGGCAGAAACTATGCTGCCCATATTGAAGAACTTGAAAATGAAAGACCTGATTCTCCGGTGGTATTCTTAAAGCCCGATACGGCACTTTTGAAAAACAACGCGGCTTTTTACCACCCTGAATTTTCTGAAAACATCCATCATGAAGTGGAACTGGTTTTAAAAATCAAAAAAGAAGGCAAATATATACAGGAGGCATTTGCGCACAAATACTACGATGAGATCGGGATTGGAATTGATCTTACGGCAAGGGACCTGCAGAAAAAATGCAAGGAAAAGGGCCTGCCCTGGGAAATAGCCAAGGCGTTTGACGGCTCTGCCCCGCTTGGAGATTTTCTTCCCAAAACTGATTTTCGGGACCTGAAAAACATCAACTTCCACCTGGACATCAACGGTGAAAGAAAACAAACCGGTAACACCTCGCTGCTTTTGTTTGATTTTGATGTAATCATCGCATATGTTTCCCAATTTTTCACGTTGAAAACAGGGGATCTGATCTTTACGGGCACTCCTGCAGGTGTGGGCAAAGTAAACATCGGTGACCGGTTAGAAGCCTATATTGAAGATAAAAAGCTGTTGGACTTTGAAGTTAAATAATAAACCTGCATTATATCTGGTTTTCCTGCTGTCTTTCCTGAGTCTTTCCCAAGTGGAAAAGGGGTATTATCTTTTCCCTATCAAGCCCGGCGAGCAGAATTTCCTCGCAGGAAACATGAGTGAGATCCGTCCCAACCATTTTCACACCGGAATAGACATCAAGACGGAAGGCAGAGAGGGCCTGCCGGTATATGCCGCGGCGGATGGCCATGTTTACCGGATGAAAATATCGTCTATGGGATACGGTAACGTCTTGTATATCAGACACCCCAACGGACAAGCCACTTTATATGCTCACCTGAGGGATTTCGCCGGACCCATAGCTGGATATATGCAAAACAAGATGTATGAGCTTCAGCGCAATGAGCTGGAATATTTTCCTGAAGCCCATGATTTACCTGTAAAAAAAGGAGAAATCATTGCCTATTCCGGCAATACAGGAAGCTCCGGTGGGCCACACCTTCATTTTGAAATCAGGGACTCGCTGGATAGGGCCTTAGACCCCCTTCATTTTGGTTTTTCGGAGATCATCGACACCACCCCACCTACTGTGACCCGGGTCGCCCTCACCCCTCTGGAAGAAAACAGTAGAATCAATGGCATTCACCGAAGGCAGGAATTCCCTGTGAGCTACAGCGAGGCCGAAGGATTCAGGGTGCGCCAAAGCATAAAAATATCCGGCAGGGTCGGTATCGAAATTCTCGCACATGACAAGCTGGATGGAATGTATAACCTCAATGGTTTTCCTGTATTTGAAATTTACGAGAAAGGAAACAGGATTTATCGCAGCGAGGTCAATCCGGTGGATTTTGATTTGGGAAGATTTATCCTCGTCCACACCTATCAAAACAGATACACAAGGCTATACAAGCGACCCAACAACCTTTTCGGGTTCTATGAGCCGGACAGTGTTTTCTCCGGAGCCATTTCGGCGCTTCCTGAAGAAAGGAAAGATGTACAGGTAAAACTGATCGACGCATACGGTAACAGCAGCCAGCTCACTTTGGATTTTGAAGGGGAAACGGCTCCTATCAACTTCTATACTCACAATTCCACGAATGGGCACAAAAAAATAGATTACAGAAACAACCTCATGATCGTGGACGCCCCGCTTTCAGGAGCAGGGGAACTGGCGAAATTCTATGTACACGGTTACGTAATGGAAATTCCTTACGCTTATCAGGGTACAAACAAGCGAACTTACCTGTGGAACATGGACCTGGGCGTTCCGGATTCGGTAGATCTTTGCACGGAAACTGTTATACCGGGCGTCCATGCTAAAATCCCCTTCCAGAGGGAAACCCATTTCGACAATGGACAGGTGCAGATAAACTTCAGGGAAAATACCCTTTTGGACGACCTTTTTCTGCGACTGGAATATATTGACGGAAACGGACAGCAAGGTCTCCGCATCAATGATCCGTTTGAATACCTATGGAACAATATGGAAGTAACCTACCATGTTCCGGAATTTGAAGGAGTAAAAGAAAAAACCCATATGTATTTACGGTATGCCAACGGGTATAAGAATTTTCAGGGCGGCGTGTGGAACGGTGATAGGATCAACTTCAACACCCGTCACTTCGGCGAATTTGTGTTGGCAACAGACTCGATCCCCCCGAGGATCAGGCCTATCCGCATCAACCAACAGGAAATCAGGTTTTCCATTATGGATAACCTTTCCGGAATCAAGGATTTTGAGGCATGGGTGGATGGTGAGTGGGTGCTGATGAGATATGAGCACAAACAGGCAGTGATATGGTCAGAAAAAAAACGTGAAGGGCCACTCAAAGGGGATCTCCTCTTAAAAGTCCGGGATATGGCAAATAACGAAGCCATTTATAGGGGAAAAATTTAATTTATTACGATATTTATGGCCCTGAATAAATAAGTCTCTTTAAACCGAAAAATTATGTCACTAAAAGTAGGTCAAAAGGCACCGGATTTTGAATCCTATGACCAGGATGGGAACCCCATCAAGCTGTCTGATTTCAAAGGAAAAAAAGTGGTGCTTTATTTTTACCCAAAAGACAACACGCCCGGCTGCACAGCCCAGGCCTGTGACCTGAGGGATAATTACGAAGGACTTCAGAAAGCAGGGTATGAGGTGTTGGGTATAAGTTCGGATTCCGTGAAGTCTCATCGAAAATTTATAGACAAACATGAACTTCCTTTTACCCTTATAGCGGACGAGGACCGATCCGTTCATGAAAAATACGGAACCTGGGTAGAGAAACAGATGTATGGAAGAACATACATGGGAACAGCCAGGACCACCTTTATCATCGATGAAAATGGTGTCATCGAAGAAATAATAGACAAAGTGAAGACCAAAGAACACAGCAAACAAATTATAAAATAATCCAATCAATGGAGAAACTTTCGACCGATCAATTAAAAAACGTCTGCTCCCAAGTCCGTAGAGATATCGTACGGATGGTACATGGCTGCCAATCGGGCCATCCGGGAGCTTCTTTGGGTTGCACGGAATTTTTCGTCACCCTCTATTTTCATCAAATGAAGCACAATAAAGACTTCAACCTGGATGGTATCGGGGAAGATCTCTTTTTTCTGTCCAACGGGCATATTTCTCCCGTCTGGTACAGCGTATTATCCAGAAGCGGCTACTTTGACAGTAAGGAGTTATATACATTCAGAAAAATCGATAGCAGGCTACAGGGGCATCCAGCGACTGAGGAAAACCTCCCCGGTGTGCGGATAGCTTCCGGGTCACTTGGTCAGGGGTTATCTGTCGCCATAGGCGCCGCATTGGCGAAGAAACTCAACAATGATGACCGGACGGTGTATGTCTTAATGGGTGACGGCGAGCAGCAAGAAGGTCAGATATGGGAAGCGGCTATGTCTGCCCCACATCATAAGGTGGACAACCTGATTGCATCCATCGATGTCAATGGCCAGCAAATTGACGGACCTACTAAAGAGGTGATGGATTTGCGCGATCTAAAATCCAAGTGGGAAGCTTTTGGATGGGAAGTCATCGTCACCGAAAACGGAAACGACATCCATCAGGTGATTGCTGCTTTGGACAAGGCCAAAGGCTTACTGGGCAATGGGAAACCGGTATTGAACTTGCTGCACACTGATATGGGTTATGGTGTTGACTTTATGGTGGGCACCCACAAATGGCATGGAATTGCCCCCAATGATGAGCAGCTGGAAAAGGCCCTGAGTCAGCTTGAAGAAACCCTTGGGGATTATTGAGTTATACATTCCCAATTAAATCATTGCTTTAAAATGGAAAAAACACTAGATACCAAATTTACTTATACAGAAAAGAAAGATACCCGGTCCGGATTTGGAGATGGATTTCTGGAAGTAGGTAGAAAAAATAAAAATGTAGTAGGACTTTGTGCCGATCTGATCGGTTCACTCAAAATGGGCGCTTTTCAGAAAGAATTTCCCGAACGTTTTTTTCAGGTAGGTATAGCCGAGGCCAACATGATGGGAATGGCGGCAGGACTGACCATTGGAGGAAAAATTCCTTACACCGGTACATTTGCCAATTTCTCCACAGGAAGGGTATATGACCAGATAAGACAATCCATTGCCTACTCGGGAAAAAACGTAAAGATATGTGCTTCCCATGCCGGCCTTACCTTGGGGGAAGATGGTGCCACGCACCAGATTCTGGAAGACATGGGCATGATGAAAATGCTGCCCCATATGACGGTCATCAATCCCTGCGATTATAACCAGACCAAAGCGGCTACCATTGCCATCGCCGACTACGAAGGTCCCGTGTACTTGCGTTTTGGAAGACCAAACTGGCCCATATTTACTCCCAAAGACCAGAAATTCGAAATTGGAAAAGCCTGGAAAATGATAGAAGGCAAAGATGTAACCATCTTTGCTACGGGACATCTGGTATGGGAAGCTGTAGTGGCGGAAGCGATACTGCGGGAAGAAGGAATCTCCGCGGAGTTGATCAATATCCATACCATCAAACCTTTGGATAAGGAAGCTATACTGGACTCTGTGAGTAAAACCGGTTGCTGCGTTTCTGCTGAAGAACACCAGATCAATGGAGGACTTGGCGACAGCATAGCTCAAACATTGGCTACCCAGTATCCCGCTCCGTTGGAATATGTGGGTGTAAATGATTCATTTGGTGAATCAGGAAAACCAACCGAGTTGTTGGAAAAATATGGGCTGAATGCTGCCAATATCGTCAAAGCAGCTAAAAAAGCCATTTCAAGAAAATAAATTGTGTTGTTCAAAGCGGAAAGACCGGGTTTGGTTTTTCCGCTTTTTTGATTTTATCCAGGTAAATTCTCCCACACTTTGGCATTCACAAAAACCCATACATGACCGCCCGACCTCTATTGATTGCTTTCAGGACATCCATAATGATTCCTCTTTTGGTGCTCGTTATTTTTTATATGCCGTTAGTCCATGCCCAAAACTTTATCTTTGAAGAACAGGAACAGGGATGGTTGTTAAAAGAAGACGGAAAGCCGCGTTTTTTTTACCAAACCGCCACCCAGTCCCGGGATGGCATGTATCCCCGCTCCAACTATATTCATCCTTTATATGGGCTCGACGGTGAAATAATTACGGAAGATTTTCCTGATGACCATTTGCATCACCGGGGCATTTTCTGGGCTTGGCACCAGTTGTGCGTGGATGGCAAGAAGATAGCTGATCCATGGATATGTGAGGGCATTGAATGGGAAATTACCAAAGTCGGGTCGAAAATCATTTCTGAAACTGCCGTTCAGCTCACCTCTAACATACTTTGGAAGGAAACTGAGGGAGAGGAAAGAGAGGTTGTTGAGGAAAACCTCATGGTTACTTATGAAAGGATTTCCCCGGATCTTTACAAATTGACTTTTGATATCACCCTAAAACCCTTATTGAGCAATGTAATGATAGGTGGATCGGAAGACCCAAAAGGATATGGAGGTTTTTCCCCAAGAATAAAACTCAGTGAAACTGTAGGCTTTTTTGACAGCAAGGGAAAAGTACGTCCTCAGGAGTTAGCTGTTTCTGCAGGCTCCTGGATTAACATTACGGAACGGGAAGAAAACGATCCCGGGGTAGTAGTGATGGGAGAACCGGATAAACTCCCCTCCTATCAAGGCTGGATCCTCAGATCCAAAAATAGTATGCAAAACATGGCATTTCCGGGAAGAAACCCGGTTCCCTTGGCTGGGACACCTGCCCGCCACCTCACCTTTAGAAATCAAATTATAGTACATCGGGGTCTGGAAAACGGTGAGATTGAACAGCACTATAAAGAATTTTCAAAATAATATTGGGAGATCTTAGTCAGAGCCGTAATCAAGGAAATCTCTCCTAATGGTATAGATCAGCGTCATTGTCCAAGAGGGGGATTTCAAATTTTGATGTCTTATTTTTTAGAGTTTATTATGCCACCATTCGTTGCATGTTCACCCCAACTTTCATCAAATTTCTCCATCTGAAAAAACTCAAATTAGTAATATATTTTTATATAAATTATTGATAATCAGTAGATTAATAAGACAAAAACGTATAAACCCAGATAATGGTATGTGTTTGGCATTGTTTGTTTGGAATAGCCAAACCAAACAGAGATATGAATGAAAGGAAATTAATGAGAGACAAATCGGTATTGATAACGGAAGGCAATACCGCTTCCGCGAGAATAATAGCGACTAAATTCGCGAAAGAGGGTGCCCACATCGTTCTGTTCTGTGATACCTTCGATGACACCGCTATGCATACCAAATTCTTGGTGGAAAAAAATAACGTTGATTGTCTGCTGATGATCGGGGACATCAATGACCATGCTTATTGCAGGGAAATCATATTGACCATCAAAACAAAATACAAGAAATTAGATGTTTTGATCAACAACAGTTTTACTTCCAATTTGTCATTGGCCAATCTCCCCAACCACATCCGTGAAAAACTTTTGGAAATATCCAGGCTCAAAGTATTCATCTATCAAAAACTGACAGAATCGGCAATTAAGATCATGGAGCCGAAAGCCTCCATTATTAATCACCAGATCGTGGAAAATGGTTGGGGTGATGCCTATTGGGATGATGATGGAACTGAAAAAGATGCCTACTTCAACAATTCGATTAAGGTATTTACTGAATTTTATTCCAAAAGGCTCGAAAAAAAAGGGATCAGGTCAAACGCCATTATATCACATACCACTGTTACTAGCCCCCCCGGGGTCGGATTGGATATAAGGAAAAATGGTTTTAGCTTTCTGGGAACCGGAAAAAATTATCAAATAGGCTGTCCCTTCAGTTTTCTCATGTCAGATGATTCGCTGGATATCAACGGGGAAATTCTGTTCCAGAAGCCCCGCGCTGATGTTTATGCTTACGGATGGTCAACTGTATGATTAAAAAAGGCAATGGCCATTGGCCATTGCCTTATCGGTTGTGGGTTAAAAAAATAGGGTTTTAAGATTCTTCATCGCCAGTATCCTCTATCTCTTTACCGGTAGCGTCGAATTTTTTCTTCACGTCATTTCCTTCGGCATCTTTACCGAATTTTACCACATAGTAAACCTGATTGTCTTTCGTTACCTGCTGAGCTTCGGTAATTGGAGAGGAACTAACGGCTGCATCATTTTGTATCGCTTCTTTTACCCTTTCAGGCAAATTCTCCGGGTCAATGTTTGTTTTTTCCTGGAATATTGTTTCAACTCCGGTTTCACTCATGGCTTGAGTTGGTGCCGTTGCAACGGTCACAAAACCTGCCATTATCAAGGCTAACATTATCTTTTTCATGATTCCTTTGCTGTTAATGGTTGCCATACAGTTAATTTCAACATTCAATAAATTGAATCCAGTAAACTTATTTCAATTGAGATGCCAATGTGTTTTTAATCCGGGTATATTCTCTTAATTATTTTTAAAAATGGCGCTAAGCGAGCGAATGACAATTATATTTAATATTTTTAAATGCTTCTTTCTTTCTGAGATATATGATAAAAATCGTAAGAAATGTGTAAATAATACCACAAAGTGATGAAAAGTTAGCATCCATGTTGTCACGAGAAACCGTTGTGCCTCCTGTCACTCCAGATGATGCAATGGAAACCGGTGCTTCACAACCACCGGGCGCTATTCGCACACCAGGATTTTCGGTCAGATGTAACCTAACCTCCAAAACATAAAAAAAGCAACAGCCAGTGGCCGTTGCCTTATCGGTTGTGGGTTAAAAAAATAGGGTTTTAAGATCCTGGTTCTTCGTCAGCCCCTTCAACCTCTTTACCGGTGGAATCATATTTTTTGGTTGCTGCATTGCCCTCAGCATCCTTGTCGAATTTCACCTCATAATAAATCTGGTTGTCCTTCATTACCTGATGGGCTTCGGTAATTTGGGAAGAGCTAACGGCTGCATCATTTTGTATCGCTTCTTTTATGGCGTCTGGCAAGTTTTCCGGATCAATTTTTGTTTTTTCCTGGAATATTGTTTCCATTCCGTCTACACTCATTGCTTGAGTTTGTACTGCGGTGAAGGCCACAAAACCGGCCACTACCAAAGCTAACATTACCTTTTTCATGATTACTTTAAATTTATGGTTGTTATTAAAATTTAATCAAACTCAACACGTTTGTCGTTGAATTCTTATTAACTAACTCCAATTGGAATGCCAAATAATTTTTAAGCCGTTTAAACCAAAAAAATAACCTTTAAAACATTTCTTATCGGTTCATTTTCAATATAATTGGATGTTTTATTGATTTTTATTAAAGAAAATAATCCTATAATAAAAATATTAAAAAATGTAGAAATAATACCACAACATGGTGAAATCTGCGAGCATATACCCGCTTTTATATCTATAGGTAAGATTTGTCCAGATCCTGTTGAGATTCGGCTCCGGTTATGAATTTTACTTTTTAGCCGTAAATATGGTAACTCCCCACTTTGCCTTCAGGCGCCCTTATGATCAATTGCTTTTTTGATGCTTCATACACGTAGTCCATCTCCGGCGACAGCACCGTATTGTCAAAAGAAACCTTTACAGGGGCTTTATCCATTTTAACCCTTAACAGGAAAGGAACTGCTTTGCCTTTAATGGCAATCAGAAGTTTTCCGTCTCCCCCCCTTTCCAGATGTATTTGGGTGCTTTCTTCTTTTTCCCTGAATACTGTGAATGCCGCCGGATCCGGTCCGGGATAGCATAAAAAAGTCAGAAATCCCGCATCATCCGCTTCACCAAATCCTGTATAATTCCTCTCAATATTCATGGGAATAATGGCACCTTCTTTCACAAATACCGGATATTCTTCCAACGGGAATTCCTTGGTAATCACCCGGGGACCAACCACAACCTCACTGTCATCAAACCAATAATGCCACCTGCCCTCGGGCAGATGAACTGTTCTTAAAAAAGTATCTTCATAGATCGGCGCAACCAATAAGTTTTCCCCGAAATAATAATGGTAATCTCCTTTGGCGGACTTTTGCAACCTCCGTCCTCCTTGATGTGCCGTCACCACATAATGATACATATATGGAAGCAACTCGGTATGGAGCCAGGAAAACTTCCTAATGATTTCCAATTCTTCATCCGATCTTTTCCAAAGAGCCCTTTCACCGTGGCCCCCGTTCATAAATAGTCCGCAAAACGCAGAAAACTGGGCCCACCTTATATACAACCTTGGAGGAATCTGGCTTCCTGAAAACCCAGCTATATCACTACCGATAATATTATATCCCAGATCGGCACTTTTCAATATGCTCTTGATCGCGGACTCAAACCCTTCTATTCCTTTCAGAGCGATATCTGCCTCCGGGTCTTGGGATTCCAGCATTTCACTGGTCTTCCAACTGTGCTCCTGATCACCCACCCAATTGACCGGTGAGGCATCCATGGGCGAAAATCCCTCCGGATGATACCATCGGTCAATGGCCCTTGATAAAGTAATAAATTCCGGGTTCTTGCTCAATCCGTGCAGGTATTCATCTCTATAGTAATGATCCATGTATTTCCGTGTACTCATCCATCCTGTGGATGTCTTTTTATAGAATACAGGAACGCCATACCAATCTGTTCCGAACAGGGTAGCCGCACCATCCAGTTTCCATCCGTCTATACCTAAATCAAATACCCGCTGCTGCATCCCCTTCCACCAGGCAACAGCGTCTGGATGGGTATAGTCGATAAAACTCCCTGTTCCTTTCCACCAGCTATTCTGTTTGCCCTGAACCAAATAGCCCTTTTGTTTTATTTGCCGATGCCATTCTTTGGAATCCTTCCATCGGAGATCTTTATTGTAGCTATTGACCAGGGGAGTCATCCATAATACCACCCTGTATCCCTGTTGCTTCAATTTCGAAAACATTAGCTCCGGTTCGGGGTATAAGACCGTATCCACTTCAAAATCATTGTACCGAAAACTCCATGGGCTATCAATGATGACGGTTCTGACCGGCACATCGTATTTTCGGTAGCCTTCCAAAAGTTCCTCCAGATACTCCCGGGTATTGTGATCATCTTCCCAGAGCCAGCATTCCAGCGCCCAGGCCGGCGTCAAGGGAGGATTGCCATGTCTTTGGCTATTAAAGGGAATTCCCCAAAATGGATACAAAAAACCAAAATACAGAAGGAAAGTCACTAAAAACAACATCAACGCAGCGCCCCATACTGATTTTCTCATAAGCCAGTCGCCATTAATTAAAAATTAAATGCCTTTATATATTACAAAGATGGGATGGATAAAGGCCATTCCAAAAGGATTTAACCCTCTTATAAAAGGGTGCATTAAGGGAGAATGATATATATTTGCGGACCCGATACCTTTAGAGAGAAAAACGCAAAAAGACACATGGATATCCAAGAAGAAATTTTGAAGCATATTGCCGGAGCCTTCGAAACTTTATACCAACACAAGGTCGAACCGGATAAGCTTTCATTACAACCAACCCGGAAGGAATTTGAAGGCACCTATACCTTCGTCCTGTTTCCTTTCTTAAAAGTGACCCGCTCCTCCCCTGAGGAAGCCGGGAAAAACATAGGTGGATACCTGCAAAAGAACCTACCCATCATTTCCGGGTACAACATCATAAAAGGCTTTTTGAATCTGTCTTTGAATCAAAACTATTGGTTGGACATTTATAAATCCATCGCCACAGAAGAAAATCCGGGAAGGTTTCCGTCTAATGGTCAAAAAGTAATGGTGGAATATAGCTCTCCCAATACCAACAAGCCGCTCCATCTTGGCCACTTGCGAAATAATTTTTTGGGATATGCTGTTTCTGAAATCCTCAAGGCCAACGGTTTTGAAGTCATTAAGGCCAACCTCGTCAATGACCGCGGTATACATATTTGTAAATCCATGGTAGCCTACGGGCATTTCGGAAATAACGAAACTCCTGAAACTTCGGGGATCAAGGGAGATCATCTCGTGGGGAAATATTATGTGGTTTTTGATCAGGAATACAAAAAACAGGTAAAGGAACTTGTAGAGCAAGGCCATACCGAAGAGGAGGCGAAGAAAAATGCCCCATTGATGTTGGCCGCCCAGGAAATGTTGATCCAGTGGGAGTCTGGTAATGAAGATGTAGTAAGCCTTTGGAAAACAATGAACGGCTGGGTTTATAAAGGTTTTGAAGAAACCTATCATAAAATGGGAGTCGATTTTGACCAATATTATTATGAATCCGACACCTATCTCCTTGGAAAGGACATAGTGGAAGAAGGTTTGAAAAAGGGAGTATTTTTTAAAAAGGATAATGGCTCGGTATGGGCGGATTTAAGCGATGAAGGGCTCGACGAAAAACTTGTGTTGAGAGCTGATGGCACTTCAGTGTACATCACCCAGGATATGGGGACCGCGGATCTGAAATACAGGGATTTTGGTATTGATAAGTCCGTTTACGTGGTGGGCAACGAGCAAGACTACCATTTTGATGTGCTGTTCAAAATCATGAAAAAACTGGATAGACCCTACGGCGACGGACTGTACCACCTTTCTTACGGTATGGTAGATCTGCCTTCCGGAAAAATGAAATCCCGGGAAGGAACAGTAGTGGATGCCGATGACCTGATGCAGGAAATGATAGATACGGCCAGAGTCCATACGCAGGAACTTGGAAAAATCGAAGGTTTCAGCCAGGAAGAGGCTGAGGCTTTATACGAAACTTTGGGGATGGGGGCGCTGAAATACTTTTTATTGAAGGTAGATCCCAAAAAGCGGATGCTTTTCAATCCCCAGGAATCCATCGAGTTCCAGGGCAATACAGGTCCTTTTATACAGTATACCCATGCCAGGATTTCTGCGATTATAAGAAAAGCAAAGCAGATTGAGTTGGACTTCTCTCCTTCCGCCTTCACCCATCTGGATGGCTTACAGGAGATAGAACAAAGCTTGGTGTTTTTACTTTCTGCCTTTCCAAAAAAAGTAAGGTTGGCGGGGGAAGAATTTTCACCTTCTGTCATTGCCCAATATTTATTTGATTTGGCCAAAGAATACAACCGTTTTTATGCAGAACTTCCTATATTTAGTGAAGCAAAAAATGAAGTTCAGGCATTTAGGGTTTCCCTATCCTATCAAGTGGCTAAAACAATAAAAAGCGGAATGAAGTTATTAGGAATAAACGTACCGGAAAAAATGTAATGATGAAACCGAGCATGACGGGAACGACACAAGTGGGATGATTATAACAGGCTTGGTTCTCCCCAATCAAGTTCGGGAGCCATTGAAAAACAAACTATAAACAAATGAAAAAAATTGTATACTTAGCAGTTTTTGCTTTACTGGCATGCCAGTCAGGCAATCAGACCTCCCAAAATGACAATCAACAACAGGCAGGTATGAAGTTAATTACTTTGGATGATGACGCTATGATCGATTCTTTCTACGACTTTAAAATGAAAGACATAGAAGGCAATGAAGTGGATTTCACGCAGTTTAAAGGCCAGAAAGTGCTGATTGTCAATGTGGCTTCCAAATGTGGATACACGCCACAGTATGAAGATCTGCAGAAACTCAATGAAAAACATGGTGATAAGGTCACCATATTGGGCTTTCCGGCAAACAATTTTGGGGGTCAGGAACCCGGAAGCAATGAGGATATCAAGCGGTTCTGTTCCGAAAATTACGGCGTGACGTTTCCCATGTTTGAAAAAATATCGGTTAAAGGGGTAGATAAACATCCATTGTACCGGTGGTTATCTGATAAAAACTTAAACGGATGGAATAACACTGAACCCTCTTGGAATTTCTGCAAATACCTTGTTGATGAAGAAGGGAACTTGGTCAAATTCTTTCCATCCTCTGTCAATCCGATGGATGAGGAAATCCTCTCACTTATCGGGGCGTAATCTGGGGTTAATCCGGATTCGCTGAAAGTACAAACCCACGGCAAGGTAGCCTTACCATTTTCGTCTGGAACATGGGACTGCCCTGCTTGCAAGTCAAACTCATATTCAATACATTTTAATTTGGATTTTCCGATCAATAACAAATACCAGGCCTGGATACATGCTCTCCGCCTCAGAACCCTCCCGTTAGCCCTTTCCAGTATTTTAATGGGAAGTTTTATTGCCGTTAAACATGGCGCATTCAGACCGGAAGTTTTTCTATTGGCTGCTTTAACCACCATTCTGCTTCAAATCCTATCCAATCTTGCCAATGATTATGGAGACACTGCCCATGGTGCTGACCACGAAGGGAGAAAGGGACCAGTCAGATCGGTCCAATCTGGCTGGATCTCGAAAAAAGAGATGAAAACGGCAATCATTGTCTTTAGCATCCTGTCATTTATCAGTGGTATATTGCTGCTCTATCTGGCCTTACAGGGTCTCATGGTTTTTTTGCTGTTTCTTTTGCTGGGAATATTGGCCATCATCGCTGCCATCACGTACACATCAGGCTCCCGGCCTTATGGATATGTAGGCCTGGGGGACTTTTCCGTATTTCTGTTTTTTGGAATCATAGGCGTATCCGGCACCTATTTCCTGCACACACTTGCCTTCTCCCCCTCTACCCTATTGCCGGCGATATCGGTTGGTTGTTTCAGCACAGCCGTATTGAATATCAACAACATAAGGGATATTGAATCTGATCAATTGGCTGGTAAAAAATCCATACCGGTGAGAATAGGTAGAAAAAAGGCGATCACATACAATTGGATCCTTATCGTCACGGGAAACGTATGCATTCTTTTGTTTATTCTATTTGAAAAAGCCGTTGGGGGACTATTCATGTTAATGGTATTGCCTTTGATGATAAAAGTGGGGCAAGGAGTTGATTCATCTGCAGATCCGGTAGCATTAGATCCCTATTTAAAAAAAATGGCGATATCTACCCTTTTATGGGTTCTGACCTTTGGATTGGGGTGGATTCTGGTATAACATTTGCCCCATCCATTCCAATTTTGAACGGATTTTTGTAGCTTAACAGCCCAAAGCTTTAACAACTTTATTCTACAAACATGAAAAGCATCCTAGTACCTTATGATTTTTCAGAAGAAGCGGAAAACGCTTTCAAATTTGCCCAGGAACTCGCCACAAAAGCAGGTTGCAAGCTTAAGCTGGTACATATTATTGAAATACCTGCCACGCAGCATTTTAATACGATGGGAGAGGTAAATCTGGAAGAAGATTATATAGACAAAATCTATATGGTGGAACTGATCAACAAAAGAAAAGCGCAGGTGAAAAAGCTGGAGGCAAATCACCAGAATAAACCTTACCAGTTCAGCACAAGGCTTGCTTTTGGCAATCCTTACGCGGGAATCTCCAAAGAAATCTCCGAAATAAAGGCTGACGTGGTAATTATGGGCTCCAAAGGTTCAAGCGGATTGGAAGAATTGCTGATCGGATCAAACACCGAAAAAGTAGTCCGCCACACCAAATGTCCGGTGATTACCGTGAAACAACAGGTTAAAGTGGAAGATATCAAAACGATAGTATTTGCCAGTGATTTCAGTGAGGACAGCAAAAGGGTGATAAAACATCTTAAAGACCTGCAAAATCTATTGGGTGCAGAACTTCGCCTGGTAAAGATCAATACACCCAACTCTTTTGAAAACACCAAGACTTCGAATAAGAGAATACGGGAATTCATAAAATCCAACAATATAGAAAACGTGCGGATAGATATCTACAACAGCAGTTCAGAGGAAGAGGGAATCATTGAGTTTGCAGATGATTGTGATGCGGATATGATCGCGATGGCTACCCATGGCAGAACCGGGTTTATGCATTTGCTGAGTGGAAGTATCGCTGAAGACGTGGTCAATAGTGCCAAAAGACCCGTCTGGACGATGCGGTTTAAGGAAGAGTAATATGGGAAGAAAAAAAGACAACAGCTGGAAAAACAGAAAAGGAGTGGTCTATTCCACCTCAGATGATTATAATTATTCCGGTCATACGGATGAGGAACCGTCGACCTTGCCTCCGTCGCAACAAAACCTCAAAGTGTTTTTAGATAAAAAATCCCGGGGAGGAAAACAGGTTACTTTGATCAACGGTTTTGTGGGCAGCTCAGATGATCTCAAAGCTTTGGGAAAAATTTTGAAAACCAAATGCGGAGTAGGAGGAAATGTAAAGGACGGGGAAATCCTCATACAGGGAGACCATCGGGACAAGATCCTGGAATTTCTGGTAAATTCAGGTTATAAAACTAGAAAATCAGGTGGTTGATTTTTTAGCTTTATATTTCCCGTTTTCGCCGGAATCTTTTTCTTTGGATATTGCAATTTTCATTTGGACTGTTCAATGGTCTTATTCGCCTTCGTTTTTATCCGGTTTACCGAAAAAATCATAATCCAACTTTCAAATAGTCTATCTTTAATTGATAAATAAATGAAAAAAATTAAGGTTTATTATTTTTTTTGGTTTTTTTAATCAATGATCTCCTGGTGGGAACCGGGATTTTTCCGGGATTCAAGAGACGGGAAAGAAGGGATTAAAAAGGCGGCCCTAACGGGCCGCCATTAAACCTCAAAAAATTGAACCACAAACTAAACCAAAACCTAATACATTCTCCAATTCAATTTTTAAGGTTTCTGTTTATATATATATACGATAAACTGGAAATCATGGATTAATTAAAATTTCCAATCGCCCGGATCCTGTATCAGATTGTAAACCCAGGAGATAAAACATAACGAAAACCAATAGGACACTAAAGGAATAAGGATATGCTAATGTTCAGATTGTTGAGCTTTTCAAATAAAACCGCTAATTTTAATGAGAACGGTTTTTTTATGACTGACGAAGAAGCAAGGATTTTTCTAAGTTTTTTGAAGAAAACAGGGGAAATAGCTGAAGCCTTGGTCCTTTCCGTACCGGAACAAACGGCGATCCTGTATCTTGCGGATGAGGACAAAACCCAAATGATTTTTTCCGTGCTGAAAAATTCAAAAGAAGAACTTGTATGGCCAGAGCCAGGTTTTTTTCAGCATGAGCTTGATGAGGAAAAAGCCATTGTACAGATTACGGAACTCTGCTTCGGATTGAATTCTCTACTGTACGGCTCTGTGCAGCTGTTTCAACAATTCAAAAAAGCTTACCATTTGTCATGCAGAGAGAAGATGGCGGGAGAATTTTTATACCGTTTCATGCAGATTCTGATGGAAACCGAGAAACAGATACAAAACAATACCAATTATAGAAAAAGTACAATATCAGTGTCCTATACCGTAGTAGACATGATCATGGAACTGGTAAAAAAAATCAACTTACCGAAAATAGCTCTGGTCGGCGATGGCCCCATGTGCAGAAGGCTGGTTACAAGTTTGAAGGAAAAGGGCTATTCGGACATTACGATAGTTGAAGCCTCCCATCTTCCCGCATCAAACGACGAGGAGAAAGATCAGCCCGGCTATACGAAAGTTCCCCTGTCTGAGATGGACAACATTGTGAACTTAAATGATATTGTCGTTATTACTACTGAAATTTCGGAAGATCTGATAAAACCGGATTATTTTTCCCCATCCATTTCCTCTCTTAAGATACTGATAGATCTTTCTGTTAAAGGTAATGTGAGTCAGGAAGTGGATGACCTGCTTTATGTAATCAGGTTTGATATGAATGACATACATCAGATCATAGAAGACAAAATCGAAATCAATAAAAAATGTCTTCGTGATGTAAAATCCATCATCCGGAATCACCTGGATAGCTATTTCATTTGGATGGGGGAAAAAAGGAAGAAGAATCCCTTGAGGGATCTGATGAAAATTTTTAGCTCAAATAAAATCGCACGCGAAGCCATAAACGACGATATATTGCAGGAAAACACGATTTTTCAATGCGGTGCCCTGTGTTCGGATAAAATCCAACAGCTTCTAAGAAAATCGATTAGAAAAATCCAATTGACGACTGAAAACAAAGAAAATTTAACTTATAAAAACGCTGTAAACAGGCTCTTTTATCACAACTGATTTTTATTGCTTTCCTAAGCAATTAAAAAGGCCCATTTTTTTGCATGTCAAGAATACCTCGTTAAATTTGCAACAAGGTTATGAAATTTATTGACTTAGATATTGATCCTTTCAATTTTTTCCTTTCAGTGTATGCCACTGAGCAACGCTATTTCCATCATTCCTCTTAAGAGGAGCAATATTTACATACCACCCCGAAAAAGACGGAATTTCATCCGTATTTTAGCCAAACCAAGTTTAAAACCATATTTATCAGATATATTTCATGGAAAACATTATTCGTATTGCTGTGCAAAAAAGTGGCAGACTCAGTGATGATTCACTTGGACTGATCAAAGAATGCGGCATAAAATTTTATAACGGTACCGGCAAATTAAAGTCCATTTCCACCAACTTTCCTATTGAATTTCTTTTTTTAAGGGATGATGATATCCCCGGGTACGTGGCAGACGGCGTGGCAGACCTGGGAATCGTTGGTGAAAATGAACTGGTTGAAAAAGACAAAAAAGTAGAAGTGCTTAAAAAGCTGGGCTTTTCGAAGTGCCGTCTCTCTTTGGCCATTCCAAAAAGTGAGAAGTATGAGGGTATCCGGTACTTTGAAGGGAAGAATATTGCCACATCCTATCCGAAAATATTAGGCGATTACCTGAAAGAGAAAGGCATTTACGCGGATATCCATGAGATCAGTGGATCTGTAGAAATTGCACCTAGTATAGGGCTTGCCGAAGGGATATGCGATATAGTAAGTTCCGGTTCCACATTGATGATGAATGGTCTTAAAGAAGTGGAAGAGATTTTCCGTTCAGAGGCTGTCCTGATCAGCAACCCCAACATGGTTGTTACCAAACAAAAAATAGTAGAGAAACTGCTTTTTAGAATTGACGCGGTACAAAAGGGGAAAAGCAATAAATATGTCTTGTTGAATGCACCCAATGAGTCTCTTGACAAGATCATTTCATTGATTCCGGGCATGAAAAGCCCCACCATTCTTCCGCTGGCTGAGAAAGGCTGGTCATCGGTGCATTCCGTAATCAGTGAAGAACAATTTTGGGAAAACATAGAAGGATTAAGGGAAGCAGGCGCTCAGGGCATATTGGTCGTACCCATAGAAAAAATGGTCATATAGATTCTCCCACCGGATAAACTTGTTAAAGATGAAAGTCCTTGTCAATCCCAATAAAAACACCTGGAAAAAAGAACTGGAAAGGCCCGTTCAAAAAATGAAGGAGATCGAAAAGATCGTGAAGCCTATCATGAGAAAAGTCAAGCGACAAGGTGATAAGGCTTTGAAAAAGTTTGCCCTGGAATATGATCATGTGGAAATCGACCATTTGCTGGTGAGCAGGGATGAAATCCGGATGGCTTGTCAGGAGGTTTCCCAAGAACTGAAAGATGCCCTGCTCCAGGCGAAAGAGAATATCGAAAAATTTCATCAATTACAGGAAACCCCTTTCCTTATAACTGAAATCATGGAAGGGGTTACCTGTATGAGAAAAAGCGTCCCCATTCAAAAAGTGGGACTGTATGTACCGGGTGGCACTGCTCCGTTATTTTCAACAGTATTGATGCTGGGTATTCCTGCCAATATAGCCGGATGTGAGGAAATAGTGCTGTGTTCACCACCGAATGCGGAAGGAAAAATCCACCCCGCCATCCTGTATGCCGCAGATTTGGTAGGCATAAACCGGATTGTAAAATCAGGTGGGGCACAGGCCATCGCCGCCATGGCTTACGGTACGCAATCTGTCCCGAAAGTGGATAAGATTTTCGGACCGGGTAACCAATATGTGACGGCGGCAAAACAACTGGCCACCAAAAAAGGCGTGGCCATTGACATGCCCGCGGGCCCCTCCGAAGTATTGGTGTACGCTGACCAAAGTGCCGTTCCCGAGTTTGTAGCCGCAGACTTGCTTTCACAGGCTGAGCATGGAGTGGACAGCCAGGTGGTACTAGTTTGCAATAACCAAAAACTTTGCAAAAAAATACTGAAAGCTATCGAAGCGCAGCTAGAAACCCTGCCCAGGCAAAAAATCGCCAAAAAAGCCTTGGAAAACAGTGTAGCCGTGGTGATGGAAGAACAGGAAAAAGCCATCCACCTTATCAATGAATACGCCCCGGAGCATTTGATCATTTCCGTAGAAAATGAAGAGGAGGTTGTGGATAGCATCTTCAATGCGGGTTCGGTCTTCATTGGCAATTTTACCCCCGAATCGGCAGGCGATTATGCATCAGGAACCAACCATACCCTGCCTACCAATGGTTATGCAAAAAATTACAGCGGCGTTTCCCTTGACAGTTTTCTAAAGAAGATCACTTACCAAAAAATCACAGCCGAAGGGTTAAAAAAACTCGGGCCGGCAATAGAAATTATGGCTGAAAACGAACATTTAGCGGCCCATAAGCAAGCGGTATCTATTAGATTGGAATACATTTCAAAGCAATGAAAACTGGATCATTTGATATAAATAAGCTTCTCCGCCCACACATAAGGCAACTTAAACCTTATTCGTCTGCCAGAGACGAATATTCGGGTACTGAAGGCATCTTCCTGGACGCCAACGAAAACCCACTTGGCTCGATTACGGAGGAAAATTTCAACAGGTATCCCGATCCCTATCAGTGGGCGTTAAAATCCAGGATTTCGGAAATCAAGGGCGTGGCCCCGGAACGGATTTTTTTGGGTAACGGAAGTGATGAAGCCATAGATCTTCTTTACAGGGCCTTTTGCATACCCGGCAGGGACAACGTCCTCCTCCTCCCTCCCACTTACGGTATGTATGAAGTCAGTGCAAACATCAATGATGTGGCTGTAAAAAAAATCAACCTAACCACTGACTTTCAGATAGATATAGCCAATGTTTTAAAGGCGATAGATGAGAACACCAAAGTGATCTTCATTTGTTCTCCTAATAACCCCTCAGGCAACAAATTTCATCGGAAAGATATTTATGCCATTTTGAAAGCTTTTCAAGGAATTGTGGTTGTGGATGAGGCTTACATTGATTTTAGTGATGAACCAAGCTTTACTGAAGACCTTGACCAGTATCCAAATTTGTTGGTTTTGCAGACTTTTTCAAAGGCCTGGGGGCTGGCATCATTGCGTTTGGGAATGGCATTCGCGTCAGCTGAAATCATCAGGATTTTCAGCAAAATCAAACCACCTTACAATATCAGCGGATTGACGCAAGACACTGTACTCCAGTCGTTAAAGGATACGAAAAAAATGGAAAACATGGTCGGGGAAATTCTTCGTGAAAGAGACTATCTGGAAAGCCAGTTACAATTGCTTCCTGAAGTTCAAAATATTCACCCCAGCCATGCCAATTTTCTTTTGGTAAAGATCGAGGATGCGAGAAAAACCTACGAAACCCTTGTTGCAAATAAAATAATTGTCCGCGACCGTTCGAACGTGACCCTTTGTGAGGAATGCTTGCGGATCACCGTAGGAACCCGGGAGGAAAATGATAAACTGATAGAAACGTTAAAAATGATAAGTACGGGTTGAGAAGTCAACCGTCATAAAAGCTTTAAAAAGATGAAAAAAGTCTTGTTTATAGACCGGGATGGTACCATCATAAAGGAACCACCGACGGATTTTCAGGTTGACAGTCTGGAGAAGCTGGAATTTATACCCAAAGCCATATCCAACCTGCGAAAAATAGCGGAAGAGACAGACTATGAACTGGTGATGGTAACCAACCAGGATGGATTAGGGACATCTTCTTTTCCAGAGGAGACCTTTTGGCCGGCACAGTATAAGATGCTCAAAACACTTGAGCAAGAAGGGGTCATCTTCAGCGCCATCCATATAGACAGGAGCTTCGACCACGAGAATGCCCCTACCAGAAAACCCAGAACAGGTATGCTGACTACCTATTTGCAAGGGGATTATGATCTGGCAAATTCGTATGTCATCGGCGACCGGCAAACAGATATCCAATTGGCCCAAAATCTTGGCGCAAAAGCGATATACTTGGGTGAAGGCAGCGCGGAAGGAGCTGAGTTGACGACACTTTCCTGGGACAATATCTATAATTTTCTGAAACTCCCGGCCAGAAAATCCGAAGTCCAAAGAAACACCTCGGAAACCCAAATCCACATTAAACTCAATCTGGACGGAAATGGGAAAAGCAACATTCAAACAGGTCTGGCCTTTTTTGATCATATGCTGGACCAATTGGCAAAGCATGGGGGGGTTGATCTTGACATTAATGTAACAGGAGATTTGCACATAGACGAGCATCACACCATCGAGGATACAGGACTGGCGTTGGGGGAAGCCTATCTCAAAGCACTTGGAGATAAAAAAGGCATCTACCGCTATGGTTTTTTACTTCCTATGGATGACTGCCTGGCGCAGGTGGCCATAGATTTTGGCGGCAGGCCTTGGCTTGTCTGGGATGCCACATTCCAACGGGAAAAAATCGGTGAAATGCCTACTGAAATGTTCCACCATTTCTTTAAATCATTCAGCGATACTGCAAAATGCAATCTCAATATCAAAGCGGAGGGAAAAAACGAACACCATAAAATAGAAGCCATTTTCAAAGGACTCGCCAGGGCCATAAAAATGGCTGTAAGCAGAGATCCAAAATCCCTGGACCAGTTACCCAGTACCAAAGGCGTATTGTAAAATAACTTATCAACGCAATAAATAAAAATAATTGGCTTTCTGTTTTGCAAATAAACTGTTATTTATTAATATTAACTAAAATATTAATAACGTATAACGGTAGGTTAATATGAAGCGGGTAATCTTTTTACACATAGCGGTACTATTGTTGGCAGGTGCCTGCATAGGCAACTTCAAAACAGGAGAATTCTATTACCAAAATGAGCAATATGAAAAGGCCATCGCAGAGTTTGACAAAGTGCTTTTTGTCAGCATTACAGATATAAAATCCATGCATTTAAGGGCGCGTTCGTATGAGGAACTGGAAGAATACGACAAAGCCCTCGACGACTACAAGAAAATTCTCAACCTGGACCCAAGGTATGCACAGGCTTACGCAGGCATGGGAAAAATTGCCTGGAAGCTGGATGACATGAAGACAGCCGAGAAGTATCTTTTACTGGCTGCCATGCATGATCCTAAAGATTATGATATACTCCTGCTGCTTTCACGCACAATGATAAAAAACCGCCGGTTCAAAAGTGCTGAGGAATTTTTGGAGGTTGCCCTTGAACTTCGTCCCGAAGAACCGATGCCCCATTACTACCTAGGTATTGCCAGAGGTTATTCCGGAGATGTCCTTGGCGTAGTCACCTCTTTTAACAAATATATTGAATACGAACCGGACAATATCAATGCCCATTATAACAGGGGATTTGCTTTGATGCGGCTGGGTTACAAAACATGGGCTGTCGAAGATTTTGATGTGGTGCTACGGAAAAACCCCAATCACTATGAAGCATTGGCAAGAAGGGCGCTGTGCTTGATAGATAAAAATCCTGGAAAAGCATGCCTGGACCTTCAAACCGCGGCCAAAAATGGAAACCGCCTGGCCCGGGCCAATTTGGGAAAATGCGGGAGCTGATAGGGTCCGAATAGCTTCATTAAGCGGAACTTGTTCCGGATACCCGGTTTTGTCTTTCACTGTAATTTCAGTTCCGGTTTTCCCGGTATTCCGGATCAACAATATCTTTTAATCCGGGTTTCTAACCATAGAAGATTTTAAACAGTAGCAAAACCTCGCGGAGCGGATGAAATTATTGTCGTGAGTTTTTCCGGGGAACCAAGTAAAAAGCCGTGACAAAATCCCAACGGAATTGAAAATCATATGCAGTAAGGTCAATCGCACGCACATTTTTAATATTCCGATGTCAGAGCAATGCACCGACAATATTTTCGTTTGAATTAAACTTGATATTATCTTTTTAATTCTATTTTTGTTTTTTGAATTATGGAAGACCGGAAACTTGTCATTATACCCACATACAATGAATTGGAAAATATCTCCGATATTATCCATGCCGTCGTGGAATTGGACGGCGGTTTTGATGTGCTGATCATAGATGACCAGTCTCCGGATGGCACGGCGAATGTGGTTAAAAAGCTGCAAAAGTGCTTTCCCGAAAGGCTGCACCTGCTGGAACGGCAAGGCAAGCAAGGATTAGGCACCGCTTATATCGAAGGATTCGAATATGCGCTTCAAAACGGCTATCATTATATTTTTGAAATGGACGCTGATTTTTCGCACAATCCAAAGGACCTTTTGAGACTTTACGAAACCTGCTCCGAGCATGGCTACGACATGGTCATAGGCTCAAGATACATATCGGGTGTGAATGTGGTGAACTGGCCAATGGGACGTGTATTGATGTCTTTTTTTGCCAGCAAGTATGTACAGTTCGTTACGGGCATGCCGATCAAAGACACCACCGCCGGATTCGTATGCTACCATCACCGTGTACTGAGAGCAATTAACCTGGAGAAAATAAAATTTATAGGCTATGCCTTCCAAATAGAGATGAAGTTCACCGCCTGGAAATTGGGATTCGCGATCAAGGAAGTTCCCATTATATTTACAGACCGGACCAAAGGAACGTCCAAAATGTCAAAGCACATCTTCAAAGAAGCCATATTTGGGGTGATATACATGAAAATCAAAAGTCTCTTCAAAAAATACAAACCTAATCGAACCTGATTGCCTTAATCGGATTGACATTGCTGATGATCATTGCCGGAATAAACAGTACAGCGGTGGTGATGATCAGAATGAGGATATTGAGACCTAAAACCGCAGTCCAATCCCAATACACAGGAACAAAACTCATATAGTAATTTTCAGGGTCAAGGCGGATAAGCCGTGTTGAATCCTGTATCCACCCAAATCCCAGCCCGATAAGGTTTCCTAAAAACATGCCCCGGCCGATAATTCTCAGCCCATTCCAGATGAAGACCCTCCGGATCTGTTTGTTTTTTGCTCCCAAGGCCTTGAGGATGCCTATCATCTGAGTCCGTTCCATGATAAGTATGAACAATATGGAAACCATATTGAATGCTGCCACAAATAATATCAAGCCTAAAAACACATAAACATTGTTATTTAAGAGTTCCAGCCAGTCAAAAATCTGGATATATTTATCTGTGGATTTTACCAACCGCAGGTCATAGTCTGTCAAGTCATATAAATCATCGGCATAGCGGTCTATTTTTCGGGGATCCTGTATAAACACCTCAAACCCTCCCACTTTATCCAGGTCCCAGTCGTTCAGTACCCTTATGGTCTGTATATCCCCGATGATGACCTTTTCATCAAAATCCTCAAGGAAGGTTTCGTATAAACCCACAATTTCCAGCCTTCTGAACCTGGGAGGGTCCTGCACAAAATATATAGTGACCCTATCCCCCACATCCAGCAAAAGTTTTCTCGCAATTTTGGTACTGAGCAACACTTCATTGACAGCGCTTTCTCCATCATCAAACTGTATAAACCGGCCCTTGATCAAAGATGGCTCAAATGACCGCACGTCAAAATCCGGTCCCACTCCCTTCATGATCACCCCTTCCACCTCTTCATCCCCCTTCAACAGGCCCGGTTTATTGGCGTAGCCCTGCACATGCCGGATATAATCATGTTCCATGGAGTGTGTATAAAAAAAACTCTCTTTGCTTGTGGGGGAATCCTCCAGGGATTTGCTCATCACAAAACGGTGTACTTGGTAATGTCCCGTAAACGAAAAGACTTTTTCTGAGATCACCGACTGAAACCCTCCCAATATCAAAAAAGAAATGATCATTATGGACAATCCGAGGGCGATACTTGCCACAGCGATTCTGTGGATGGTTCCTGTAAATCCACCCGTTTTTTTAAAACTTATTCTTTTGGCTATGAAGTAGGAAAGGTTCAACGAACTTGCTTATTTTGTTATACTAAATGCAAATTAACATGAAGCACATAAAATTAATACTTATTGCTGCAATTTTGTTGGGCAGCTCCGGTTTTTGTAAAAGCAACTCCGAAAGGAATGAGAGAAAACCGGATGATCATGCTGTTAAGGCTCCCGTTCTGCCAGGCGCTGACAGAACGGACATTTATTTGCCTTTGCTTCAGGGGAAAAAAGTGGCCCTTGCCGTAAACCAGACCAGCGTGCTTACCCAAAAGAACAATCTTCACTTGGTGGATTTTCTTCTGGAGGAAGGTATAGCGGTAAAAAAAGTATTTGTTCCCGAACATGGATTCAGAGGTGATGCGGATGCAGGGGAACTGGTGAAAAATGAAATCGACACCAAAACCGGCCTTCCCTTGGTTTCGCTTTATGGCGATTCCAAAAAGCCTTCCAAAGAGGCCTTTTCCGATATTGATCTCATCATATTTGATATTCAGGATGTCGGTGTAAGGTTCTATACCTATATAAGTACCCTTCACTACCTGATGGAAGCCTGTGCGGAACAAGGAAAACCCATGCTGATCATGGACCGGCCCAACCCCAATTCGGATTATGTTGATGGCCCGGTTTTAAAAAAAGGATATGAGAGCTTTGTGGGAATGCACCCTATTCCCGTAGTCCACGGGCTTACCGTGGGTGAGCTCGCTCAAATGATAAACGGTGAAGGATGGTTAAAAAATCAAGTGCAGGCAGATATTGAAATCATAGAGATTGATAATTGGGATCATAGCATTCAATATAGCCTGCCCATCAAGCCATCCCCCAACCTGCCTAACGATATTTCCATCCGCCTATACCCTTCTCTCTGTTATTTTGAAGGGACGGACATCAGTCTCGGAAGAGGGACCACCTTTCCTTTCCAGGTATATGGTTATCCCGACCCGAAATTCGGGAGCTTCACCTTCACTCCCATCAGCATGGAAGGTATGTCCAAAAACCCTCCCCATAAGGATAAACGCTGTTATGGAAAAGACCTTAGGAAAGAGGCGTTAAATCATCGGCTTACTTTAGAACATCTGTTGGAAGCTTACCGGACAGCCGATAAAGGTGAAAAGTTCTTCAACAATTTCTTTGACAAGCTGGCCGGATCAGATCAGTTGCGCAAAGATATATTGGCGGGCAAGTCTGAAACAGCAATAAGAAATTCCTGGAGAAAAGATCTGGAAGAATATCTGGAAAAAAGAGATAAATATTTACTGTATCCCTAGTCATGAACAAGGATCTGCGTATTGTATACATGGGCACACCGGAATTCGCCGTGCCCCCGCTTGAGCTGTTGGTAAAAGAAGGCTGGCCGGTAGTGGCTGTGGTCACCGCCACGGATAAACCCCAGGGAAGGGGCCGGAAGATGCTTCCTTCACCTGTAAAATCATCTGCGGAAAAATTAGACATACCTGTGTTGCAACCTGCCAATTTAAAATCCCCTGCGTTCCAGGAAGAACTGAAAAGTTACCGGGCAGATCTCCAGGTGGTGGTTGCTTTCCGGATGCTGCCCGAGATTGTGTGGAGCATGCCTCCTAAAGGCACATTCAACCTCCATGCCTCCCTGCTCCCTGACTACAGAGGAGCAGCCCCTATCAACTGGGCGATAATCAACGGCGAAACCGAAACCGGCATCACGACTTTTTTCCTGCAACACGAAATTGATACCGGAAATATTATTTTTCAGGAAAAAGAACCCATCTACCCAGAGGACAATGTAGGCAGTTTATATGATAGATTAATGCACAAAGGGGCCAGACTCGTGTTAAAAACCGTTGAGGCGGTGGCTTCTGAAACGGTAAAGCCTCAAAAACAGGATGATTCCAAAGCCATACACCATGCGCCAAAAATATATAAGGAAACATGTAAAATTGATTGGTCAAAACCTGCTGAACATGTCCATAATCTGATAAGAGGACTATCTCCCTACCCGGTGGCGTGGACCACATTGAATGGTAAAACATGCAAAATCTATAGCTCTGCCGTTTTAACAGAAAATCTCCAGGACAAGAAAGCCGGAGAACACCAAACGGATAACAAAACCTACCTCAGTTTTCAAACGGGTGAAGGTCAGTTGTCTGTGCTCGAACTGCAGCTGGAAGGAAAAAAGAAAATGGATATAGAAAATTTTTTGAGAGGAAATCCCCTTTGAAAGAATCTTTTTGCGGTTAAACTTTAGCCACCTTCACCTGTCTAAATGAATGAATGATACCTTCCGTAGATATTAAACTTTTAGAAATGATAAAAAACCCCGATACTAGGGACAAAGGTTTTGGGTTTTTGGTGGAAAGCTATCAGAAGAGAATATATGGCATGGTGAGAAAAATGGTCATTATCCACGAAGATGCCGATGATATCGTCCAGAATACTTTCATCAAAGCCTATAAAAACATTCAGCGATTCAATGGAAAATCCACGCTCTTTACCTGGCTCTACCGGATAGCCGTCAACGAAAGCCTGAATTTCTTGGATAAGAAGAAAAAACGTTTTTTCTTTCCTATAGAAGATCATCAGGATGTGATGGCGAATTATCTGGATCATTCTCCCTATATTGATGGGGATCACATTCAGAAAAAACTCCAGAAGGCCATATTAAAGTTACCTGATAAGCAACGTCTCATATTTAACCTCAGGTATTATGAAGATCTCAGCTATGAAGAAATCAGTGAAATGACGGACACATCAGTCGGCGCTTTAAAGGCCGGGTATCATCACGCTGTAAAAAAAATAGAGGAATACTTGACAAACAAATAAACCTTTGCGCATTATAACTGTCTAACTATGTGGTATGAAAAATATTCCTAAAAAAAATATATTCACCGTTCCTGATGGATATTTCGAACAACTTCCTGAGAGGATCCGGCGGAAAAAGGAAAAAAAGACCCGGCAGGTATGGCTATCCGGTGCCGCTGCTGCAGTTCTGGTCCTTTTGGGTTTTATGATGTTTATCGTATCTCCAAACAGACAGGAAGATTCCGATTTACAGGCCAAGCTGCTTGAAGATGTTGAACTCTACATAAACTCCGGGGTCTGGAATGAGGAAGACGTTTTGTTATTGGCAGAGTTCCCAAATGATATCCTGGAGCAGATTATTGCTGAGGAATGGGATTATGGCGCATGGGAGGAAGAATACATGGACAATGAAATCTGGTACTGAAATGAAAAATTTCCTAATATTAATATTATTCATAGGCACGCTAATCCCGGCAATGGCACAGCGGGGGAAAAACGTGGACCGCGAAAAACTTGAAGCCGCGAGGGTGGCCTTTATCACCAACAGATTGTCGCTGAGTCCTGAGCAGGCCGAAAAATTCTGGCCGGTTTATAACCAACATCATGAGACCAGACGAAAGCTGATGCACCAGATGCACGACCTGGCACGCTCAGCAGCTGACAGTCTCACTGACAGTCAAGCACAGAATCTGATAAAACGACAATTTGAAATCAAAGAACAGCTGTTGGAAGAAGAGAAAAGACTGATGGATAAAGTTTCTTCGATGCTGACTCCCGTGCATGCCTATAAACTCACGGAAGCCAACCGGGAATTCACCCGTCAGCTTTATAGAATGCAACGAAGAGGAGGCCCGCCGCCTGCGGGAAGAAATGATTGATATTGATGAAAAACGGCATTGATGAATGCCGTTTTTTTTATTTAGTTTTTCTGTCCCTGTAAGCATTTTTGTTAATTTGCACCATGCAAAACCCGATAACACTTTTATCCCTGAATGAGCTTATCAAATCAACTTTGGACAGCAACTTGTCCCCTGCTTATTGGGTGATTGCTGAAATCAGCGAATTCAGGGACTCCATAAAGGGTCACGCTTACCTGGAACTGGTTGAAAAAACCGATGACAGGATCATGGCCAAAATGCGGGCCAATATATGGGCATATACCTACCAGACATTGCGCTGGAAGTTTGAGACCGTCACCGGCCAATCCTTGAAAAGCGGCATGAAAATCCTCGCCCTTGTCAATGTCCAGTTTCACGAAATTTATGGCATAAGCCTTATTATAAAAGACATCGACCCCAACTTTACCTTGGGCGAGCGAGCCAAACGAAAACAGGAAATCATAGATAGACTCCATAGCGAAGGCCTGATGACCCTGAACAAGCAGTTTGAGTTGCCAAGAGTACCTCAAAAGGTGGCCGTGATCAGTTCGGTAACAGCAGCCGGATACGGGGATTTTATTAACCAAGTGGAACACAATCATTATGGATACCAGGTTCATTGGAAACTTTACCAGGCCACCATGCAGGGAAATGACGCGCCCACTTCTGTAATGAATGCTATAGAGGCAGTGGAAGCGGATATGCCGGATGAAAAATTTGACCTTCTGGTCATTATCAGAGGCGGAGGGGCACAAACCGATCTGGATTGCTTTGATGATTATGAACTGGCCAGGACCATCGCCAATGCGGCCCTTCCCGTGGTTACAGGCATTGGTCACGAGCGGGATGAGTCTGTAGCGGATATTGTAGCCCATACCCAAATGAAAACCCCCACGGCAGTGGCAGAACTTATTCTTTCAGGCTTCAGGCAGTTTGAAGAAGACATCCATTTGCTCCTCAATAGAATTGAAAGGATCTGCAGGTTAACCTTTCAAAGTGAACATCAAAGGCTTTACGACAAAACCCACTTGATAAAAAACCTGCTGGCCTCCAAACTTAATGAAGCCGGCCAAAGACTTGACCGGCTTTCTCACCGGATCCTTCTCCATAGCAAACACAAGGTTTCCGTGAACAGGCTCCATCTTCAAAATATGGCCATCAGCCTCCGGAAAATTGCCATATCGTCTGTGCAAAGAGAAAAACAGCGTTTGGGTCAGTTGGAAAAGATTACTGAGAGACTGGATCCTGTTTATCTGTTACGTAGGGGCTACACCAAAACCGAAATCGACGGACTACCTATTAACAAGGTAGAGGCAAAAGTAGGAAAGCAGATGGTAACCTATAGTTGGGACAAAAAAATACATTCATCCATTACAGAAGTTGAAAATTATGACAAAAAAGAAGGAAATAATGAGTTATGACAAGGCCTTGAGGCGAATTGAGGAAATCGTCGCCCAGTTGGAAGAAGATGATAAAGGTATCGATGAACTGGCTGTTTTGGTCCAGGAGGCCAGCCTGCTTATAAAAAGCTGCAAGCAAAAATTAAGGATGACGGAAGAAGAAATCTCAAAAGCATTTACTGATGAAGGCGCCGAATAATGACCGTCATATTTCCTGGAATATGTTTTTTTTGACAGCTTGAAAAAAATACTGCTTCATAATTTCCCCAAAAATAGTACATTTGGTTAGAAGAACCCCTTTTCCTTTTTTACATGGATAACTTATCAAGAGAAGAGGCAAAGAAAAGAATTGCCGACCTTACCCAACAAATCAATTACTATAATTACCTCTATTACCAAGAGGATACTTCTGAAATCAGTGACTTTGAGTTCGACCAGCTGTTGGAAGAATTGATATCCCTGGAACAGCATTATCCCGAGTTTTTGTCAGAGGACAGTCCTTCCCAACGTGTCGGGGGCACCGTCACAAAGATTTTTGAAACCGCAGAGCATTCTGTGAGAATGCTTTCCTTGGGAAATACTTATTCAGAGGAGGAGTTAAAAGCTTTTGATGAAAGGGTAGCCAAAGGGCTCGGTCACCGGAATTACAGTTATTTCTGTGAGCTGAAGTTTGACGGGGTGGCCATCAGCCTTGTTTATGAAAACGGAAAGCTTGTCAGGGCGGTGACCCGGGGCGATGGGTATAGAGGAGACGTGGTGACAGAAAATGTAAAAACCATCCGGAATATTCCCCTATCGGTAACCGGAAAGGACATACCGGAACATTTTGAAGTACGGGGGGAAGTGTTCTTACCAAGAAAGGAATTTGATAAAATCAATAAACAGCGGCTGGAAAATGGGGACCCTCCTCTGGCTAATCCGAGAAATGCGGCTTCCGGCACTTTAAAAATGCAGGATTCCACCATCGTGGCCAAAAGAAGGCTTAACTGCTATTTTTATCAACTGCTGGGGAGCGATATCGGCGTCAGTAAACAGTATGAGGCCATTTCCCGCTTGGAAAAATGGGGATTTAATGTTTCTCCCACTTATAAGAAATGTCGGGATATTACTGCTGTTTTGGCTTATATAGACGAATGGAGAGAGAAGCGATTCAGGATGCCGGTGGATACAGATGGTGTGGTTTTGAAGGTCAATGATTATGAACAGCAGGATGAGTTGGGTTATACTGCCAAAATCCCAAGGTGGGCCATTGCTTACAAGTACCAAGCTGAAAGTGCCATGACGGGGCTTTTATCCATCACTTACCAGGTGGGGCGAACCGGAGCCATTACTCCTGTAGCCAACCTCTCTCCGGTAAGTCTGGCAGGAACTACGGTAAAAAGAGCTTCTCTGCACAATGCCAATGAAATTGAAAGGTTGGACATCCATGAAGGGGATCAGGTACTGGTAGAAAAGGGTGGCGAAATCATCCCTAAAATAACCAGTGTGGTTTTGGATGAGAGGAAAGCAGGAAGCAAGCCCATCACGTATATCACCCACTGCCCGGAATGCGGCACGCTGCTGGAGCGCAAAGAAGGCGAGGCAAAACATTTTTGTCCCAATGCAGACCAATGCCCACCTCAGGTATTGGGCAGGATCGAACATTTTGTATCGAAGAGAGCTTTGGATATTGATTCATTGGGTACAGAAAGGATACGGGCCCTCATTAACCATGGCTATGTAAGCACGGCCGCCGACCTCTATGATTTACCTCAAAGAGAAGCGGACCTGCTGGGATTGGAAGTTACCGACGATCAATATACCAGGTGCAGCGAAGGTTTCCTTTTCATTTTATTAAAAAAGGCACTTTATGCGCTCACAGAGGGCATTTCCCAAAAAGAAATTGAAAATTTTCTGGAAGCGCATGAGGAAGTGGCACAAATGGACAAACTCCACCGCTTTCAGGATTTCATTCAGGAATCAGGAAAAAAAGTTCGTGAAAACCAAAAGCGGGTTGAAATATTCGTTAGCATACTGAAAGAAAGTGCATTTGATGCCATAGAGGACTATGTTCCGGTTCCCGTTGTTTTCGCAGCCATGGGGGCCGTTGAAGAGACTTTAACGGATGAATTGAAAAACATTTTCCGGAGCAAGAATACCGTACATGATATCCTGGTAAACAGTGGGTTAAAATTTGAAGATGAGTTCATCAACAAAGCCAAAAAGCTGAAAGGCAGCACGTTTCAGGCCGGGGTGATAAAAAACATGATGGATGGGATCGAAGCCTCCAAAAACCAGCCCTTCCCCAAGGTTCTGTTTGCCCTGGGAATCAGGAACATCGGGGAAAACACGGCTTTATTACTGGCCGACCACTTCAAAACCATTGACAGGCTCAGGTTGGCCTCCGATGAAGAACTACTCGAAATAAACGGTGTCGGTGAAACTTTGGTAAGCAGCATCAAACAATATTTTTCTCAAAAGCAAAACCTGGAAATCATCGATCGCTTGAAATCCCACGGCCTTCAGTTTGAAACAAAAGATGAACCAAAAACCCTGGAAAGCACAAAACTTGAGGGCAAGAAAATACTGGCATCAGGCAAACTCAATCATTTTAAGCGGGATGAAATCATTGATTTTGTGCAGTCTCATGGAGGCATATATTCCAAATCCGTATCAAAAAACTTGGATTTCATCATCGAAGGCGAGGATATGGGGCCTTCCAAGAAGGAAAAAGCGCAAAAATTAGGTATAAAGCTCATATCTGAAAAAGAGTTTCTTCAAATGATTTCCTGAAAACAAATAATGCCGGATGCCATTATTCCCAAAAAACAAGCTGAAAATAAATGAAATGGATTAAGGAATACTTTATTAAGAGGACCTTAAACAAAAAAAGGGAAACACCTGCCAAAAGAGCTTTGACACAATTCCAACATATAAAAACCATCTGTGTTCTTGCAGAAACAAAAAATGAAATTCACGAAATCAACGAAGCAATTACTTCCTACATGGGAGAAAGTGTGCTTGTTTCCAGTTGGTACTTCGACAAAACAGCAAATGATGAACAAGCCATATCGGACAAGGATTTCACTTTGTTTGGCGAACCGGGAGAAAAATTAAACCAATTTCTTTCCCTTAGCCCAGATTTGATTATTTTTACTTTTGAAAAACAGAATTACTTTGCCCTGTACTTATTGCATCTTAAGCCGGAACCATACCGTATAGGGTTTTATAGTGAGGAGCTGAAACCTTATCTGGACCTGATGTTAGATAAAGAAGGCAAGGATACCAGGTCAGATACAGAACAATTATTGAAATACTTAAAGCAGATCAACTGAAAATGAAAAAATTCAAAGGAGCCGGTGTTGCGTTGGTTACTCCTTTTCAGGAAAGCGGTTCCGTAGATTACCCTGCTTTGGAAAGGGTCATTGAGCATGTCATTCAAGGTGGGGTCAATTACCTGGTCGTTCAGGGAACTACCGGTGAAACCGCCGTTTTGACCAAAGAAGAAAAGAAAGAAGTCCTGGCTTTCGTAAAAAAAACAAACAAAGGCAGGCTGCCGATAGTATTCGGCATAGGAGGAAACAACACCCAAGAAGTAATAGATACAATTCACCAAACGGATTTTACCGGTGTGGAAGGTATACTTTCTGTCAGTCCTTATTACAATAAACCGAGCCAGGGAGGGATCATCGCCCATTATGAGGCCATAGCGGATGTTTGTCCTGTTCCGGTGATTCTTTATAATGTACCTGGAAGGACAATGTCCAACATGCTTGCCGAAACAACACTGGAACTGGCCAAGCATCCCAATATCATAGGGATGAAAGAAGCGAGCGGAAATCTGGAACAATGTATGCAGATCGCCCATCGCAAACCAGACGATTTTCTGCTGATATCAGGAGATGATCTGATGACCACAGCCATGAGGGCCATTGGCGCGGAAGGGGTGATTTCCGTGATCGCCAACGCCTATCCCCGGATCATGGCATCTATCATCAACGGTACCGACACAGAGTCCAGAAACAGCACGTTCAGTTTGTTGGAAATCAATCCCCTGATGTATGAAGAAAGCAACCCCGTAGGGGTCAAATTTCTAATGAGCTACATGGGGTTGTGTAGAGAACAAGTGCGGCTGCCATTAATGAATGCTTCCGCATCTCTTAAAAACAGAATAATTGCAGCTGCTGAAAAAATCCCGTCACAGCTGTATTCTGCCCATATGGGGTGAGTCAATCGAATTTGTATGAGAAAGAGAAAAAAGGGAAAAGCCGCGGCTTTTCCCTTTTTTCTTACTTGGACTCAGCATTTTTGATATCCTGAACTTCTTTTCTGATATCTTGAGCCAAGTTTTTCAATTCCTGCATGCCTTTTCTAACCCTGGTTCCAGCTGCCTGATTGTTTTTGTCGTAGAATTTTTCAAAATCAGCTTCAAGTGACATGATAAGGTCTTTGATTTCACTAAATCTGTTCATAATTAAAAGTTAATTTGGTTGATGATAAGATTAATTTTTGATTCAATATAGTTAAAATGTTTAAAATAATACAGTTTGGCCGCTTTTTTTAAGACTTTTATTCCCCAAAGGAAGTGGCCAACTCGGTTGTCTTATAATATCCGCTCACTAATTTATCTTTTATGGCTTCAAACGCCGAGATAGTCTGTCTTACATCCTCCAAAGTATGTACTGCCGTAGGTATAAGCCGGAGAATAATCATCCCTTTGGGAACCACAGGATAGATGACCACAGAACAGAAAATATTGTAATTTTCCCTCAGGTCTTTACTGAGTGTAGCCGCCTCCCCTACTGTTCCGTTCAACACCACCGGCGTCACCGGAGAGGTCGTGGTCCCAATGCTGAACCCTTTTTCCTTTAACCCGTTTTGCAGGGCGTTGACCACATTCCAAAGGTTGTCTTTCAGTTCCGGCCTGGTCCTGAGCATTTCCAACCTCTTTAAGCCACCTTCCACCATGATCATGGGAAGCGACTTGGCAAAAATCTGTGATCTCATGTTATATTTCAAATAATGAACCACTTTGGCGTTGCCTGCAATAAACGCGCCAATGCTGGCCATTGATTTGGCAAAGGTAGAAAAATACAGATCAACTTGATCCTGAACCCCTTGTGCCTCTCCTGTGCCCGCTCCGGTTTTACCCATAGTACCAAAGCCGTGGGCATCGTCCACCAGGAGTCTGAATTCATGTTTCTTCTTTAATTTTACGATTTCCCTGAGATTGCCCATATTTCCGGTCATCCCAAAAACCCCTTCAGTGATCACCAAAATACCCCCGCCGGTCTCTTTGGTGATTCTTTCAGCCCGTTGAAGTTGCTTTTCCAGACTCTCCATATCATTATGGGGATAAACGAAGCGCTTACCGATATGCATCCTGAGCGCATCAATGATACAGGCATGACATTCCCCGTCATAGACAATTACATCCTTCCTGTCAACAAGCGAATCAATGACACTCATCACCCCTTGATAGCCGTAATTCAACAAGTAGGCTTTTTCTTTGCCTACAAAATCTGCAAGCTCCTGCTCAAGCTTCTCGTGCAGATCTGTATTGCCTGACATCATTCTTGCTCCCATTGGATAGGCTGCACCCCACCTTTTGGCAGCTTCTTCATCTGCTTGTCTGATTTCGGGATGGTTGGCCAAACCCAGATAGTTGTTAAGACTCCAGGTCAACACTTCTTTCCCTTTAAATCTCATCCGGGGAGCAATCTCTCCCTCCAGCTTTGGAAACATAAAATACCCTTCTGACAACTCTGAATGCTTACCTAAAGGGCCGAGATTTGTGTTTAGTTTGTCGAATATATCCAATGTCTTTAAACTTTACTGTTAAACAACAATCTGTTATAGCTTTATTTAAAACCCCCAAAACTAATATTTTTTAGACGCTATCGCAAAAATCCGCCTACTTTTCAGTTTTTCTTTCATTAGTTCAGTATTATTTGTTTAATTCGTAACAAGTCATTCGTCGTTTTTGTAAATATCCCCGCTGTGAAAATCAATAAAATTTTAGTGGCTAACCGTGGAGAAATCAGTCTCCGCGTCATGCGTACAGCCAGGGAAATGGGAATAAGCACCGTTGCCGTCTATAGTGAAGCCGATGTATATGCCCCCCATGTTCGGTTTGCTGATGAAGCTGTCTGTATCGGTCCGGCTCCTTCAAGCCAGTCCTATTTGAATATGGACAAGATCATTGAGACAGCGTTGGAGCTAGGGGCTGATGCTATCCATCCCGGCTATGGGTTCCTTTCGGAAAATGCCCTTTTTGCAGAAAAAGTGAAGCAGGCGGGATTGGTCTTTATTGGCCCTTCTCCCCAATCCATAGCCATCATGGGAAGCAAGCTTGAGGCTAAAAAAGCAGCAGCCCAATATGGAATTCCACTGGTGCCCGGTACGGAAAAGGCCGTAACAGACCTGGACGAGGCCAAAATAATCGCAGGAAAGACCGGATATCCCATACTGATAAAAGCAAGTGCCGGGGGAGGTGGAAAAGGCATGAGAATCGTCGAAGACGAATCGCAATTAGAAGAACAGATGCAGCGGGCCATGGGGGAAGCAAGATCCGCCTTTGGTGATGCATCTGTATTCATCGAAAAATACATTCTCTCCCCAAAACATATTGAAGTACAGGTGCTTGGAGACCACCATGGAAATGTCGTTCACCTTTTTGAAAGGGAATGTTCCATTCAGAGGAGACACCAAAAGGTAATAGAAGAAGCTCCGTCTCCCGTAATTGATGACGGATTGAGAAAAAAAATGGGAGAATCCGCCATTAAGGCAGCCAAGGCATGCGGATATTACGGGGCGGGCACAGTGGAATTCATCGTTGATGAAAGGCTGAACTTTTATTTTCTGGAAATGAATACCAGATTGCAGGTTGAGCATCCTGTAACAGAGATGATTACCGGCGTTGATCTGGTACGCGAACAAATTAGAATTGCAGAAGGCCAGCCGCTTTCCTTCGCCCAGAAAGACCTCTCCATAAGGGGACATGCCATAGAAATAAGGGTATACGCTGAAGATCCTGAAAACAATTTTCTGCCGGATACCGGCAAACTCCAAACCTACATTCCCCCCAAAGGTCCCGGTGTCAGGGTGGATGATGGATATGAAGAGGGGATGGAAATCCCCATCCATTATGATCCGATGGTAGCAAAACTCATCGTCCACGCCTTCGACCGGAACGCCGCCATCAGGAGGATGCAGAGAGCCATCGATGAGTACCATATTTCCGGAATAAAAAACACCTTGGCATTTTGCCGCATGGTGATTGGCCATCCTGAATTCCAATCGGGGAAATTCAATACCCATTTTGTGGATGTGCATTTCAGTCCAAAAATACTCGAAAACAGGTTTACGGGAGAGGAAATGGAGATACTGGCGGCGTTTGGTGCCGTTGAATATCAACAAGTCAACCCCAGCAATGCTCCTTATAGAAATATCAGAAAAAAATCTGATTGGAAAAAAAGAAAGTACAATGGCTGAAATATTACCATTTAGAGGATGGCGGTACCATGAAAGGTTCCAAAAAAACATGGAAAGCCTTCTATCCCCACTTTTTGACGTGGTATCTTTATCCCAAAGACGCAAACTTTATCAAAATCCTTTTAACAGCATCCATCTTTCAGTTCCCGATGGCTCGGACGCGGGAGACCTGATACGCAGGACCCTTGGAAAATGGAAATCCAGCCAAACGATTATCCAGGACCCTGTGCCTGGCTTTTATGTCTATTATCAATATTTTAAGCTCCCGGGAGCTGGGAAAACCATTTGCAGAAAGGGATTTGTCGCACATATACGGTTGTACGACTGGGAAGATAAGGTGATTCTGAGACACGAGAACACCATTCAGAATGCCTTGGATGACCGAAAAAACATTCTTGAAAAGTCCTGTTTCCAGGCCAGCCCAACCTTTGGTCTGTATTTGGATGATGAAAATGAAATCAGCGGATTCCTGGATGATGCCATCGCTGACCCTATTTACGATGTAGAAGATTACCAAGGAGTAAGAGAAGTTATGGGGCTTATTCACGATGCCAAAGTGATCCGAAAAATCATTCGATATATTAAAGGAAAGCAGATCATTCTTGCCGATGGGCACCATCGGTATGGCAGTGCGTTGGCCCACAAGAAGGCCAAGAGGCAACAAAACGAAAATTACAGTGGAAAAGAAGGGTTTAATTATCACCTCATGCATCTGTGCAGTGCCAAATCCGAGGGAATAAGAATATTGCCTACTCACAGGTTAGTCCGAAAATTGGGGATTTCTGATCAGGAAATACTTAACACGGCAAACAGGTACTTTCAGATCAAAGAAGTGGATGAAGCCCACGAACTTGAGGATTGCGTACAAAACAAACGCCATACCTTTGGTTTGATATTTAAAAACCGTGCATACAGGTTAGTGTTTTTACCGGAGATCCTCCATCACGAACATTCAACCCCTGAGGTGATTAAAAATGTAGATGTAAATATTCTACACCTTTATTTTATAGACAAAGTTTTGGGTATCCCGATGGATAAGCAATTTACCTCCCCATTGATCGAATATGAAAGAAATACCAACAGATGCCTCTCAGAAGTTAAAGAAGGCGATGCCCAACTGGCCGTGTTGGTAGGAGAAATCCCTATGGAACAAGTTATTAAGGTGTGCAAAAGCGGTCACACTTTGCCTCCTAAGTCTACTTATTTTTACCCAAAATTGGTGACCGGATTGGTCTTTTCCTCCATCAATGAATCGGACTTTGAATTTCCTTATGAAGTATTCCAATGATACTGACGAAACATAAAAACATCATCCTGGCCTCAAAATCTCCCAGGAGACAGGAATTACTAACAGGACTGGGTTTAAAATACACGGTAAAAACCATGCATACTGATGAACATTATCCTGAAGACATGCCATGTGGAAAAATAGCCAGCTATTTGGCCGAAAAAAAGGCAGATGCGTTAAAACACCTTATCGGACCGGAAGATATTTTAATTACCGCCGATACCGTTGTGATTGTGGATGGAAAAATACTGAATAAGCCTGCTGATCACCATGAAGCAAAAAGAATGTTGCGGCAGTTATCTTCCAAAAAGCATGAAGTCATGACGGGAGTATGTTTAATGGATGCCTTCAAAAAAAATGTTTTTGACGACATCACCGACGTATACTTTAATCATCTGGAAGAAGAGGAAATAGATTATTATGTGGAGAATTATAAACCTATGGACAAAGCGGGAGCATATGGCATACAGGAATGGATAGGCTATATAGGGGTTGAGAAAATTGAAGGCTCATATTATAATGTAATGGGGCTTCCTGTCCATAAACTTTACCGGTTTCTCAAAGACATGTTGTAACATGACAAAAAGTCACCTCGTATGCCAAGTGGTATTTAAATTGCTGAATTTTTTTTTGGGATATTTTGGGAAATCCCCCTTTTTATTCATCCACATAAAAAATCAAATGGCTTATGGAAAAACTTGCGTTGATTATGTCATTGAGCGCTGCAGCGGCCTGTCTGGTGTTTTTTCTTCTCTATTTTCTTTCCGAATATAAAGGGAAAAACGGGCGTAAGCCAGATAGCTTAGTTTGACGTCATTGATAGTTTTTTCACACAGATTATAGGGCCGTCATTTTCAATTTTCCTCCCACAAATATGTGCCTTGAGAAGGGCGATTTGGGGAAGGCAAAATAAAATTTGCCAACATAAATCGTCAATTGGTTATGATTGCTGTTACTGAAAAGCAGCGGTAAATGGTATTAATTTGCCTGAGATCAAAACCGTTGTAAACCATGGCATTCGCCTTTATCATTATCATCCTTATTCACGCATTGATTCATTTTATTGGCGCCCTACATGCATTTGGGTCAATAAATCTGCCTGATCTTAGCCTTCCGCTGTCAAAAACCCATGGGGTTTTATGGCTTGCAACCAGTATGATATTACTGCTAACCTGTTTTTTGTATTTCCTGAAGTATGAATATTGGTGGCTTTTTGCCTTGGCTGGAGTGGGTGCTTCTCAGACACTGATTTTGACACAATGGCCCGCTGCCAAGTATGGCACTATCCCCACTTTGATTATTCTATTCGTTGCCGTCGTGAGCATCGCAGATCACTTCTTCGAAAAATCAAATTCGAGAATACGGGATAGGATGACTACTTTCATTCCCGCTGATTCCGTGCAATTAGTAACCGAAGAGGATATAAAAAACCTACCGGACCCTGTCCTACGATGGCTGAGGCTTTCAGGGGCTGTAGGCAAACCTTATATTCAATCTGTTGAAATGAAACAGAAGTATGAGATAAAATTAAGGGAAGATCAAACAAAATGGTTTAGCGCCAGAGCCACCCAATATTCCACCATACAGCCGCCGGCGTTTTTGTGGTCTTTGGAAATGAGGGTGCTTCTCTTTCTCCCTGTTAAAGGGAGGGATTCCTTTCAGGGTGGCGAAGGGTCCATGATGTTCAAAATGTTTTCGCTTGTTCCCATCGCCAGGGCTACTCCGGACACCGAGATCAACCAAAGTGCTTTGCAGCGTTTTTTGGGAGAAATCGCCTGGTATCCTTCCGCCGCCCTGTGCCCGGAAATCTCCTGGGAGCCGGTTGATGACGTCAGTGCAAAAGCGACCATGGAATTCCAGGGGACCAAAGGCAGTGGCGTGTTTCATTTTGATCCCCTTGGAAACCTAAAAAAATTCACAGCGCTCCGCTACATGGATGCCGGTGATAAATTTGTTTTGAGAGAATGGCAGGTAGAGGTAATTGACACCAAAGAATTTGACGGCATCATCATTCCCAGCAAATGCCGTGCTACATGGAAAATGGATGATGGGGATTGGAACTGGGCGAATTTTGAAGTGCTTGAAGCAAAGTATCATTGATAAAAGCGAACACCCTATTATTAATGTGAGTTCGGAGTAAGAACATCTAAAAAAGCCGTCAATGTCGCTGCGGGGCTTAACATTCAGAAAATGCCCCAATCGGGATGACGGTTCCTCCATGCGCAGCCGGTATGGCTGTCCAAAATCACCAAAATCATTGTTTTTCAACCAGTTGAATAACAGCCTATTGCACAACATGTCATCGGTAAGAGTTTATCCCCGCCAACCGGGAAGGCAGTCTCCTCTTGTATGCAACCGTCAAGGGATCGCTTCGGCGCAGACAGCGATACAATAAACCTGACGACCGGGTACTGCTCCTCGCGATGACGGGAAAACCCGCCCGTCATTGCTTCTCCGCCGCGGCGGAGAAGCAATCCCTTCACCCTTCCTTTATGAGATCGCTTCGTCGCGGGCAAGGTCTCCATCAATTAAACCGAAAGGTTGCCGCTTCTCGCGATGACGAAAAAGTTCGTCACTACGAGCCCTTTTAGGAGAACGGTAGGCTTGAAAAGGGTGCGATAGTCTCCTTTCGTAAGGGGATTGCCGCGGCCCCACCCCACAGACCACTCCTGACGCCTCGGAATAGCCCGTCCCGGACACTTTCGGGAACGGCTTTTTTACAAAAACGTCCCCGAACTCACGTTAATGAACTTAAAAATTCCCTGAGCACATTACTCAGGGAATATATACTTCAAAGTGTCAGAGTCCGAACAAGGAAGGCAGCCATAAGGTAAGTTGCGGCCATAAGGTGATGATCAAAAGCCCGATAATCATCGTAATGAAAAAAGGCAACAAAGGAATAAACACCTTAGCGATACTTGTCCTGGCCACGCCTACGCCCACAAACAACACGGAACCAACCGGAGGGGTACAGACGCCTATACAAAGATTCAGCACCATCATAATCCCAAAATGCACAGGATCAATTCCCATAGCTACAACAGCCGGAAGGAATATCGGCGTAAAAATCAGCACCGCCGGGGTCATATCCATAAACACCCCAACAAATAGCAGGATCAGGTTAATGATGATCAAAATAACAAACTTATTGTCGCTCATGGCCAACAAGGTAGCACTGATGGACTGAGGAATGTCCTCACTGGACATGGCCCAGGACATGCTCATGGATGTCGCTATCAAAAGCATCACGATTGCGGTTGTTTCCGAGGATTTCAATAGAATACCCGGGATATCTTTCAGTTTGATTTCCCTGTAAATAAACGAGAGTACAATGGTATAAACCACCGCAATGGCGGAAGCCTCAGTAGCGGTAAATATTCCCACAACTATCCCTCCTATAACCACTACAAGCAACATAAGACTTGGAAGTGCATCCAGAAATCTTGTAAACAGCTCTTTGACAGAAGTGGGCTCGCCTGCTTTCAGATTGTTTTTCTTGATAAAAAAACCGGCGGTGAGCATCAACAACAGACCTATCAATAATCCGGGAATATACCCGGCCACAAAAAGCGCGGCAATAGACACCCCCCCGCTGGCCAAAGAATAAACGATGAGCACGTTGGATGGGGGGATGATCAATCCGGTTGTGGAAGAAGTGATGTTTACGGAGGCCCCTAACTCCTTTGGATAGCCTTCTTTTTCCATCCTGGGTCCCAATATACCGCCTATGGCCGAGGCTGCCGCTACCGCAGATCCGGCGATGGCTCCGAAAAGCATTGCCGCGATCACATTTACATACAACAAGCCCCCCGGCAACCTTCCGGTGATGGCCTTTGCAAGATCTATTAGCCGGTTGGCAATCCCCCCTTTGTTCATGATTTCACCGGCAAGGATAAAAAACGGAATGGCCAATAAAGCAAAACTGTCCAACCCTGTACCCATTCTTTGGGCAATGGTGGTGGCTGATGGAATTGTCGCAATGGTAACCGTGAGGGTCAGGAAACTGGACAACCCTAAGCTCCATGCCACCGGTACGCCAATTCCCATCAATAAAATAAAACTTACTACAAGTATAATTACACTTAAATATTCTTCCATCTTACGGTTTAATTTTGGGCTAAAGGTTTGTTTAGGATTTTTAGGATATCAACGATCTGGTAAAAAAGCACCAAAAGGCCACTGACCGGGATGATCAGGTAGACATATGCCAAAGGAACCTGAAGCGTCGCGGACTTCTGCTCCAGTACATAGGTAATATAAACCAGGTTGCCTCCTCCCAGAATCATTACCGGCACCACAAACAGCATAATGACGGAATTGATGACGACCATTAAACGCTGTTTGGCCGGCCCGTAAAGTTTGGCCGGCAAAATGTCAATGGCCAAATGGTTGTTTTGCCCGGCCACATAGGCAGCCCCCAGCATGCCTAACCATATCAAAAGATAACGGGACAACTCATCCGTAAATGAACTTGGGGATTGGATGACATACCTTGAAAATACCTGCCAGGTCACATTGATCACCATGACGGCCATGATGATCATCAGCATGACGGCAACTATTTTGTCTAATTTTAGCTTGAAAACATGCATGATCGTCAATAGTTTTTAATTTCCTGAATCAAAGCGTACATCACCGGATCAGAGGTTTTCAATGCCTCATACACCTTCTCCGCTTCCTTTTCAAAAGGCGTTTTATCCGGATAGGATACCTGCACCCCGGCTTCTTGCAAAATCCGCATGGATTCCTCTACAGATTCCTCCCATAATTGGTATTGGTGCACCGCGGATTCGTCAGCGGCTTCCTGAAGCCATTGCCTTTCCTGATCGGATAACCGCTCCCAGACTTTCGTGCTCACAATCATCATATCCGGTACCGCGGTATGCTCGTTCAATGAATAAAACTTACAGACTTCATAATGCCTGGAGGTCAAAAGACTCGGGGGATTGTTTTCCGCTCCATCCACAATGCCCTGTTGCAAAGCCGTATACAGTTCTCCAAAAGACACGGGAGTGGGTGATCCGCCAAAACTCTGAATCAGCCTGACCGCTGTGGGGCTTTCCATCACCCTGATTTTGAGTCCCTGGATGTCCTCCGGTTTTTCTACCGGCTTACTTTTGGTGTAAAAGCTCCGTTTTCCCGCATCATAATAACACAGGCCCTTCAGCCAATATTTTTCGCCGGCATCCAGCAAATCCTTTCCGATGGGCCCTTTTAATACCCGGTCTCGGTGCTCATCATCCCTAAAAAGATAGGGTTGACCCAGGACTTTGATTTCCGGAGCAAAGCCCTCCATCGCCGCAGTGGAGACTTTCGTCATGGCAAGGCTACCAATCTGAAGCAGTTCCACCAATTCCCTCTCCGATCCCAACTGCTGGTTGGGATACACCTGGATGATCATTTCCCCGTCTGACTTCTCTTGCACACGTTCCGCCATATAAATCATGGCCGCATGTACCGGATGGCTGGTGTCCAGGCCATGCCCTAACTTTAATATCCTTACGCCCCCCGGTTTTGAGCAAGCACTTGCACAAAGCAATAGGATGGATAAGCTAATGAAGGTGATAAAGTTTAACTTAGGTTTACTGTTCATTGAAAATTCGGTCATACGGGTTATGCGTTTTTGATATGGTTGATGATGCCCAAGGCTTCCCTGATTTTGTGTTCCAATTCCTCAAATTGCCTTTCCTGAATCCATGATTTTTTAAACAGCTGGGATCCCATTCCCACACAGACCACCCCCGCATCAAACCATTTCGAAAGGTTTTCCTCTGTAGGTTCCACTCCGCCTGTGGGCATGAATTTGATATCAGGAAAGACGGCTCTGACGGCGGAAATAAAACCGGGGCCGAGCACATTGCCCGGAAAAGCTTTGACCACCTCTGCCCCCAGTTCCCGTGCATTGTGGATTTCAGTCGCCGTGCCGCAGCCAGGAACCCATAAAACGTCTTTGCCATTGCAAAAAGCAGCCACGGAAGGAGAGAAAACCGGCGAAACAATAAAATCCGCTCCGGCATCCAGAAAAGTTCTGGCTTCCTCCACGCTGAAAATGGTACCTATGCCTAAGATGAGTCTATCAAACTTTCCTGCAAACTTGGCCAGTTCTCTGAAAACGTCCAATGAATGTGCCCCCCTATTGGTAAATTCAAATACCCTTATACCTGCCTTATACGAGGCTTCCAGTACATGTTTGGCAATATCGATATCAGCATGATTAAAAACAGGGATCATACCTGTCTGCTCCATAGAGGAGATGATAACTTCTTTTGTAAATCTCATAATATTTATCTCAATAATTTTCCTACATTTTCACCTCTTACCAATTGATCCACTTCATCCTCCGACACAAAATTCACATCACCGGGAATAGAGTGTTTTAATACAGAAGCCGCTACGGCAAACTCCAGTGCTTCATTGTCTTCTTTGGACAAAAGTCCATGGATCAAACCCGCCATAAAAGCGTCTCCGCCCCCTACCCTGTCGACGATCCGGGGCATGTCATATTCGATCGACTCCAACAGCTCCCTCCCGTTCCAAAGCTGCCCTTTAAGGGTGTTATGGGAAGAACTGATGGAACCCCTCTCCGTTGTTGCTATTTTTTCAACCGATGGATAGGCTTCTCTGGCTTTCTCACAGGCCACTATATAATCCGACTCATGGATATCCATACAATTGGCAAAATCTGTCAGGCCCGCGATGACCACATGGGTATAGCCTATCAATTCCGGCAAAATATCCAGCGGGGATTGGCCATATTGCCAAAGGTTTCTCCTATAATTGATGTCTCCGCTGACTTTCACCCCATGTTTGTTAGCTGCTTTTAAAATGTCCAGGCATAATGCCGCAGCCGATGCAGAAATAGCCGGTGTAATACCTGTCCAATGAAACCAATCCACTCCCTCAAACACCTGTTCCCAATCTTTTTCCCTGCCGGTGTAATGGGAAAACACAGAATCAAAACGGTCATAGATGATTTTAGATGCGCGCTGCATGGCTCCGTTTTCCAGAAAATAAAGCCCCATCCGTCCCGGACCCAGAAAAACATGGGAAGTATCCACCCCTGTGGACCTTAGGTACCGAATGGCGGCTTTTCCCATATCATTGTCGGGAAATGCGCAGATGTGGGACACCTCATGGTGCCATTGGGCCAGTGATACCGCTACATTCGCTTCTGCCCCGCCAAACTGGATATCATAGTTTCTCGCCTGGACGAAACGCTCGTGATCAGGTGTGGAAAACCTCATCATCACTTCCCCCAGTGTAATAATACGTTTACGCATTGATTCCTATGGATATATTTTTCTTTCAGCCAAAATTAATGGGGATTTAAAAAAAAAGAAGCCCATCGGCCTTATTTCTTTCAATTTATTTATAAATTGTGCAATCGATTGCTCAAGATAATGAAATATTTGAAATGTTGCACAAAGTTTTGAAAATTCATCCTGCTGACAATGTGTTGGTAGCCCTCACAGATCTGAACAGTGGGGAAAAAATAGCTTTTGAAGGAGAGGTAATCTCCCTGAAGACACAGGTAGCTGCCAAGCACAAATTCACCGTTAGCGAATTAAATCCGGGTGACCATATATATATGTATGGCATTATTGTGGGCAAGGCCATGAAACCGATAGCAAAAGGGGAAGCCATTACCACCGAAAACACCGCGCACCAAACCTCAGCTTACACCGGAAAGAGAAAAAAATATACCTGGAGCCCTCCTGACGTCAGCAACTGGCAAGACCGGGTTTTTATGGGTTATCACCGCAGCGACGGCCAGGTGGGGACAGCCAATTACTGGTTGGTAGTGCCTTTGGTTTTCTGTGAAAACCGGAATATCGAAATCATGAAGCAGGCGTTTTCTGAAGAACTCGGCTTCTCAAAACCCAACCCTTATAAAGCATTTGTAAGCCAGATGAAACAGTTCTATCTGGAAGGGAATAATGACGCTATCCAAGGTCTCAGCATCCAAACCATAGAGCAGGAAGAAGATAACCGGATATTTAAAAACATCGACGGAATTAAATTCCTCACCCATAACGGGGGGTGTGGCGGTATCAGACAAGATTCCGAAGCCTTGTGCGCCCTCATCGCAGGATACATCAACAATCCCAATGTGGCTGGGGCCACCATCCTGAGTCTGGGATGCCAAAACGCCCAGCCGGCCATTTTACGGGAAAAACTTGCTGCGATTGATCCGGACTACAAAAAGCCTGTCATTTTGCTGGAGCAGCAAAAAGAGGGAACGGAAACCAGATTGCTTACCTCGGCTATCCAAAAAACATTTCTCGCTTTGGCGGAGGCTGACCAGATAGAAAGAAAGCCCGCGCCATTGAGCAAACTCACTGTCGGTCTGGAATGTGGTGGATCGGACGGGTTTTCCGGGATCTCCGCCAACCCCGTTTTAGGCCATGTATCCGATCTGTTGGCGGCGTTGGGAGGTAAAACCATTCTTTCTGAATTTCCTGAGCTTTGCGGGGTGGAACAAGAACTGATCAACCGTTGCACCACCGATGAAAATGCGGAAAAATTCGTAAAACTTATGCGTGCCTATGCAGCCTCCGCAGAAGCGGTGGGGTCGGGTTTTGATATGAATCCCAGTCCCGGCAACATCAAGGACGGATTGATTACAGATGCGATAAAATCTGCCGGAGCGGCCAAAAAAGGAGGAACCTCGCCTATCGTGGATGTTTTGGATTATACAGAACTCGCCACCAAACCTGGGCTGAATTTGCTCTGTTCTCCCGGCAACGACGTGGAAAGTACCACGGCTATGGCCGGTTCCGGTGCCAACATTATTTTATTTACCACCGGCTTGGGTACTCCTACCGGTAATCCCGTCACACCGGTGATCAAAGTAGCCTCTAATCATAAATTGGCAAAACGGATGTCCGATATCATTGATTTGGATACCGGAAGTGTCATTTCCGGTGAAAAAACCATAGGACAGGTCGGTGATGAACTCCTGAACTTCATCATTGAAGTGGCCAGTGGAAACGCCAAAGCCAAAGCAGTATTGTTAAATCAGGATGATTTTATACCTTGGAAACGGGGAGTTTCCTTATAATTTTACAGTAAGTTTATCAAAAACCATATAGAATGTCCCAATTATTTTCGGTTAAAAACAAAGTTATCATTGTTAGCGGTGCCACGGGTGTACTGGGCAAGGCGATATCTACACACTTGGCACGGGAAGGTGCCCAATTAATCATTTTAGGCAGGAATACGGAGAAAGTCAATCAGCTGGTCGATGAGATAAAAGATGAAGGAGCGCTGGCTTTTCCCGCTGTGGCGGATGTCACCGACGAAAAAAACCTGCTGGAAATCAAAAATATTCTTGAGAAGGAATTTGATCGGATAGACGGTCTTATCAACGCCGCCGGCGGCAACATGCCCGGGGCGGTGGTCATGCCTGATCAGTTTGTAACGGATTTGTCCGGCGAAGCGGTCAAAAAAATCATGGATCTCAATTACATGGGTACCTTTTTGCCTACCAAGGTTTTCTTGCCGCTGATGACCAAAACCAAAAAAGCCAGCATCATCAATATCTCCTCCATGGCCGCCAGCAGACCGATGACCAGGGTGATGGGGTATGCGTCTGCCAAAGCCGCCGTCGATAACATGACCAAATGGATGGCGGTGGAATTTGCCAAAAAATACGGGGAAGGGTTAAGGGTAAATGCCGTTGCTCCGGGTTTCTTTCTGACGGAACAAAACCGGACGCTTTTGACCAATCAAGATGGGAGTCTTACCGAAAGGGGCAACCTGATCATCACCCACACGCCCATGGCGAGGTTCGGTCAGCCCGATGAGCTCTTTGGAGCGGTACAATGGCTCTGCAGCGAAGCGTCAAAATTTGTCACAGGAACCATTATTGAAGTAGACGGTGGATTTAACGCATTTTCAGGAGTATGAGTAAGCAAGCAATAACGATGGAACAGACCATGAGATGGTACGGTCCAAAAGATCCCGTAAGTCTGGCAGATATCAGGCAGGCTGGGGCTACAGGAATTGTGACCGCCCTTCATGATATTCCCAACGGAGAAATATGGACCAGAGAAGCCATAAAGGAGCGGAAAGACATGATTGAGAAAGCTGGGCTTACTTGGTCGGTAGTAGAAAGTGTACCTGTCCATGAAAGTATAAAAACAAGAAAGGGAGAGTTTAAAAAACACATTGCCAATTATCAGGAAAGTATAAGAAATCTAGCCGCTGAAGGCATAAACACAGTTTGCTATAATTTCATGCCTATACTGGATTGGACCAGAACCAACCTGGCTTATCCCCTTCCCACCGGTGCCAAGGCCCTCAGGTTTGAAATGAAAGCACTGGCAGCCTTTGATGCATATATCCTTCAACGCCCGGGAGCGGATCAGGATTATCCTGGGGATATCCTTCAAAAGGGAAGAAAGCTTGCCGAACAACTTTCTGACGAAGAAAGGAACAAACTTGTCAGTACCATTATCGCAGGTCTTCCCGGAGCAGAGGAAGGGTATACCCTGGAAGATTTCCAGAACGCCCTCAACACTTATGATGGAATAGACGCTGCAACACTGGGAAAAAACCTGAACCTGTTTTTGGATGAAGTGGTGCCTGTCGCCGAGGAAAACCAGGTATATCTATGCATCCATCCCGATGATCCACCTTACCCTATCTTTGGCCTGCCACGCGTGGTAAGTACCGCCAAGGATTATGACCGCATACTCCAAAACAACAACAGTCCTTACAATGGGTTCACTTTCTGTACAGGCTCCCTGGGTGTAAGACCTGATAATGACCTGCCGTCAATGGTGAAAAAATATGGAGAACATATCCATTTTATTCACCTCAGAAGTACTCAACGTGATGAAGAAGGGAATTTCTATGAAGCCAACCACCTGGAAGGAGATGTCCCTATGGCGGATGTGGTAGAGGAAATCCTTCGATTGCAACAAAAAACAAAAAGATCATTACCCATGCGGCCTGACCATGGCCATCAGATGTTGGATGACCTTTCCAAAGTTACCAATCCGGGTTACTCAGCCATTGGACGGCTGAGGGGACTCGCAGAACTAAGAGGGCTTGAATTGGGGATAGCTAGAAGCCTGAATTACAATTAATAATCAAAAAAATCACATAATTAATTAACCCAATAATAATGAAAAATGAAAGCAACAGCAGACGGGATTTTATTAAAAAGTCTGCCCTGTCAACAGTAGGATTGTCTGCATTGGGTGCAGTGGGATTTTCCGCTAAAAGTTACGGGAAAATTCTGGGGGCCAATGATAGGCTTAATATCGCCATTGCTGGCCTTGGAAGGCGTTTGGGCGCGTTTTATACCCCTATAGGCCTGAAAAGCAGCAATGTAAACCTGGTTTATCTTTGTGATGCCATGAAATCCCAAAGGGAAAAGGCCGCGAAAAACTTTGAGAAACATATTGATTACACGCCAAAGCTGGAAAACAGTATCCTAAAAGTCATTGAGGACAAAGAAGTGGATGCGCTGATCAATGCGACCCCGGATCACTGGCACGCTCCCGGTACCTGGTTGGCTTTGGAGGCGGGCAAACATGTCTATGTGGAGAAACCCTGTAGCCACAACCCCTATGAAGGCGAGCTGTTGGTTGCCTATCAAAAAAAATACAACAAAATCGTGCAGATGGGGAATCAGCAGCGTTCTGCCCCCGAAAGTATTGAAATAATCAAAGAAATTCATAACGGCGTCATAGGCAATGTCTATAAAGCGACTGCTTTTTATAACTCTGCCCGCGGGGAAGTGCCGGTACCCCAAAAGGCCACCCCGCCGGAAGGACTGGACTGGGAATTATTCCAGGGCCCCGCACCGAGAAGGGAATACACCCATGACACATGGAATTACAACTGGCATTGGTACGGATGGGATTACGGCACAGCGGAAACCGGCAATAATGCCACACATGAACTTGATGTGGCCAGATGGGCCCTGCAAGTGGATTTTCCTGAGAAAGTAATCGTGGACTCCGGCAAATACCACTGGCCAAATGATGGCTGGACCATGTATGATACCATGGATGCCGTTTTTAAATTTTCGGACAACAGGACCATACAATGGGATGGAAAGAGCCGCAACGGTCACAATACTTATGGCCCGGGAAGAGGGACCATCATTTACGGAACAGATGGATCTGTATATGTGGACAGAGGAGGCTACAAGCTTTTTGACCGGAACGGAAAGGTCGTAAAGACCAACGATTCCGGAAGCGATGAAGCCGGCACCCAACTGGGTGGTGGCGGAGGAATGTCTACCCGGCACGTGGTCAATTTCTTTGAAGCCATTAGAGGAAAAGAAGAGCAAAACAGCCCGATCGATGAAGGCGCTAAAAGCACTTTGCTCTGCCACCTTGCCAATATTGCATCCCGCACAGGAGAAGTGCTTGAGTGTGATCCATCCAATGGTCATATTAAGAACAGCAAAAAGGCCCAACGTCTTTGGTCCAGAGAATATGAAAAAGGATGGGAGCCCAAGTTAAAAGTCTGAGCAACCCGTTCTTGATCTAACAATATTATTCATTTCCAGAGATATGAATGGTATGAATTAAACCACCCACCGTAATATCCTTGGGGGAATTCCCCTAAGGATATTTTATTATCACCATGCATTTATTCTGGAACAAACCCAAATACCATGAAACAAGCTAAAGACTCGCGCAGATCATTCATCAAAAAATCCACGCTGGCAACAGCAGGAATTGCCGGACTGGGAGCCGTGGGATTCTCCGCAAAAAGTTACGGGAGAATCATTGGGGCCAATGACCGGGTAAATGTAGGCATTGTCGGCTTTTCCAACCGGTGCAGAGGTTCACTCATTCCAGCCATGTTAAAGCATGCCGGAGAACTTAACTTTGAATTTACCGCCGTCTCCGATATCTGGAGCAGAAGAAGGGAAGAAGGAGCGGCCTACGTAAAGGAAAAATCCGGCAAAACGATTGCCCAAACCAGAAACAACGAAGAACTATACGATCGCAAGGATGTGGACGCCGTCATCATCAGTACGGCGGATTTCCAACATGCCTTACACACCAAAGAAGCCGTGGAAGCCGGTAGAGATGCCTACGTGGAAAAACCCTTTGCTGAAACCATGGAAGACAACCGGGCCGCCAGGGAAGCCGTGGAAAGGACGGGCAAGATTGTCCAAATAGGTTCCCAAAGAAGGAGCGGCGCCAATTATCATGCAGCAAACGACTTTATCCGTTCCGGAAAATTCGGGGATATTGTTATGGTGGAAATGACCTGGAATGTCAATCAGCCCGGCAGGTGGAGAAGACCGGATGAGGTATCCCGGATCAGGGAAGAGGATACCGATTGGAAAAGGTACTTGATGAACAGGCCCTACGAACCATGGGATGCCAGAAAATACCTGGAGTTCCGCTTATTCTGGCCATACTCTTCCGGCATTCCGGGCCAATGGATGGCGCACCAGATCGATACCGTTCACTGGTTTACCGGACTCAGTCACCCGAGAAGCGTGGCTGCCAACGGCGGCATCTACCTATGGGATGATGGAAGAACCAACTTTGACACCATGACCGCGGTCTTTGACTACGGCCCAACAGATGATAAAAGCAAGGGATTCCAGGTGATTTACTCCTCGAGGTTTACAAATTCGGCGGGAGGAACAAAAGAAATCTATTATTCCAATGGAGGAGAGTTGAATCTGGATACCAATAAAATCACCCCTAACGGTGGCTTGGGCAAAAGACATGCGGAAGCCATGGGAATGGAAGAAAACCTCCTGGAAGAGCAATCCCTCTCAGAGATGGCAAAAGTGGAAACAGGGGCGGACACAGGTTTGGACGACCTTACCTCAGCCCATATGAGAAACTGGATGAATTGTGTCAGAAGCAGAAAGCAGCCCAACGCCAACGTGATGGCCGGATACAACCATTCCATCGCCAATATCATGACCACCGCTGCCCTGCGTACCGGCAAGTTTGTGACTTTTGATGAAAAACGGCAGGAGGTCCTGGCCGGTGGAGAAGTGTTTAAATATTGATTTAAAAACGAAATTTATGATGAATACTAGAAGAGACCTCACTTTTATTATGGGCCTTTCCCTTTTTATGCAGATTGGGGCGGCCTGCACTTCGGAAAACAAGGAATCCATGAATAACGAAGAGACCTTAGAAGAACACGTTCGGCTGGAACGGAATGATGCCGAACGCAAGGTAGATGTGTATGTTGATGGCAGTCATTTTACCTCATATATCTATCCTGAAAATATCGAAAAGCCCGTGTTATATCCTATCAAAACGGCGAATGGAACGTATATCACCAGAGGCTTTCCGTTGAATAACCGCTCCGGGGAAAGGATCGATCACCCCCATCATATTGGCTTGTGGCTTAATTATGGAGATGTGAACGGTCTGGATTTTTGGAACAATTCATCCGCCATCCCGGCGGATAAAAAAGACAGGTATGGCACCATCATCCATCAAAGCATTGAATCCGTGGATAGCGGAGATAAGGGAGAACTTGTAGTTACCGCGGACTGGGTGGATCATGAGGGTTCGGTGTTATTAAAGGAAAAAACAAAGTTTGTCTTTTGGGGAGAAGGCGAGAAACGGATAATTGACCGGATCACCCAATTAAGTGCATTGGATAAGGAAATTCTGTTCAAGGATAATAAAGAGGGCATGTTGGGCATAAGAATGGCAAGGGAGCTGGAACATCCCTCCAACAAGCCTGAAAAGTTCACGGATGCCCAGGGGAACCCGACAGATGTCCCCAGTATGAACAATGAAGGTGTGACCGGGCTTTATCGAAGCAGCGAAGGGCTGGAAGGCGACGACGTATGGGGCACCCGGGGCAAATGGATGAACCTGTCCGGTACCATCAATAACGAGGACATTTCCGTGGCCATTATAGACCATCCGGATAATGTAGGCTATCCTACTTACTGGCATGCAAGGGGTTATGGTTTATATGCCGCCAATCCCCTGGGCCAGAAAGCCATGAGTGAGGGAAAAGAAGAGCTGAACCACAAGCTCAACGCCGGCGAGTCCATGACCTTCCGGCACCGGATCGTTGTTTACTCCGGTGAAAAAGCCACCGATGATACCCTCAATAAAGAATTTGACAGGTTTACAAGACCTTAAATAAATAAACCACCCCTTTTGATTTAAAAGCCCGGCATATGATCCCGCCGGGCTTTTTGCTTTTTGGCATTTCGACAACTGTTCCTTGCTCGACGTTCGATATTGTAGCCAGCCGAAGTTTTGTCCACGAATCCCGGAGCTAGTCCGGGACAGGTCTGCGCTGATTTCCACGGATTTTTTTTAGTCTGAGTCCGGGGACATTATTGAGGAGTCTATACAAGGGCAAAATCCGCGTAGCGGGTGAAAATATTGTACCCGGGGATGGCAATCCCCGGACCCTATGAAACGGATTCTACAGGATTTTGGCGTGCGTTTTTTCGGGGAACCAGGCAAAAACCATGACAAAATCCCATCAGGAATTGAAAATCGGATCCGCCAGCCCTTCCAAGACCATCGACTATATCGGGGAGTTTGTCTTTGAGAACAGTGCCCTGGATTACCTGCTGCATGAAGAAGAGGACAAACCGTCAAGAAACAGTCCGGTGGACTGTTTTAGGTTTGGGCCAGGCTGCAGGGTGGGGAAGCACATGCAAATATCTCCCCGTCCTGAAGTACCATCCCGAAATACGAATTTTTCGTCAAGGACCACCTGGGCAATATCCGGCAGGTGATCCGTTCGTCCACGCTGGACCTGCTCGCCACCATGGAGGAAGCCCGTGCGGAAGAAGAGGAGGCCCTTTTCGAGAACCTGCCCCAGAGCCGCCAGGGTGCCGCCGAACACAACGTTACCCCGGAGGGTTACAGCACCGCCTGGCTCAATGCCGCGCGGGGACGGATCCTGGGGCCCGCCCGTGCGCAGGAGGTGCAGCGGGGCGACAGCATCACCCTGTCCGTATTCGGCAAATACGTGGACAAAAGGAAGGTCCGGCTGCTGCCCGCCTCGCTGGTAAAAGCCAAAGCCAGTCCGGAAACGCTCAGACAGCTCACCGAACTGGGCCAGCAGTACCGGGCCGCGGGTCCGAACCAGCTGCTGCTCTACCATGCCGTGCACCTTGTCCTTGCGGACCTGCAGCGCAAACCCGTACCCGAAGCCTATATGGGCTATGCCCTGTATGACGCGGACAGCAATATGTATGACTCCGGCAAAGTCCCCCTGAGCAAAAAAGCCAGGAACGAGCACGAAGAGCTGCGCAAAAAGATCTATATTGCGGAAGACGGCCATATGGAAGCCTACCTCGTCAATGAAACGGAAGAAAACGTGGGCCGTGTCCGCCGCGGCGGATACGATGACTTCTCGATCATGAGCGACGGGTTTTTGGTCGTGCAGGAGACGCACTATGACCCCTGGGGGTTGGAATTGACGGGCCTGGGGTACCAATACGGAGGCGGGGTCAAGGCAAACCGTTACCTCTATAACGCGAAAGAGTTTGAGGGGCATCTGGGCTTGAACCTCCATGATTATGGGGCTAGAATGTATGACGCTGCTATAGGACGATGGTTTGTTGTTGACCCCTTGGCTGAACTGGCACCGGGCCTGACGCCCTTCCGGTACGGGTTCAACAATCCGGTCAGGTTTACCGATCCTTCCGGCATGTTTGAGTACTCCGACGGGTATTCGACACAGGACAGCAGGAACATCACCGGGGCCGTAAGCACCGTCAGCTACAGGCAGGACGACGAGCGCGGCAGTCTGCAGACCGACCCCCTGCACGGCAGGCCGGTCTGGATGGGCCAGAATTATAACGTAAACGCCTCCGGCAAAAGGGTGGGCTCCGTGTTCAGGTACGTGGAGTATGAGGATGGGTTTAGGAAAGATTTGGGGTTTGGATGGGAAAGTGGAGGAATGATCTGGCAGAATGGCGGGGGTATAAGTATTGGAAATTATCTGTCAGACGATCTTTTTACAGTCACTAATCCCCAAATGGTGGGAGGTACAGTCCCTTTCCTTCCGGGAGGTATCGGCGGCTGGAGTAACCTGAAAAATTTATCCGGTTTAGCCAAGGATTTAAGAAGAATATTTGATGCCGCTAAGGGGGCGAGAGCACTGCCAAGCTTAGACGCTACGGGAAAAGTACATGGCACTTTGCCGAAAGTTCGAGATTTTGGCAGATACTCTATAGAAGAGCTACAAATTCTGTTAAAAGAGCTAAGACAAAGTGTTCAGACAAGGATAAAAGTAACATCAAAAATGGGTAGAGACCAGGCTCATGGTCAAAGACAAGGAGCGGAACAAGATTTGATAAAATCATTAGAAAAATATCTTGGACAATAGTAAATATGAAATCAACAAGAAAAATTCTCACAATGTTAGTTCGTGAACTGAATAATTATCTTGATAATATTAAATCTATTAATATAGTCTCAGGATATTACAACGAAATATTAGGGGATACTTCTTTTTTATTAGCGGGACTACTTGAATCACTACTAAAGAAAAACAATATTGAATGGGATAAAAAAAAATGGATTGACGATAGTCTAATAACAAATATAATTTGCCAAAATGATAAAGTGATTATTGAAGGAGTGATGATATGGGGCAAAATGAATACTACTGAACAATGGACAGATCCATTTTTTTTTGAAATAGAGCTGCTCAAGGATGAAATAGGCTTTAAGAAATTTACCTTTTTGTTTTGCGATTTGAAACATACTGAAATAACATATGAGGAATTTAGAGATAATGGTGATTATTGGGTTAGTACAAATAGGAAGTGGAAGTATGTAATCAATTCAAATGAAGTTGTGATATAAAAGCCAACGAGGGAAGCACAACGGTTTACGCGTCTGTTTCAAATGGAGTAAGTTGTTTAGCCCTGACTGGTGATCCTGAATGGCTTTTGGAGCCAAGATGTATAGCCTGTCCCGATGAGCGAAGCGATATCGGGAATGCCCGCTATAGGGAGATGGAGCGTACTGGACCCGTTGGCTGAACTGGCACCGGGCCTGACGCCCTTCCGGTACGGGTTCAACAACCCCATCCGATTCACCGATCCCACGGGCATGTTTGAGTGGACGGATGGGTATGGAACATATGACTCCAATAGTTCAACCATTTCCAAAGGAGCATTCAGTGGCAGCTATCAGGGAACAGGGTCAGATCTTAATTTTGGAAGTAGCGCCGGGACTACAGTGGTAGCTTCGATTGAGGGAGGAGGCCAAGTGGTTGTCGCCTTCGGAGGACTGAAGGATAATTATTGCTGTCCAACTGGAAGAGATAACTTAATTTCCAGTGAATCGCAGAATCAAAAATACCCAGTTAGCGTTGACCTTAATAACAAACCAGATAAGTTGTATGCCGATATCATTTCATTATATGATTGGTTGTTTAAAGGTCCATTTATCAGACAACCTAATGACGGCAGAAAAAAGAACTTTTTTAACATTAATGATTTTGTATTGAATGTTCCAGACAAGGGGGATGGGTTGACAGCTATAATTAGTAGAACTTTGGAAACTTCGGATGGGATCAAATTTTCATGGGCAATTCAACCTTATAATGTTAATAGGGCGGAACATTATGACAAGGGATATCTAACCTCAATTCAAAGCAATAGTTTTCCTGATAGGGGACAAATTCATTTGATTGGTGGGCCAACTGGCAAAAATGCTGTTTTCACATTTACAATATTTAATAAAAGCAACTATGAACCTGTCTTTAAACAAATATATAAAGGGTATCGGTAAATTGATTAACGCATTGGTAATAATTGCTTATTTAGTTTCATGTTCTCATGAAAAAAAGAACATGGGAACACAGAAGGAGTACCGAACATTAATTGATGAATTCAATATGGTATTTCCCTTCTTGAATTTGGATGACTCCTGGGAACCCAATATTGAATCAAATCCAAGCCAGGAATATTTTTTTCAAATTGAGAAGAAGGACAGTTTGGCTAAATTCAATAATATTTGGATCAATAAATATAAATATGTTTCAGAAGGAATCAGCGATTCTTCTTCTAATGTATGTTATTCTATTTCACGCATATTCTATTATTGGTTTGATGGAAAAGAAGGTAGAGCAGTTGAATACAATGATCGTCTGGATACCTTATGGGAGTACAAACACATTGGAGAAATAACAGACCTTCATCAGGAAATATTTATTAAAGGGAAATATCAATTTATGTACAGCAACCATATGTTAAAACCTGAGCAAAGGAAATATTTTGAAATCCATTCGGATTCTTTAAGAAACATAGGAGGAAATGATCTGCCGGAGCTTCCAGAAATTGATGGATAATGATTTCCCTGCTGGCTGTAGTTTTTAGAAGGCATGGAGCGTACGCCGTACAGTGGCCGGAAGGATCTGCTCCCTTATTTTCACAAGAATTTGCATATTGATTTTTGGGAGTTTAATTTATGGTTTGGGGGAAATCAAACTCCAAATTGGAACTGAATGCGGGGATGGCACTGACATATTGCGAGCGTACAAGCATGGAAGCCTACCTTGTAAATGAAACGGAAGAAAACGTAGGCCGTGTCCACCGTGGCGGATTCGATGACTTCTCGATTATGAGTGACGGGTTTTTGGTCGTGCAGGAGACGCATGAAGCCTGTCCCGAAAGCGCAGCGCATCGGGAATCCCTGGGGGTTGGAATTGACGGGCCTGGGATACCAATACGGAGGAGGGGTCAAGGCAAACCGTTACCTCTACAACGGGAAGGAACTGCTGACCGATCATAACCTCAATATCTACGACTATGGAGCCAGGGGTTACGACCCGGCGATAGGCAGGTGGAGCGTCATAGATCCGCTTTCCGAGCAGATGCGAAGACATTCCCCTTATAACTATGCCTTCAACAATCCGTTGAGGTTTATTGATCCTGATGGGATGGCTCCGAAGAATTGCTGTCCAGGGTCTTCCGGTTCGGTGTTCAATTCAGAAGTACAGAAGAAATTCGGATTTATCAAATCAGGGCTAGACAATCTTTTCGGCATAAGCGGCAGCAACACTGCTTCGAAACCGGGGAATAGTCAATCAGCCGGTGTAGTACTGGAGAGTGAATTTGGCAGCGGACCTATGGACTCAGGGACAAAAGGAGATATAGGGGGCATTGTAAACACCGATGGGTTGGGTGATATCGGGAAGGGTTCCCCATCAGGAGGTATGATGGAAAAGATTGCAGATATGATGGGAAGTCTATATGGTCTCGTGTCTGAGTTTTTCAGTAATGATTCGGGTAATTCGACTCAAAACAACAATGCCATCGAGACTGCCTCTGCCCCTTCTGGTACTGCTGATTCAGAACCGAATAACGTCAATGTCAATGGCTCGCAGACCACCGCTGGTCCTGACAGTAACAAGAATATGAACGCAGATACGGTTCGGGGTGACTTCGTTGGTCGAAATGGAAATATTGGCAAGTTCAGAATTATATTAGGATACTTTAGAAAAGAAATATTATGTACCTGACGGTTATTAGACTAATTGCATTATTTTTCCTTTTAGGACTGTTCTCCTGTAGTAATCAGGTGGAATATATCGAATTGGAAGTCTTGGTAAGTGATACTGTAAAGATTGAGGAAAAGGTATTGGCGAGGATCTACTCAAATAACAGTGATTGGAAGATTGTAAAGGCATATTTTGAATGTGAGGACAAGTTGAAAGCGGATAAGGTAGATGCTCTGAATGAAACAATTGAAGGTTGTAGCAAAGAGTTGTTTGTGAGGAATGACACGGTCATTATTCAGTTTACACCTACTAAATTAGGTTTAAACGATTTTGGGAAGATAAAGACTCTGATGAAGAAGGGATCGGACAAATTCAAAGTCTTGGAATCTGACTTTAGTTATATTGTCATCCAATGACCAGATTAAGGTAGTGAAGAGTCTTGTATAGCGTTACCTCTATAACGCGAAAGAGTTCAAGGGGCATCTGGGCTTGAACCTCCACGATTATGGGGCTAGAATGTATGACGCTGCTATAGGACGATGGTTTGTTGTGGACCCATTGGCTGAACTGGCACCGGGCCTGACGCCCTTCCGGTACGGGTTCAACAATCCGGTCAGGTTTACCGATCCTTCGGGCATGTTTGAGTACTCCGACGGGTATTCTACACAGGACAGCAGGAACATCACCGGGGCCGTAAGCGCCGTCAGCTACAGGCAGGACGACGAGCGCGGCAGCCTGCAGACCGATCCCCTGCACGGCAGGCCTGTCTGGATGGGCCAGAATTATAACGTAAACGCCTCCGGCAAAAGAGTGGGTTCCGTGTTCAGTTATGTGGAGTATGAGGATGGGTTTAGGAAAGATCTGGGGTTTACACTGAGAGGCGCTGGGGACTTCGGGGATAGCGGACGTGCTAACGCGGGGGGAGGTAATGACTTTTCATTGGTAAATATGTACCTACACTTCCAGTTTGGTGGCGGAAAACCAATGACTTTAAATATGTCATCCTTTGATTTTAGCGGAACATCACAAAGATCGCTTGGTTTAACGGGTATGACACCTGGCGACATTAGATCTGTCAATTTATTCAACGCTGGTGCAACAAACCACGCCGCATTGGCATTTGGAAGGGTAAGGATGGAATATCATGGAAATAATCAGTTTTCAATAGTTTCTGACCCATCAGCCCGCTTTGATTTTAATCCATTAATTGATCCAAATGCTTCTTGGGGCAGAAATGCAGGTAATGTTTTGGGAGCAGCAATTAATTACAACTTGTGGTTAGGCCCCAGATCTCTATTAGTTCCGCTTATATTTGGTGGTCCGTACGATGTTAATTTTATAGGAACAACTTCCATTCCACGATGAAAAAGGTTATAGCTATATCAGTAATAGCAGTTTTAGCAATGATAACAAGCTGCTCTGAACAAAAGTATCCTGATTTAGGTGATGGATACAGTTTTGATAGTGATGGTAAATACACTTTAGCTATTGTGAATTCTCAAAATACAATAATGGTTGGAAGTCATGTATTGGAATATGCTTTTGACACTATCTTTGTTGTAGTATCACAGAGACCATGGGATGATCCAAGTATTCCGGGATTAAAAGAAATGACATATAAGCAGAGGAACGAAGCTTTTGAAAAAAGCACGTTCCGACAGTATTGGATTATCAACAAAAAAGGGAAGAACGAACACATAGGCATTTTTGGGAGTGGAAATGATATGCGTGCTAAATATTCAAATGTTTACGGCCCTTTTTCAAAAGAAGAATATTTGCAGAAGCGGAAGGAATTAGGAGTACCGAAGGAATTACAACTAAAGGAATAATAAAAAGCCCAGCTTGGAAAATTGGTCAGATTGCAAAGGTTTTTTTAGATATCAATCATGATTAAATTCATATTAATAACTCTGGTTTCTATGTGACCACTATCGTCTGCGTAGCAGTTGGTGTGCTTATTCCGTTGATTCCACATATTATGAGATTCATGTTAATGACTCCATAGTAGCCATCAATCACGAGTCGTTTGGACCGGTAGAATATGGTTATGAATTGCGATCAGCCTCATTAATAGTCTATGATCATCTCCAAGATGTATCGAAGGCCTGGAAAGTGATGAAATGCAAGCCGCGGGTGCTGGTACTTGAAACGGGCGAAGAAACCGTTATCTACAAAAAACTGAAAGTTGGTGACGATTAATTTGAAATGAAACACAACGACATGACCTATATGAAATTTCAAGAGGCCTTTATATCGAGGTACTTAGAAAAATCTAAATCAAATTAAAAACCGTACCGACGGGTATTCGACACAGGACAGCAGGAACATCACCGGGGCCGTAAGCACCGTCAGCTACAGGCAGGACGACGAGCGCGGCAGTCTGCAGACCGACCCCCAGCATGGCAGGCCGGTCTGGATGGGGCAGAATTATAACGTAAACGCCTCCGGCAAAAGAGTAGGCTCCGTGTTCAGGTACGTGGAGTATGAGGATGGGTTTAGGAAAGATCTGGGGTTTGGGGGTCGATTGGGGGGGGAAAAGGAGCACAAATGGAGGGAGTGATTTAGATAATTGGGGGCGTAACGCAATGACAGTGGCCGGTATGACATTAATGTGGGCAACTGGTCAAAGGCTTCCTTTTGGAGCAGGCTCATATTACAATAATGATCGTGTGGCGAATGCAATGAGAAACGCATGGAGGGTTAATCAGGCTAGAGAGTTTTTTTATAAGAAATATGCTGGAGTAACTAATTTAACAGGGGCTTCAGTTACAAATTATTCGGGAAAGTTTGGGCTTGAGGGTTTGCTTAGGGCGGGAGTAGATCCCGTAGAACAATTTATTGGAAGCTATAATATTGATATTCAGGTAGTGGATAATATGCTTCAGTTTATGTTGACTAACACAACCAGTTTTGAATCTTTCTTTTATGGTATTGGGCCTAATTGGCAAGGTGGGCCAGGAGGAAATTTTAAACAGACATACATTTTTACCGAACCGTTAAGATGATTTTTATGAAAAGGATATTAGAATATATTACATCGGTGTTAATATTAGCCGGTTGCAGCGGCATAAGCGAAGAACATGTGATTGGGAATTACTATCTGACAGAAGTTGATTATGTTGATGAAAAAAGGGTTTTAAGCTTTAACTTAGGTTCAGGAAATTATGTTGGCGTTGTGGGTCCTACAATTTTAGCTGTAGGGTATGACGATAGTTTTATCATAGCCAAGCAGCTACCAAGTGGGAAAAGCACGGACAAAGATAAGGTGTATTACTTCATCATACCTTTAAAGAGTAAAATTCATCATTCACCTGATGAAAATAAAATAGGACCTCTTACTCTCAATGAGTTTAACAAGAAACGATTGGAGTTAGGCGTATCTGAGAGTCTCAGCTTCACGAGATTTTTTGAGCAGCCTAAATAAGCGTATCCGTCCGATAAACCCCATATTTCATAGCTGGTGCAAACATCGTATAGTTGCATCATGAAAAAGATAAGCAACGACGAGTATTATAACCTGTTTTGCAGGTGGCGGGCTTCCGGTATAAGCAA
>NZ_JBHSJJ010000017.1:0-137089 GCF_042652345.1 Negadavirga shengliensis
GACCGGCAATCGAATCAGGAGTTTTTGACCGGGATTCAGGAAATTTTCGATTGGCAGCTTAAAATCAATCAAAATGAAGCGTTTAAGGCAGATTATTCTACCCACAAGAAGGTTTTTAGACGAACTGCCGTTGGCGGCAAGCTAAAAACAGATGACTGCAAAAGACAAACAGAAGGAATTTATTAAGACTTACCTCAAACCAAAATTAAAGGAATGGGCTATCAGACATCTGGACAAACTTGGTGGAAGGACAAAGGAGATTTTTTCAATGTGATTAATCTCCAGAACTACTCCTGGAACTCAAAAGACAGTGTGGACTTTCGATTCAACATCGGAATTGCAGTAAAAGCAACATTGAAGGACGAGAATAAGAAAAAAGCAACCTACAACGATTTGACGGTACCTCTTGATGAAGGAACATTTCTGCCAGACCGAAAGAAAAGAAAATTCGGTGACAATCGAGGTTACTCCATAACTAACAAAACGGACTTAGAAGAATTCAAAGACTCTTTAACTTTTGACTTTGAAGAGTTTATATTACCTGAGCTTGACAAGCCCAAAACAATTAACGACTGTCTTGAATTCTATGGAAACTTCACCTTTTGGGGTGACCACCTAAAAAGACAAATAAAGGAACTTGGATTAATTGAAAAAAAATAAAAAGAGCCTGCCTACAACATTTAGCCCACTAGCGAAAAGCCCCTCAAAAAAAGTCCTGATTGATGCATTAACCGGTCAGGGTTTTTTGCTGGTGGCCCGTTAGGGTCCAACAAGAGAACATGCTAGAATAAGGCCCATTCTCAAATTTTTAATAAATTTAGACGATGAAACATCCAACATTAAATATCCCGGACCATCTGGATGAGAGGGAGACAAAAAGGTTCTTCGCGGCAAAAAGGTATGAAACTGGAAAGTTGTCACTCGGACAGGCCTCTGAATTGGCCGGGTTATTAAAATTGACAATTGACCAAACCCAAACAGCATAATGAGAAAGCTAATTGCAGGAATCAATATGACCCTTGACGGATTTTGCGACCATACCGCAATCATCCCTGATGATGAAATACACGAGCATTACACTGACTTGTTACGCAACGCAGGCGCCATTCTATTTGGGAGGATAACCTACCAACTTATGGCGTATTGGCAGACTGTGGTCGATAATCCCACAGGTAATAAAGCGGAGGACGAATTTGCCGTGGTAATAGATAGCATTCCAAAAGTTGTTTTTTCCCACACGCTGAAAAATACAGCATGGGAAAGTGCAAAGTTGGCAAACCGGGCGATTGAAGAAGAAGTTTTGGATCTCAAACAACAACCGGGTAAAGACATTCTGGTTGGCAGCCGGAGTTTGATTATACAGTTGATGAAACGTAACTTTATAGATGAATACCAGATTTGTATTCACCCAGTTATAGCGGGAAAGGGTCTGCCGTTATTTGAAAACATACACGACAGAACCACCCTTAAATTGATAAAGACAAAAACCTTTGGAAGCGGTGCAGTGACGTTTTACTATGAACCCTAAAGTTTACAGGAAGCTATCTTTATTAGCATCCTCTTTTCATAATGAAATTATTAATTTAAATGATTTAATCATGGGAAACATAACCGGAATTGGTGGCATATTTTTTAGAGCCAGGAATCCAAAGGAATTAAGTAAATGGTATGAGGATAATTTGGGCGTGGCCATACCTCCCAAAACATATGATCATAAACCTTGGCACCAGGAAGCAGGCCCTACAATTTTTGCCCCAATGAATGCCGATTCCCCCCATTTTAAGGCTGATGCACAGTTGTCTATTAACTTTAGGGTTAATGATCTTCACTCTTTCTGCAAAAGCCTTGAGGATGCAGGTATAAAAGTAACGGTTGACCCTCAGGAATATCCAAATGGACGATTTGCTTCTCTGGAAGACCCTGAAGGCAATCAAATACAGTTATGGGAGCCTGTTTAGATCAAAAATTATACAAAATAGCCACGATTCTGAACGGATTCTTGTTTGGCGGAAAAATAAAATCATCATCAAACAGAAAAGCACATGACTAAAAAGCGGATTTTTTTTACGGGGGGATCGGGGAAGGCGGGAAAACACGTGATACCTTACCTTCTCAACCAGGGGCATAGGGTGGTGAACGCAGACCTGGTGCCTCTCGATTATCCAGGGGTGGATAATCTGGCAGCTGATATCACGGATTCCGGGCAAATGTTCAATGCCATGAGTTCGTATGCCGGGTTGGATGAGTTGGAACCAGGTGGTGGCGTGCCAAAATTTGATGCGGTGGTGCATTTTGCTGCCGTCCCCAGGATTCTGATCAAACCAGACAATGAGACTTTTCGGGTCAACACCATGGGTACATACCATGTCATTGAAGCGGCTGTTAAACTTGGAATCAAAAAGATCATCATTGCCTCTTCAGAGACCACCTATGGCATCTGTTTTTCAGACGGGAAAACCGACCCTAAAGTGCTGCCCTTGGAGGAGGACTATGAGGTGGATCCCATGGACAGCTATGGTTTATCCAAGGTGGTGAATGAGCACACGGCACGCAGCTTCCAACGGCGGTCGGGCTTTGACATTTATGCTCTCCGGATCGGGAACGTGGTCGAGCCCCACGAATATGCCGAACTGTTTCCGCATTATTTCAAAAACCCTGAAGTGCGCCGGAGGAACGCATTCTGTTACATTGATGCGCGCGACCTGGGCCAGATTGTGGATTTGTGTTTGGAAAAAGATGGCTTGGGCTATCAGGTTTTCAACGCCGGAAACGATCACAACGGTGCCGTTATCCCCAGCAAGGAACTGGCGGAACGGTTTTTTCCGGGTGTACCGGTGACCCGCGAACTGGGAGAACATGAAGCCTTGTTTTCAAACCGGAAAATCCGTGAGGTCCTGGGGTTCAAAGAACAACATAACTGGCGGAAATATGTGAAATGGGAACAATAAATCCAGAGAACCGAGTTTGCAATGAATAAGAGGAAGGGAAAGATTTGATGTTGTAAAAAGGAAGGTGGAAGAAAACTATGGTGAATTTCCACAACCCATTATTTTGGTACCTTTCCAGGCTTTCCGGTTATAGTCCATACCGGAAAACGGATCAATGATAAAATCCGTATCTTTGATCAAGATGGAAGAGCTAAAAAGACATATTGACCGGATAACGGAACTCTGTAGGTCCAACGAAGTGAAAAACCTTTTTGCGTTTGGTTCTGTAACGGGCGAAGATTTCAGGCCTGAAAGTGATATTGATCTGGTGGTGGATATCGAGGATAGTGATCCTTTATCCTATTCCGATAAGTATTTCAATCTAAAGTTTCAGTTGGAGCAATTGTTAAAAAGACAGGTTGATCTCCTGGAGCAAAAAGCGATAAAAAACCCATACCTAAAGCAACAGATTGAAAAAACAAAGGTCTTGGTGTATGGAAAATGAAATCAGGACATGGCTAGCCGATATCAAACAGGCTATCGAGGAGATAAATTTTTTCCTTTCTGACAAAAAAGATTTTTTTGAATTCCGGAATGACCTGAAAACCAAAAGAGCCATAGAACGGAATATTGAAATAATAGGTGAGGCAGTAAGTAGAATCCTGAAGTTGGATCCAAATATTAGGATCAAAAAATCCAGGAAGATCGTTGACACTAGGAACAGGATTATCCATGGTTACGACAGTGTATCCGAGGAAATAATCTGGTCCATAGTAGTCCGTGATATACCGAAACTGGAAAATGAAATTAATGGTTTATTGGAAGATGCTGGATAAAAGACGCTGGCTATAGCCAGCAGAAGTTTCTGAACTAAATGGGGTAGTTCGCATAAGGTCTTACCGCATCCGGAAGGTCGATGTAAATTCGAGCCAACCTGTCGATCTTAAAGAACTCCCGGAAATGAGGGAAAGAAACCAACTAACAGGAGCGATTTTCAAGAAAAAATTGACGATCTTTGATTAATGACCAAAACACATGATGATGAAACCGACATGACTAAAATAATCATTAGATATACAGGGTAATGCCCCGAAAGCTTTCGGGGTTAGTCATCATCCCGAAAGCTTTCGGGACCATGTGGCCATTGAAAACCAATAAAAATAAACACATGAAATCGAGCATGACGGAATCGTCACACGGAGGGATGATTATCTATCATGCGAGATTCTCCCGGATCAAGTCCGGGACAAGCTATATGACAATTAAGGAACAATTATAAACACATGAAAAAGCTTTTTATACCGGCGGTTTTTGCCTTGGCTTATTGTTTTCCGGCATTTTCGCAAACAGATGACGCTTTTCCCAAATCCCAATTCCAAATTAAACCTTGGAATGAATATTCCTTGAATGACAGCACCCTTACGTTCAGAATTGGGAAGCCTTACGGAGAGAAAAAATTGGTGCTGCCTGACAGGGCTGATATCCAATTTAAGTTTGGGCAAAAGTATGGCAGATCAAACATGGCTCCAGAGGTGATTGACAACATGCCCTGCGTGAAACCACAGGGCAATTACCCGGCCCTTCCTTACGAAGTGGATTCCACGGCCAACTATACGCTGCTGAAAAAGGATTTGGCAAAAGTGTGGTGATGAAATCGAGCATGACGGAATCGTCACAAACGGGGATGATTATCTATCATGCGAGATTCCATGCCTGCATGCTGAAGTGCATTACGGCACGCAAGCATGTGGCCTATTGAGAAAAAATTATAATCATATGAAAAGTTGTATGCAAGTAAATTTCAAATAGAAATAAAGCCTGCCTTTGCTTATAACCTCAGCACAAAGCCGGAAAAATGGAAAACGAGCTTTTTGAGTTCATTTCCCGATACATGCCGCTTTTGGACGAAGAAAAGCAGGCGCTGACTGACTTTGACATTTTCAGGACTTATAAAAAGGGTACCATCCTGCTCAAAGAGGGCCAGCTTTCCAAGGACGGGTATTTTGTGCTAAAAGGCTGCATAAGATGCTATGACGTGATAGACGGAGAAGAGAAAACCAGGTGGGAAGCACCTTTTTTATGCTGGGAAACTTTATACCCGACGATCCCAACCCTCCCGGTTTTGTACAGCTCAACTTTGGTTACCGGATCAGTCCCAAAGATGTCATTTCCCTGGAAGCCAAAACATGGAAATACGCATGGCCCTTGGGGATACCCTACGGGGCTTCATTCCAATCCCCGGAGGAAAAATATCCGGGATACATCAGGGAGCACGGCATCGCGTTCGTCTATCAGCGTTTTTTGTGGAAGGGGGTCTATGGAGCCGCCCACGCGATGAATGCCTTGCAAAAGTATGTGGATGAGGATGATGTCAGGATCCAGAATGGCTATCAGTTATTTATGACGTACCGTTTGGGATATCATTTTGAACTGTTTAAAAACCGGCTGTTTATAGAGCCATCCGTGGCCCTCACCCATTGGCCCATCAATACCCATGTTCCCGAATCCTTTGCCCAACTGGAAAGCAAATGGCCGAATTATTTTTTACTTGAGCCGGGCCTTCATTTTGGGGTTAAATTCTAAAAAAACCAGTCGATTAAAAGCTGTAAATATCCTTCTTCCCGCAGGAATCAGTCCCCTATACTAAATCTTACCAACCTGTACCTGAAATGATTTTCATCGAAATCGGGGTGGTTTTCATTGTTCATCGAAAGGTACAGGCCTTTTTCACCGACAAACATGGAGGCAGGAAGGATTTCAAACTTATCGAATAAATGCTCCCCGATGACATTTAGGCTGCTGTCCAATACCATTACACCCGAGTAGGGCCTTGACCAACCTAATGGCCTTAATTCTTCAAAACTCAATTCATCTTCCGGTTCATAGCCCGGGGTAAAGAACCTGTAAAACACATCCCTGTACCTGTCATAAATAATTGGACCGTACATGTCGTGGGAAAGCCTCATTTTTAAAGAAGTTTCCAAATCAACGATTTCATTTGCATACCGAAAGTTTTTTATATACTGCGACTCCACTTCTTTACGGTCTACAACTTCCATCGTATGGGTATCGAATATGATGACTTCATGGTCATAAACAGGCGCGATATAGATATTTTTCCCCCGTTGGTCCCAGGAATAGTCGGAAGGCTTCTTACCCCGGTCCCAATAATTCTTGTTATAAAACACATCATGCCAGGATATTTCCCCGCTATCAAAATTTAAGCTGAATACCAGACGCTGTTTCAATATATCACTTTTTGCCATCCCCAAATGGTCCATAAAAAAGGGCTGCGGGCCAAACAGGTTGTTTCCGATTTTCAGGACCGGTTTATAAGACGTGGTTATAAGTGTCGTCAGGTCAAAATATTCATCCGTGATTTCTTTCTTCCATATAATTTCCCCTTTAAAATTGATCAGCGCAATGGCAGGCGGAGCAAAGGTAATGCCAATGGAATCCCGTCCTATCAATGAAAACCCCATAGCTCCTCGGACACTATTTGGTCCATCGTAAGCCAAGGGAACCTTGGAAGCCACGCTTCCATCCGAAAAATCGATGAAATGAAGGTTTTTTTCCACGTGGTTGTAAGCAAAAAGATAATTGCCTGAATCGGATTCAATGAACCATGTATTGCTGGGGTTCACAATGGTGCAATCCCTCGCCTGTAGGACGATCTCGTCGATTCTTTCCATTTTGAGGGAATGACGCCCGTTTTTAGATCCGGATGTACAGGCAAAATGAAAACAAATGATAAAGTAAATTAGGTATTTCATGTCACTGGTGTCAGTTAAAAACAATTAACCGGGTTAGCCATTTTGTACACTAACCCGGTCTGGCTACTTTTGAGTTACCACACAAAAAGCAAGTATAGATAAAAGTAATAATTTTAGCGGACAGCCGCTATACAATCAGTTAATAAAGTTTTAGGCCAAGCTGGAGGTAGGGTGGCGCCCCAGCAGAAGAAACTTATTAAATAGGTGACAAGCGATTTTTTTTGCCTCATTATTCATTAACTTTACACTAAGTTGAGGTGCTTCTCCAATAAACAAAAAAGGCATTCAACTATACCACCGGAATAACCTTACCGTATAAATGAAACGAATGGATAAGAAGCATCTTCAACATATGACAGCATTGAAACTTTCTGAGAATTATGGCCTGCTGTTTTTGTATGTTGTTTTCAGGTTTCCGTTCCGGAGCTGAAACAGCATAAAAATACCAGCCGGCAGCCAAAATGACCATGGTTTTTTTTAAAAAAATATTTCTCAAGACCCGCCACATCATCCTCTATGGCTTGTTGCTGGCCATTTTGGTCTTTATTCTGAAATGGCTGCAATGGAAGTTTTTGATCGTTGATAATGCCCTGGACATTTATATTGGCCTTATCGCGGTGTTTTTTACTGTTTTGGGCGTTTGGGTAGCCACCCAGCTGGCCAGACCGAGGGTAGAGAAAGTGATTGTCGAAAAAGAAGTATTTATTCCTCAGCCTGAAGATTTCACCGTTAACGAAGCGGAACTGGAGAAATTAAACCTCACTCCCCGGGAATACGAAGTGTTACAGCTCATCACAAAGGGGTACAGTAATGCCGATATTGCAGACCGTTTGTTTCTTTCGGTTAGCACCGTCAAAACACATGTTTCCAATATTTTTGTAAAATTGGACGTAAAAAGCCGGACACAGACCATAGAAAAAGCGAAAAGACTGAAAATCATAGCGTAAGAAGTATCCTACTTTAGTAGGATATCCTTCCAAAAGCGGGGTTTTGGTACTAAAGTATGAGTTACGTTGCGGATAAGCACATTAGTTTTGTAGCCGGTAACTAAAACGGATAAAAATGAAAAAGAATGTACTGGTTTTTGGTTTGGTAATGGGAATGATACTGTGCATTCCCTGGCTGATCATGGTAAACATGCTGTACGCCAATCCTGAGTTCAAGAGCAATGACTTGCTCGGCTATGCCATACTGTTGGTGATATATTCGCTGATATTTGTTGGCATCAGGAATTACCGCAATAAAGAGCTTGGCGGCATCATATCCTTCGGTAAAGCCTTTAAAACCGGGGCTCTCATCACCCTCATAGCGGCAACCTTTTATGTAGTGGCCTGGCTTTTCTATTATTACCTGTTTATTCCGGATTTTATGGAAGTGTACACCGCGCACGTTTTGCACAATTGTACTACTGACACCGAATTGGCTGCCAAAACCAAAGAGATGGAGATTTTCAGCAGGATGTATGAAAACCCGGTTTTTGTAATACTCATTACTTACGCGGAGGTATTGCCCATAGGCTTGGTGGTGACATTGATAAGTGCCTTGATCCTAAAGAGCCCTAAAAAACAACCGCAATGACAACAAAACAAATCCTCGCCGAACTTAAAGCTTTGGGCAGCGAAAAAATGAAAGCCCATAATATCAGGCATGGAGCGTCTGAAAGCAACCAGTTTGGCGTCAAAATGGGTGATATTAGAAAGGTGGCCAAAAAAATTAAAACAGCCGACAAGGATCTTGCCTTGACGCTTTGGGATACCCAAATCATCGAAGCCCAATTGCTTGCTGTCCTGCTGATGAAACCCAGTGAATTATCAATTGAAGAATTGGAGAAGTTGGTGAAAACGACAAGTTTTGACTATGTAGCGGATTGGTTTAATACGTACATTTCCAATAAACACCCTGAAAAAGAACAGTTAAGACAAATGTGGATAACATCAGATAACAAATGGGCTTTGCGTTCAGCATGGAGTATATTGGCAAGCAAAATCACGAAAGACGCGGCGGATTTGGATTTGGGAAAACTGTTGGACCAAATAGAAAAAGAAATGCCCATGGCGCAGCCTGAAGTCCAATGGACAATGAATTTCGCATTGGCGCACATCGGGATTTATCACCCGGCACACAGACAAAGAGCCATAGACTTGGGAAACAAACTCGGTATCTACAAGGACTATCCGGTTTCCAAAGGCTGTACTTCGCCTTTCGCACCGATTTGGATCAATGAAATGGTAAAAAGGCAGACCGATTAAAAAAATCACATCCTCATCACTAGAAGCCACTTCGCAAGCATTGTGCGATCTCATTGATAGATCCTGACATATTCTATTTCATAAATATGCGGGAATAAACGATCATCCACACCCTTTTTGCCTCCCAATCCTCCTCCAATGGCCAAATTGAGAAGCAGGTGAAATTCAGTGTCGAAGGGCCAAACATCAGGCCCTTGGCCATTTTTTTCATATTTGAAATAGCGTACGCCGTTTACATAAGCTTTTATCTGTTCCTCATCCCAATACAATGCATAAACATTAAAGTCGGTAGTAGCTTCAGGCAATAGAAAATCTTCCCCAACCTGAGTACCTATGATATGGTTATGTGCTTTTGTATGTACGGTGGCAAATACAGTATCCGGTTTGAAACCCACATGTTCCATGATATCGATTTCCCCTCCTGAAGGCCAATCTTTACCAGGGGCACTGGGAAGCATCCATATGGCAGGCCAGGTACCGTTTCCTTTTGGTAGTTTAGCCTTAACCTCAAAGAAGCCGTATTTAAAATCCCCTTTTCCCAATGTCCTTAGCCTTGCAGAACTGTATTCTTTATTGCCTGTCTTTTCTTTCCTTGCGGTTATTTTCAGTGTGCCATCGGATACCACGGCGTTTTCCACCTTTGAATCTGTATACCATTGAAGTTCGTTATTACCCCAGTTCCATTCATTTCCTTGGATATCAAAGCTCCACTTTGTTGAATCCGGCAGGCCCTCATAATCAAATTCGTCAGACCAGACCAGTTCCATTTGCTTTTTGAATTCCAGTGTCTCATCGGACTGCGACAAAACTGCGATGGAAGCGATAAAGAAGTTGATCAACATTAAATGGATCCCCATGAATATGATATTTTTATGATGCGGAATTTTGTAGATTAAGAAGTAAACTTCCCAAAGTTATTAAAAAAATAGATCCCTGAAACCTAAGCCTTACGCCTTCGTTTTTGCCTGCCTTCCCGGGTCTCCTTCAACCCACTCTTATCAAATGGTCCAAAAAGCTTTCTGAAATAACATAAATTTCCTCCAATACCGCTATGGACAAAGGCTGGAACCGTTCGGTCAACAACATCACTTCCTGCAAGTCATAAACTGCCATAAATGCCGGAAATTCGTCCATTTTCATCAGCCGCGCCATCAGAGCAGCGGTGGTTGCCAAACCCCAGGCACCATACGTCTCTTCATCTTGCCGTTTTTGCTCAAATACCGTCCTGGCCAAGTGCATCAATTTTATCTTCTCGCAGGTGGTCAAGGCAGCCAGGTTGTTGTATTGGCTGAATACGATTTCCAGGTTGAATATCCGGAACTGGTATCTGCCTATCTCCAAAAGCTCCCATTCAGGGTTATAACCCAAAGGGTCCACCTGCTGGTAGGCCAGAAGCAAATCCGTGCCCCGGTCAGGTCTGTTCTCCAATTCCCGGGCTCCCCGGAATCGGGCCCGGATATAGGTGTCGTATCCATGCTGTGGACTGGAGGAACTGGCCATGATCAGGCCGATATGGGGATAATCAAGTATGGTATTTATCAAACCGCCTCCGGGAATACAGCCCGCCACTTCTTCTGGAAGGTCCCAATAGCTGGTGACCTCTTCCTGCGTCATCCCATGGTTTTCCGGAAGCTCGGGAAAAGCATAAACCCCATCCACCAAACCCTTACAGGCGGAAGGTGACGCATCGTCCCTGTCGCAAGCACAGAGGGCGGCCAATGAAAAAGCGATCAGTAGATTTTTTATCATAAGGGGAAATTTAGACTCTCCTTGAATATGTCTTCCTTTTTTAAGAACCTGACCCAAACAATTTCATATGAAATCGACATGACTAAAATAATCATTAGACACACAGGCCATCTGACCATTGAAAAACAATTATAAACAGATGAATATAATCATAACTATATCATAAGTCAATAATTTCAGTAAAAAATTGAAAGGGTTTTGTGAGGCGCGAGGTCAGGGAACGGTGTCGGTCTCAGTCGCATTTCCGATAAAATTCTTTCCGTGATATTATCCAACCGTTTTCGCCCTTGGCAAACTCACGCTGTTATCCTAGCTTTGTTCCATGCAAAACAGACCTTTTACTTATCTTTTTTGGATACAATACCTGGGACTTCGCTACCACGGTTGGCAGCGGCAGCCCGGCGTGAAGACCGTCCAGGGCATCTTGGAACGGAGCATCCGTTATGTACTGGGGCATGAGGATTTCACCGTGTTGGGAGCCAGCCGGACCGACAGTGGTGTTTCCTGTCTGAAAGGGGCCTTTGAACTGTTTCTGCCCTCTCCTTTGGATCCCGAGCAGTTTCTTAAAACACTCAATGAGAACCTGCCTTCCGATATCCGTATACTTCAGGGCCAAAAGGTGCCGTTGGATTTTAATGTGATCCATCATGTGGTCGAAAAGCAGTACGGTTATTATTTTGCGGTTGGAGAAAAACCCCACCCTTTTTGGGCGGGTAGCCTGGCATATGCGGGTAGAGCGCTGGATATCCCCTTGATGCAAAAAGGGGCTAGACTGTTCGTAGGAAAGCATGATTTCCGCCGGTTTTGCAGTCACGGCAAGCATACGGACGATTTTGTTAGGGAAGTCGTTCAAGCAGAAATTTCAAAGGCTGGAAGTGTTTGGGGGGGTGTCTTGGCAGACAATATGTATGTTTTCCGGGTAAGGGCCGGCGGGTTTTTGATGCACCAGGTGCGGCGCATGATGGCGGCCCTTATTCTTCTGGGAAAGCGGGAAATAAGCCTGGAAGACATTTCGCAGGCTTTAGTCAGCCTCGAAAAATCAGCTTTCCCGCCAAAAGCCCCTGCAAACGGATTGGTGTTGGAGGAGGTGGTTTTCAGCGAAGCCACCAAAACTCCGGGAAGCCCAACCTAAAAAAGCATCACACGTTTAAAAGTACATTGGCTTGCAGGGCTCATCTTAAAAAATGTTTTTGGCCCGGGTTTTGACAAGTCAGAAAAAACTTTAGGATAAATCAAAATGAAAAACAGCTTATTGATCGTAATGGTCCTGCTTTTTGGAGCATTTTCCGCAGCCGCGCAGGATAAATCCATGCCCACCATTGAAGTGGAGGGCCAGAGTGAACTCAAGGTGATGCCTGACGAAGCCCTCATACAGGTTAATCTTACGGAAAAAGCCATGAAAACGGCAGAAGTGACAGATGCCCTCAACAAAAAATCCAAAGCAGTCTCTGACGCCCTGAAAAAGTCCGGCGTGGATAACTACACCTTTACAGCGGATAATTATTATATAAACATCAACCGCATCTATACCAAAGGCAGCGCCAGGGACAGTGGCTACGTGGCCAGTCAAACCCTCAATATTGTGGTGCATGATACGGAAAAAGACCTGGTCAGGATAGTGGAAACGCTCCACCAAGCTACTGATATGGCTTTTCAATTGAATTTCAGGATATCGGAAGCCAAGCGGAAAAGCTATGAAAAAGAGTTGTTGGAACTTGCCCTTAAAGATGCGCGCAACAAAGCCGAAATCATAGCATCCACCATGGGAATCCAGGACATTAAGGTGCATAAAGTGGATTATACTTCAGGCCAATCCTTTCAGCCGGTAATGTACCGGGCGGAAGCCATGATGATGAAAACCGCTGATGACCGCACAGAGCCCACCTTTAACCCGGAGGAACAAACCATATCCGATAGGCTTAAGGTTGTTTTTAGCTTTGCAAAGTGATTTTCCATCCGCCGGACGATGGAAGTAAATAAGAAATAGTGTATGGGTGCAGGTGATCCGGAATAGGTTTTCTGCACCCATATTTTTTATATCTTTTGGCACATTTTTTTGAAACTCCCTGATATTCCATAACTTTGTTCTGTACTTTAGGGGTGTCCCGGATTGGGTATCGGGACTGAGATCATACCCTTGGAACCTGATGCAGTTCATACTGCCGAAGGAAAAAGTTATCGGTTTTCTATCCATTAAGGCCATTCCTAAAGTTTTTTGTCAATAATAACCCCAATAGGAATGGAAATCTTACTCAATGACAGACCTTTTACATTGCCGGAATGCGACCGCATTACCGCACAGCAGTTGGTGGAAATTCAATTTCCGGAAAACCAGCGGGGCATAGCCCTTGCCCTTGGCTCGGAGATTTTACCCAGGGAGGAATGGGGCTACCAGGTCATTCGGCCCAATGATAAAGTTTTCATCTTTAAAGCTACACAGGGAGGTTAATCATGAAAAAACAAGATATCAAACCCCAAGCAGCCGGCATTAGCTGTTCACCGTTCACCAGTTCCAGGAAAATTTATGTCCCCGGCAAACTACATGACATTCAAGTGGCGATGAGGGAAATTTCCCTGTCCCCCACAAAAATAAACAAGGACAATGAGGTCGAAAATATCCCCGTAACCGTCTATGATACCAGCGGACCCTATACCGATCCGGGATACCAAATAGATCTTCAAAAGGGGCTGCCCCGTTTGCGGGAACCCTGGATCAGGGATAGAAACGATGTGGAGCAATTGGCGGAAGTAAGTTCAACATATGGCGCCAGGAGACTATCCAATCCCGCATTGGACCACCTGCGGTTTGAGCATGCCAAAAAGCCTTTAAAGGCCAAAAACGGCCATAACGTCACGCAGCTTCACTATGCCCGGAAGGGTATCATCACCCCGGAAATGGAATACATCGCCATCAGGGAAAACCAAAGGATAGCTGAGTTGAAGCAAGCTGCGCAGGAAAACGATAAAGGCCTTTTTGAGCAGCATACCGGGTTCAGCCACGGGGCCCATATTCCTCCTTATATCACCCCTGAGTTTGTGCGGGACGAAGTGGCGGCGGGAAGGGCCATCATTCCCAGTAACATCAACCATCCGGAAAGCGAGCCTATGATCATCGGGCGGAATTTTCTGGTGAAGATCAATGCCAACATCGGCAACAGCGCAGTATCCTCCAGCATAGAGGAAGAGGTGGAAAAAGCCGTCTGGGCATGCCGCTGGGGAGCAGACACCATCATGGACCTGTCCACGGGCAGCAACATCCACGAGACCAGAGAATGGATCATCCGCAACTCCCCGGTGCCCATAGGCACCGTACCCATTTACCAAGCGCTCGAAAAAGTAAATGGAAAAGCGGAAGACCTTACCTGGGAGATCTTCAAAGACACCCTCATTGAACAGGCGGAGCAAGGTGTTTCTTACTTTACCATCCACGCAGGGGTCCGGCTGCGCTACGTGCCCCTGACGGCAAAAAGGGTAACAGGGATAGTATCCCGGGGTGGTTCCATCATGGCCAAATGGTGTTTGGCCCACCATAAGGAAAATTTCCTCTACACCCATTTCGAAGAAATTTGTGAGATCATGAAAGCCTATGATGTGGCTTTTTCCCTGGGTGATGGCTTGCGTCCGGGATCCATTGCCGATGCCAACGACGAGGCCCAGTTTGCCGAACTGGAGACCCTGGGTGAATTGACGAAAATTGCCTGGAGACATGATGTACAGGTGATGATAGAAGGGCCGGGCCATATCCCCATGCACATGATCAAGGAGAACATGGACAAGCAATTGAAGTCTTGTGGGGAAGCACCTTTCTATACCTTGGGCCCTCTCACCACAGACATAGCGCCCGGCTATGACCATATCACTTCGGGCATCGGGGCGGCCATGATAGGCTGGTATGGCTGTGCCATGTTGTGTTATGTCACGCCAAAAGAGCACCTTGGCCTTCCCAACAAAAAGGATGTGAAGGACGGGGTGATTACCTATAAGATCGCAGCCCATGCCGCGGACTTGGCCAAGGGCCATCCCGGAGCGCAGTTCAGGGACAATGCCCTGAGCAAGGCGCGTTTCGAGTTCCGGTGGGAGGATCAGTTCAACCTTTCTCTGGATCCGGATACGGCTAGGGAATTCCATGATGAAACCTTGCCCGCCGATGGTGCCAAAGTGGCCCACTTCTGTTCCATGTGCGGTCCCAAGTTCTGTTCCATGAAAATATCACAGGAAGTAAGGGAATACGCTGAAAAAGGGATGGAACAAAAGTCCGCTGAGTTTGCGGAAAAAGGGAAAGAAATATATCTCTGAGCCATGATCCAGATCGTTATTTCCAGTCCGGAGGCGGTGGATCGGGAGCTACAGCGCATTGTTGCCTTGTTTGAGGCAGGCATGGAGCTTTTCCATCTCAGAAAATCCAATGCCTCCGAGTTGGAATTAACGCAATTGCTAAAGGAAGTTCCCGAAGATTTCAGGGAAAAAATAGCCCTTCACCAACACCATCGGCTTGCCGCTCGTTTTGGTATAAAACGGCTGCATTTTCCTGAAAAGCTGCGGATGGCCACACCGGTGAGCCAACTGGAAAGCTTGAAAACGCAAGGTCATATCCTCAGTACGTCCATTCATAAACGGGAAAGGTTTCTGCAGCTCTCTTCCTGTTTCAGCTATGCGCTTTATGGCCCGGTTTTCCCAAGTATCAGCAAGCCGGGTTATCAACCTTCTACAGAAACCCCACTTCAAAAATTACCGGAGTCGGGTTGTAAAAAGGTGGCCATAGGGGGCATTGAAGAGAATAAAATCCCCTTGCTCCGGGAATGGGGATTTGACGGTTATGCCTTGCTTGGGGCAATATGGCAGGAGAATTCAAAAGACGGATTGAAGCATTTTCTGCAATGCAGGAAAACACACGAAATGATAGGTTAACGTCGAAGTATGAAGGTTTAAAAAAGCTGCCTATCGTCACTGCCTTTTAGGGGGATAGGTGGGCTGGAAAAAGGGTGCGGCAGTCTTCTTTCGTAAGGGGATTCCCAGTGAAAAGTTTCTGAACTCAGATTAATTTAAAACCGCTGAAATGTAATCATGGATAAACTTCAATATATATCGCAGGGGGCTGACCACCGCAGTCAGTTTGAAGCCATACAGAAAGCACTGGACGGGGGCTGTACCTGGATCCAGCTCAGATACAAAAACAGCACGCCGTTTGAATTTCACCATTTGGCCGGCCGGGTGAGGGTACTGACCTCCCATTATAAAGCTACCTTTATTGTCAATGACAATGTCTTGGTGGCCAAGGAAAATGGTGCCGATGGTGTACATCTGGGACTGGATGATATGTCAGTGCGTGATGCGCGAAGCATTTTAGGACCGGATAAAATCATAGGCGGTACAGCCAACACATGGGAAGATATCGCAAAAAGGATGGCGGAGAAATGTGATTATATCGGTTTAGGGCCCTACCGTTTTACCCAAACCAAGGAGAAACTAAGTCCCGTTCTTGGCCCGGAAGGTTATAGGAAGCTGCTGGGTAAACAGAAGGAAGCGGGTGACCGCACCCCCATTTATGCCATAGGCGGAATCAGGGAAGCCGACCTGGAAGGCCTGATGGCTACTGGCATATATGGGGTGGCTATTTCGGGAGAAATTACCCGAAGTGCTGACCCCAAAAACTTAATCCAACGAATATATGAAAAGCTTGAACCAACCATTGAAAATAGCCGATAGGGTTTTCCAGTCCCGCTTGTTGCTGGGAACCGGAAAATTCGGCAGTCCTGAGGATATGAAAGCTGCTATTATCCAATCCGGAACGGAAATGGTAACAGTGGCTTTGAAAAGGATCGATACGGAGACAGAGACGGATCTGATCTTAGGGCAAATAGACAGGGAAAAAGTACAGCTGCTTCCCAACACCTCGGGGGCAAGGAATGCCAAAGAGGCCGTCTTCGCCGCACAACTCGCCCGGGAGGCCCTGGAGACCAACTGGCTCAAGCTGGAAATCCACCCTGATCCTAAATATTTGATGCCTGATCCCATAGAGACGTTAAAGGCAGCGGAAGAGCTGGTTAAGATGGGTTTCGTGATCCTGCCTTATATCCATGCGGATCCTGTGCTGTGCAAACGGCTCGAAGAGGTGGGCACTGCGGCGGTGATGCCCCTTGGGTCCCCTATTGGTACCAACAAAGGCCTGAAAACAGACCTTTTTTTGGAAATCATTATTGAGCAGAGCAAGGTGCCGGTTATCGTTGATGCGGGGATCGGCAGCCCCTCGGATGCGGCCAAAGCCATGGAGATGGGTGCGGATGCGGTACTGGTGAATACGGCCATTGCCGTGGCGGGAAACCCCGAAAATATGGCCCGGGCATTCCAAATGGCGGTGGTTTCCGGAAGGATCGCCCATGAGTCGGGGTTGGGCAAACAACAGGATTACGCAGAGGCATCAAGCCCTTTGACCGGGTTCTTGAACGAGCGGGAAGATGAATAACAGTTTCAAAAACATATTTGAAAAACTGGATTGGAACGCCCTTAAAGAAGGGATTTACCGTAAAAAATCCACAGATGTCCTGAGGGCCTTAAACCGCAACAAAAGGAGCTTGGATGATTTCATGGCCCTGATTTCCCCAGCCGCGGAACCCTATCTGGAAAGGATGGCGCAGCTTAGCCATCAGGCCACACGGGAGCGTTTTGGGAAAACCATCCAGCTTTTTGCGCCCATGTACGTGAGCAACGAATGCCAGAATATCTGTACATATTGCGGTTTCAGTTTTCACAACAAAATTCCCCGGAAGACCCTGACGGAAGCGGAATTGCTGGAGGAGGTAAAAGCCATCAAAAAGATGGGTTTTCAGCACATTCTCCTTGTTTCCGGGGAGGCCAATTACACCGTCAACATCAGTTATTTTTCCAAGGCAGTGGCGCTTATCCGGGAGTGTTTCGCGAATATTTCCATAGAAGTCCAGCCTTTGGAGCAGGAAGAATATGAAGCCTTACGCCGGCTTGGGGTATATGCGGTGCTGGTATACCAGGAGACCTATCACCGGGAGGTTTATAGGGAATATCATCCCAAAGGCAAGAAATCGAATTTTGATTACAGGCTGGAGACGCCCGACAGGATCGGGCGGGCCGGCATTCATAAAATCGGCTTGGGGGTATTGTTGGGGCTGGAGGACTGGCGCACCGACAGCCTGATATGTGCTCATCACCTGGATTATCTGGAGAAGACCTATTGGCAGAGCAAGTACTCCATTTCCTTTCCCCGCATGCGTCCAGCGGAGGGCATCATCGAGCCCAATGTGGTGGTGAGTGACAAAAACCTGGTCCAACTGATCTGCGCTTACCGGCTTTGGAATCCCGATCTGGAAATTTCCCTGTCCACCAGGGAGTCTGAAAAATTCCGGGAAAATGTGCTTCCTTTGGGGGTGACCAGCATGAGTGCCGGATCCAGGACCAATCCCGGCGGCTATGCTGTGGCAGAGGAATCATTGGAGCAGTTTGAGATCTCCGATCACCGCAGCCCGGCGGAAGTACAGGAGATGATACGGAAGAAAGGGTATGATCCGGTGTGGAAGGATTGGCAGCCGATGGAAGTTTAGGGTGGAGAGGGGTTAAACCACAGATTTCACAGCCTATTAGCAGGAGGGTTGTTGGGGATTGATTTTTGGATAGACTTTTAACCAAATAATTCCAATCCTTCGTGCTAATTCGAGTAATCCCCCGAATCCCTTTGACCGGATCCGGGGCCAGACACTCCCGGAAACCAGCGCCCGCACAAACAAATAACCCGGAACAGTATTTTTTACATGGTCAAATATTTTTCCCCATGCCGATTAAAAAGTCTAGAACGACTTGCCTACTGAGAATCTGAACAACTGATTTTTTCCGGACTGGTCCGTATAGTTGGTGTCAATCACTCCAAACTCCGCGGTAGCCTGTAAATTGAGACCGAAAGGCAGTCCATGATAACCCAGCCCGAGAACGCCGGCCAGATCGTACCCCTTCACGGCTTCCTTGGACGTTTCTCTTTCACTGCCGTATCCTGAAGACCGGAATAAAAACAAAGAAGCCTGTGGCCCGGCGATCAGATCAAAATCTCCCGTTACATTGTATTTCAACAGGACTGGCACATCCAGGTATTTGAATCTGTCAGTGTGATAATGAGTAGTATAGTTAAGTTTATCTTTAATCCCTTTTTGGGAGTACATAATGGCAGGCTCAACCATCCACTTGTCCTTTATCTGATACTGATAATAGCCCCCAAAATGATACCCAACAAGGGTGTTCACGTCCAATTGGGGAATATTGGACAATTGGGTACCGGCCCTGACACCAAATCCAATGTGCTGAGCTTTCAGTTCCTGAGTCACTGTTCCCGCAAACAGGAACATCACAGCTATCCAAACTATCCTTATCATATTTCTTTTTTAAAATAAAAGCCTGTGGTCCAATAAAGACCGAAGATAATAAAATGGGTTTTTATATTCGGGTTTTTGGGCTGACTTTCTTTTGTTTTGATTGGCAAGTTCTCAATTTTCGCAGGAGCTGTTTTCCCGTGCCGGGTCAAAGACCTGGCTTGAGCCCTTCGCTTTCGCGACAAGTTTTTTTACACATATTCAATTTCAATAGCCATCTCCTCATCCACGAGGTCTATGGGAACGATAAAAAACAAATAGGTCCTGGCAATCGTTGGAAAATCCGTGACCCTTAATTCAATGCCCAGGATGTATTCATCTTCACAGGTATTGATCAGGCGTTGGCTTTCAATAACGTGATCATTGTTTGTCTCCACATCGCCCACGATCAGGAAATCGGTTTCAAAGTCAATGGAGGGAAAATTTTCCAGACAGTAATGAAAGGCTTCCATTTCTTCCGGTGAGGTTATTCTCAAATGGTCAGACTCTTCCAAAAGCGGACCAAGGGTTTCGTTGAGACAATCGGTTTCTCTGGCCCAATCGGCTTCAATAGGCACGTCAATGGGGGTACAGGCAGACTCTTCCTCGTCCCCGCAGGCCATAATAAAAAGGACCATAATAACTATCAGGAGGAATGAGTTGGTTTTCACGGCAGTTGGTTTAGAAATGTCATTTTTTAAAAAAGCATAGTCCCGATCAGAAGACCGGGACTTTGGGCTTGGTATCCCTTGCGCTTCATCAGTTGGGTATCATCCCATGGGGATCTATCACAAATTTTTTGGCCGCGCCACCATCAAAATCCTTATACCCCTGCACGGAATCCTGGAGTGAAATGATCTGTACATTGACGGCTTTGGCGATCTGTACCTTATCATATAAGATGGCATTCATCAATTGCCTGTGGTACTTCATTACGGGACATTGGCCGGTATGGAAACTATGGGACTTGGCCCAACCCAGGCCCAGCCGTATACTCAGACTTCCTTTTTTGGCAGCTTCGTCCACGGCACCGGGGTCTCCTGTCACATACAGGCCGGGAATGCCTATACCGCCTCCGGCCCTGGTGACATCCATAACCGAATTCAGGACGGTTGCCGGCATTTCCTTGTCTGCATTGGCTCCATGGCCCCTGGCTTCAAAGCCCACACAGTCTACCGCACAGTCTACCTCGGGTACCCCCACGATTTCCGCTATGGCATCGGGTAGCGGGGTATCATTTCTCAAATCTATGGTTTCACAGCCAAAACTCCTGGCTTGTTCCAGCCGCTCAGGAATCATGTCGCCCACGATGACCACGGCGGCGCCCAACAGGTGGCAGGATGCAGCACATGCCAATCCCACCGGGCCCGCACCTGCCACATACACGATGGCTCCGGGCCCTACCCCGGCGGTTACCGCACCGTGGTAGCCGGTAGGAAAAATATCGGATAACAGGGTGAGGTCCTTGATTTTCTCCATGGCCTGGTCCGGATCAGGAAATTTCAACAGGTTGAAATCCGCGTAAGGCACCATGACATACTCTGCCTGGCCGCCTACCCAGCCGCCCATGTCTACATAGCCGTAGGCAGCGCCAGGCCTTGCGGGGTTCACATTTAAACAGATGCCTGTTTTTCCTTCTTTACAGTTTCGGCACCTGCCGCAAGCGATATTAAAAGGCACAGATACGAGATCCCCCTCTTTGATGAATTCCACATCCCTTCCTGCTTCTATGACCACCCCTGTGATCTCATGCCCCAGAATAAGGCCCTCGGGTGCTGTGGTACGGCCCCGGACCATGTGTTGGTCACTGCCGCAGATATTGGTGGAGACAATTTTGATAATGACTCCGTGGTGGCATTGGCGGTCTCCAAGGGCAAGTTTGGGATAGTCGATTTCCCTTACTTCTACTTTTCCGGGTTTTACATAGGCTACGCCGTGGTTTTTACACATTTCTTTAAAATTTTGGTTGACAAATTGGGTTTATGGCTGGTCTAACCTGAGATGTAGGTCAAACCGGATATGATTTTTAAGTTAGGAAATTTTTCCTAATAATCCTGTAATCGGATTGAAATCAATTGGAAGTGAGGTGATGGAGGGGAGTGATCGGTGATTTAGTGATCGGGGGGATGGGTTTTTGGGAAATAAGATATCAGGAGAGAATGGGGGACCATTGCCGTGTCCCGATTGAGTAGCGAAAAAGGTTTTTTGAACTTGATTTTAACAAATTGGATAACAATGGTAGAGAAAGGCTTTGCAATTTCCGTTACTATTAGTTTAAATCCTTATATTTATTAAAGCACCTTTAAGAAAACGCGTATGACCCGTGATTTTTATTCTTCCGCTATCTTTTTTACGATAATGTACCTTTTGGTGGGGCTTTTCATGTCTATCATTTCTTTTGCGCTGGGAGAAAGGGTGTTGGGATTGCAATCACTTGCCAGTTCAGCCATTTTCCAGTTTCTGATGGTGTTGGTTTGGTTGTTGATTCTACTGAGATACTATCATTACAAACAATATTGGTTCCCTTTTTGGGCAGGGGTGGTTTTCCTGGCGCCACATGTTTTTCAATTTGTCCTGTTACTCGATTTCTTGGCTACCTATGAACTTTCAGTTTATTACTACCCGTCTGTTTACCTGGTTATAGGAATGAATACCCTTCACGGATTAAGTCTTATATTTTCGGCGGCGGGCAAAAGAAGGTGGTTAAAATTAGCCGGTATATTCATGGCCCTTTCCGGGCTCATCATGCTGTCTTTTTTTATCTGGGGGATGGGTTCCGTCGATATTCGGGCCAGTGGTTTCCTATCAGAAGTACAGTTGGGGGCATCTTTTATCAGCAGTATAGGCCTTGTTTTTTTTATTCTGAATTTCCGTAATGAAAGGCAAATGGCCGGGGAAGACAGTGCTTCCCGCCAACAGGCGCTGGTGGGCACCATGAATGCGGTAGGGTTTATTGCTATGGTGGCTGGGCTGTTCGTTGGCGTTAGAGTAGCCAATGAAAGCCATTGGATGTTAGGTCATCCGGAATATGTGCATGAAGCGCTGGCAGAAATCGTTGCGCCGTTTGAAGCCCGGACCTATGTGAACGGCCAGGGAGACGGCTTGCGGTACCGCTTGATGAAGCCTTTGGATTATGATTCCACCAAGCAATACCCCCTGGTGATATCCCTCCACGGAAGCGGAGGACGTGGAAGTGATAATGCAAGGCAAATTGTAACCACGATTTTACCCCAAATATTGGTCAAACCGGAGAATAGAATAAAATACCCTGCCTTTCTTTTTGTACCCCAATGTCCTCTTAACTCCTGGTGGGGTGGCCGTTCAAGTGACATGGAAGTCGACTTCCTGGTGTTGGAGTGTATTTTAGCCTTGGAGAAAGAGTTCCCGATTGATGGAAAAAGGCGCTATGTGACCGGTGTTTCTATGGGTGGATATGGCACCTGGCACCTGATCGGTACGCGGCCTGAGTTGTTTGCCGCGGCAGTTCCTATCGCCGGAGCGGGGAATCCCGCACTTGCTCCCAATATGGTGGATGTACCTGTGTGGGCGTTTCACGGAGCAAAAGATGGGTTCGTTGCGGTAAGTGGGTCCCGAAGTATGATTGAGGCGATCAAAAAAGCCGGAGGAAATCCCCATTATACAGAGTATCCCGATAAAGCGCACAATCTTACAGAGCCAATTACCAACACACCTGAATTGCTGGATTGGCTTTTTGCTCAGAAACGTGAATGAAAGTTTAACAGCGATTGCCGCAGAAACTTTCTATTCCCTATACCGCATTCACCATTGACAGGGCATTCAGGAAACGGGGAATCGGGAACAGGGAACAGTAAATCGTGCAGAAACCTTCCATTTACTTTACGGCATTCGCCACTCACAGACTATTCAGAAAACAGTAAAAAGGGAACCGGAAATCGAACGAAATCCCCCCATTAACTTTTCCCTATTCCCTTTTCATTGGGCATTCAGGAAACGGGGAATCGGGAAAAGGGAATAGTAAACACGGGCGAAACCTTTCCATTCACCTTTCCCCCTTCCTGCAATTTCATCACCAGATCCTCACCCTGTCCTCAGGTGCCACATACATATTGTTGCCTTCATTGACATCAAAGGCCTCATAAAAGGCATCAATGTTGACAAGGGGGCCGTTGGCGCGGTACTGGGCTGGGGAATGGGGATCGGTTTGGACCTGGGTTCTCAGGGCTTCGTCCCTGCTCTTGGTTCTCCATACGGTGGCCCAGGAGATAAAAAACCTTTGCTCAGGGGTGAACCCATCAATGTTTTCCGGACGTCCATGTTGATCCAGGTGTTTTTGCAGCCCGTCATAGGCTACCAGAACGCCTCCCAAATCACCGATATTTTCTCCCAAAGTCAGGTTTCCTTTTACAAAGACCCCTTCCAAGGGCTCATATTGGTCAAACTGGGCTACCAGCTGGTCGGTACGCTGCTTGAAGTTTTCCAGGTCTTCTTCCTGCCACCAGTTTTTGAGGTTGCCTTGGGCATCATAGCGGCTTCCCTGATCATCAAATCCATGGGAAATCTCATGGCCTATCACCGCTCCTATCCCGCCGTAATTGACGGCAGCGTCTGCCTTGTAGTTATAAAAAGGCGGCTGGAGAATGCCGGCGGGGAAAACGATCTCATTCCAGGTAGGATTGTAGTAGGCGTTTACCGTTTGGGGTGTCATGAACCACTCCGATCTGTCCACGGGTTTCCCCAGCTTGTCCAGGCTTTCCTGGAACCGGAAGTTGGCTGCATGCAGGACATTGCCAATATATGAGGCCGATTCCGGATCGCCATCCACTTCCAGATCACCGTAATCCTTCCATTCATCCGGAAAGCCTATCTTGACAGTGAAGGTGGAAAGTTTCTCCATGGCCTTTTCCTTGGTTTCATCGGTCATCCAGTCCAGCTTTTGGATCCTTTCACCCATGGCTTCCAGGATGTTGTCCACCATTTCCATGGCTTTGTCCTTGGCTTCCTGGGGGAAGTATTCTTCGGTGTAAAGTTTGCCTATGGCTTCTCCGGCGGCATATTCGGCGCTGGCAAGCACCCTTTTCCACCTTGCCCTCATTTCTTCGGTACCTTGGAGTTCCCGTCCATAAAAATCAAAATTGGCTTTTACAAAATCGTGACTCAGATAAGGGGCGGCCCTGTCGAGTACTTTCCAGGTAAGGTATTCTTTCCAGGTATTAACCGGCATGGTTCGAAGGATATTTTCCAGTTCCTCCATAAATTTCGGAGTAGAGATGATCAGTTCATCCGTATCGGCTTCTATGGCATCCAGATAAGCTTTCCAGTCGATGGAAGGCGTGAGCACATTCAGTTCGTCGGCCGTGAATTTATTATAACGGGCTTCTGCGTCACGCATCTCTATACGGGTCTTGCTGGCCTTCGCCAACCTGGTTTCCAACTCCAGAATATTCGAAGCCGCTTTTTTGGCATCCGCTTCTTCATATCCGATTTTCCGGAGCATTTCCGCAATATGCTGTTCGTACTTTGCCTTTATTTCTTTGAACTTTTCATTGGAGTCGTCCACATAATAATCACGGTCTGGCAAACCCAGGCCACCCTGGGATAAGTAAAGCGCGTTTTTTTCTGAATCTTTGGCGTCTGTGTTGACGCCCATGCTAAAAAATGCCCCCATGCCGTAGGGTTGCTGGCGGTGGAGGAACTCCTGCAGGTCTTTGTTGTCTTTGATCCTGTCAATATGATCAAACCATTGTAAAAGGGGGGCATACCCTTTCTTTTCAGCCAAGACCGAATCCATGCCAACGGTATAAAAGTCAATGGCTTTGCGTTGGTCACTGCCTTCCGGATAATCGGTGGGGTTATTTTTGGCCCTTTCCAAAACGGTCAATACCGCGTCATTGTTGAATTCGCGGAGTTCAAGGAAACTGCCCCATCTCCCTTGGTCTGCCGGGATTTCTGTTTGCGCTATCCATCTGCCATTGACGAACATAAAGAAATCGTCTTGGGGTCTCACAGTGGAATCCATATAGGCTAAATTGATGGCTTCTACCGCTTCCTCTTCTTCAAAATCCCGGGAACAGCCTGTGAACAAACCTGTTGTCCAAAGGATGACAATGATTATAAATGGCTTTTTCATAGTTGTCAGTAAATATAGTTGCTTATGGAAACCATGGGCCTAGATCCAGGTCCATGGTCCAAAGGAATTTGCTTTTTTTAATTTTATCCTTCGATCCACTTCTCCACTTCCTCTTTACTGGGATTGGGGGCATCGAGTTTTAGTTTTTTCCTTTTGCCACAGACATCATTGAAGAGTTTGTTGGGGTTTTGCGACTTGAGCTGTTCCAGGGTATGGATGTTCAGTTCCCTGATAGCAGGGATCAAGCCCGGATGGATACCCAATGCCTCAAAATCCCCGTCGCTGGCAATTTTAGCCTTTTTCTCCGGCTTCATCTGGGGGAAGAAAAGAACCTCCTGTATGGTACTTTTATTGGTGAGCAACATACATAGCCTGTCGATCCCGATACCCAGTCCTGCAGTGGGAGGCATGCCGTATTCCAAGGCACGGAGGAAATCCTCATCCATGGCCATGGCCTCGTCATCACCCCTTTCCGCCAATTTCAATTGGTCCTCAAAACGCTCGCGTTGGTCCAGTGGATCATTCAGCTCCGTATAAGCATTGGCGATTTCCTTGCCATTGACAAACAACTCAAAACGTTCCACAAGCCCTTCTTTTTCCCGGTGTTTCTTTGCCAGGGGGGTCATCTCTATAGGATAATCGGTGATAAAAGTAGGCTGGATCAGGTGATCCTCAACCTTTTCTCCGAAGATTTCGTCGATGAGTTTGCCCCTTCCCATGGAGTCGTCCACTTCGATGCCAAGGTCGTCGCATACTTTCCTGATCGCGCTTTCGCCCATTTGGCTCACATCCACGCCGGCATATTCTTGGATGGCTTCATACATGGACAACCTTCGGTAAGGTCCTGAAAATTCAATTTCATGTTCGCCTACCTTTGCGATAGTGGTGCCGAGTACCGCCCGGGCTGTTTTTTCCAAAAGGTCCTCTACCATTTCCATCATCCAGACATAGTCCTTATAAGCCACATAGATTTCCATGGCGGTAAATTCAGGATTATGGGTACGGTCCATACCTTCGTTTCTGAACATTTTACCGAACTCGTATACGCCTTCAAAACCGCCAACGATCAGCCTTTTAAGGTACAATTCGTTGGCAATCCTCAAATATAGGGGCATATCCAGCGCATTATGGTGGGTCTGGAAAGGTTTGGCGGCCGCGCCTCCGTGGATCTGCTGCAGGATAGGCGTTTCCACTTCCAGCCAGCCATGGTCATCGAAATATCTTCTCATGCTGGAGATGATCCTGGAGCGGGTGATAAAAGTCTCTTTCACTTCCGGATTGACCACCAAGTCCACATAACGCTGTCTGTAACGAAGTTCCGGATCCGTAAAACCGTCATAGACATTCCCGTCATCATCTCGTTTGACTATAGGCAGAGGTTTTACCGATTTGGAAAGTATGATCAATTCCTGCACGTGGAGAGATATCTCACCGGTCTGGGTAGTGAAGATATAGCCTTTCACACCGATAAAATCACCTATCCCTAAAAGTTTTTTGAAAACCGTGTTGTATAACGTCTTATCTTCCCCTGGACAGATATCATCCCTGCGTACATAGATCTGAAGACGGCCGGTACTGTCCTGGAGCTCTGCAAAGCTGGCGGACCCCATGATTCTCCTGCTCATGAGCCTTCCGGCTATGGAGATACCCTTGTAATCGTTTTTCCGGTTTTCGTAGTTTCTATGGATGTCCTCAGCCGAGGCATTTACCGGAAAGGAAATGGCCGGATAAGGGTTGATACCAAGGTTGATCAGGGCTTCCCTGTCTTTTCTTCTCTCTACTTCTTGTTCGTTGAGTAACTGCATGGATTGAATCGTTATGCTATTTTTGGAAGTTTCGGCAGGTGCTTTCGCCTGCGTATTTCTTGTTTTATCAGTTGGAGCTCACGGCTGCTTTGGCCTGATATGCCGGAATTTTCTTCAGCCCGGCGGGACAGATAGGGCAATACTTCTTCTACCGGCCCGTAAGGGAGGTACTTGACCACGTTATAGCCTGCTTTGGCAAGGTTAAAGGAAATATGATCGCTCATGCCATAAAGCTGGGCGAAGTACACCCTTTCATCGGAGCGCTTCATGCCATGGAGGTCTACGAGTTCTGAAAGTACCAGATTGCTGAGCTCATTGTGCGTGCCACTGATAAGGTGGACCCGCTGCTTGTTGTTGACACAAAACTGTAATGCCTTGTCATAATCCCGGTCCGTGTCGCGTTTCAGTTCATGGACAGGGCTTTTGTATCCCAGTTTTTCTGCACGCTCCCTTTCTTTTTCCAAATAAGCTCCCCTTACCAGTTTCACGCCCAGAAAATATCCTTTGGCTACGGCATCGTGGTGTGCGTCTTTTAACCTTCTGAGCATGTCGTGCCGGTACATCTGAAAGGTATTGAACACAATGGCTGTTTTTTGGTTAAACCTCTGCATGGCTTCGAATACCATCCCATCCACCACATCCTGAAACCAGCTCTCTTCCCCGTCCACCATGATCCGGACATCAGCATTGAAAGCTGTTTCACAAAGCCCCATTACTCGGGCCCTTGCCAGATCAAATCGCTTGCTTTCTGATTCGGACAAGGTTTTACCGGCTTGTTTTTTTGCCAGAATATCCGTGTCTGCTATGCCTGATATTTTAAAGACCGTGAACGGGAGGTTTTTTCTACCCTTAGAGGCCGCTATTGTTCTCAACAGTTCTTCTTTGGTGTTTTCAAAGCTGTCTTCATCTTTTTTCCCCTCCACGGAATAATCCAGGATGGCATCAACACCATACTTGGCGAGAAGTACGACAACCGGCTCACAGGCGTCAATGTTTTCCCCACCGCAAAACTGGCTGAACACCGTTTTTTTGATCGTATTTCTGATGGGCAATCCCAGCTTGAACCCAAGGCGGGCTATGCCTATGCCCAGTTTCACCAACAATGGATAATGCATCAATCCGAAGATATGGTACATTTTTTTCAGTTCCTTGTCGGTCTTGTGGGCAAAAGCCGCCTGCAGGTTTTCAAAAGAAACGTTGGGTTTGGTCTCCATGAGGTTGAAATCAAGGTGCAAATATATCAAAAAAACAGGTGTTTTCGTGGTTTTGTTCTTGGATTTAGATAGAGTTCATTTGATTTTGCAAGACGGGCGGAGGGGGATTTGAGTTATGATCCTTATTTTTACATGAAAATGGAATCATTATGGACAGTGTCTTCAAAAAATTAAACTACAAGGATCAGCCTGTCGTCCTGATTGTCAATTCTCCCGAGTCGTTCATTCCGAATATGAGAAGTATGGATGCCTTCACGGATATAAAAGGAAGTTGTCCCGCGCCCGGATGGCGCTCGGTTGTCGTGGTTGTCGGTCCCGCTGAGCGGGACTGTGGTCAAAGCGGTGTGCGTCTGCCCAACGGACCCTGACAACAATGACAACAGGGCCGGCTTGCCGGGCCCGTGACAACAGCTCTGCCCCGGCAGGGCGGACAACAATATGGAACGGAAACGTCACATAGGTCACACAGGCGCTCACCGGCACAATCAGTTTGGTTTACTCAAATCTTACAATCATGTACCTGAAGTGATCCTCATCAAAACAGATAATTACCCGAATCGGATTCTATCAAGCGGGTATAGGCAGGGTTTACCGAAATGAAATCATTGGCTTTGAAGCTGATTTCCTCGATGATTTTGGGCTTCAAATTATTGCTGTTTTTCATCTTGCCACAGCCTGTCAGAAGCAGTACCATGCATACGCAAAAATATTTTCCCATAACACAGGATCTTGGAAGTGTGATTAAAGATAAATAAAAAAACAATAAAACAAAAAAAGTTAGTTGATGGCTCAAATTCGTGCCCCCGGCTGTTCAAAGAAGGCGTTGCTGTATGTTTTTGTTTTGAAAAAGCAGCCGATCTCTCCCATTTCCAAATAAATTTAAAGAAAAACCAGTGAACTGTTTGATTTTTAAGATAGGTCATTTAAATTTGGGTCATGAAAAGAATCGCAGCTACATATTTTAGCTTTTTTTACTTTTATTTTCGTCCCCAAGGTCGAATCGGAGCTGCGTATTGTCTTGTGAAAAAATAAACTAAAAGATAAACATACCAAAGGGCCCGGTTCGACAAGAACCGGGCTTTTTTATTTAACTGTAAATTTAAAATGAAAGATCACTTACAAACGAAAGATTGGGGATTAGGCCTGGAAAAAGAGCACCTGATCATCGCGGGTCCCTGCAGTGCGGAGACTCCCGAACAAGTAGAGAAAGTGTGCCAGGACATGTTGGCCGCCAATGCCGTACCTGATATTTTCAGGGCAGGAATTTGGAAACCAAGGACCAGACCCGGCAGTTTCGAAGGTATTGGTGAAGATGGCCTCAAGTGGATGGAAATCGTGCGCCATCACCTGAATATCCCCATCACCACCGAAGTGGGGAACACTGCCCATGTGGAAATGGCGCTGAAACATGGCGTGGATGTGCTTTGGATCGGTGCCAGGACTACTGTAAACCCCTTCGCCGTGCAGGAGATTGCCGAGGCGCTGAGGGGAGTAGATATTCCTGTTATGGTGAAAAACCCGATGAACCCTGACCTGGAACTTTGGATAGGAGCGCTGGAAAGGATGCACGCCGTAGGTATCGAGAAGCTGGCAGCCATTCACAGAGGATTCAGCGATGCTTATGACAAGAAATTCAGAAACAAACCCAACTGGTCCATGCCCATCCACCTGAAGAGGATATGGAAAGGGATGCAGGTCATCAATGATCCCAGCCATATAGTCGGTAACAGGGCAGGTATTTTAGAAACTGCTCAGCGGGCCATCAATTTCGGTTTGGACGGACTGATGATCGAAACGCACCATGATCCTGACAACGCTTGGAGCGATGCCAAGCAGCAGGTGACACCCAAGCAGCTTAAGGACATCCTGGACAGTATCGATTTCAAGCACCCATTGCAGACCGAACACCCTTCAGAAAAACTGCAGGATCTCAGGAACGCGGTAGATCACCTGGATGATCAGCTTTTGGATCTTTTGTCCGAAAGGTTTTCCATTATCGACCAGATCGGTGCCCATAAGAGAGAGCACAACCTGACCGTTTTTCAAGCAGACCGATGGAAACAGGTGATGGATTCCAGAACACAAAAAGGCATAGCCAAAAACCTCAGCGAGAAATTCATGAAGGAGTTGCTTTATTGCATTCACGAAGAGTCGGTTAAAAGACAGGAGAAAAAGCTGAGGGAAGAAGTGCCCACGAAAAAGACGATTTAAAGCTTTAAATATTATCTTTACCAAAAAAACCAACTTTGGAGACGATTATATTTTCTGCCAACATCGGGCAAGACCTACAACGCTATCTGGCAACAAAGAAATACTCAAAGCTCGGGCTGATTATGGACAGCCATACCGCCAGGGATTGTTATCCTTTGGTCGCTGACCATCTTCCTGAGCACCTGGGTCATTCTTTTCCAGCGGGTGAAGTCCATAAAAACCTGAATACCTGTCAGGAGATCTGGCAGTGGATGACAGAAAGCGGATTTGACCGGAAAGCGTTGGTTATCAACTTAGGAGGGGGTGTGACCGGGGATATGGGTGGATTCTGCGCCAGCACTTATAAACGGGGCATCCGTTTCATCAATATCCCCACCACGCTTCTTTCCCAGGTGGATGCCAGTGTGGGCGGAAAACTTGGAGTTGACTTTAATGGCTTCAAAAACCACATTGGGGTATTCAATGAACCGGAAGGCGTGATCATCAGTGAAGCCTTTCTGAAAACACTTCCGGAGGCGGAACTGAGATCGGGGTATGCCGAGATCATTAAGCACGGCCTTATCCGTAACGAGAATTATTTCAACAGCCTGAAAACGGAAAACTGGCAGCAGCAACCCTGGAAAGACATTATAGAAGTCTCTGTGGGGATAAAAAGAGACGTGGTAGACAAGGATCCCAAGGAAGATGGCTTGCGGAAAATCCTGAATTTTGGCCACACGATAGGGCATGCCATCGAGTCTTATTTTCTGGATACCCCGTACCATCTATTGCATGGAGAGGCGATTGCCATCGGTATGGTGGCTGAAGCCTACTTATCACACCGCTTTCTGAGGATGCCCAAAACGGATTTGGACACCATCCAGCAAAAATTACTGGCTGTGTTTGGCAAGGTTTCTATTCCCGAAAAAGACTTTGGCCCCATTATCGAGCTTTGCTTTCAGGACAAGAAAAATGAAGGCAACGTGCTGAATTTTTCCCTGCTGAGAAGAATCGGGGAATGCGATTACAATATTGCTGTAGGAAGGGAGGAGATCATTCAGTCACTGAACTTTTATAATGGGATTGAAGTATAATAAACCCGCGGGATATTTGATCAGGCCTTTCTTTCCCGTCCGGTCTGAATCCAACCACGGTGGAGAGAACCCCCACAAATAATCCAGTAATCCAGAAGAAACCTTAATTTCGATGAAAACAATAGAATTGCCCCTAAAAGGTGGTTTTGGAAAGGTAACCATACCCCTGCCATCTTCAAAGAGCGAAAGCAACAGGGTTTTGATCATAGATGCCCTCACCAAGGGAGAAAACAAGCTTTCCAATTTGGCGGAGGCCAGGGACACGCAGACCATGATCAGGTTGTTGCGGGAAGACCCTGACACTTACGATGTGTTGGACGCGGGTACCACGATGAGGTTTTTGACGGCTTATGCGGCATTGACAGGGAAAACCAAAATACTTACGGGAACACCGCGCATGTGCGAACGCCCCATCGGGATCCTGGTAGATGCCCTGCGTGCAATAGGGGCAGAGGTAGCCTATTTGAAAAATGAAGGTTTTCCTCCTTTGCAAACCAGGGGTTTTGACAGACAGCTCACCCATAAGGTGAAAATCAGGGGTGATGTCAGCAGCCAATATATCTCCGCATTGCTGATGAATGCGCCTTTGCTGCCCCAGGGACTTAATCTGGAACTTACCGGAAAAGTGGGATCCAGAACCTATATAGAGATGACCCTGGAGCTGATGAAAACATTCGGGATTCATTATGAATTTGAGGAGAATGTCATCAAAATCGCCCCTCAGGAGTATATCCCGACGGAATTTGCCGTGGAGAGTGATTGGTCAGGGGCCAGTTATTGGTTCAGTCTGTTGGCCTGTGCCGGGACGGGTGAATTGTTCCTTAAGGGCTTAAAAGCAAACAGTTTGCAGGGGGACTCCAAGATCGTCGAGATCATGGACAAGTTGGGCGTGGATTCCAGTTTTGAAAATGACGGTATACGTCTGAGGAAAAAAGCTGTTTCCGGGCTGGAAGGCTTTGATTTTACCCATTGTCCGGACCTGGCACAGACGGTGGCTGTTACTTGCGCCCTATTGGGCCAATCCAGTGAATTTACCGGACTGGAAAGCCTGAGGATCAAGGAAACTGACAGAATATATGCCCTGCAGCAGGAATTGGCTAAGATAGGGGCGAAACTGGAAGAAGGCGAAAATGGGGTTTTCAGGCTGATCCCGGCCGCGGCTATTCCGGAAAAAGTACGGATCCACACTTATGATGACCATAGGATGGCCATGGCGTTTATGCCACTTATGACCAGGACAACCGTGGTGATCGAGGAACCTGAGGTGGTGAACAAATCTTACCCGAGTTTCTGGAAACATTGCGGGCTGCTGTCCACCTGAAACCTTGCCTGTATAGATATTATTGATTTAGCTTGTTATATAAGGGTTTATGAAAGGGCTGTATACCATTGTCCTGTTGATGTTTTCAAATGCCTTTATGACCATGGCTTGGTACGGACATTTGAAGTTCAAGGAATTGAAATGGTTTGAAAACCTGGGATTATTGGCCATTGTACTGATCAGTTGGGGGATCGCCTTGTTTGAATATTTTTTTCAGGTTCCTGCAAACCGGATCGGGTTTAAGGAAAACGGCGGGCCGTTTTCTCTGGTGGAACTGAAGGTGTTACAGGAAGTGATCACGTTGGTGGTTTTTATGCTGTTTACCTTTCTTTTCTTTAAAAATGAGTCGTTCAGATGGAACCACATGGTCGGCTTCATGTTTCTTGTGGGGGCGGTATATTTCATCTTTAAGAAGTAATTTTGTCATAAAACGAATTATTGACCATCCGAAATCATATACAACTTGGACAAGAATAACTTAAAAATAGCGATTCAGGGAGTGTTAGGGTCTTTTCATCACCAGGTGGCCCAACAGTATTTTGGCGAAGACATAGAAGTGGCAGGTTTCAACACCTTCGAGGAGGTGGCCAAAAGCGTGGAGTCGGGGAATGCGGATTTTGCGGTGATGGCGATCGAAAATTCCATTGCGGGGGCCATTTTGCCTAACTATGATATCATAGACCGGCACGATCTTTTTGTGAGGGATGAATGTTATTTACCCATTTCCCATAACCTGATGGCTTTGCCCGGCCAGAAACTGGAGGACATCAAAGAAGCCCGGTCACATCCTATGGCGCTTTTACAGTGCAAGGTGTTTTTTGCTGCCCTGCCAGCTATAAAGCTTGTGGATGATGTGGATACCGCTTATGTGGCAAAAGTTATTGCCGATAGCCAAAAAAAAGGAGTGGCAGCAGTGGCCAGCAAGAAGGCAGCCGAATTTTATGGTTTGGAAATATTGGCTTCGGATATACAGACTGTAAAAAACAATTTCACCAGATTCATCGTGCTGCAGCGTGAGAAGCCCAAACAGGACGTTATCCCTACCAAAGCAAGTATGAAGATTACCATACACAACCAAAAAGGAGCCTTGGCCAAACTCCTTACCATTATGAGCGAGCATGACCTGGACCTGACCAAAATCCAGTCCATACCTGTGATCAGCAAACCCTGGGAATATGCTTTTTTTATTGATACCTTAATAGGGGATTTTTCTGAGTTCAAAGAAGCCATAGGAAAAATCCGGCAATCTTATGGTGAGGTGAAAATATTCGGCGAATACCAAAACAGAAAAGAATGAAAGGTTTTTCACAAAGACTTGGCGAGGTTCAGGAATATTATTTTTCCAAAAAACTGAAAGAGGTCCAGCAGCTTCGGGAAGCCGGTAAGCCCATTATCAATATGGGAATAGGCAGTCCCGACTTGCCACCCCATTCTCTCGTGGTCACTGCTTTAAAAAATGCTTCCGATGATCCGGGAGCCCACGGATACCAGCCTTATCAGGGTAGCCAGCGGCTGAGGGAGGCCATGGCGGGATTTTACCGACGTCATTATGGCGTTTCCCTAGATCCCAATAAAGAAATCCTTCCACTAATGGGGTCCAAAGAGGGCATCATGCACATTTCTATGGCCTTTTTGGATGAGGGGGACGAGGTATTGATTCCCAATCCGGGCTACCCTACTTATACCTCGGTTACAAAATTACTCAACGCGAAGCCGGTATATTATGATCTGCTGGAAAATGACCAGTGGGAACCCGACTGGGAGGCGCTGGAAAACATGGACCTGGAGAAGGTAAAACTGATGTGGGTGAATTATCCCCATATGCCTACAGGCAGCAGGGGCAGTAGGGACCTCTTTATTAAATTAATCAGTTTTGCCAAAAGAAATGGCATTTTGCTGGTAAATGATAATCCTTATAGCTTCATTCTAAATCCGGAACCTATAAGCGTATTGTCTACAGACGGTGCTAAAGATCATGCATTGGAACTCAACTCATTAAGCAAGACATTTAACATTCCTGGCTGGAGAGTGGGGATGCTTATGGGACGGGAGGATTACCTGCAAGCGGTACTCAGGGTAAAAAGCAATATGGACTCGGGGATGTTTTTAGGCATTCAGGAAGGTGCGACGGCAGCGCTTGGTTTGGATGAAAGCTGGATAAAGGAGATAAATACCGTTTATGCCAGTAGGAGGGAGTTGGTGTTGGAACTGGCCGATGAACTGGGGTTAACCTATCAGAAGGATACCAGCGGGATGTTTGTCTGGACAAAGATCCCGGAGAAGGGAAACGCTTTGGAGATGGTAGATAAATTGCTTTATGAAAAGCATTTGTTTGTGACGCCGGGGGTGATTTTTGGTAGCAGGGGAGAGAATTATATCAGGTTTTCCCTTTGTGTAAAAGAAGCCCTTATATTGGAAGCCATACATCGAATAAAAGAAAAATAACTGGTATATGACAAAGATACATATTATCGGATTAGGATTGCTGGGCGGCTCATTTGCCCTGGCCATCCAACGGGCTAAGCCGGACTGGATTATTACTGGACACGATAACAATCCCGGCCATTTGCAGGAGGCCCTAGTGGCAGGAATGATTTCCGAGCACAAGGTCATCCCGGATAAGGATACAGATGTGGTGATTCTCTCTACTCCGGTGGATTCCCTGTATCCTTTGTTGACCCAAACGTTGGATCATGTGGGGACAAATACCTTGATTATGGATTTTGGTTCGACCAAGGCAAAGATCTGTCAGCAGATGGCTGATCATCCAAAGAGAGCGCAGTACCTGGCGGTACATCCCATAGCAGGCACTGAAAACTCAGGCCCCAAAGCTGCTGTGGAGGACCTTTTTGACGGCAAAGTATTGATCATTTGCGAAATGGAAAAAACCAATTTGCACCTGAAAGGACTGGCCTATGATATTTTTGAGGTTCTGAACATGAAATTAAGGTTTATGGAACCCCATGACCATGACCTGCATTTGGCTTTCGTTTCCCACCTTTCCCATATATCTTCTTTTGTATTGGGTAAAACGGTATTGGATAAAATGCAGGATGAGAAAAATATTTTCGATATGGCGGGGAGCGGCTTTGCTTCCACGGTAAGGCTGGCCAAAAGCTCACCGGAAATGTGGGCCCCGATTTTTCTCGAAAACAAAATCAATATGCTGGAGGCCTTGGATAGCTATATCCGGCACCTGACCGCTTTTAGGGATAAAATTGCCCAGGATGATGTCCAGGGGTTGTTTGGGGAAATGAGAGAGGCCAATAAGATCAGGGATATTTTGGATCTGGAAAAATAAGCAGGTAGGCTAAATAAAAGGGGAATAGAACGTGATGCAACCGGTCCAGCGGTATCTTACTGTCCCCTATGCTTTCAAACAAGGTAGCGGGCAAAGCAACGGCCATGACAGCAGGGAGAACCATCATTGTCCTATCTATTTACATTTTTTAGCTGCTTTATGATTTCACACCCACTTGGGCTTCATCAAAGACCATAATCTTTTAGCTAGTTTATTAGATTATTTTTATATTAATAAAAAATAGAGGATATGGATTTAAGGATAAATTCAGAGTATGGGACACTCAAATCTGTGATGGTGCACAGGCCCGGGAAAGAGATAGACCGGCTTACGCCCTACAATAAAAAACTGCTTTTATTTGAAGACGTCCCTTACCTGGAGGAGATGCAGCGCGAACACGATTTTTTTACCACGCTCATCAGACAGAGCACCGGTGCTGAGGTGTATTTGTTTCACGAATTGCTTATGGAAGTGTTGTCGGACAAAGCGCTTTTGTGCCAATTGATGTCTGAGGCACTGTCTGTCTCAAGGCTTGAAAACCTTACGGAAATCTTAATGGAGATGCTTTCCACCTCAGAATGCGCGACCGCTCTGGTAGCCGGAATCAAGGTCCACGAAGTAAAGCGGAAAGTCAAGGATATCCGGCTGGACAATCTGATGGATTTGGCATTTCTGATTCCTCCCAGCCCCAACCTGTATTTTCAGCGTGACACGGCGGCCATTACTCCTGGAGGCATATTTTTTTCCAGCATGAGGATGGAGGAACGGCAGCGGGAAGCCAACATGGTGAGGAAAATTTTTGAACACCATCCCAAATTTAAAGATAAGATAGTACAAAGGTATCCCATTGACGGGCATGGTAGCCCGGCATCTATAGAAGGAGGGGACATCATCATACTGTCCGAAAAAGCTGTCGCCATAGGTAACTCGGAGAGGACGGACGAAAAAGCGATCTACCATGCAGCAAAGAGCCTGATCGCTGAAGGAACGGTGGAAAGGGTTTATGAGGTACATCTCCCCAAAAAACGGAATTTTATGCACCTGGATACGGTCTTTACCATATTGGATGAAAACCTTATCCTGACTTATCCCGATGCATTCCAGGCTGTGCTAAAAACTTCATTGTATACCCTGAAGGAAGACAATGGAGACCAGGTGCATATCAAGAGGACGGTGCTGAAAGAATCCCTATTAGGGATCCTGCAAAAGGAAATCCCTCATTTAGAGATCATCCATACAGGTCACGGGAATCCTGACTATGCCTTGAGAGAACAATGGTATGATGGAGCGAATGTGTTTGGAATCGGGCCGAGAAGGGTCATTTCCTATAACAGAAACAAGTACACCAACAGGGCTTTAAGGGATGTAGGAGTGGAGGTGCTGGAAATACCGTCTTCTGAGTTGTCGAGGGGCTTGGGAGGGCCAAGGTGCATGACCATGCCCATCAGCCGGGCAAAGGTCTGAATCAGAAAGAATCAAAGAAAGATCTTCTTCTGGATACTTTCAAATCCCTTAATATGTTGGATTTTACCCTGATGTCCACATTGTAAGAAGTGAATCTTCCGAAGGGCACCCAGTTTACGTTCATCTGCCAGCAGTGGAGGTCCCGTGCTATCCCAACCATGGTCTGGGTAATCCTTGCAGCAGCCACATCATAGCCGGAATTGAAGTTGATCTTCCATTTGTCCGACAGACTGATGTCGCCTGAGACATTGATGGCCTGCGTGATGTTGGTGTTTCCTGAAGCCGCCTTGTTATAGCTCAGGTTGTAGCCAAAAGTCATGTTCCAGGGAATGGACCAATCAATGTATTGACTCGGATCGTTGGCTATCCGGTCTATCTCATTCTGCACAAACTCATTCATCTGACCTCCCTGGTTAAGGAAATCATTGGTCAGCTCGTCCCTCACTTCACCGGGAGATCTCTCAGACCGGCCGGGGTTCAGGCTCCCGTTAAGGTTCAAAGTGGCACTTCTAATGGCTCCAATTCCCTGCCCTCTTCTGAAAGCAAATTCGTTTATCCTTCTGGTGACTTCACGCTCCCCTTGTTGGAAAGTGGCCGTAGCATAGGGGTCCAGATTGGCGCTGAGGAATACAGAGATTTTGTTTTCCAACAAAGAGGTACGGGTGTTGAGATTCAAGGGGGCGAGGTTAAAGGAATCCACCGCAAAATTATAGTTGGTAGATACGTTCAGTGTCTGGAGCAAGGGTATTTTTTTGGTTTGGACCTCTGCTGTGTCGCTCTCGGTCCGGATTTTAGCTTCCACCACATTCCTGATGTTGATGCTTAAAGATTTTGCTTCCCCCATGGGCGCTCCTCCATAGATAAAACCCTGGTACCGGGACATTCTCTGCGTTCTCCCGTCGGCATGGGTCTGCACCTCCTGATAAAAACCGAAACGGGGATTTGAAAAGTCGGGTGTAGAGGTAAAGCCAAAAGTCGGTTGCATATGGTGTCGGATGGCTTCTATTTTTGACCCTTTTTTGAAAGTGTAGAAGCCATAAATATTGGTGGAGAGGTTAAAGGAAGCGTTGTAATAATTGATGCGGTTAAAACCGCTTTCAAGAATCCTATCCACCCGCTGTTCATCCGGATTGTAATAGTAATTGATTCTGTCCAGGTACCAGAGTTCTGTGAAATTCATGGCGGCAGTGCCTGTGAAAAAGCGGAATAAGGTGAAGTTCGACGAAACCGGCACCGTGTGTCTGAATCCGTTTTCCGCTTCCCGCAACAACTGGGGCAAATTGGCGAAGGTAAATGGCAGAATATCGGGAGCCCCGGGTCGGCCAAGCTCTTCAATTTGTGTTTGCTGGAGATTGGGGTCCACCCCAAATTCCGGCGTGATGCGGTTATTGATGGAGTTTTGGGCATTAAAATTCCAGGCGATGTTCAACGTTTTCAGAGGCTCGAAGCCGATGTTGCGAAAAGGGTTTTGCCGGTTCATGTTGATGGCGATATCAGGAAGGAGCAGGTTTACTTCATCCGTCACCTGGTTTTGAGAATGCCTAAGATTGGCAGACATGCTGAAGGGGGTTCCCACGAAAGTCTTGCTATAGGCAATGTTGGAAGAGAAGTCCGACTGCATGTTTTGCTGGAAATTTGCCTGGTTCAGGATGTTGTCGTTGTAGGACTTTGTGCCGAAGTTGGCGGAAGCCGAAAACCGGGAGTTGCCCCTGGACTCCGGTGTGTGGTTCCATCTGAACCAAAAGGCATCATATTCCAAAGGTACCTCAGCAGTCTCCGGACTTTGGAACCGCTGGTAATCCACATTAAAACCACCCTTGAACCGGTATCGTTTATTGTAAACCGAACCTGTTTTAAGTCCATATCCCCCTTTGGAATAGAGTTCGCCGGTGATTTTGGTATGTATATAATCGTTGAAGGCAAAATAGTATCCAAATTCGCGAAGGAAAAACCCCCTTATCTGCTCTTCACCATAAGAAGGGAAGATGATCCCGGACTCTTTTTCCTCCGGGGTATCCGGAATAATGCCAAAAGGTAACCCCAGCGGTGTGGGGATGTTATTGAAATAGAGGTTAAAAGGTCCTGAAATGACTTGTTTCCCGCGGATGGATTTGATTTTGGCAGAGGAAATGTGCCAGTGCGGTTCCACAAGGTCGCAGGTGGTATAAAAGCCTTTGTGAAGATATATGCTGCCATCTTGTCCCTTTTTCACTTTTTCACCCCTGAGCAAGCCCTCATCCTGTTGGGTTACCACATCGGAGATGATGGCTTTTTGGCTTTTAAAATTATAGCGCATCTCCTTTCTGATCTCGTAGACGCTGGCTCCCTCTTTAAACACAGGCGTACCCTGGACCACCCCAAGACTGTCCTTCAACCCCGATGCATACAGCTCACTCTTTTCCCAATCTATCACAATATAATCCGCATCCAGTCGTATATTACCATACTCGAACCATGCATCATTGTAAAGGAATACCTTATTGGCGGTAAAGTCAGAAACAATGCTGTCTTCGGCGAAATAATTGATCACCGTTTCGATGTCCCCCACTTGCTCGCTGGATTTTTCCAGGTCTTCTTGGGTGACTATCAGGATGCTGTCAGGAAGGACGGGCAAAAGCGTATCGCGCAGCACTTCAGGGTTTATCAGGGTGTCAGGAGCAATAAGTTCCCGTTCCGAGGGCCTGTTGCCTGTTTCCTGTCCAAATAGGCCTGTGAGTGCGAGGGCCGATAAGATTATGGATAGAAAAACGAGCTTAATATTCTGCACCGATTATTTCTGTTTACTTCAAAAATTTATAAATTTTGCGTAAAGTTAATGTTATTAACGTTTATGGAACGAACCAGAGCTAAAAATATTCTTCTAATTTCCCTGCTTACCAGCCTCCTTTTTTTCAGTGGGTTTATACCTACCGGAAAGCATACCGCTGAATTTAAACTAAGGCGTATTGTGATAGATGCGGGGCATGGCGGCAAGGATCCCGGTACCATCGGGAAGGTCTCCCGGGAAAAGGATGTGGCCTTGGCCTTGGCCCTTAAAGTAGGGCAATATGTCGAAGAGCTGTTGCCGGATGTGGAAGTGATTTATACCCGCAAAACGGATAATTTTCTGGAGTTGAAAGAAAGGGCGAACATTGCTAACCGCAACCGGGCTGACCTGTTTATTTCCATCCACTGTAATGCCACCGCCGCTACCACTGTCTACGGGACGGAGACTTTTGTGATGGGGAATAAGAACTTTAATGCCAACTTCGAAATTGTCAAGCGGGAGAATGCGGTGATCCTGCTGGAGGAGGATTATCAGGAAAATTACGAAGGTTTCGATCCCCAGTCACCGGAGTCTTACATGATGTTCAACCTGATGCAAAAAGCTTATTTTGCCAATAGCCTGTCCTTGGCAGAGAAGATAGAAAAGGATTTTTCCGGCCGTGTCAACCGGTATTCCAGAGGGGTCAAACAGGCGCCTTTCTATGTATTATGGACCACCAGTATGCCCAGTGTGCTTATTGAGACCGGATTTTTATCCAATGTCAATGAGGAGCGTTATCTCAACAGCAAGGATGGTCAGACTTACATTGCTTCCGGTATTTATAGAGCCATTAAGGCCTATAAAGAAGAAATAGAATCCCTTTAGTGAATTGATACCGGGGGATTCAACGAAAAAGCGGTAGCTGCACCTACCTGGGGCGGAAATTTCGTATATTCATTTTTATATAATCTTTCATGTATGGATGTGGCTTTTAACAAACTCGAAGACCAACACAGGCAGCTTATATACCGGCTCAAAAAAAAACTGGAGCTTGCAAAGAAGGGCGGAGGAGATAAGCGCATCCAAAAAGAACATGAGAAAGGCAAACTCACTGCCAGGGAAAGAATAAGCTATTTATTGGATGGGGAGAGTGAATACCTGGAAGTCGGGGCACTTGCCGCTGATGGCATGTACGAAGCAGAAGGGGGCTGTCCTTCTGCGGGGGTGGTTACTGTCATCGGGCGGATACGGGGAAGATTATGTGTGGTAGTGGCCAATGACGCCACTGTAAAAGCCGGTGCATGGTTTCCCATGACTGCGAAAAAAAACCTCAGAGCCCAGGAAATTGCCATGGAAAACCGCCTTCCGATCGTCTATTTGGTCGACAGTGCAGGAGTTTATTTGCCTATGCAGGATGAAATTTTTCCGGACAAGGAACATTTTGGCAGGCAGTTTCGGAACAATGCGAAAATGTCTGCCATGGGCATTGTCCAGATCGCTGCCATCATGGGAAGTTGCGTGGCCGGGGGAGCCTACCTGCCCATTATGTCGGATGAAGCGCTGATCGTGGATAAGACCGGGACGATCTTTTTGGCAGGATCTTACTTGGTGAAGGCCGCTATAGGAGAAGTGGTGGATAATGAAACCCTTGGCGGGGCCGCCACCCACTGTCAGATCTCAGGGGTGACGGACAATAAGTACGATTCCGACCGGGATTGTTTGGACGCCATCCGGCAGATCATGGATACGATAGGGGATCCGCAGAAGGCAGGTTTTAACAGAAACACCCCTACGCCTCCAGCAAAGAAAATGGAGGAAATATTAGGGCTTTTTCCTCTGGACAGATCCAAGCCCTATGACATGCTGCCCATTATTGAACGCTTGGTGGATGGATCTGAATTTCGGCAGTATAAAAAGGAATATGGGAAGACGCTGATATGCGGGACAGGACGGATAGAAGGCTGGGCAGTAGGCATCATCGCCAATCAGCGCCAGGTCGTGAAAAACGGAAAGGGAGAAATGCAGATGGGGGGTGTCATTTATTCCGATTCAGCCGATAAGGCCGCGCGTTTTATCATGAACTGCAACCAAAGAAAGATTCCTTTACTGTTTTTGCATGACGTCAGCGGATTTATGGTGGGAAGTAAGGCTGAGCATGGAGGCATCATTAAAGATGGCGCCAAAATGGTCAATGCGGTGGCCAATTCGGTGGTGCCCAAGTTTTCGGTAATAATCGGGAATTCTTATGGAGCGGGGAACTATGCCATGTGTGGCAAAGCTTATGATCCCAGATTGATTTGTTCCTGGCCGACAGGCCGGATGGCTGTGATGAGTGGGGAATCAGCGGCCAAGACCTTGCTGCAAATCAAGGTAGCAGGACTGAAAAAGTCAGGCAAGGTTATAAGCGAAGAGGATGAAAAAGAGCTGTTGGAAGAGATTACCCGAAAATACGAAAACACATTGAGTCCATACTATGCCGCCTCAAGGCTGTGGATAGACGCAGTGATTTCCCCATTGGAAACCAGACAATGGATCAGCATGGGCATAGCTGCTGCTGACCATGCCCCTATCGCGGAGAAGTTTAATCCAGGGGTTATTCAAACCTAATGGAGACTACAGCCGTAAATCATTACAGACACCCAAAGAAAAACCAATTACTTTTCCTTTGATAATGGGCCACAAACTGACGGAAAATGAACTGAATGCTTTGGTTTCCTTATTGGATGATTCGGATCAGGAGGTAAAAGAACATGTACGGGACAAAATCATTTCCTTGGGAAACGAAGTGATCCCATTTTTGGAAAGGAAATGGGAGAGCAGCTTCAACCCCGAATTGCAGAAAGAAATTGAGGAATTGGTGCACGAGCTCCAAATTAACCTCATGAAACAAAGGCTTCACCAGTGGCATGCCTCCAAAGACAGGGATTTGCTTACCGGGTTATGGATTATCAATACCTATTTGTATCCGGAATTGGAATTTGAGGATTTGAATGCCGCTATGCAGCAGATCTATTTCGAAGTATGGACTTCTTTTAACAGCGATTTGCCCGCATATGATAAGATAAGGATCATCAACAATGTGCTCTTCAATGACCTGAAATTTTCCGCCAATACGAAGAACTTCCATTCTCCGGGTAACAACATGATAAAAAACGTGTTGGAAACCAAAAGGGGCAATCCTATCAGCTTATGTGCGGTATATCTTCTTGTGGCCAACAAGCTGGGCTTGCCCATTTATGGGGTAAACTTGCCCAATCTCTTTGTGCTGACCTATAAATCCGAAAAACTTGGTTTTTATATCAATGCTTTTAACAAAGGTTTGATTTTTACGCGCCAGGACATCCACAATTATCTGGAGCATTTGAGGATAGCGCCCAAACCGGAGTACTTTGAGCCCTGCGAAACCATTCATATCATCAGAAGGACGTTGAGAAACCTGGCTTTTTCTTTTGAAAAGATCGGGGAAATGGACAAGGCCAAAGAAGTCCAGCTTTTATTGGAAATCGTGGAAGCTTAATGAAACCTGATATTGCAGCCTACTGCACGGGTGGTGGTGGGGCTTGGTCGTCTCCTGTTGAGAATATTTTGGATAGCAGCATCCAAATAGTGCACGGACGCGCTTTCGGCAGACTGGGCATTGTTGTCTATGGCTCCTTTATAGGCGACAGCGTAGCCGGTGGGCCCGGATGTGAGCACCACAGCTTCGGGGATTTTGGAAACGCCCATCATTTTTGTAACCGACTGGTCCGGGTCTGCAAGGAAGGGAAGGGTATAGCCTTTTTCTCTGGCCCTTTGCCCCATTTTTGTAGTGCTCTCATCTTCCCCCTGTCCGGTGTGGGGGTTAATGAAGGCGAAGGCAACGGATTCAGCCGAGAATTTTTTTTGCAGCTCCAATACCCTGTCTTCGTAAAGTTTGGAGAAGGGACAGCCCACGCTGGAAAAAACGATGACAATGGCCTTCGAATCCCTATGTTGTTCAAGGGAAAACCCCTTACCTGAAACCACATCCATCAGCTCAAAATCAGCTATTCGCTGGCCTAAAAGAGGGGCAGCCATCAGACACAGGGCAGTCATTAACACTAACTTGTTCATTGCAAACAGCGGTTTAGCAACAAAGATAATCAAAACCTTCACCAAATGGTGTACGTGAGAATCGTATCATTTTCCACCTCCACTTTCACCAGATAATGGTGATCGGCAAATCCCGAATCATAGACCTTGCCTTTGATGGTAGTGCTGTCCTTACGGAAAGGCTGAAGCAGGATGTTTTTCCTGAGGCTGATCCCCTTTCTTCCCTGACACTTGAAGATGGTTTCCTTAGCGGACCAAGCCATGGTATAAAGAAAAGGGTCATTTTCCAGAAATTCCATTTCTTCCATATCCAGGTATTTGGGGCCGAGCTTGACCGTTTTTTCCCTGATCTTTTCCAGGTCAATCCCCACAGGCATCTCTTTATGAAAAATGGCCGCAGCCATATTTCCCGTATGGGTAAGGGACACATGGCCATACCCGTCCATCGGATGGGATTTTCCATGATGGTCTTTATAAAACCCCGGATAAGGCAGCTGGATGGTTTCCAGAGCGGATTTAATGGCCATTCTCGCTCCTTTCCATTCCATTCTTTTTTGGGGATGACTGATATTAGCGAAAGACAATTTTTCCCGAAAACTTAAAAATTCCAACGATGCGCCGTTCTGCTCTTGAATATTGTTTACAGCAAACGCAGACAAAGGACTGATTTTTTCTATTTTTGTTCGCATATTTACCCAAAATAGTGAGCTTGGTGATAAAATACATATGCAATATATGTCAAAAATTCAAGTAAATAAACTTCATACCCTTACAGGCCACAATCATTCAATTTTCGCACTGACGGATGGGATTGCCCCTCACATGTTTTATACAGGATCCGGAGATGGTATGGTGGTGGAGTGGGATCTTTCTCAACCCGGGGATGGCAGGCTGCTTGCAAAACTACCGGCTTCTGTATATGCACTTTGTGTGGACAGAAAGCAGGGTATATTGTATATAGGCCAAAATTTCGAAGGGATCCATGCGATCGACTTGGAGAGCAAACAGGAAATCTGGTCTTTGAAAATCACTTCAAATGCCATTTTTGATCTAAAAATCGTCGGAAATCTGTTGTTGGCTGCCACCGGTGACGGTGTCTTGGTGGTTTTGGACCTAAAGGAACGCTCCCCTCTGAAACACATCAAAGTAAGCACAGAAAGTCTGAGGGTCTTGGCGATGGATCCTTCCCATTCGCAATTGGCAATAGGCTCCAGTGACCACACCGTAAAAGTTTTTTCGCTTAAAGACTGGGAGCCGGTGGCCCTTTTGGCCGGACACACCAATTCGGTTTTTGCCCTGGACTTTTCCCCTGACGGAAAGGTGCTTATAAGCGGAGGGAGAGATGCCCATTTGAAGATTTGGGATACAAACGGTTTTGGCGAGATCCAAGATATCGTGGCACATATGTATGCAATCAATTACCTGTCTTTTCGTGATGATGGCAGATATTTTGTAACTTGTAGCATGGACAAATCCATTAAGTTATGGGATGCCCGCGAGTTTAAACTATTAAAAGTCATTGATAAAGCCAGACATGCAGGTCATGGGACCTCAATTAACAAAGTGAAATGGACGGCTTACCATCAGCAAATCGTAGCGGTGAGCGATGACCATACCATTTCCGTCTGGGAAATAGAACTTTAACCCTATGAAGATAACACCTTTGGACATTCGTCAGAAGTCCTTTGAAAAAAAAATCAGAGGATATGATAAAGATGAAGTAAATGCCTTTTTGACTTTTCTGTCCCAAGAATGGGAGAAAATGATGGAAGAGCGAAACATGCTTCAGATGAAATTCGAGCAAGTGGAGCGGGAGGCTGCCAAATTGCGGGAAGTGGAGGAGTCGCTTTTCAAAACCCTTAAGACAGCGGAAGACACCGGCGCCAGTATTATTGAACAAGCCAACAAAACCGCCGAGTTGATCCTGAAGGAAGCGCAGATGAACGCGGATGCGCTGAGCGCGGAATCCAAAAACAAGGCCAAAAACACGGTGGAAGAGGCAGAATCACAGGCCAAAAACATCATAGAGGATCTTAAAGAGGATATTTCCGTGCTGGTGGAGAACTATGAAAGACTGATGACCCAGCGGGAAAATCTTCTGAAGAACCTGAAAACGCTGGCCACCGGTACCCTGGACAATGTCAAAAGTTCCCAGGAGATTTTTAATGACGTGGATATTTCCGTCCATTCCAAAGCTGTTAAGGAGCTGCAGCGCAAAGAAAAGGCTTATTCAAGTATGGGAAGAAAGCAACAGGCGGTCCAATTCGAGGAAAAGGATGAGATAACCGAGGAAGATAGGCGTGAAGACGACAGGAAGGCTGAATATGTAGAAGAGCAGCCTGAGAAAGAGGCGCCCGCGGAGGAAAAACCTTTTGATGCAGAGAACCGCCGGGACTCCCCCGAGATCCCGGAAGAAGAGCCGGAGGGAAAATATGCCGAAAATGAAGACAAAGAGGAACCTTTGGACAGTTCCACCGGCGAAGATAAGGACAAGAAAAGGAAGTCGGGATCTTTTTTTGACGAATTTGACTGATGGGTAGGGTTGCACTTGAAGGAATAGAGTTTCATGCCTATCATGGCGTTTTTTCCGAAGAAAAAAAACTGGGAAACCGGTTTACGGTAGATATCCAGGTGGATACGGATTTTCACCGGGCCATGATCGATGACGACTTGAAATATACGGTGGATTATTACAGACTTTACCAGATAGCCAAGTCCCACATGCAGGAACCGGTGAAATTACTGGAACACCTGGCGCATCTGATGGTCCAGGATATTTTGAAGATTTACCCGAATCTGATAAAGGTCCGGGTAGTGATCAAAAAACATAATCCTTCCCTGGGAGGCGTGGTGAATTATTCCGTGGTGGAAGTGAAGTATCCGGACGATTACCAATAGTTACTGTTTCCGGTAATGTATACAAAAAACCAGGTTAGCAAAACAAAACAGGCATTCTGGACGATTTTCGGCCAATATCTCAAGCCGGTGCCTTCAGCAGAGGGAGCCAAAGTCCAATGGCAGAACTATAAGACCGGAATCAAAAAGATATTTTTCAGAATGCGTGCCGAGAAAGATTTTGCTTCTATAAGCATAGAGATCACCCATCCCGATCCTGATGTCAGGGAGCTTTTTTTTGACCAGTTCGAGCAGTTCGGAAAATTGCTGGAGATGGAAACCGGGGAAAGCTGGGAATGGGAAAAGGAGGCGGTGGATGAATACGGCGGTGCCCTGAAGCGGATAGGAAAAAGGCTGGAAGGGGTAAATGTCATGAACGAAGAGGACTGGCCAGCCATTATTTCTTTTCTTAAACCAAGAATTATAGCACTGGACAGATTTTGGGCCAACGTCAAATACGGATTTGAAGGATTGGTTTAAAGATCATGCCTTTTGGGAATGCCGGCGTTGGTGAAGGTAAAGCCCCGTGCATCATTTCCTTCGTAAAAATCCACCTGCATACCCATCAGAAACATCACATGTTTTTTTTCTACGAGCACGGAAATGCCCTCGAAATCGAATATTTGGTCTCCTTCTTTGGCTTTGTCAAATCCCAATATATAAGACATGCCGCCACAACCACCCCCTTTAATTCCCAACCGCAGTGAATAGTCTTCCGGGATGTTTTTATGCGCCATGATGTTTTTGATCTCCTCAAGTGCCTTTTCAGTGATTTTTACAGGAATTAACATGTTGGATAAATGCTTTTTGCCGTTGAATGGTTCAAAAATAAAACATAAAATAGGTGGGCACATAGCATAACTCTACATAATTTTGGATATTGAACCCGAAATCTGAAAAGCATGGAATACATTATGGATCTTTTAAAAGTTATACTTCCTGCAGGATTGGCCATCTATGGCATGTATATCGTGGCAGTGTCATTTTTGAAAAAGGACAGGGAAATGAAGTGGATGGAACTGAAGACCAAAAATACGGAACTGGTGTTGCCCATTAGGTTGCAGGCCTGTGAAAGACTCTGCCTCCTTTTGGAAAGGATCATGCCCAATAATCTGGTAAGACGCGTGAATGACCCTACCTATACAGCCGGGGAACTCCATAGCAGGCTGGTTTCAGAAGTGAGGAATGAGTTTAACCATAACTTATCCCAACAGGTTTATTTTTCAGACGAAGCTTGGGAGGGGGTGCGGAATGCCGTGGAACAGGTGATCTCTATCATCAACCGGGCTTATCAGGAAGTGGATGCCAATGCGAAGAGCATAGAATTGGCCAAACATATCTTCCAAATTTCCCTGCAGCAGAAAAATGATTTTGTAGCGTTGGCCTTAAAGACAGTCAAGTCGGAAATAAGAGTTTATTTCTGATAAATTGCCGAGAAAACCGGGATCACTATGGAAATAATCCAGATAATTGGGAAGAGGAACGAAGAAAAAAAGTCGAACGTGGTGGAATTTGCTGCATGACGCATATTGAAAAGATTAAAATATGCCGTAACATTAGGTATAAGGAAGCGGGTGATTAGTTGTATTAGAACCAGTATAACTATCAAGTATACTTTAACCGCGGTAGATAGGAACTTGGATGCAAATGCTCACCTGCTTATACCCTGAAGTCATACCTCATCGTGAAATGTCAACCTCACAAACGAATGTTTGCGGACACCTATAAAAAATAGAGAAACTGAGAGTAAATGGCACGTTTAGTTTTTTTCTAATGCTACACCCTAATATAAAAAAGCAAAAAACCTATCCGGTTTTTCGGGGAGCCATTTCTTGTCAACGCTTGACAAAAAATGTATCTTGGTCGCTTTATTCAGCGAATATGCCCGAAACACAAAACATAGAATACAAAAGTGCTTGGCGGGACGAATACCTAAAATGGATATGCGGTTTTGCCAAAGCGAATGGGGGTACTATTTTTATCGGAAAAGACGACAAAGGCAAAGTGGTTGGCGTGGCCAATGCCAAAAAGTTGTTGGAAGAAATTCCAAATAAAGTGCGTGATGTTTTAGGAATTTTGGTTGAAGTAAATATACACGAAAGCAAACAGGGCGAATATCTTGAAATTGCTGTAGAACCTTATCCCAATGCAGTCAATTACAAGGGGCAATATCATTACCGAAGCGGAAGCACAAAACAAGAGCTAAAAGGTGCTGCATTGGACAAGTTCCTGTTACTGAAAAAAGGCAACCTTTGGGACGGTGTTCCCATCCCAAAGGTTTCTGTAAAAGACTTGAAACAGGAAGCGTTTGAGTTTTTTCGCAAACGGGGTTTTAAAAACAAACGCCTTTCGGAAGACAGTTTAACCGATAGCAATGATCATTTGCTTGAAAATCTGAAACTCATTGAAAACGGATATTTGAAACGAGCCGCCATTTTGCTTTTTCATCCCGATCCCGAAAAATTTGTGACAGGTGCGTACATCAAAATCGGGTATTTTGAAACGGACGCTGATTTACTTTTTCAAGATGAAGTTCACGGAAACTTGTTTGAACAGGTTGAAAAAACAATGGAAATTTTGTTTGCTAAGTATTTCAAAGCGTATATCAGCTATGAAGGAATACATCGTGTTGAAACATTTGAATATCCTGAAGATGCCGTCCGGGAAGCAATATTGAACGCTGTTGCCCACAAAGATTATTCGGGCTACACGCCTATTCAAATCAGCGTTTACAAAGACAAAATTATGATTTGGAACGAAGGACAGTTGCCGGAAAATTGGACAATGGAAAAATTGACGACAGGCAAGCACCCGTCAATTCCTTACAATCCTGACATTGCCAATGCTTTTTTCAGAAGTGGTTATATTGAAGCGTGGGGACGTGGATTTTTAAAAATGACCGCTCAATGCCTTACAGCAGGACTTCCCAAACCGCTTTATTATTACGAAATGTCGGGGTTTTGGGTAGTTTTCAGAAAAGATATTTACAATGCAGAATATTTAGAATCGCTTGGACTGAACGACAGACAAGTGAAAGCGGTTTTGTACACAAAAGAAAAAGGTAAAATCACAAACAGCGACTATCAAACATTGAACGACATTTCAAAAAGAACGGCCACAACAGAACTTACCGAATTGTCAGACAAGTTTAAGGTCCTTGTTAAAACAGGAACTTCGGGAGCGGGAATTTCCTACAAAGTAGTCGGGCAATAATGGGGCAAAAAGGGCAATAATGGGGCAAAAGTTGGGCAATAAAGGCAAGAAAGTTTTCGCATTTATCAATGCCTTATATCATTATTTGTGAATAATTCGTATTAAATAAACACATGAAATCGAGCATGAAGGAATCGTCACACGGAGGGAGATTATCTATCATGCGAGATTCTCCCGAATCAGTTCGGGACAAGCTATCCCGACCTGAGGTGCGGGACAAGTTATGACCATTGAAAAACAAAATATAGACAAATGAAATCAAGCATGACGGAACCGTCACAAACTGGGATGCCCCGATAGCCCCGATAGCTATCGGGGGGGGGAAACATGCGAGATTCCATGCCTGCATGCTGAAGTGCATTACGGCACGCAAGCATGTGGCCTATTAAGAACAAATTATAATCATATGAAAAGAAGAGAGGAATATCAACGCATCCTGGAGAAAGCCAAACTGCTCTATTTAGAGAAAGCGGCGAGGATTGCATCCTGTGATAAAAAAATCAGGAAACTGATTGAACGGGTTATGCTCAAGTGGCAGGAGCTGGCTGCGAGCCCATTGTTTATGGAAACCAGATTTCAAATCGAGGTTTTTATCAGAATGCTGCGGGCCCATCTGAATAAAAGTTATTCAGGCCTATCCAACAGATCGCTGGCCTTGCTGGTTTTGGGCCTTTTCTATTTCGCCCTTCCGCTGGACATGGTACCGGATTTTATCCCGTTTGTAGGTTATGTGGATGACCTGTCGGTATTGCTTGCCATCTATAAAAGCCTCCAGGCCGATATACTCTTGTTTTTGGAATGGGAAAAAGCCAAATCAACCGCTGAGCCACGATGAGCCAAATCGCTATCGTTACCGGAGCTTCCGGCCTGGTGGGCATGCAGTTGCTTCATCGCTTGTTTCGCGATGAAAAATACGATTGGGTCGTTGTGCTGGGGAGAAGGGAACTCACGCTAAAGCACCCGAAGTTGGTACAGCTAAAAATTGACTTCGAAAAATTGGACGGACTGGATCTTGTGGCGGCTATAAGGGAGAACGACAGGGGCGGGGATTACCAAAACCTGGTTCAGCATCTGGAAAAGGGAAATGGCACCATCCACGCCTATTCTTCTTTGGGGACGACCATAAAGGATGCAGGCTCCAAAGAGAATTTTTACCGCATAGACCATGATTATGTAGTGGGTTTTGCCCGCTGGGCTCACCGTTTGGGGGCAAAAAGGTTTCTGTATGTGAGCGCCATAGGCGCAAATCCCCGTGCAAAGGTTTTTTACAACAAGGTGAAAGGAGAGGTAGAACACGACCTCAAGTCTATTCCCTTTGAATACCTGGGATTGTTTCAGCCGTCATTATTATTAGGCAACAGAAGAGAATCGCGGTTGGGCGAAATTGTGGGAGGGGTTTTGCTAAAAGGTTTGAACCTGATCGGATTGTTTAGAAAATATAAACCCATTTATGGTCACCAAGTGGCCAGGGTCATGGTAGAGCGGGCCGGAGATGCGGATCGGCAGGGCGTGGAAACCATCTCTTCTACAGAAATGCATAAGTTAACTTAAATCATGATTGCAGTTTTACAGCGGGTAAGTGAATCTTCAGTAAGTATAGACGGAAACATTAAAAGCGCGATCAAAACCGGACTCATGGTGCTGTTGGGAATAGAAGAGGCGGACGAAATGGAGGATGTGGAATGGATATGCAAGAAGACGGCCCATATGCGAATTTTTCCGGACGAAAAGGGCGTGATGAACAAAAGTATATTGGAGGTCGGGGGGGATATGCTTGTGATCAGCCAGTTTACCCTGCATGCAAGCACCAAAAAAGGGAACAGGCCCTCCTACATCAAAGCCGCCAAACCGGAAAAAGCCATTCCGCTGTACGAATCCTGCCTCAGAAATATGGAAAAAGTATTGGGTAAGCCTGTGGCAAGCGGCGAATTCGGAGCCAATATGCAGGTTTCATTGATAAATGATGGACCGGTTACTATTATTTTGGATTCCAAAAACAAAGTATAGAAAAACCCCGAACCAAGACGGGTGGATTAAAGAAAGCAAAAAGAAACGTAACTGATGGGTGATACCGGTATTTTTTTGGCCATACACAACGGCACCGTTAAACATTTCGGAAAAACCATTTTTCAGCAACTGGATTTTCGGATGAAAAACGGCGAAAGTTGGGCCATATTGGCTGCTTCAGGAGCTGAAAAAACGGCTTTTTTAGAAACCCTCATGGGAAGGACCTCCCTGGTGGAGGGGCACCTCGAAATGCCTTTTGCCCGTAGCTATCAGGAAAAACGTGCAAAGGAAGGAAAGATCAACAGTTTCCGGGATTTGGTGGCTATGGTGTCACAGAAATATGCATTCAGGGATAAAACCAACCTTCAGAATTTTTATTATCAACAAAGATTCAACAGCAGTGAATCCGAAGAGGCCGACACCGTGGAGCGCTACCTCGGGAAGGTGGAGGCTGCAGAGACAGAGCCCTGGGACCTGCGGTCAGTAATGAGACTTTTCCGTCTGGAACTTTTGAAAGACAAGTCATTGATCAAACTCTCCAACGGTGAAACAAGAAGGCTGGCTTTGGCCGCGGGGCTGCTGAAAAATCCCAAGCTTTTTTTGATGGACATGCCCATGACGGGTTTGGATGTGGATACCCGGAGGGATTTTGGAAGAATCCTGGAGTGCATTATCCGGTCGGGAATTCAGGTGGTGATGACCACCACCGCCACCGAAATACCAATGGCCATCAATAAGCTAGGGCTGCTGAGGAATGGCCGGATCGAGGTGATCCAGGACAAAATATACCTTCTGCAATGGGAGCAGCAAAACAAAAGTAATAATCTGCAGAGCAATGGAAAGCTGAAGGAATTGCTTTCAGGTTATCCTCATTCCTCCTTCAGCAAGCTGGTAAAACTGAACAAGGTAACCATCAAATATGGAGATAAGATCCTATTGGATCGGGTATGCTGGGAAGTCCATCCGGCTGAGCGATGGCTCATTAAGGGGCATAATGGGGCAGGGAAATCCACCTTGATCAGTCTGATCCTGGGGGAAAATCCACAGGCCTATGCCAATGACATGGTGCTTTTTGATAGAAAGAGGGGAACGGGGGAAAGCATCTGGGATGTAAAAAGACCTACCGGCTTTGTCTCCCCGGAACTGTCCCGCTATTTTCCAGCCAACCAAACCTGTCTTAAGGTGGTTCTTTCAGGATTGTTTGACACGGTCGGCCTTTTCAAAAAGGTTTCTGCCGCGGAAGAGCAGCTGGCGGGGTCATGGCTGGAAGCTTTTGACCTTACCCATGTGGCCAGGTTAGGCCTTCATCAGGTAAGTCTGGAAGATCAACGCTTCTGTCTTTTGGCGAGGGCAATGATCAAAAAGCCACAACTGTTGGTGCTGGATGAGGCAGCTCAGGGTATGGATGAAGAACAGCGGGTGCGTTTCAGGAATACGGTGGATCTTTTTTGCAAAGAAACGGGACTGGCACTGATCTATGTGAGTCACTATGACGAAGACGTTCCCCAGACGGTGGATAAGAGGTTGGTATTGGAGGAGGGCAGGGTGGTATCATGACCGCACTCTGCCAAAATAGAATGTAATCATAAACGCAATAAATATGAGCATAGAAGAAGCCCAACAAAAAGTGGATGCATGGATCAAAACCACCGGGGTAAGGTATTTTAATGAGCTTACCAACATGGCGATTCTGACCGAGGAAGTAGGGGAGGTGGCGCGCATCATATCCAGAAAATACGGCGAGCAGTCATTTAAGGAGAGCGACAAGGAAAAAGACCTGGCGGATGAAATGGCTGATGTACTGTGGGTCCTGATCTGTCTGGCCAATCAGACGGGAGTGGATCTTACCAAGGCATTGGAGAAGAACTTCGAGAAAAAATCCGTTCGGGATGCGGATAGGCATAAGAAAAACAAAAAACTGAAGTAACCGAAAAAATGACGGTCAATGATTTCATCTGAGCCGCAAATGACGGAGGGTTTACTTGTTTTTAAATTTTTTAAGAAATAATTTTTCATAAAAAAAGCCCATTCAGTTGCGTTACATTTAATTTTTTAGTTACTTAAGAACCTGATGACAATCATACGCCTATGAACGTCCATTAGGCGCGTGTATTAAATACATAGTATAAACCATAGAGATAATTTAACTTTCGAGCCCATGAAGCTAACCGGTTATTTTTATTTTCTTCTTTCGCTGTCGATGATTTTTATGGCTTGTGAAGATGAAGAGCAGAAAAGCGAAGAAATTCCAATGGAATCCTTTAGGGAGGAAGTGCAGGCCACTACAGTGAAGGTGGGGCATTCCGAACAGAAATCTTTTGATTACCTGATCAATGCCACCGGAAAAATAGAGGCGGCCAGCCAGGTAATGACGGTCGTGGAGCGGTCAGGATATCTTGTAGAACTGCTCGTAACTGAAGGACAACGGGTCCAAGCTGGAGAGGTCATTGCGAGGTTGGACAATTCGGAGAGCAAATTCGAATGGGAAAAGGCGCAGGTCGAACTCCGGTCCCGGCTGGCCGAATATGAAAACCAGCGGATTGGTTACCCCTCTATATACAACCAGCAGGACACTTCTGTGATAAAAGCGTGGGATGATCGGTTAAAGGCTTCCAGTGGGGTTCTCACTGCAGAAATAGCCTTGCGGGAGGCCGAACTTAATTTGGAAAAGTCAGTCATCAAAGCCCCCATCTCCGGAACAGTGGCGGATGTCAAAATTAAGAAGGGGAGTTTGGTAAACAACGGGGATGAAATCTGTGAAATCCTGACTACGGGCGAATTGCAAATGCGGGTGAAGGTCCTGGAGTCTGATATCGGTTATATCAGGAAGGGGCAGCTGGCCGAAGTATACCCGGTTTCAGGCGGGGTGGAAGGACTGATGGGAACCGTTTCGAGCATCAATCCCAAAGTGGATGAAAACGGGCTGGTGCAGGTTACCCTTGCCTTAAAACACCAAGGCCCCTTACTGCCCGGTATGAATGCCAGGGCCGTGATCCGGGCACCCCAGAATAACAGTTTGGTGGTGCCGAAAGAGGCTGTGGTTTACCGATCCGGCAGACCCGTTGTTTTCACCATTGAAAACAACGAAGCTATCTGGAACTATGTGGAAGTGGGTAAAGACAATGGCAGGGAGATGGAAATTTTGGATGGGCTTACTTTCAATAAAGAAGTTATCGTCAGCAACAACGTGCAGTTGGCCCATCAGGCACCTGTACAGATCGTAAAAGATTAAATGTAATGGTCAGATTTTTACTAGCCAGACCCATAGCGGTAGGCATGACTTTTTTGGCGCTGATTGTATTCAGTGTCATTGTGTTCCGGACTTTGCCTATCTCGCTGCTCCCGCCAATCGACGTGCCGCAGATCGTCATCAAGGTCAGTTATCCCAATGCTTCTCCTGAATCCATAGAGCAGAACGTGTTGCGCCCTATACGGGAAAGCATGGTCACTTTAAACGGTCTGGAAAACATGGAAAGCAAGTCGGGCAGTGAGGTGGGAAATGTTCGGCTGAGCTTTGATTATCAGACCAAAATGGAACTGGCGTACATAGAGGTAAATGAAAAAATCGATCGTCTCACCAATGGCCTTCCCGTTGATCTGCCCCGTCCCCAGGTCGTCCGTATCAATACCAATGACATTCCTGTGGCAAGGCTGCAGATCATCCCCAAGGAAGGGACCGACTACGTACAGGTGTCCCTTCTTACAGAAAATGTGATCAAAAAAAGACTGGAACAACTGGATGGCGTGGCTTTGGTGGACATCAATGGCAGACAGGACCGTGTGATTACCGTCGAACCTTATAAATCTGTACTTGCGGGTCTTGGGGTGACAGAAGACGAGGTGATTGCAGCCATTGAAGCCGGTAACAGCGATTTGCCCGCCATCAGTGTGGAAGACGGACAGTTCAGGTACTATCTGAGGTTAGCCACAAGATTGGAAACACCGGAGGATGTTATGGCCCTGCCAGTAAGGACAGGTGACGGCCCAGCGGTACCCCTTTCCAAAGTAGCCCGTGTCCGCTATGAACTGGATAGACCCACCGGCTATCACCTGTTTCGTGACAGAGAAGGCCTGGTAGTGACCATACATAAGCAGTCAGCTGCCAAAATGAACGAATTGATGCCCCTGGTGTATGAAGCAGTGGAAAAATTCGAGACGGACTTCCCTCAAGTGGATTTTGAACTGACCCAGGATCAGTCTATGCTGCTGAATGCGGGAATAAGTAACCTGCAGACCAGTTTGCTATTCGGCGGCATTTTTGCATTTGGCGTGTTGTTTATCTTTATGGGAAATTACCGCACACCGATCATCATCGGTATAAGTCTGCCTTCTTCCCTGATTATCAGTTTTTTGGTTTTCTATTTTTTCGGACTTTCCGTCAATGTCATTTCTCTCAGCGGCTTGGCTTTGGGGCTGGGCATGTTGATCGATAACTCCATCATCGTATTGGACAATATAAGCAGGAAAAGAAGAGAGGGGCTTCCTTTGCTGGAGGCCTGTGTCACGGGGGTGAATGAGGTCATGTCGGCTTTGATAAGTTCCGTACTGACCACCCTGGCGGTATTTGTGCCTTTGGTGTTTTTGAGCGGTATTTCCGGAGCTTTGTTTTATGACCAGGCAGTATCGGTAGCAGCGATCCTGTCCGTCTCCTTGCTTGTGGCGTTTATCCTCCTGCCGCTGCTGTACAGGTTATTTTTTCAGTTCCGTGAACATGTAGTGGAAAAGGAGGACAGCAGGTTTTTCATGGTTTTACTAAAAGGCTATGAAAACGTGTACCAAAGCATATTCAGAAGGAGAAAACTTTCCCTCTTCCTGTTGTTTCTGCTTATTCCCTGCATGCTTTTGCTGAGCTTGTTGCTTCCCGTGGAAGGTCTGCCTCCTATTGAGAAACATGACCTGTTGATCACGCTTGATTGGAATGAGCCGGTAAATGCCTCCCAAAGTAAAGAAAGAATAATAGCCTTGTTGGAAAGTTTACAGGATGGCTATGTACAGGCTGAAAGTGATATCGGGCTGCGTCAGTTTTTGCTGTTTGAGGGTGAAAACTCCATACAGCAGGCCAGCCTTTATCTGCTGTTTGAGAACCAGGGACAAAAAGAAGCCCAAAGCAAATTTATTTCCTCGCATATCCGCAGCCGTTTCCCACAGGCCAGTCTCACGATCAAGGATGCGCCGAATGCTTTTGACCAGCTCTTCAGTTCCAACCTCCCCTACTATGAAGTGAGGTGGAAAGACCTTGCCACAAAAAGGCCTGTAGATGCGGCGAAGATGGATCCGTGGCTGGATGAATTGCCCATTACACATTGGGCAAGAGGCCCGGGTTTGCAGAAAGAGTCGGCGGTGATTTTCCGCGTGGACAGGGAAAAGCTTGCGTTGTATGGATTGGAAGTGGATAAGCTATTAAAGGAAATCCAGAAGCTTTTTGGGAATTATTTGATTACGGACATCAAACGTTTTGGGGAGATCACGCCGATTGTGCTGAGACCCAGTTCTGTGGATTTTCAGGGACTTCTTCGTGAAAGTTACCTCTACGGAGAGGAAAACACCCCCTATGCGCTAAGCAATTTTGTGAGGTTTTCCTACGATGACCATTATAAGTTTGTGACGGCTGACAGGGCGGGGATTTATCAGTCGGTAGTGGTGGAAACAGACCAGCCTTACGTCCATGACAGCCATTTCCGGCAATGGGGAAATGCCCGGGATTTGAGCATTGACTTTGCGGGCCAATATTTTCAGGATCGGGAAACTATACGACAGCTGATCGGCATATTGATGGTGGCGGTGCTGCTGTTATATTTTATTCTGGCCGCACAATTTGAGAGTTTTGTTCAGCCCCTAATTGTGATTTTCACCCTTCCTTTGGGTATAGGAGGTGCATTTTTGGTATTGTGGCTTACCGGTACTTCTCTAAACGTGATGTCAGCCATCGGTTTGGTGGTCATGTTGGGAATTATGGTAAATGACGCCATCCTTAAAATTGACACCATCAACCGGCTACGTGTACAATATAGTGCCGAAGGGGGGGGCAATAGGGTAAAAATTTTGGACAGGGCGTTGTTCCATGCCGGCGAGATCCGTTTAAAACCCATCGTGATGACTTCTGTCACCACCATCCTGGCTTTGCTGCCCGTTGTATTCAGTGCCGGTTTAGGAGCAGACCTTCAGCGTCCGTTGGTTTTTAGTGTGATTGGAGGGCTGACTATCGGTACATTTACTGCATTGTACTTTGTTCCGTTGGCATATTGGTTTCTGGCTCGAAAATGAATAACCCGGAAGAAGGGATAGGGTTAGGCCGTCAGAAAGTATTTTTGTTAACGTGAGTTTTTGTAAAAAAGCCGTCATCGGCAGGTGCGAGGGATGCAGTACCCGGTCGTCCGATTTACCTTGACGGTGTCAGCGCTGAAGCGATCTCTTTACAGCTGCATAGAGGACGAGACTGTTTTTCTCCGGCTTGGAAAAACGTCATTTCCGCCTTGCAGATTTCCGGCGTTAAGAAATTTAAGAAGCGGGGGCAAGGGGACAGGCATGTCTGAGGAGGTTTTTTGGCAGCAGGCACGGCAAATATGGTTGTGATGTTTTCCAAAAACCGACGAGTTTGCCTGTGTGCGGGCTGCCTTAAATTTTAGCCGGAAAGATGCACAGCGGCGGGGTTTTTTGGGTTACTTTTTTGACCTGCAGCAAAAAAAGTAACAAAATGAAATAAGCAAGAATTAAACACTTAATCTGACGACCGCATCAAGGAAGGGACTGCTTCCTCGTGCCTTCCTACCAATGACGGACTTCAGAAAGCCTTTCAGAATCGGTTTCTAGACCATTTTTAATTCATGGCTACAATTACCCGATACGCATGGCGGCCACGCTGTTCAGGATAAAGGTAACTTAACGCCGTCATTTCTCTGTTACAAATTCTAAATTTTTAAAACTCGCAGTGACGATAGACGGCTTTTTTAAATGTTCATACTCCAAACTCGCGTTTTGTGAGACAAAGGCGAGGGTACAACCGGTGATTTTATCCGAAAACACAGCGCAATTTAATTTTTGACCTGATAGTTAAATTTTTTCCTTATTTTTTTCTTTATTTAATCCATGGGATCATTTGTTTATTCTGATTACTGGCCTTTTGCGGTGCTTTTGTTGAGTGTAATCCTGGTGGTGACCTTGATTACCCGATGGCGTTTTCATCCTTTTATCGCATTAATGCTGTCCGCGATGTTTGTGGCATTGCTATCCCCGGCTTTACCAGAAGTGCCGGGACAAAACCCGGTCATCACGATAATAGAACTGCCTATGATGGAGTTTGGGATAATGGCGGGGAAGATAGCCTGGGTCATTGCCTTAGCCGCTGTAATAGGAACGGCTATGATGGAAAGCGGCGCCGCCGAACAGATCGTAAACTGGCTGTTGAAAACACTTGGTGAGAAACGGGCGGCGACTGCGCTGATGATAAGTGGTTTTATATTGTCCATACCGGTTTTTGTGGATACTGTCTTTTTCTTGTTGATTCCTTTGGGCATCACCCTGGCCCTTAAGACAGGCAGGGATTTTGTCCTGTATGTGGTCGCCATTGGCGGTGGCGGCGTCATCACCCACAGTATTGTTCCGCCAACGCCGGGGCCGTTGATTATGGCCGAAACGCTCAGTCTTGATTTGGGAATCGTCATATTCGCGGGTCTCGCGACTGGTCTTGTACCGGCCATTGCCGTAATTGTTGTAGGAAAATGGCTGAACAAGAGGCTAAATATTCCGGTGAGGGTAACCAATTCGCATGTCACATCCATTCCAAACCCGCCGTCTCTCATGTTATCGGTTTTGCCGATTGTTCTTCCAATTTTGATGATCAGCTTCGCCTCCACTGTAGAGGCCGTTACCGGGGAACTGCCGGACTGGATTGCATTCCAGGGGAACAAGAACATTGCCATGGGGGTGGGAACCTTTGTGGCACTTTTTCTTTGGGCCAGAGGGCAAAAGCTGGGATCAAATGCGCTCTGGCAGGGTATTGCAAAACCATTGGAGGTAGGAGGGGTCATCATATTGATCACCAGCGCGGGCGGGGCTTATGGTGCTATGATAGCCCACAGTGGTGTGGGCAAGGCCATCAGCCTTGCCACCGAAGGATTTCAAGTACATTATATCCTGCTGGCTTGGATCATTGCCGCCGTCTTGAAAATTGCCCAAGGTTCCGGAACCGTTGCCATGATTTCAGCTGCCGGTATTATGGCGGCGTTGGTGGGCCCCGAATACCACCTGCCCTACCATCCTATTTACATCCTGCTCGCTATGGGATTTGGATCCCTTTTTGTATCTTGGATGAACGATAGTGGTTTTTGGGTCGTGGTCCGTCTGAGTGGTTTCACCGAAAAGGAAGGACTGCAGACCTGGACATTCATCCTTGCCATCATTGCGGTGGTTGGACTTGTTCAGATTTTGTTTTTGTCCTGGATGTTTCCGTTAATCTGAAAGAAACGAATAATCAATAATTTTAAAACCTATTTAATATGAATGTACTTATTCTAGGTGGCGGGGGATTTTTAGGCAGACGGCTGGCCAAAGAATTGATAGAAAAAGGAGGGCTTGCCCTAGGTGATATTACCCATCTCAAAGCAGTGGACATCGCTTTTCCTACGGACATGTTTCAGCATGTAAAACTAGAGTGTATAGAAGCGGATTTCAGTGATGAGACAACCATTCGCAGCATCCTGCAGGACCGGCCGGACGTGATCTTTCACCTTGCGGCCGTTGTGAGCGGCGAGGCGGAAAAGAATTTTGACCTGGGCATGAGGGTGAACTTCCACGCATCCCTGCAATTGTTGGAACTATGCCGTAAACTGGACTACTCACCCAGAATCGTATTTTCCAGTTCCTGCGGTGTTTTTGGGGGAGATGTTGACAAAGTGATAACGGACGAAACAGGACCCAAGCCGCGGAGCTCTTATGGCACGCAAAAAGCCATGGTGGAGCTATTGATGAATGACTATAGCCGGCGGGGATTTGTGGATGCCCGCAGCGTAAGGCTTCCTACGATTTCTGTAAGACCCGGAAAGCCCAATGCGGCCACTTCTTCTTTTTTGAGCGGCATTATCCGGGAACCCCTAAACGGTCAAAAAGCTACCTATCCAGTACCTCCACAATCGGAATTTTGGCTCCTGTCGCCAAAAAGAGTGGTGCAGAATTTCATCCATGCGGCCAATATAGATGCGGATTCACTGGGTGATGACAGGGTAATCAATCTTCCGGGGTTGACCGCTTCGGTGCAGGAAATGATAGAAAGCCTTGAACGTGTCACCGGTCCCGGGATCACCAAACTGATATCCCATGAACCGGATGCGTTTTTGCAGAGCATCGTACTTACCTGGCCCCCTCATTTTGATACCACACGGGCCGAACAACTGGGCTTTGTCGGAGATGCATCGGTGGAAGAGATCATACGGTCGTATATGGAGGAGGAAGATATACAAATCTTTAAATGACAACAGCGAATGAGTCAACATCATAAAGTGGCCATCATCACCGGTGCCGGATCCGGTATAGGCAGGGCAGTGGCGGTAGCATTGTATCAGGATGGATGGACAGTGGTTTTGGCGGGAAGACGGGAACAGCCGTTAAAAGAAACAGCAAAGCTATGCGGAGGGGGAGAGACCCTGGTCATGCCAACCGATATCAGCCATGCGGACAGTGTCAAAAACCTTTTCCGGCAAACTATGGCAGCTTTTGGCCGTCTGGATTTGCTTTTTAACAATGCGGGGACAAATGTGCCCCCCAAACCGTTGGAAGAGCTGAGTATGGAGGAATGGCACCAAGTCATGAACATCAATGTTACCGGGGCTTTTTTATGCACCCAGGAGGCCTTCAGGATCATGAAGGGCCAAACGCCGCGCGGTGGCCGCATCATCAACAATGGCTCCATTTCTGCTCATGTGCCGCGTCCGCATGCCGCTCCTTACACGGCCAGCAAACACGCCATCACGGGTCTGACCAAAGCCAGCGCGCTGGAGGGTAGGGATTTTGATATCTCCTGTGGTCAAATAGACATTGGTAATGCCAGCAGTGCGATGACCCAAAAAATTGAAGAAGGGACGTTACAGGCAGATGGATCGCTGAAGGTCGAAGCCACCATGGATGTGCAGAATGTGGGCCGGGCAGTGGCCTATATGGCCAGTTTACCACCCGGTACCAATATTCCCTTTATGACCATCATGGCGGATAAAATGCCTTATATGGGCAGAGGTTGATACATGCGACGGGCTACACCTATATTGCCTAGCATTCTGAAGGCTTAACGCATTGTCTGTACAGAACTGGAAAAGGACTGCTTAAAGTTTATTGTTAGCAACACCACGCTATCCCTGGCTTGGCCGTCGATGTGGAGAGGTATCCATTCATCGGGAAGCAGGCTGATCACACGTAAGGCCTCCTCGTCCAGGGCTTTGTCCACAGGATCTGTAATCAGCGGTCTGGTCATCCTGCCATCCCGGGTAACGGTCACCCACACCCCCACAGTTCCCTGGGCTTTTCTTACCTTCGCGCCATAAGGATATTCCAGGTTGTGAACCAAATTGTAAAGTACCTTGGCATCCCCTCCCAACAGCACAGGCTTTTCTCCAGATGTTACCTCCACCAAATCCTCTCCCTCCAGTATAAACACCGCCTTTACGGCCCTAAAATCCTCCATCATCTCAAATTCATAAGTCGAAAAATTAAATTTTTGGATCAGCTTACCCTGGGCATTAAAGTACTCCCAAACACCAGCAGGTTGGTCGTGGTCATATTGCCCCATTTCTTTAAAAGACATGGTGCCCTTGAAAACCCTTTCATAAGGACCATGCTTGATGCCGGTACCTTTGATGATGTGGTAGACAGCTTTTGTTTTCGGGTCTTTGGTTTTGTGCGTGACTTTTTCCGTCTCCTGAGCCGGTAAGGAAAAAGGAAGGAACAAACAAAACAGCAACATGCCGGAGTAAAAAAGATTTTTCATGGGATATACCAGGGTAAATGTTCATCAACTAAAACTAATGCTTTCAAAAAACATATCCAATTTTAGTAGAGAAAAAATCTGTTATGGAAATGTATTCATCCCAAGCCGTAGTGTGAAATCAAGCATGAAATGTCGGATTTCAGTAACTCCCATTGGTTCTGGAGATGTCCACGCCTGACGGCAGTCAGGGATTGCACAGCCTGCCCCGGACCCGGTGAACGGGATTCGGGGAATCAGCACGAAGGAGGTTTTTGATTTAAAAGCCGTTCAATTAGATGGTTATTTCCATAACATTGGTGTCAAGCGTAGACCTGCCCCACTCTGCCCCGCATTGGTTTCAGGGAACTTGCTTAGGGATTAGTGGATAAAAAAACGTTTGGGATTTCCGTCAATTTACACTTGACACGACATTAGGATATGGTTTTTTATCCGGTAATGCTTACCTTCATGATATGTATTTTATCCTTACCTATGTCACCGTTGAAGATTATGTGACCAAAAGGGCGCCGTTTAGGTCAGCGCACTTGGCCCTGGCCATGGAATACCATGATAAGGGTTTCTTGAAGATGGGCGGGGCATTGGCGGACCCGGCTGACAAAGCGGTACTGGTTTTCCGATGTCAGGATAAATCCGTAATCGAAGATTTTGTCCGGCAGGACCCTTACGTACAAAACGGGCTTATCGTCTCATGGGAAGTGCGGGAGTGGACAGTGGTGATAGGTGGGGAATAAAGAGAAAAAGTATTTGTCATTAAATTATCGGGCTGATGAGCCCCATAAACCACACTATGTCCATAGTATCGGAAGAATCCATAAAAAAAGCCACGGGAAAAACCTGGTCCTACTGGTTTGATTATTTGGACAGGATAAATGCCGGGCAATTTTCGCATAAAGAGATAGCGGATAAACTCCATGAACTTGATGGTGTCACAGGATGGTGGGCGCAAACCATCACGGTGGAATATGAACGGAAAATCGGGAGGAGGGAAGTAGGTCAAACCTGCGAAGGAGATTTCCAGGCTTCCGCCAGCAAAACCCTTCCGGGAACCATGGATCATGTGTTTTTTCTTTGGCAGGAATTTGTCAGAGATATGGACCGGTTTAACCATGTGGCCTATGACAGTGTCCCTCAGCTGAGTGAGACACAAAAATGGCGTTACTGGCGTGTCAATCTGAAGGATGGCAGCCGGGTATCGATCATCATCAACCAGAAAAGTGAGGGAAAAGTGCTCCTGGCGGTCAATCAGGAAAAGCTGACCGATGCCAAAGCCGTAGAAGATTGGAAAGCCTATTGGAAGACGCAGTTACAGGAATTCCACAGGTGGATATGATGACACGGTGACCAGATCCTGACAGGGTTCAACATTCCTATGCAGGTTTTTAAGGGCGCGAGGGGATATAGGTTGGATGCATGCCGGGAAGCCGGGTAAGAGGGGAATGACTTGAAAAAGGAGCAGTCCGATGTGACAGCTCCTTTCCTTTTCGTTAACCAGGGTTTACATAAAATTACCTTTTTCGTCAATTCTCACTTTCATCCGCTTGTCGTCATTTTCCAGCAGCAGTTTGTACCTTTTATTTGTGCCCTTTGCGTCATTGTAAGTTACAAGGTAAACATCTTTTGAGATGGTCCAATTAGGAAATCTTTTCGCAACAGCTCGTTCTACTGCTTTTGGCAACTGGACATTACTGAATTTTTCAGCTGTCCGGAGAAGGTTTCCCTCTTTGTCGTAGGAAGCGAGGATTTTTCCTTCCGGGATAAAAAAGGAAATGTGGTAATAATCGTATTCATCTTCATAAAACGGTGACTCTTTCACATCATAGGCCGCCGCTTCGTACCTGATTGTGCGGACGGGTTCCGATACTTCCTCTTTTGTCGTAGAACTCAGGTATTTATAGTTAACGGCGGTAACTTCGATTTCAGGTAATTTCACCTGACCATTGGCGTTGAGGACGGATCCGAAAACGAATCCACCAATCAGAATGGTTAACATGGATTTTTTCATGGCGATAATCATTTAGTGACAAATGCAGGGATTTCACTTTAAATAATACCAAATTTAAATATTGTTGGGCGCCCTAATAGTGATGGAAATTTAAATAATGGGTGATTTTCATCACCCGGATATTGGCTTTGACAAAAAAATTACATAAGGCGGCGTCGCCGTTTTTAAGGTATTTCCCACGGACAGCAAAGCCTTTAGCCAAAAAATGCAGATGTATTGTAAGCAGGGTTAAATGACAAACGGATCAAGTATTCTCATATTTATCATGCCGGCGCCACCACTGGTAGGGCGGGGTTTGCGGCCAGCCTTGGGGGGAATCCTCCCATGATTCCTGCCGGCCATAAGGCGTGATGTCCAGATAGCTCCATGTATTGCCCAGGTATTCATCCCCGCGGCTGGTGGAGAAATACGTCCGGTAAACATCATTTCCATCCCGGAGGAAGACGCTGTGGCCGGGCAGTTCATCTTCTCCCTCTGTCACACCCATATCATAATTAAAGTCACTCCCGAAAGAAGAGTACCAAGGGACAGTCCATCCCATTCTTTTTTTGTAAGCCTCTATTTTGTGCAGCGGAGCGCGGGAGACAAGGACGAGGGAAGTATTCCGGGCATGTAAATGAGTGGGATTGCCCATGCCGTCCACCAGCATGGAGCAGCCCACACAGCCTTCATCCCATGTGGGTCCGAACATAAAATGATAAAGAATAAGCTGTTGACGACCATTAAAAAGATCCATCAGACTGGCTTGTCCGTCGGGACCTTCAAAGGTGTAGCTTTTTTCAATTTTGATCATCGGTAACCGGCGGCGCCGGGCATTGATTTTATCCCTTAAGCGGGTCAACTCCTTTTCCTGTTGAAGGAACTCCTCTCTGGCGGCTTTCCATTTTTCGGGAGAAACCACTTCAGGAAGTCTTTGAATATTTTCAGCCATGATAATTGAGGTTTTGGGTTATAAAGGACATGAAATGCCGGATATTGATTGTTTATTCAAAACTTACAGAACGTTTTTCTTGCTGACGGGAGCGTATTTCGTACAACTTTCCGCCATTTAACTTATTTCTACCCATTGGATTTTCGGTTAAAGATGAAAGGATTAATCATCCTATGTATGCGGCATGAAACCGTATCCTGAATGCTGTGGGTTTTGGCTTCCCTATGCGCGCTATAGACAATTACCGGCGAGGATTACGGTTTCGAAATTTCAATCTACCGATATATCAAAGTTAATCAGATGGAGATTCTCCTTTGCTATGTAAAAACGACATTTTAGAAGGTTGATTACGACATGCCTTGTTCTTTAATAAGCTTCATAGAATTTATTACATAAGAATTCGGGTGATATTTTTTGAACAGATAATCCTGACCGGACACAATTGCATGTACCCGATAATCTTGCTAAATTAAGACCATGAACCATAGCCCACTGTTGCTCTTGTTGTTTCTCTCTGTTTTCTGTTGCAAAGAACGGGAATCATCGACCGATGTGTATAGCGCCTTTACTGGAGGTACCATTGTTGATGGAAGCGGAGGAGTCCCTATCGAAAACGGTGTATTATTGATCAAGGAGGGTCGGGTGGTGGCTATTGGTGAAATGGGGGAAGTAGACGTGCCGGAGAATGCCTTTGTCAAAGATGTTACCGGGAAGACCATTATCCCCGGGTTGATCAATGCCCATGGGCATGTGGGTGATGTAAAAGGGATCGAAGGAGGACATTACTCCCGGGATAATGTTATTGAGAATTTATCTATATACGCACGGTATGGGGTTACTACTGTCGTAAGTCTCGGCGGGGATAAAGAAGAGGCCGTGTCACTCCGCCATGTAAATGACAATTTTCCCCAGCAAAGAGCCCGTCTTTACATCGCCGGGGAGGTGGTGACGGGGCAGACGCCGGAAGAGGCCGTGTCAATGGTGGATCAAAACCACAAAATGGGGGTTGACTTTATGAAGATCAGGGTGGATGACAATTTGGGCACAAGCACCAAGATGACCGAAGAAGTGTACAGGGCAGTGATCAACCGGTCCCACGGACTTGGCTATAAAATCCCCACCCATATGTATTATCTGGAGGATGCGAAAAAATTACTTGACGCTGGTTCTGACCTCTTGGCGCATAGTGTAAGGAACCAAGAGGTTGATGATTCCTTTATCGAGTTGATCAAAGAAAAGCAGATAGGCTATTGCCCCACCTTGACCCGCGAACTTTCTACTTATGTATACGGAGACACTGCCTCCTTTTTTTCTGACCCCTTCTTTCTGAGAGAATACGATCAGGAGACCATTGCGCCTTTGTTAGATCCATCCCGGCAGGAGAAGACAAGGAACAGCCAAAGTGCCCAGACTTATCAGGCGCAGCTTCCGGTAGCTTATGCTAACCTGAAGATCTTAAATGATGCTGGCGTGCCAATAGTTTTCGGAACAGACAGTGGGGTGCCTACCAGGTTTATGGGTTATTTTGAGCATTTGGAAATGGAAATGATGGCCGAAGCGGGGCTGACGCCCATGGAGATTATCGTATCAGCCACCAAAAATGCCGCGGAATACCTGGAGTTGGAAAAGCTGGGTGTCTTGGCGCCGGGTTTTTGGGCTGATTTTATTGTTTTGAACGCAGATCCGTTGATGGATATCCGGAATCTCAGAGAATTGGACGGCATTTATATCGGAGGGGTGGAAGTGGAGCAGCGCGTTTCTTCACCGGCAAAATAGCAGGAGAATGAAGGTTTTATGAATATTAAACTTCATTTATTCCGCCATAGAATAGGTGATTTCATATTTTTCAACTAACTTCACTTGGATTTAACTTAAACCTTATAGAAAATGAGCAGATTTAATGAAGTAAAAGACCTGATATCCGGTCTTGAAGGCGATTTCGAAAAATTTTATGACAAAGGAAACAAAGCGGCAGGTACGCGTGTCAGAAATGGCATGAATGAAATCAAAAAGCTTGCCCAGGACATCCGTAAAGAAGTCACTGACATGAAAAACTCAAAAAAATAATATTTACCTATCAGGAAAATATCAAATGCATTCCAAAATCCCCTTCTGGTATCTTGAAGGGGATTTTTTAGGTGGAATCCGCTAATCCACCAATTAAATCCATCCGGTCCCAAACATCCGGTTAAAAACCTATTATTTCCGAGCGTCTTTCTCCTGTTGTATTCGGGCGAGCATTTTTGTGGCATTGTGGTTGTCAGGATCCATCGCAAGTGATTTTTGGTAGTTTGCCACTGCCATATCCCACTCGCCAAGCTCCATACAAGCTTCCGCATAACTGTCGTAAACGTTAGAGCTGTTTGGATACAGGAGCATATTGATTTCAAAAAGCTGCTGAGCCAACCTGGGCTTTTTCGCAGCCAACAGGCGGTATCCCATTTGGTTCAGCCTGTCCTCATCAATGGCCGGGTCCCCCGGATCTGTTTCCGCTAAATTACGGTAAGCATCCAAGGCACCATCGAAGTCTCCCTCAAACAGCCTTTCAATGGGAAGTTTTTCCTCAGCTTTCATGTGTGAATAAACAGACTCGGCTTTTTCCGTATAAGGATTTAGCAGCATCAGCTCCAGTTTGCCGGTCTGCTTATTCATTCTGAAGCGCAGCGGTTGGAGTTGTTCGCGGGCAATAAATGTACTGTCGGCTATCCTGACCAGCTCCACATTTCCGCCGCTTAAACTTTTTTTCAATAAGGCATCATCCTTGCGATATACCGCTATCAATTCATCATGGCCTTTTCGATAACGTCCGTCAATTTCCAGGGCGGTCCGGTCCGGGAGACTCCTGTATACCGGAACAAAGTTATCCCATTTGTAGGTAAGGGCTACAGACCTTATCAGCTCCGCTATGAATTCGGGTTGGTTGGCATTGGTGAGCACGACTACCCCATAGCCTTTTTCTGTATGGGCCGCAAGCTGGCTGGAAAAACCTTCATCCCAGCCCCCATGGCCGAAATAGAGGTCGTCCTTCCTTTTATCCAGAAATATTCCCAAGCCTATAAAATCGGACACATTGGATGTCAACATGGCTTTAGCCATTTCCTGGGATAATATCCTGTTGTCTTTCCCTGCGTAGGCCTGTTGTACGTTGATGGCAAATTTGGCGAGGTCCTCAGCAGTGGTCCATAATCCAGCTGCGGCCATTTCAGGGTAGGTGTGCCTTTTTCCCTTTGTCATGGATCCGTCCGGCAGGTAGCCTGTGGCCGCCATATCCAGTTGTCCATCCTGCAGCGGTTGCTCATACGTGCTGTTTTCCATTCCAAGCGGCTGCAGTATCAACTCTTCCATTAAATCGGGGAAAGATTTTCCCTGTATGTCCATCATCATCTGTTGCGCGATGCAGTATCCGCCGCCAGAATAGCGGAAACTTTCACCAGGGAGCTTGTCTACCCGGATGGCGGCCGAATTGGCCGGTTCGAGGCCATCCAATACCTGGGAGAGGGTAGGTACCGGCAAGTCAGGGCTGTAACCCAAGAACCCGTGTACAGTGGTGCCTGCGGTATGACTCAACAGCTGCCTGAGGGTGACTTTCTTTCGCGCTGTCCATTCGTTATCAGGCAAATGCCATGTTTTCAAGTAACTGTTAATATCTTCATCAAGCGCTATCTTATTTTCGAGGACAAGCCGCAATGCGCCATATGCCGCCACCGGCTTACTGATGGATCCTGCCTGGAAAAGGGTTCGGTTGGTAACCCGTTTTTTGCTTTCCTTATCCATTACCCCATAGCTCTTTGACCATTCGATCTTATTATCGGCAATTACGGCTATGCTGACACCCGGCACCCCATAATGCGCCATGCGCGCTTCAATGGTCCAGGTAGGATCACCTTCGATGTATACCGGCCCGATCAGGTTTGTTTCCACCTGTCTAACGGTATCCTTCGTCCCGGAACATGTGCATGCGGTAAATCCACCGATCCACATGATGATCAAAACCAAGCTATTTTTCATTGTTGTTAAGTTTAATGAATACTTATCGGACAGCTCAATTTTATAAAAGATGTTGGCAAGGGATAAAATTGCTTGATGGCTATTAAAGCCCACTTCCCGATTAATTTACTAAATTATGCTGGGATTGTCTCTGCTTAAATTATTATTTTTCGGCCTGTGCCTGCGTCAACTCCCTTTATTTGGTAAAGAATCGCGGGGTGTCCAATATTGGTTGATGAGAAGCGGTCCGGTTTGAAAGAAAATTTAGGTAACTACAGATATGCACTCTGTACCTTTTGTCGTTGGTTTGGGACAATATGGCTTATTTTTACGTCTATATTTAGTACAAATAACCATCTCTCCGATCATGAAACCGTCTCTTTTGCCTTGTTTTTTCGTTTTCATTCTCCTCGCTACTTCCTGCAATGATGACGACATGGTTCTTAATTCCGCTATGCTGTACGGTACTTGGGAACATAGCTGGCACAATCCGAACATGGGGCTGAATACTGTGGATGTTTATGTATTTGGTGAAAACCGGAGTTTTGAAAGGTATCTTGTTTACAGGGATCCGGAATCAAATGAAATATCGGGGTATGGGTACTATCAATCCGGAACTTACGCCCTAAGCGGAGACAATGCCACTTTTTTTATTGAGACCGTTTTGCTGCCACAAGAGGAGGATTTCGCCGACCTGGAGGACCTTGCGGAAAGCGAAGGGGGTTTTGAACGTTCTGTGCGATTGGAATTCCTTGAAGCTGGATCGAAACTGCTCATCGATCTTGGCCCATGCAATGACGTGATTGTGGCCGCCATGTGTATAGAAAATTCTATTTATACGAGGGTGGAATGATCATTACCTGTCGAACGAAATTGTCCGTCAGCGGGCAATTTTGTTCGGCCCGCGGGTTTTTGAGGCAGACTTAACGGCATCTGAAAGGTTTTGGGGCTAATTAAAGGTGGTATGAAATTAGATAAATAGTTTCTGCGATGTAAATCAGGGAGGGTGTATTGTTTTCAAACCGTCACCGTAGCCGGGATATTTACCTATTCGCATTCATCTAAATTAACAAGCTATGTTAACCCACTACCTCAAAATCGCCAGCCGCAACCTGTTTCGAAGCAGGATTTTTTCGTCGATAAATATCATTGGACTTGCGGTGGGTATGGGGGGGTGTTTGGTGATCCTCCAGTTTGCCCATTTCGAAATGAGCTATGACCGGTTCCATAAAAATGCGGACCGCATTTACCGGGTACGGCATGACCGGTATCTTGATGGTGAGCTCCAATATCAAAAAGCACAGGCATTTATTCCCACGGGGCAGGCCATGATGGATGAATTCCCCGAAGTAACAAGCTACACGACTTTATTCAGAATAAGCTCGGAATACGATATTGTGGTCAGCCATACTGCCAAAGACGGAGAAAGCATCCGCTTTTCTGAAAAGGACGTATATCATGTCAAAGGCAAATTTTTTGAACTTTTTTCATTTCAAATCATTGAAGGCAACCGAGATATAGAAGCTTTGGAACCCAATACCGTAATGGTTTCAGCATCCACAGCAAGACGTTATTTCGGGGAAGAATCTCCCATAGGAAAAACGTTAAGTCACAGCTTAGCCGAAAACTACAGAATAGTGGGGGTATTTGAGGACATTCCCGAGAATGCCCATATGAAATTTGATTTCCTTTTTGCCTGGCAGGAAGTGACATCTCCTGACAGCGGCGGCGATGATGCGAATTGGAGATGGGATGGGTTTTATACGTACCTGTTATTGGCACCTGAAGCAGACGCGGCATTGTTGGAAGGAAAATTCCCTGCGTTTATACAAAAATACAACATAGGACAGGTCAACAAAAAAGCAAGTTCAGTATTTGTACTCCAGCCCCTGACCTCCATTCATTTGCACTCGGATCTATTGGGGGAAGCCGGTCAAAACGGGGATGCAAAAACCGTCTATACGCTGCTTGGCGTAGCGGTTTTTGTTTTGATCATTGCATGGATCAATGCCATCAATTTGTCCACTGCCCGTTCTTTGGATAGGACAAAGGAGATTGGCGTGAGAAAAGTAATAGGTTCGGGAAAAAATGAAATAATAAAACAATTCCTCACCGAATCACTGGTTTCGAATTTCTTGGCTCTGGTGTTGGCCTGCATCTTGGTTCAGTTATTTTATACCTATTATGCCCCATATATAGGAATGTCGTCTTCTTCTTACCTCATGGAAGCGCCTTTCTTTTGGCTAGCTGCTTTATTGATGCTACTTATGGGAAGTTTCGTGTCGGGATTATACCCCGCCTTTGTGATTTCTTCCTTTAAGCCCGTTAACGCCATTAAAGGAAATTTCTCAAATGCCCCAACAGCACCGGTTTTTAATATAAGAAACGGGTTGGTGGTATTTCAATTCGTCATATCCATTTTCTTAATCGCTGCGGCATTGCTAGTAAGTAAGCAATTGAATTTCATGAAGTCGGGCAATCTTGGACTGAATTTGGAAAGTGCATTGGTAGTCAATACCCAGGTCACCTCCGGGGATTCTCTGGTTTCTAAGAACCTATCAATTTTTAAAGAAAAGATGAAGGGATATGCAAAGGTCAAGGGAGTAACTACCTCTTATGATATCCCAGGTAAGGAGTATTTAACTTTAATGCCCAATTTCAGGCATTCCAAAAACCAGGAAGAGTTTGTATCCCTACATTTTACCAGGATTGATCCCGAATTCATTCCGGCTTTTGAGATACCCCTGGTGGCGGGGAGGAATTTTCAGGAAGGATTAGACGGTAAGTTTACCATGATCATGAACGTGGAGGGGATAAAGGCGCTTGGAATTGATGATCCGGAAGAAGCAATTGGGTATGAAGTTGTTTGGGGCAACGTCAACATCGGGAAGGCGGAAATAGTAGGGGTTGTGGATTTTCGCTCAACATCTTTCAAACAACATAACTATCCCGTGGCATTCACGTCTACTGTTTTGCCTCATAAATATGTGTCCATCAGTTTTAATGGCAACGACATTGACGAGCACATCGAATTGGTAAGGAGCAATTGGGAAACCGTATTTCCCGAAGTTCCATTTGATTACTTTTTTCTGGACGATCTTTTCAATAGCCATTATCAATCAGAAAGGCATTTTGGACGTTTATTGATCATTTTTACCCTGCTGGCCATAATGGTAGCTTGTTCAGGACTTTATGCGATTGCTGCCTTGACCATGCTGCAAAAAACCAAGGAAGTGGGTGTGAGGAAAATCTTAGGGGCTTCTCTCGGAAGTCTCATGTTGCTGTTGTCAAAAAAATTCTTTCTCTTCATCATCCTGGCAGGAGGCCTCTCGCTCCCCATCATACATATGCTGCTGCGGGAGTGGTTAAAAAATTATCCTTATCAAACCGCGCTGTCCTGGTGGATTTATCTGGCCCCCATACTGGCTATTTTTATGATTAGCCTGCTGACCATCGGTCATCAGGTAATCAGAACTTCTTTCATCAATCCCTCAAAACTTTTGAGATATGAATAAGGCATAAAAAACCAATTTGCCATCAAAATAAGCTTTTGCCGTGGAGACGGTTGGCAGAAATCCCCGAGGGGCGGTGTCCGATGATCCTGGCCCGGAACCAATGGCTTTTAGGTTTTATGAAGCGAAGTATATCAGCATATGTTGGTTTTTCCGGTGGTTTACAGGTATTTTAGCACTAAATCAAAGGATGTTTTTTTCAGAATCCGGTTGCGCTGCATCCGACACGATTCTGCTATAATAAAAGAAGGAATTTATGAGAATCAGTTGGCACACAATGGGAGTTTTGTTGGGGGCACTTTTTGCGCTCATAACAGGATCGGGATCCAAAACGGGAAATGAAACCCCGAAACTAAAAACTTTGTTTGAAGGAAAATTTTTGATGGCACCGCTCTGAATGCACAGCAGATCTTGGGGAAAGACACGGCTGCCCTGGAGGTGATTAAGACACATTTTAATTCGATAGTAGCGGAGAACGTTATGAAAAGCGGACCGCTGCAGCGCCGGGAAGGAGAGTTTGATTTTTCATTGGCGGACCGGTTTGTGGAGTTTGGCGAGGACAACGAAATGCATATTACGGGCCACACCTTGATCTGGCATTCCCAGGCACCGAATTGGTTCTTTACAGACAGTCAGGGAAATGATGTTTCAAGGGAAGTGCTGATACAGCGCATGGAAAATCACATCAAAACGGTGGTGGGCAGGTACAAGGGCCGGGTGAAAGGATGGGATGTGGTCAATGAGGCCATCTTGGATGACGGATCATACAGGAAAAGCAAGTTTTTTGAGATTATCGGTGAGGAGTTCATCCCGTTGGCTTTTCAGTTTGCCCATGAGGCCGACACAGAGGCAGCGCTTTATTATAACGATTACTCCATGTCCAATCCGGGCAAACGGCAAGGGGTAATTTCCATGGTTAAAAAACTGCAGGAGGAAGGGCTCAAAATTGACGGTATAGGCATGCAGGGACATGTGGGCTTGGATTACCCTTCCCTTCAGGAATTTGAAAGAAGCATTGTGGCCTTTTCCGATTTGGGGGTGGAAGTGATGGTCACGGAGCTGGATATCACGGTGCTGCCCTCGCCCCGTGCGAACCAAGGGGCAGAGGTATCCACCAACTTTACCTATCAGGAAAAAATAAATCCCTATAAGGAGGGGCTGCCCGATTCGGTATCAGAGGCGCTGACGGAACGTTATCTTGACTTTTTTAAACTGTTTATAAAGCATCAGGATAAAATTTCAAGAGTAACTACATGGGGAGTTGCGGACCACCACTCCTGGAAAAACAACTGGCCTGTCCGTGGGAGAACGGACTATCCCTTGTTGTTTGACAGGAACTACCAGCCCAAGCCTATGGTGTCCCGCTTGGTTGAAGCGGTAACTTTGGATTAAGTTGAATGAACTTGTGGTGAGATTTTCTATATTAGCCCATGGTTCCAGGAAAACGATTCAGACCGGAGAATGCAATTCTTGTGTTTTAACCGTTGGCCGTGGCTATCCTTAGGGTAAGTGCGGGCCCCAGTAGGTAAAGACTGGAAAAAAGACAGCTGATATACCGACCGGTCGGGATGATTCAATTTTCCAACCCATGATGTTGACCATTTTCAATCAGGCAATGAGTAAACGGTACCATCTTAATCCAAAATAAACTATTCATGAAAAAGCAGCAGGCGATCATTTTAGCAGTCTTTTGTACTTGGTTTTCCATGACGGAAATATATAGCCAGAGCACGCAGAAGCATGCCCCTTTATTTTCCAAGGTGGTATATCAGGGGGATGATCAGGTCTACAAGGACTATCCGTTGAAGGAAGGTGAGTTTTATAATCCGATTTTACAAGGATGTTACCCTGACCCATCCATCACCCGAAAAGGAGATGACTATTATTTGGTCAGCTCCTCATTTGCCATGTTCCCTGGAGTGCCGATATTTCATTCCAATGATCTGGTGAACTGGAAACAAATTGGTCATGTGCTTGACCGGCCGTCTCAACTGAAAGTCCATGATGCAGGCATAAGCGCCGGCATATTCGCGCCTGACATTATTTATAACCCGCACAATGACACTTTTTATATGATCACCACGCAGTTTGCCGGCGGGTTTGGGAACATCGTGGTAAAAACAAAAGACCCTCACCAAGGCTGGAGCGACCCTATAAAATTGGATTTCGGGGGGATTGATCCCGCATTGTTCTTCGATGATGACGGAAAAGCGTATGTCGTGCATAATGACGCCCCGGATGAAGGGAAGGCGCTTTATGAGGGACATCGGGTCATCAAGCTCTGGGAATATGATTTGGATAAGGACCAAGTGATCGCAGGAACTGACCAGACCATCGTTGACGGGGGTGTGGATATTTCCCAAAAACCGATTTGGATAGAAGCTCCCCATATCTACAAAAAAGACGGCAAATATTATTTGATGTGTGCTGAGGGCGGCACTGGCGGATGGCACAGCGAAGTCATTTTCATCAGTGATCATCCCAAAGGCCCCTACAAGCCCGCGCCGGGCAATCCGATCCTTACCCAGAGGTATTTTTCCAAAGACAGGAAAAACAAAGTGGATTGGGCGGGGCATGCGGATTTGGTATTGGGGCCTGATAATCAGTATTACGGGGTCTTTCTGGGCATCCGTCCCAACGAAAAAGACAGGGTGAATACAGGCCGGGAAACCTTTATTTTGCCGGTGGATTGGTCAGGGGAGTTTCCCGTCTTTGTAAATGGACTTGTCCCCTTAGTACCCAAACTCAAAATGCCTCAAGGGGTTGAAAACATGACAGCGGGGGCTGGCTTTTTTCCCAACGGGAATTTTACTTATGAAGAAGATTTCTCATCCGAGAAGCTGGATTATAGATGGATAGGCCTTAGAGGACCCCGGGAAGAATTTATATCCATGACAAACAACGGCCTGCAAATCACCCCCTTTGAAACGAACATCAAAGAAGTAAAACCCACTTCAACATTATTTTACAGACAGCAGCATAATCATTTTTCATTTACCGCCACCGTAGACTACAAGCCGGCTTCAGAGAAGGATTTGGCGGGCATTGTGTGTCTGCAAAGCGAGCAGTTCCATTATGTATTTGGTCTCACCAAAAAAGGAAATGATGATTACCTGATACTGGAAAAGACGGAAAAAGGAGAATCACAGGTGTTGGCCAGTACGAAAATTGAGATCAAAGGCCCTGTGCACCTGCAGGTCAAAGCCAGGGGGGATGAATATGAATTCGGTTATTCCACCACAGGAGGTGATTTCGTTAACCTGGGAGGAACCGTTTCGGGAGATATTCTTTCCACCAACGTGGCCGGAGGGTTTACCGGCTGTTTGTTGGGTTTGTATGCCACCTCAGCCAACAATGCACGCTAAGCGGCAAAAGATACGCGCAATTCAGGTAATCTGATTTTGTGGAGGGAAGTCCCCGAAACGTAACAAGTCAAAAAAGATTCCCCCGAATATGGATTTGAAGTGATTAAATGCCTCTTCGGTATCGCCGGGGAAGTGGAGGTAAGGGTTTGCCGATGTCATTGCGCTGAAATTCTGATTATAGAATTTCAGGTTCATTTTCGGATGGGGACATTTTCAGAAAACTGTCAATACGGTCCTTTTGTCGGATATGGTGCCGTAAATGCATTTCCGCATACTGATACCATTCCCTGGCATCAAGGTATCCATGCCCCGGGTGTTTTGTCTTTCCGCTGTTGTCGTTGTTTGATATCTCTTTACCCAAATCATTTGCCTGATCATACAAATCCATCAACCCTACCTGCAGTTGAATTTTATTTCCTGGTTGTCCGACAACGATTTCTGGAGGGCCTACCAGTTTCTTATTGGGAAAGGCATTTGTAAGGAATAATTCCTTGGCCCCTTCCGACATGGATTTCGCTGAGTTTTCATTGTCGGAAAGGCATATCCTGACCTGCTGGAAGAAAAATCCTGTCTCTTCAATGATATGGGCATAAACTTGCCCCATTGACCAGCTGTTTTGATCGGGTTGGAGTAGGAGCTGATCAAAACTGTAGCCTTTAAGTTCCGTCAGCCAGTAATCAATGATTACATTGAATTTTTTTGTCAATTGGTGCACGTTGATCATGATGTTGTTGGCTTTATATTAAGGGTAAAAGTAAGTACTTTGGAAGTCATCTTTTCAGTGTGAAGCCGGCAATTTAGAAGGGTGATTACGACACCTGCTGTGCCCTTAATGTGCTTACTCGGATTTATAACAGAAGATTGATTGGGTCAATCTGGATGGCATGTACCTGATAATCCTCCTAAGACCATTATCACAAGCTTGACCAATGCCCATGGGCATATTGGTGAGATAAAGGGAATAGAGGGGCTCTAAAGAGAGGCGTATTGAAAATTTGTCGATATGCCGATGTCTCCTGACTTAAAACGGAAGTAACTTTCTTGCTTATCTCAGGTAAATAATGTTGGCCACCGACCGTTCACCCTCGTGGTCAAACGTTTTGTTATCCGACGGGTGGTTGACAATGTTGTTTTCAGTTGCGCCTTTAACAAACAGGGTGCTGCTTCCCCCGCCGTCAAGGTTCATGGCGTCCTGTGCACCCAGCCAGCGCAGGGTTTTTGCCAGTTCATCCAACCGCATCCCCTGTGCCAAACGGTTTCTGCCATCCACAACGATAAGAATAAGCTTCTTGTCAGCAGTCAGGGCCACCGCACTGCGCGGATGGCGGTTGTCGTTAAAAGGATTGTTGGTCAATGCCATGTCCCGGCCATCTTGCACCAAAAGCGGGCCTGAAAGTAAAATATCCGGAAAATCACTGCTTTGGTAGTTGATCGCGGAGCCGGGCTGGATGGCACTGGCTTTCTTGGAAAGCATCAGCACGGCATCGGCCCTGTCGGTTTCTTTTTGGGTAGTGTTGATGGTTTTACCGCCCACTTTCACGTAATCCACCGCTCCTCCGTTTTTCATGTCGAAAAAGCCTCCGTTGATCGCGACGATGGCTTGATTTTCCGCGGCGAACCGGGACGTCTTTTTCAATTGCGCCGGATCTGCTGCGATGCGGATTCTTTTACGGTACTTCCTGATATCGATTTCGACAAAATTAATCTCCTGCTGGCTTTGGAAAAGATCGTCAAAATGCCCTTGCTTCCACACCACCCCTTTTTTGATGGGCGTGGCTTTCCAGTTTTGGGTGACCACGGCCACAGAATCCGCCTGCTGCGCGAACAGTATGGTCTGAATGAAAAATAAAAAACCGGGTAAAAGGATGGATTTCAAATTGTTCATTTCTTTTTTGAGTGACGAATATAGCTATTTAAGACCTGTCATCATTCCCTCTTGAAAAAAGCATTATGGGATTTTCATTCGGCTCTCATACATTTTCCTTTCTCCTCAAAATTTTTGAGATAGGAATAGCAAGAAACCGTATTCATATCGCCAGCAATTTGTACAGGTCCTTTTTGTAAGACCTGCCGATAGGAATGGTGTGCCCGTCCAGAATGATGTGATTGTCATTGATGGTTTTGATCAGGTCGAGGGCCACCATATAGGATTTATGCACCCGGACCAGTTTTTTATCCGCCAAAAGCTTTTCGGTGGTTTTTAAGGAACCTTTGACGATGATCTGTTCCTGCTTGGTAAAAACAATCGAATAATCTTTTAATCCCTTTACATGCGTGACATGGTCCAGATTGGTTTTGATCTGCCTTGTGCCTGTTTTTAAGAAGACAATCTTTTCCTGGCCATTTGGGTGCTGCAAGTGGGATAGATCTGTTCCTGAGGTTTTCTTTTTTCTTTCCTCGTACCAATCAAGGCTGACCTTCAGCGCGGCGGTAAGCAATAAATACCAGGAAATGGTGACGAAATTATAAGGGAACGCATGCCAGAAATCCCTGCTGGCCAAGTCCCCTATGACATATCCATAAAGATAGATGTCATACAGGTTTTGCAAGCTGACATAGACAATAAGCGCCGAGAATAACAATAACGCATAAACCGTATATCTCCTGGCCCGGAAATACCGGGGGACCAGATAATAAAGATGAAAATATACCAATGATATGACCAGCAGAAGACGGACGGTTACGCATTCAATAAAATGGTCCGGCAGATTGAACTTTTGGATCAGGTATCTTCTGTCGTACAGAAAAATGACCGTCACCACCAGCCAAAACAACAAATGGTAGATCTTTCTGGGCACTGTCATATTCCTGATGGAGACATTCATGTTTACCTTTCTAAATCCCGCCTCTGTAAGTAAATATAAAATTAATAGTGGACAAAACCATCGTATACCAATAACTGATTTAATAGACGAACCGGTGCGGTTGTATAATAAACCCGTTGGTGGTCTACTTTATTTTCGCTTCATTTTTCTTAGGATTAATATTGTTTCAGGATATTTTATTTCACATTTAAAAATTCAGCTATGTTACACACCACATTCATACATGCGTTGGCCAAGGCGCTCGCGCTTGTTACCCTTTGTCTGTTGGGACTTGCTTTTACGACAAAGGCAGGATTAGACGGTTATGAGATTTATCTCAACGATCAACTCATTCTAAAACAGTACGTGAACCAGCCTTTGGATCTGAGAAAGCTCCAGTTGGAGAAAGCGGACCCCAATGACCAGTTGCGCATTTACTATACCCATTGCCACATTGACGGCGCAGGGACGGGCAGAAGCATTGCCGTCAAAGATCAAAAAGGACGTATTCTGAAGCAATGGGAATTTATGGATGTGGCCGACTCCCGTACAAGTGCGGTTATGGTTATACCTGTGAAAGAACTGTTGCAGCTGGAAAAGAGCCATGTCCATCATGACCTTACGCTCCATTATACCGCCAAGGAACTTTTTGAAGGAGAGACTTTTCTTGCTTCTTTCCGGCTGGACTAGCATGGGAACCGGGGGATGGGTGAACAGCCCCGGACACTTCCGGGAACGGCTTTTTTACAAAAACGTCCCTAACTCACGTTAAATAAAGCAAATTGCCTTTGATTGTTTATACAATCAGGGCAATTTTCCTGATCGACAGCCGCTGGCGTAGTTCAAGTTGGTGGGGCTGGCGGGAATCGAACCCGAACCAATGAGGAAAATAAGGCGTATTTCTAATTTTAGTATATTTGGATGGTAAATATAAGGCTTATGGTAGATTTGATTAAAGATAATCAGGAAGCATTAATAAAGCTTTGCCAACAATATCACGCTCAAACCATGCACGTTTTTGGATCAGCCTCCACCAACCATTTTCATGAATTCGGTGATGTGGATATTTTAATTTCCTTTAAGGAAATTCCCATTGAAAAATATACGGATAATTATTTTTGTCTTCATGAAGAATTGGAGCAATTATTCGGTCGGAAGGTAGATCTGATCGCTGAAAGGTCATTGAGTAATCCCTGTTTTATTAAAAGGGTAGAGGACACCAAGCAGTTACTTTATGCAGCATGATGTCAGAAAATATCTTTTGGACATTTCCACTTCAATCGATTCAATCAACGATTTTATTGAAAGCAGGAAAAACTTTAGTGAATAGGAATGAAATAAGTTATATACGTTGATTGATCGTATCATGTAGGATACATTTTTTTAATTAAAACGTATCGTATGTGATACGTTTATGAAGATTTTTCGTATCTCGATGACCTGGAATACGGTACCGCAGGGAAGATTCCACGCTGGCTCTTCGGATTTCTGTATTGATATTGATTTGTTTTCTCAGACAAGCCGTTCATATTATAAAGGCAGCGCAAGTCCCAGTGGTTATTTAATTGAGGGTTTAGGAAGTAGGTGGAGGAAAAAAGATGCTTTTGAATGAAATTTTTACGGAAGAAAAAGCTTTGGTTAGGGATGGTAAATATCATTTAGTTTTTGAAATACCCCTAATTTCCATTTAATTGCAGGATAGCACTTTTAAAAGCAATTGTTTATTCTTTAATATGACACAAGAACTCGTAAAAACCCTCTGGGTTACAGCTGATAAGCTCGGTAACAATATGGATGCTGTGGAGTACAAGCATGTGGTTTTAGGATTGATATTTCTCAAAATTGAAATAAAACATATTCTCAGAAAACATGGCTATCCACCAGACATGCAGGAAAAAGCTACTGAGACAGTATTAGAGCAGGCCAAGATGATGGCGAATATGATAGATAAGGAAATAAAGCTGTACCCAGACGGCAATTCAGATCGTGATTGGGGTATGGCTGCGGAGGATTAGTATGAAAGACTTAAATAAGAGCTTCATTAAGAAAAGTGCAATCGTTTTAGCCTGTTGTGTTCCTTGTTTAATTCTTCTCCCATTGGCACATAATTTAGCCCATTACTTTTTTGAAGGTGAGGCAAAATACAGTTTGGTTGAATACGGAGCTTTTGTAGGAGGTGTTGCTGGGCCAATAGCAGCATTGGCAGGATTCCTGTTTGTTTACCTGTCTTTTGAGGGACAGCAACAGCAATTCCACCAAACAAAGACAGATGAAATGTTTTTTAAGCTTTTTGATTCATATCTAAAGGCTCGAAATGACACAAAGTTCAAGAATAAAATAGCTGGTAAAGATATTTTTGGGGACTATGCTTTTAAATATATACTGGAAAGCATGAGGAAATGGGTAAAAGAAAGATGGATAAAGGATTATAAAACAGAAGAGTTGCAGCAGAAATTTAAAAATGATTCAGGTTATGATTGGATTGAAAAACCGCCTGATTTTAAGGAATCAGAAATGACAAGGTTTGATCTGGAAAAATTTCTGAAGATCAATGACAATGAAGAGTATTACGGAATCTATAATAGAAGTTTCGAATTACTGATCAACTATTGTTTTGAAAATAAATTAGAAAGTTATTTGACTCTAATTGAGTCTTCCATGGGGAAATACGAAAGAATTTATCAATATTATAATTGCAGCTCAAGAATTGATCCCCCTATAGAGACTTTTTTAGAGAGTAATAGATTTTTGAGAAGTGTCAGCAAAAAACATCTGGAACAATATGCTTTTGGAGTTCTGTTTTGGTATAAAGAAGAGCTGGGAGAAGAATAAATAAAGGAATCCAGCATTTTCATTTTAATTATCCCCCTAAGTGAAATCTTAAAAAAACTGTAACCATCAATAGGCCTATTTTAATGGCCTGAAATAATTTCCTAATAAATTCGATATAGCAATCCACATTTCCGGAGACCCTGATTTGATTCCCCCATTTGTGCAATCCGTAAAAACCCCGATTAACCACCCCATACAAAAAACTTCCCCTCCCCTGGGACTCCGGGGGAGGGGAAGTTTTTTAAGTGGAGCTGGCGGGAATCGAACCCGCGTCCAGATAGGGAAATCCCGTACCGTCTACATGCTTAGTCACCTGTTGGGTTTTCGACCAAACAACGCTGGGTGACACACCTGTGTTTGGCTTAGCCACTGGTCTTAGCCCTGCTTAGTAGCCTCACAGGGAGCAGCGTCATCATTTCGACACCCCAGAATCAACCCGGAAAACGCGGCGGGTTGCGGGATGTGGCCGGGGAATCCCAGGTGTGGGACTCGACCCTTTAAGCGTTATCTAAATCCCCGTAGGGTTAGATTAGGCAGCCATGGCGTAATTAGATTCGCCAATTATGGTTCGTATGAATCTTTCAAGGCCGTACATACTCCAGCCTGCATGCGAGCCCAGTATTCACACCTACTGTCAAAACCGGACAGCCCCATTAGCATAATAAAAGACAAAAATAGATCAAATTTGGTTCCCCTTCCCCAATAAATCACAAAATAAAAAAAATCCAAAACCGGACCTCAAGGGCAAATAGGGTTAAACACCGGACGGATAATTGAATCCGGTGCGGTGAGGTGCCCGATGAAGGTTAAAATTCACGAGGAAGAACTTTGATTTTTTATTATATTGCTCAAGGTTTTTAGTTCAGCGATTGGGCAGGGACCCCGGTTCCGGGTTGCCTTTTCAGCGTGGCTACACCGTCTTTAACCCCATTTCACCTATTGGACTATGAAAAAAGCTTACTCCATTTTATTGCTGATTCTTGTTTTTGGCTTCGGCAATTCCTGCCTTTTTGCCCAAAAACTCCCTTCCGGACCCCAGGTGCTGACTTTTCACTCGGAGGCGGACGACACCGAGCAGCCGTATGCCCTGTACCTGCCCCCGGATTTTGATGAAAACAGGTCCTATCCCTTCGTCATGATGCTTCACGGTGCCGGATCCAACCACCGCCTTGCGCTCAAAAGGGTGTTTGGCAAATCCAACAAACCCGGGGAAACGGATGTGGAAGCCAGCCGCTACTTTCAGCCTTGGGACGATGTGGAATATATTGTGGCGGCCCCCTATGCCAGGGGCACCGCGGGATACCGGGGGATACCCGAAATGGATGTATATGCCGTGCTGGATGATGTAAAGAGCAGGTTCAAAATAGACGAAAACCGCACCTACCTTACAGGCCTTTCCATGGGAGGGGGCGGTACGCTTTGGATCGGATTGACCCGCCCTGATCTATGGGCTGCCATAGCTCCTGTATGTCCTGCACCCCCTCAGGGCGCCAGAGAAATGATAGGCAATGCCCTGAATTTGCCGGTTCGCTTTTTCCACGGAGATGCGGACCCGGCGGTGCCTGTGCAGGGAAGCCGGGACTGGGTGGCAGAAATGCAGGCTTTGGGCATCAACGTGGAAATGGAAGAATACGAAGGGGTGAAGCATGACAGCTGGGTCAATGCCTATGAGGGAGGCCGGATATTCGAATGGTTTGACCAGTGGACCAGAAATCCTTATCCAGAGAAGGTTTATTTATCTACCAGGCAGTTGAAATACGGAAAAGCCTATTGGGTGGAAGCGAAACAGATTGTACCGGGAAGGCTTGCCACCGTGGAAGCCGAAGTGGCTGGAGAAAATAAAATAAAAGTGACCACGGAGAATTTGCTGGCATTTTCCCTGGATGCCGGAAACCATCCCCATATAGGCGGTGGTGAGGTGGAGGTGGATATAGACGGCCAAACCGTTCAAGCTGGTGGAAAGGGAAAATGGTCTTTTATAAAATCCGGTAACCAATGGCAAAAAGGGGAACCCGCTGTTGGAGGGCTGGCCAAAATAAAGGGACAGGAAGGGCCCATTTTTGAGGCGTTTTCAGGAAGGCATGTGTATGTATACGGTACGGAAGACGATCCGGGTGAAGAAGAAGTGGCCAAAAGAAGAGCGGTCGCCCTGGAAGCGGCCAACTGGTCAGTGTATAGAGGCGAATTCTTAGGGAGAATAATGTTTTTCCCCCGCGTAATTTCGGACAAAGAAGTAAGACCAAGTGATTTGGAAACAGCGAACCTGATACTGTTCGGAACGAAAGAGACCAACAAATGGATCAGAGAATGGGCTGATCAACTTCCCTTACATTTGTCTTCCGGCTCCGATGGCCTTGGTCTTTTTTATATTTATCCCATAAATAACCGGTATGTGGTGGTTTCTTCCGGTCTGCCCTGGTGGGGCGGTAGACAAAGCCAGGGGTTTTCGTTTGTCTCCCAGGCCCACGGGGTTTTGCCCAATTTCAAAGACTTTGTTTTGTTCAATGGCTCCACGGACACGGTGATGGCTGATGGCCATTTTGACTTGGATTGGAATTTGATCCCCGGAGATAGGGACAAGCTTGAAAAGAGTGGGAGGGTGACATTGAAATAATAGCGTTTTACAGGAAAACAATAAGCTTTAGGAGCAAAAGCACGTTGCCATGTTTGACAGTGATTCCCGCTATGCGGCTCTAAAATGGTACCGGAAGTTGAAATTGGGGTGGATATTCAATACCTCCACTTTTTTTGGAAACCTTCTGATCGCCATGATCATCACCTATTTCTTCAGAAAGCTGGGGTATGGCATTGCTGTGGACTTTGTGTTTTTAGTGGGCATACTGTCTATAGGTTTGTGGATCACGGAGGCCATTCCCCCATTTGCAGTGGGTATATTTATCATCGCCATACTGTTGGTAGGCTTTAGCACGGATTTTTTGTTTGAAAAAACCGCTCCGCCGGAGCTTTTCGTAGGCACCTGGACCAGCAATGTGATATGGCTGTTGCTGGGTGGGTTTTTCCTGGCAAAGGGCATGAGCATGGTGGAATTGGACCGGCAGCTTTTCAGGTTTACGGTGAAAAGGTTCGGCCAAAAACCTGAAAGACTGCTGCTGGGCTTGATGATGACCACCGCCTTGGCCAGTATGGTCATGTCCAACACAGCCACCACGGCGATGATGGTTTCATCCATCGTGCCCTTGGTACACCTTCTGGGGAAAGAATCGGGATATTCCAAAGCCCTGATGACAGCCATCCCTGCCTCTGCTTCGGTGGGCGGCATCGGCACGATCATCGGCAGTACGCCGAATGCCATTGCCGTAGGGGCTTTGCAGGAAAAAGGGATCAGCCTCACCTTTGTGGATTGGATGCTGGTGGGGTTTCCCTCAGGCCTGTTTTTGGTTTGGGTGTTTTGGAAATTTTTGTGCAAAATATATGATTTTTCTGACGTGCAACTTGACTTGGAGAAATTGCCCAAAAGGAAGGGTGAAGTTGACCCTTTAAAGAAAAGGGCCGTTATTTTTACCTTGGTATTGACCATCATGATGTGGCTTACAGAGCCTTTGCACGGTATCCCGGTGGCGGCTACTTCAGCCATTCCCATTGTTTTGCTCACCATGACCCAGGTCATCCATTCCGAACAGGTAAGGACTTTGCCCTGGGATACCCTGATGCTGGTGGCGGGGGGCCTGGCTTTGGGGATAGCCCTGGTGGATGTGGGCTTGGCTGACATCGTGATGGGTAAAATCAATGAACTGCCGATTCACATTGTTTTTGTGGCCCTGCTGTTTTGTGGCATTGGGGTGCTGCTTTCCAACGTGATGAGCAATACAGCCGCGGCTTCCATTTTGGTGCCTCTCGGTGTCGCACTTCCCGGCTTCTATGGAATCGCCGTGCCTGTGATGGTGGCAATCAGTTGTTCCTGCTCTTTGTTGCTTCCCGTTTCGACTCCCTCTAATGCCATTTCCTATGCAACAGGTCTGATAGAGCAGAAAGATTTTAGAACCGGGGGGCTGTTTTTTATCGTGATGGGGCCATTGGTGGCTTTTATCGGTGTGATGGCTTGGGTGTGGATGTATTCATGAGAATTTTCAATACCTGATCGCTCGGCATCATTTCCATTTCACCCAATGTATAGTCGGGTTGGGTTCTTCATTTGCAGATGCGCTGCCTACATTGACAAAATAGGATTTTCCATTGGATTTTGATATTGGCATTTGGTTATCCTGAAAAGAAGCATGTTTGAATCCCTCTCTCAGGGTGGAACCCTCTTCGGTATCCTTGTTGTATAAGAACAAATAGGTGTTTTTTTTATAGGTATAATGGATCATGAAAAAGGTTGGTGTAACCTGAATGTCACGAATGCCAAAATCCACCCAGTCGCTTGTGTCATCCGTTTGCTCCTGAAACGGGAATTTGGCAACTGGTTTAAGGTCGTGGTCTTCGGTGATCTGGTAAAGGGTATCTCGTCTGAAGACTTCGGGGAGCAATGTGGGGATAAAAAAATAGACTACTGTGTCCTGTTGGAATATGAAATTTGGATTTCTATAAACTAATTGAAGGCCGTTTTTAAGGTGTATGGTATGCTTTTTTCTTGCTAGGGGTTCGTGGTCCTCTCCAATTAACGTTATAAAATGATCGGCGATGAAGCCATCATCCGTCCGATCTACGAAATTGCCTTCCAGGATCCAACTTTTGCTACCGGTCCTAAAAATGCTCGCTGGCATTGATTCAAAACCGGTGATCTCTTCCAGATAATCTCCTTCTTCTGAATATACCAATACCTTTTTGCGAAACGGGTCACAAAAGTAAAGTTGCTGAAGGGCGGCATCATGGGCCATAGAAGTGATGGTCCCAAATTCCCCAGGCCCCTCCCCGGTGATTCCAATATGCCTAATGAAATTTCCCTTGCGGTCAAATTGCAATACGGGGTGGTGTTGGTTTAAATCCAGGATATATAAATATTGGTCAGTTAGGATAGCATCTGCTACATGCCGGATCATACTGTTTGCTGTCATTTCGGGCTGTATACTGACCACCTCCTCAGCGATCTCCTCAAAAGATAATTGGCTGACATCATGGTGGTTTATGAAGAATATCGGAACCCCGTTGTTTTCCACATGGCTAGGTGCTTTCTGCTCGCATCCTATACCAAAAAAAACTGAGTAAATCACTAGAAAAACAGAGGGCTTCAATGGTAAATACATAAGATAAGGTTTTGACACTAATTTACTAATTTTTTAGAAATTCAAAGCCTGTTTTGATATTGCCGGGGTTTTCGGGTTTTTATCCCGCAAGTATAATATCATGTAAAATAATTTGCTGAAAACCCAACCCTGCATAACAGTGTTCGTATATTGATATAATATCATTTTAATATCATTTCAATATGGAAAAAATAATCAAACCCATTTCCGGCTACATCATGGCCTTGGTGTCAGCTGCTTTGTTGGCAGCGTCCATCATTTCATTTGTCAATGAAATGATCCCGTTAGGAGCTGTGCTTATCTTTGGTTTTATACTGACCATACCCGGGTATTTCACGCTCCAGCCCAACAAAGCCATGGTTTTGCTGCTTTTTGGGGCTTACAAGGGCTCCGTCAAAGCGAATGGATTCTTTTGGGTCAATCCGTTTATGCACAAGCAGAAGATTTCCCTTCGGGTACGGAACTTTGAAAACAAGCCGCTTAAAGTAAATGATAAGATAGGCAACCCGGTGATGGTAGGGACCATCGTGGTTTGGCAGGTTGAAGATACCTTTAAGGCATTCTTTGACGTCAATGATTATGAGAATTTTGTCCACTTGCAGGCGGATGCCGCGGTGAGGAAGATGGCGGGAACTTATCCCTATGACAATTTCGAAGCGGAAGACGCTGAAGTGACACTGCGCTCCGGGGTTGAGGATGTCAACAAATCCTTGGAAGATGAAATCAGTGACAGGTTACAGCATGCGGGCATCAAAGTGATTGAAGCCAGGATTTCCCATCTTGCCTATGCTTCGGAGATTGCCTCAGCCATGTTGCAGCGTCAGCAGGCCACGGCCATCGTGGCGGCAAGGAGGAAAATTGTGGACGGAGCCGTGGGCATGGTGGAGATGGCCTTAGAGGACCTGAAGCTGAAAGGTATCCTGGACTTTGAGGAAGACAAAAAAGCAGCCATGGTCACCAACCTGATGGTGGTGCTTTGTTCCGATAAAAATGCCAGTCCCGTAGTGAACGTGGGCACGTTAAACCAGTAAACCATGGTTTTTAAAGAAGAACAAAGCTTTGTGGGTACCTGGATCATGTACCTGATGTTGATGATAGAACTCCCTGTGATGGTGCTTCTTGCGGTGCTTTGGCTGAAAGGTGAGCTGGGGGACCACGGCTATATTCCGCTGGTCATTGTTCTTGCTGTGATGGGTTTGGTATTCTGGCTGCTTATGAGCATGAAGCTGGAAACCCGCATTGACCGGTACGGGTTCCAATTTCGAAGCCCCCCTTTTGTGAATAAATGGAGAAAATACCCCTGGGATGAAATCAAACAAGTGGAGGTCAAAAGCTCGGGAGCGATGTGGAAGTTCGGCGGTCTGGGCATCAGGTATAATTTGAAAGAATGGGGGTATATCTTTAATAATGCGCATGCAGTCCGTATTTATTTGAAAAATAAATCCATTGTATTCAGCACCCGAAAACCCAAGGAAATATTGGCTGCATGGGAAGAGTGGAGAGAAGACCGTTAACTGTTATGCCTCAGAAAAAACCTTTTGCGTTGAGAATAGATGAAAATATGATGAAAGCTGTGGAAAAATGGGCCGCAGACGAATTCAGGAGTACCAATGGCCAATTGGAATGGCTGATCCATGATGCCCTGAAGCGGGCAGGAAGATTGCCCGGAAAAAATGAAAAAGGAAAGGAATAAACCCTGTCCTTTCTTTCCGCTACTGAATCAATGGCATTTCTTATTATCTTCACGGCGGAAATAAAAAACTTGTCATTGACACTATGAATATTAAAGCCATCTGTACGGACATTGACGGGACATTGCTGAACCGGGACCGGCAGATTTCAGACAGGACGATCCAAGCCTTTAAAAGCCTGCCTGCGGGATTTCCGGTCATCCTTGCCTCCTCACGTATGCCCTCGGCCATGTGGCATTTGTTGGAAGACCTGGGCAGGAACGGCAACTCGCTGGTTTGTTATAACGGCGGATATGTGATCGGGCCGGTAAATGGCTCAGGACAGGAGGACATCCTGGATTCCACCACCATATCACCGGATATCTGCGGCAGTATCGTTTCGCTTGCCGCAGGAAGTAATGTACACATCAGCCTTTATACTGCCGATGAATGGTATGCGCCCAGAATGGATTCCTGGACAGAGAGGGAAGAAAGGATCACCAAAGTGGCTGCCTTCATTCAACCCAATACGAAGGTGCTGACCTCTTGGAAGGAAAAAAAGAAGGGCGCCCATAAAGTCATGTGTATGGGAGATACGGATGAAATAGATAACCTCTATAATGCGTTGCAAGGGGAACTGTCTGACCGGCTTCATTTATACAGGTCCAGGGATACCTATATAGAAATAGCTCCGCGGCAGATTTCCAAAGCGTCAGGCCTTGCCCTCATTTTGGAAAGAAAATATGGCATAGGGATGGATGAGGTGATCGCTTTTGGGGACAATTACAATGACGTGGAACTGCTTCGGCAAGTGGGCATGGGCGTGGCTGTGGCCAATGCCAGGGAGGAAGTAAAAGCGGTTGCCAAAGAAATTACGGGCAAAAGTACTGAAGACGGGGTGGCCATCACAATAGAGAAATACCTGCTTTAGAGCAGGCCGCTGCCATCTTCCACTTCTTCCACCGCCCTGTATAAGAAATCCTGGAAAGGTTTCATCATGCCAAAGCTTTGTAGTGCCAGGTTTACGTAGTTTTCAGAAATCACGTCCTGGTCAGGGATCCTCTTGGTCACGATAAAGCTCTTGTAACGCAGGTAGTGGATATAGGGATGGTCCCCGTCAAAACCCTTTGGGGATGTCTTGAGTTTTTCCCCTTCTATTTCTCCAAAATAAGATTTGAATGCCGGGTCACTCAATATGCTTTCCAATTCCTTGCCGGAATAGTTGATTTCCTGCCTTATTTTTTTCAGAACATCCGAAGACGGCATCCATATCCCTCCGGCAATGAAGCTTTCGCCGGGCTGGAGGTGGAGATAATATCCCGGGCCGACTGACTTTTTGCCTCCTGCCGCGAAATAGGCCGCCAGGTTAATCTTATAAGGCATTTTGTTGGCACTGAACCTGATGTCCCTGTTCTGCCGGAAAATGCAATCTTTCGGTTTTAAATCCGACAAGGCAGGATCCAGCTCAACCAGTTTATTCAGAATGACTTCGACATTTTTTAAAAACCCGCCCCGGATAGTGGTAAACCGTTGTTTATGGCTATCCATCCATTCCTTGTTGTTATTGAGAGAAAGCTCGTTCAGGAATTTAAGTAATTGCTGGCTCATGAAGTTGATGGTTATAGGATGTCAAATGTAACAAATTTACCATTGGACATGACCTGCTTTCCCCTCAATTTTCAGGATTGAAAAGGGTATTTTTTTTGATAAGGATAATTACGTAAAAATAATTACGTAAATTTTTAAGTAAAAATACGTAATTTAAATATTTTTAATTACCTTAGTGCCATCATGCGGACCAAGCCCAGAATAACCTAAAAAAGAGCGAGAAGGAAGGCGGGAAGATGAAAAGGAACAAAATTCAACCTGCTTTTCTTCAGCTTTTTCAAGAAATCCCAAATAACCTCTAATCAGTATTCAGTTTTAACCACAAACATTATGTCAGGGATTTTACGTAGAAAAGCTTATCTTATCGGCCTCTTATTGGGATTGGGTGCTGCATCCGCTTCTGCGCAGTCAGTAACCTTGTCTGCTGAGATCCGTCCCAGAACGGAATTCAGAAACGGTTTTAAATCGCCGATCCAAAGGGGCGAACAACCCGCGGTATTTACGGAACAGCGTTCCCGTATTTATTTGGGTTTTAGCCAGGACCGACTCACAGTCCAGTTATCCGCTCAGGATGTGCGGATATGGGGGAATACCAACCAGATTTACAAAACAGACCCTTCTTTGTTCAACATGTTTGAGGCCTGGGCAAGCTATTCCCTATCTCCTAATATGAACATTAAAATCGGACGCCAGGCATTGGATTATGACAATGCCCGGTTTTTGGGCGATCTTGACTGGGCCCAACAGGGAAGAAGCCATGATGCCTTGCTGCTGACTTATGAAGACACCTTGGGGTACAAGGTTCATCTTGGCACCGGATTTAACCAACAGGTGGCATTTGAACCGGGTAAGTTGAGCGGTAATTACTATGAACTGGAAGGTAATTATAAAGCCATGCAATTTGTCTGGCTGCATAAGTCCTATGCCTCAAGCCGTATATCCTTTCTGTTTCTCAATGATGGCAGGCAGGATCTGACACTGTCCCAGCCACAGTCCCGGGTTAATTTCCGGCAGACTTACGGATTTTATGGAGAAAAGAATACCGGGTCTCTGAATTTTACGGGCGAATTATACCATCAGGGAGGAAAAGACCCCTCGGGCAGAACCAACTCCGCCTGGTTACTTGCTGGAGCCCTTACCTTAAAGACCAAAAGTATTCCATTGACCCTGGGGGCTGATTACCTTACCGGGACCGCGCCGGGAGCAGCCACTAACCGGTCATTTGATCCGCTATATGGCACCAATCACAAGTTTTATGGTCTGATGGACCTCTTTTATGTAGGCAGTCCTCATGGGCAATCGGGCCTGTCTGCCGGTCTGCAGAATTACTATCTCAAATCCAACATTTCCCTGTTCCCCGGTTCCAGCCTGTTGGTCCACCTTCACCATTTCAGCTCTGCGGTAAGCGTCTATGAGCCTGAAAACACACAAACCAGGATGGGAAGTGACCTGGGACAGGAAATCGATCTGGTATTTGTCTCCAGAATAAGTCCGGAGATTACTTTCAATTTGGGGTACTCCCATTTGTTTGCTTCCAGGTCGCTTGCTGCATTAAAAGGTAAAGACAACCTGAGCCCGGTCCAAAACTGGGCCTGGGCCATGATCAGTTTCCGCCCTTCAATAAACCTGGCCAACCTAAGATAAACCACTATCCTTTAACCTAATCCACAGAAATCATGAACATTCTCAGCAAAAAAGCAACTTCTATTAACCTGCTGGATTTCAAATCCAGACCGATGCGGGCATTCCACCTTTCCTGGTTGGCTTTCTTTCTTTGTTTCTTCGGTTGGTTTGGCATAGCGCCCTTGATGGCGGTGGTCAGGGAAGAACTGGCCCTGACGAAATCCCAGGTCGGGAATATCATCATCGCTTCTGTAGCCATCACGGTGATTGCGCGGCTATTCATCGGCTGGTTGGTGGACCGGATCGGTCCCAGGATTACCTATACTTATTTGCTCATCCTGGGAGCCATTCCCGTGATGCTCATCGGACTGAGCAACAGCTATGAGTCCTTTCTGATCTTCAGGCTGGCCATCGGTGCCATCGGTGCCTCTTTTGTGGTCACCCAATACCATACTTCGGTGATGTTTGCGCCAAACGTAGTGGGAACTGCCAATGCCACCTCAGCAGGCTGGGGGAACCTCGGGGGAGGGGTTACCCAAATGGTGATGCCTTTGTTTTTTGCCATGTTCGTCAGTATCGGATTTATAGAAACCGCGGCCTGGAGGTATGCCATGGTTATCCCTGGCGTCCTGATGGTTCTTTGTGGGATCGCCTATTATAAATGGACCACCGATTTCCCTGAAGGAAACAAGGCGGACCTGGATGCCAAATCCTTAAAAAGCAAGCAGAAGAAAAACGGCAGCGGGGCTTTTAAAGAAGCCCTAAAAGACCGCAGGGTGTGGGCTTTGTTCCTCGTATATGGGGCGTGTTTCGGTGTGGAACTGACCATCAACAACATAGCGGCCATCTATTATCATGATTACTTCAAACTGGATTTAAAAACTGCCGGTCTTATCGCCGGGCTGTTTGGACTCATGAACATCTTCGCCCGTTCGTTGGGTGGGCTTTTTGGGGACAAAGCCGGCATCAAATGGGGACTAAAAGGCCGGGTGGGGCTGCTTGGGGGCTTGTTGCTTCTGGAAGGGATAGCCCTCGTGCTCTTTTCCCAGATGGCATTTCTTCCTTTGGCCATCGCCACAATGATCCTTTTCAGTCTATTTGTTCAGATGTCGGAAGGAGCCACTTACTCTGTGGTGCCTTTTATCAATAAAAAAGCCATAGGGACGATATCCGGAATAGTAGGAGCGGGCGGGAATGTTGGGGCAGTCATGGCAGGGTTCCTTTTTAAAATGGAATCATTCAGTTACCCTGAAGCGCTGGCGATTTTGGGCATTGCGGTAGCGGTGACCAGTACCACCACCTTGCTCATCAGGTTTTCTGCAGAAGATGAAAAAATTGCAAAAGTGGAGCTGGAAGCTTCGCTGGAAGAGAAAAAGGCCGGGCTGCAGCTTCAGCCCGAGTATATAGAAAAATAAGCATTACCGGCTTGTTTGTAAGGGTAAAGACCCGCCTGTATTTAAAATCTTTAACCTGTTTAAGCACATGGCAAAAGCTGAAAGTTACAAAAGCACTTGTTCGTACTGTGGCGTGGGCTGCGGCATTATCGTGAAAAAGGACAAGAAGGGCAAAATAAAAGTGGAGGGGGATCCCGATTATCCGGTAAACAGGGGAATGCTTTGTTCCAAAGGGATGAACCTTCACTATGTGGTAGCAGACAAGTCCGACAGGCTGCTTTATCCCAAGATGAGATGGGGGAAAAACCACCCGTTGGAAAGGGTGGGCTGGGACATGGCCATGGAGCGTGCCAGTGCCGTTTTCAAAAGTATCATCCATAAATACGGGCCGGATTCCGTGGCTTTTTATGTATCGGGACAATGTCTGACGGAAGAATATTATCTCGTTAACAAGCTCTGCAAAGGGTACCTAAAAACAAACAACATTGACACCAATTCCCGGCTTTGCATGAGTTCGGCTGTAATGGGCTATATCCAGACACTCGGAGAAGATTGTGTGCCGGTGAGTTACGAAGACATAGACCACGCTGACTGTTTTCTCGTGGCGGGAGCCAACCCAGCCTGGTGTCATCCTATCTTGTGGAGAAGGATAGAAAAGCAGAAGGAGCGCTATCCCGATACCAAGATCATCGTGGTGGACCCCAGGGAAACCGATAGCTGCGCCGTAGCAGACCTGCATTTACAGGTGCTGCCCGGTACCGACGAAATGCTGTATCATGCGATTGGCAGGTGTTTGATCGAACAGGGGGATATCGATTCTGAATTTGTCAGGAACCATACAGATGGCTTCGAAGCATACAGCGAGAAGGTCATGCAGGTTTCGCTGGAGGAAATGTCGGAGCAATGCGGGGTTCCGGTGGAAGACATTAAAAAAGCTGCGGGATGGATAGGGGAGTCAGGGGGCTTTTTGACCCTATGGGCCATGGGGCTTAATCAAAGTGCTTCCGGCGTGAACCAGAACCTGGCCCTGATCGCCCTTAATCTGATTACCGGCCAGATCGGCAAACCGGGAGCCGGTCCTTTTTCTTTAACGGGCCAGCCCAATGCCATGGGCGGGAGAGAAGTGGGGGGGATGGCAACCCTTCTGGCCGCCCACCGGAAATTGAACAGCGAGGAAGACAGGAAGGAAATAGCCGCATATTGGGGAGTGGACGAAATTGCCTCCCGTCCCGGGAAGACGGCCACCCAGCTGTTTGAAGGGATAGAGGCAGGGGAGATCAAGGCGGTATGGATCATCTGCACCAATCCTTTGGTAAGCATGCCTGAGGCCACAAAAGTAGAGGAGGCTTTGAAGAAGGCCAGATTCGTTGTGGTACAGGACATTTCCAGCGCCAACGCCGCGATACCCTATGCCGACTTGGTCCTGCCAGCTGCAGGCTGGGGAGAAAAGGAAGGCACAATGACGAATTCCGAAAGAAGGATCAGTTACCTCAACCAGTTTATACAAGCGCCTGGAGAAGCGTTGCCCGACGGGGAAATTCTGATGAAATTTGCCAATAAGATGGGCTTTCCGGGTTTTGATTACCGGGAATCGGCAGAAATATTTCAGGAACATGCGCAGCTGACGAAGGGAAGTCATATAGATATTTCCCGATTGGATTACGGATATCTGAAGGAAAAAGGAAGCGTTCAGTGGCCTTTTCTCTCCAAAGAAGAAGGGGGTACGGTGCGGCTATTTACAGACAATACTTTTTATACGCCCAACGGTAGGGCGCAGATCCTAGCAGGCGGGCCCACCCATGAAAAAGAAAAAACGGGTGAAGACTATCCCCTGATACTCACTACCGGGAGGATCAGGGACCAGTGGCACACCATGACCAGGACAGGCAAAGTCAACAAGCTCAACAAGCACATTCCTGATCCGTTTCTGGAAATCCATCCCCTGGATGCCCGGAGCCGGGGCATTGAAGATGGCGATACGGTGGTGGTAAAGGGAAAAAGGGGAGAGGTGAGGGTCCACGCCAAGGTTACCGACAAGATCAGGTCCGGAGTGGTCTTCCTGCCCATGCACTGGGGTAAAATCCTCAATAATGATTTTGCCAGAACCAATAACCTTACCGGAAACGCCATCGATCCGGTTTCAAAGCAACCTGATTTCAAATATTCGGCTGTCCAAGCGGCCCTCTATCGAAAACCCAAGCAAAAAATCGTGGTGGTGGGAGCCGGGGCTGCGGCGTATCGTTTTATCCAGACTTACCGCGAACTGAACAGGGAGGATGAAATACATGTGTTTTCTAAGGAACAGCATCCGTTTTACAACAGGGTCTTGCTTCCTGACTATGTAAACCGCCACAAGAGCTGGGAAGATTTGAAGAAATTCAAGGATGGGGAAATGGATAAGCTTGATATTCATCTGTTCACTTCTAACGGGATTTCATCCATTGACCGTCACGCCAAATCCGTCATGGATGAACGTGGGAAAATGCATCATTATGACCGGTTGATCCTGGCTACCGGGAGCAGTGCGTTCATCCCGCCTGAGACCCCTATGCACTTGCCGGGGGTGTTTACCATGAGAAACCGTCAAAATGCCGATGACCTCAAAGCCTATTTGGATTATAAAGGCCATGTGGTGATTGTCGGGGGAGGCTTATTGGGTCTCGAATTGGCCGCTGCTCTCCGGGAGATCAGTGTGGAGGTGACCATCGTACAGCTGGGCTCCAGGTTGATGGAACGGCAGTTGGACCATATGGGGAGTTCGTTGTTGCGGGAAAAGATTGAAGAGATGGGCGTGCGCTTGTTGATGAACAACCAAGTGGACAGGATTTCCCTGACAGAGCGGGATAAGGAGCTGTATGTACAGCTCAAAAGCGGTCAGGCACTTACCTGCAATGCCATAGTATATGCCATTGGGACCCGGCCCAATGTTGAACTGGGTAAGTCTGCCGGTTTGCAGTGCGGTATAGGCATCAAAGTGAATGACTATCTGCAAAGCAGTGATCCTGATATATTTGCCATGGGGGAGATTGCGGAGCACCGGGGGAAATTGAACGGGATCACCGCGGCTGCGGAAGCCCAGGCAGATGTGGCAGCCCGTTATATGGCGGGAGACCTGCTCAGTAGGTACGGTGGATCCATCCCTATGAATATCCTGAAATTTGCAGACCTAGATCTTTGTTCGCTAGGTATGCCGGAAGTGCCGCCCAATGCATCCGGTTATGAGGAAATCCTCATGATTGATACTGCGCAGACTTATTATAAAAAATGCATTGTGCATGAGGATAAGTTGGTGGGTGCCATACTTATGGGCGATAAATCAGAGTTTGCGGAATTCAAAAGCCTCATAGAAGATAAAACGGAGTTGTCGGATAAAAGGCCCGAACTGCTTAGGGGAAAGAGCCAGAAAGAACCCATAATGGGTGAACTGGTTTGTTCCTGTGCCCAGGTGGGAAAAGGAAACATCGACAAAGCCATAGCGTCGGGATGCAGGGAGTTTCGGGCTTTATGCCAGCAAACAGGTGCAGGTTTGGGCTGTGGAAGCTGCAAACCTGAAGTAAGGAAGATACTGGATGCACGATCCTTGGCCGAAGTTCCCGTCTGATTTTTTGGAATAGATGCTGAAATTATGGCCAATTTCGTCAATAATCATTTAATTTTAAGGCGATGAATACGGAGGATATAGCTGTAAAAGAGAACCGAAACGACAACGACATGATCAAAAAAGCGGACCTGGTGAGGGTGTTTGTCAAAGGAGGGATTATTTCTCCCGGGGATTTTATGAAGACCATTGACACAGCACTTCGCTTGGGAACGGATTATATCCACCTTGGTTCACGCCAGGATATCCTTTTTCCGGTAAGGAACAAAAACCTTGAAACGCTGGATGAGACTTTCAGTGAAATCAGCACACCTTATGATACGGACGGGGAGGCCTATCACAACATTGTCACTTCCTACACCGCTTTGGACGTCATGCCTACGACTCATTGGCTGGCTTCCCATACTTACCATTATATCCTTGATACATTTGATTACAGACCTAAACTAAAAATCAATATCACAGACCCGGTACAGAGCCTGGTCCCTTTGTTTACGGGCAACATCAACTTTGTAGCTTCTTCAACAGAAAATTTTTGGTATTTATATATCCGTTTTTCAGAATGGGGAAATAAACCCTGGTGTGCCCCTGACCTGATTTATGGCTTTGATCTGGCCAAAGTGGCCCGTAAAATTGAGGAGCTGGAGCCCTTAAAGGCGAATAGAGGGTACGAGGACATCTACAAGGACGTAATGGAGGCTTTGCAGCTCAATACACAGCCGGCCGCACATCAGCTGGATTATCCTGAACCCAACACCCTTTATTACGAAGGCATGAACCGTATCGTGGGGGGTAAATATTGGCTGGGGCTATATTGGAGAAATAACCGCTTCAGCATTGGTTTCCTCAAGGCCCTCTGTCAGTTATGTCTGGATACAGACCTTGGAAAGATAAGCCTGACGCCGTGGAAATCCATTATTGTAAAAGGGATTGCTGAAAAAGACCGCCTCAGGTGGGAGAAACTTTTGGGAAAATATGGCATCAATATCCGCCACAGTTCCCTGGAGTTAAATTGGCATTTACCCGTATTGGATGAAGAGGCATTGGAGCTGAAAAATTACCTCGTGAGGGCTTTGGATAAGGTGGATATTAGTACTTATGGGCTTTCTTTCTCCATCAAGACCCGGCACATGGTGCTTTTTACCTCTGTGGCCATAGAAAAAAACGCAAGTGGCGGGAAAGACGGGGACAGTTATAACATAATGTATGCAAGGGATTTTAATCCCAATGGTTTGGATTATATTTACTACGTAAAAGGGGTTTCCAGGGAAGCAGTTCCCCCCTTGCTCATCGAATTGAGTTATAAATACTATGATCAACTGGATATAAAAAAGGAGGAGAAGGTCCAGAAGGGCAAGGAAGCTGAAGAAAGGAAAATCCACAAATACCAGTGTACGATGTGCCTCACCGTGTACGATGAAAAGCTGGGGGATCCAGCCTCAGGGGTTTCTCCGGGAACTTCCTTTCTGTCACTGCCTTCAAATTACTGTTGTCCCATTTGCGAAAGCCCCAAGTCGGCTTTCAAAAGAATATGATTGGAGGATATGGGAAGGGGGATTTTGTTGTTTTCGGGTGGTTGTCATTGTTGTCGTGGTTGTCATGGTCGGGGAGTGGAATTGGATTGCGTCTTAGGTTTTTGCGGAAGTCAAAAGTTTTAGAACCGAACATTTGTCCACTGGTTCCGAATAAAAAAAACTATAATCATATGAAGTTACGCATTCATAAAAACAGTGTCCGCCTTAGGCTGTCGCAAACGGAAGTAGACCGAATAGGTAAGGGGCTTCCTGTTAAAGAGTCACTGGTTTTACCTGGAGGAGATACAAATGTGCTTTCCTACTGGCTTCAAACGGATGATAAAGCACAGGAAATCGGTGTCCAATTTGCGGAAAATACGATTCTTGTAACCGTGCCGCCTGCGCTGGCGTCTTCTTGGGCTTTTTCCGATCAGGTGGGTATGGAAAGTAACTTTCGAATCGCAGATGATCATGAGCTTTATCTTCTTATAGAAAAGGATTTTCAATGCCTTCACAAAAGACCCGGTGAAGATGAAAGTGATAATTTCCCACATCCTGAGAAATAAAAAGGGTGTGTAGAAGGTGTTTTCAGGTAGCCTTAATCCCCGATTTTTACTATATATTCGATTTTTTTAACACTATAGCTCTCGTTTGCGCTAAAAATTGTCCGGGAACTTCTTCTTTTTGACTGAAAGATAATAACTTTGGAGCGGTATCCACTGAGTGCCACCCTAAATAGGGTGGAGTAGCATCCGGTATCCGATGAATAGGGGAAATTCACTATTTTCCCTGAATTGCTTTCTGTTTTCTAAGCAGAAATTTTTTGTTTATGGTTATGTGTTTTGAAAAAACTTAAAGACGACGAACCTATCCAAAGCTGGATCAATGAACTGTTTCAATTATAATATATTGACATGTATTCTGGAAATTCATTAATAAGTATAGGTTTAGTATTTTTTCCGGCCTTACTTAATATTTCACTTTTAATTTATCTGTTTGCAAAATTTCCCAGAAATGCCACCATAAATATTTTCGCCTTGTTTTTGATAGCGATGATTTTTTGGCAGGTGGAAGAAGTTATTCTCCGGTTCGAATTGAATATAGAGGAGGTCAGAAGAGTAGATCAAATACTGTCAATAGGCTGGATGGCTGTGGGACCCCTGTTTTTCCATTTTACGGTACTGTATACCAGGGTCGAGTTTGTCCGGAGCCGTTATTTTTATTTTTTGACTTACGGCGCCTATTTGTTTTTCTACATAAGTTACCATTCCAATCCGGTTCCTACAGAGTTTATATACCAAGAATTTTGGGGTTATTTTCCTTCAGTGAGGGAAGCCTCCTTAGACCTGGGACACAGGGTATGGATTGCAGCAATGGTTTTTTTGGGCATTATATTCATGTACCGTTATGCCAGTAGAAAAGATCTGGAGCAGATCTATCGGAACCAGGCCAAAATGATTCTGATAGGCATTTCTTTGCCGGCGGTTTTCGGAGTCTATTCCCACATTCTACTGCCCATGCTTTCGATGCCTGATATTCCTTTGACAGCTACTTTGATGACGGCCATACCGATAGTAACCATCATCAGTTTGTCCAGATATAACTTGTTCAATTACTTTGAAAACTTGATAGTGGAGGACCTGCTCGTCAAATTGGATGTTATCATCATTTTGATCAACAGTTCTTATCAGATCATATATATGAATCCCCTGGCCAAGCGGCTATTTGGCAGAGAAGGAGACCATCTGAATTTTTTTTCTATAAACACCATATTACATCGGAAACCCGGAGAATCTGAAGAGAAGGGGCCATCGTTGGCCGAACTGTTGCCTTTCCAACAGAATATTAAAGGACTGAGGTTGGATTTTTTATCAAATAAAGAAGAAATAGTTCCCGTCCTGCTTTCAACCCAGGTCATCAAAAATAATTTTTATTCCAACCATACGATGCTTTTGGGGTATGACCTGTCGGAAATCAACAGGTACGAGGAAGAACTGAGGGTTTTTAACGAAAAATACAACTTGCTGCTGAAAGCAACAAATGAAGCCGTTTTTGATGTGGATGCCAAAACCGGGCTTTTGAACTGGGGAGGGGGGTATCAAGCTTTTTTTGGCCATTTTCCAGCTAACTTGCCCCGCACCGTTGAGGAATTTTGTCATAAGATTCATAAAGATGACCTTGAGAGATTCCAATCAATTGTTTCCAGAATGGAAAAAAGGGAAAAGAATGTACTGAACCTTGAATACCGTTTACAATCACACGGCGGTGGTTATCTGTATGTCTTACAACGGTCTTATGTAGTGTTTGATCCAACGGGTAACCCTATCAGGATAGTGGGCGCATTAAAAGATGTGACTCAGGAAAAGGAACACTTGAGGGAATTGACCAGGAAAAATGAAAAGCTTAAAGAAATTGCCTGGATTCAGTCCCATGAGGTAAGGAGGCCCCTGAGCAATATTTTGGGATTGATAGACATGTTGTGTATGGATTCCCGCATTTCGGAAAAAGAAAAGAAAGTATTGTTCGATGCGCTTAAAAAATCCGGTGTTGAACTGGACCGGATTATTCACCGGATTGTGGAAAAATCCACCAATTTAAAGGGGGAATAAAATGCTTTCCGGAACCCGGTTTTTCGTTTAATTGGAAATCATTAATGACCGACCCAGGTAAATCAAGGGGGTAGTGCTTTCCACCCAGCAAATAAAATAGTAATCCCGCTATTCGTTCAGGAGGAAGGGTTTCTGGGGATTGTAGAGATCATGGTCCACATCTCCAACCGCTCCTTCCACCTTGCCCCGATCGCTGCGTTGCCAGATCAACCAACCTTTTTCCTGCCAGATGGGTGGGATTTTGGGTTTTTCCACTCCATATTCAGCAATCCACAATTCATAATTCGTGAATTCTGAATGGTTTAGATATTGTTCCCCAAAGGGGTGGTTTGTATAGATAATGGGCTTGACATCCAGCTTGTTTTCCACTTCCTTGAGCCAGGTCAACACCTCTTTCTGAAAGCTGGGTACATCCACAGCTCCCTTCAGGCCCCCTTGCTCCAAGTCAAGCACAGGAGGCAGGTTTCCGGAATGATAATCCACCACAGAGACAAAATGAGCAGCCTGCTCTTTGGCATCCTCATTAGAGGTGAAAAAATGGTAGGAACCGTGTAGCAGATTTACTGCTTGCGCGCCTGCTTTGTTTTTTAAATATTTTGGGTCTTTATAAGTGCTTCCCTGAGTGGCTTTGTCATAAACAAAACTTACCTGCGCATCTTTGATCTTTTGCCAATCAATATCTCCTTGAAAATGCGACACATCTATTCCAAGAATAACTGAGTCGGCGGTGACGTTTCCGATATGAGAAGGGTTTTCTGTACTTTTTACTTCTGTAACAGAGGATTTTTGTGGAGTGGATGAACGCCCTTTGGAGTTGCAGGAGATAATTGTAACCCAAAAAAGCAAAAGCAATATTCTGTGTGCATTCATGTCAGGTTCTTTTTTGAGGAGGTATTTGTGATACTTTTGAGTTCTTCAAGTTTTGAGTTGATCTCGCTGCTGGCCTTTCCGTATCCAAATAGCCGCTTCAACCAAAGGGAAAACAGGTACCAAAATAAAACGGGAAGTCCCACGAAAACAATCAAGATATTTGCCAGCATCGCAACGGTCAATCCCAGCGCATGATCGCCGGCAAAGCGAAGTAAGTCAAGGAGTTCTCTGCCGAGTTTTTCCACTTCTTCTTCTACGTGGTAGGTTGTCTTGACGATCTCGTCTTCCGCCTTATCCAGGAAGTTGAGTTTACCCCCATGTCTGCTTTTTTGTCTGCTTTCCAAAGTATCCAATTTGGCTTGATGGGTGTTTTTTTTGGTATTTATCGAATCCTTTGTCACGGAGAGATACGTCTTAAGGTCACTGCCCAAATCGAGGTTCATCTGATGGGCAGCTCCAGACATAAACTGCGTGTAGACGCTTAACCCCGGCGAAATGATCAATCCCAAAACCAATAACTTGAAGCTTAAACTGCGCAGCGGAGGAATCAACATACCTACAAAAAGCACGGCTAAAATGGCTTTAAAAACCCACCATTGGCTAAATTTCAGCAAGGTATATTGGAGAAGTAAGAGGAGATAGGAAAAATTGAGATAGGATAAAAGTTTGTCAAAATCCCTCTGGTAAGTACTGGCCCAGGATTTTAGGAAAGGGATACTTTCCGCCAGAGGAATGCTCAATGTTTCAATCTCCTGAAGGATCAATATGCTTTCCGCAATTTCTTTTGCAGCTTTTTCCTCGAAATCAATTGCACTTGGATAAAACAGGTTACTGAATGAAACCAGGATAAGCAATCCTAGAATGACCAAGGTAGCTATCTGCTTTTTGTTTAATCTCACTGTAAAAATTTTAGGGTCAAAACATCTTCTGATAACGGATGTGTTTTCCGGCAAACATTCTTATATGCTGAGTGTAAGCCGGGATTGTTCCATTTTCTTACAGCCAAACAACAACAGATTCGGCCGTTTGTAAACCTGGTGTAATTAAGCTGTTGATTGCCATACCCGCAACGCGGTCTTCAGGGTCTTCCCGATTTAACCAAAATGCGGATTCCAAAGGACGGATTGACTTGAATTCATATTTTTGCATTTCAGATTAAAATAAATGTTTATTGTGTAAAAATTGATATGAATGAAATTTTATTTTATAATATCCATATAAATATAGTTATTATTATTTGATTCATAGCACTCCTGATAAGTATTTTTTCATTTAAACAACAGATAAGTATCGCATATGCCAAAAAGGACAGAAGGGTTTTCACTAACTTGGTATAAGCTGAAATACGGATAAAACACGGATAAAACACCGATTCAATATGGATTTCTATAAACTCAGAGTTTACACGTTCCTGACCCGCCTCAGGGACATTATACCCTCACACCGCTAGTGTCCTGGGAATATCTAAGGGACAGGGAAGGATCAAGAAACTGGACCCTATTCACTTCTCTGCTTACAGGTACACAGGCAGGTAGAAACTGATTAGCAGGCACAATTCGCTTATCTGCTCAATCGTAAAAGGATGAAGGGTTTACTGTTATCTTAACTAAAATTTTTATAAATAAAAATAATCTTTAAAAAATTTTTTTATTATTATTTTTTTATTAAATTTCAAGTTACAAAGTCTGACGAAAAGCATGATCTCTCCCCAAACAAGTTCCGTTACGGAATTGACCGCCGCGTGGTGGCAAGGTCTCAGAAAGGGCGACAAAGCCTCATTGGAGGCCATCTACCGCCGGTTTTCTGACGACATGTACCGGTATGGCATGGCCTTGAAGTACGAACACAATGTTATCCTGGATTGCATTCAGGAGGTTTTCATTGACTTGTGGAGATACCGCGAAAACCTCAGTTCCAACGTGAACGTCCGGCTTTATCTTTTCAAATCGCTTACCAACAAGATCTATCATTTTCACCAAAAGGAAAAACAAAGCAGGCTGGCCCCCCTGGATGAGAGCCATATTACCCTGTTTCTGGTGGCGTCGCATGAAAGCGAACTGATAGAGAAACAGCGGAATGAGGATTTTGTAGGTCAACTGCAAAAGGCGCTTTCCGGACTTCCCATAAGACAGAAAGAGGTCATCCAGCATATTTTTTTTGAAAATCATTCGTACGAAGAAACCTCCTTTCTGATGTCCGTAACGGTGCGGACCGTCTATAACCTGGCCTGGAAGGCCATTTCCAACATCAAAAAAAGCATTCTTCTGTAGTTATATAGCCTGCATCTAGCGGGGCATGAGTCGCCGGCACAATTTTTTTTTTATTCAGGCAGGTAAAACCAGCACTTTCCGTACTTATATAATTGTAAGAAAATAAGTATGGATATTTCCGAATATAAAGTAGAGGATTTTGTCTTGGATCCTGATTTTAAAAAATGGGTACTGAATCCAGATAGAGAAACCAATATTATATGGGAGAAGTGCCTTGAGGATTACCCGGAAAAAGTGGACCAAGTAAAAGTGGCCAGAGAAATTCTGATCAACCTCAATGTGAAAACCAGAAAGCTGCAGACGGCTGATAAGGAAGGGTTATGGCGCGCGATCAGCGGTAAACTGGAAGAAGAAGCACCCGGGGTAGGGCCCGCCGCCAAGACCGTTCCTATCGGTATCCAAGGAACCATCCGGAGAATCGAAAAACGGGTGTATATCAGCCGGCAAAATCATTGGGCAGCTAAGGTAGCTTCTGTGGCGCTTTTGGTTTTTGCTTTAGGGGCGGCATTTTCGCTGTACTTTGATAAACCCCTTGGTGAAGAAAAACAACTTAAGCCGGAAGTCATGGTACATGCCACCAGTCCCGGCGTAAAATCAAGCCTCACTTTGTCGGACGGTACCAAGGTGATCCTTAATTCCGGCAGTAAACTTTCCTATGTGAAAAACTTCTCCTCCGGCGAAAGGGAGGTTTTTCTTGAGGGAGAAGCTTTTTTTGATGTATACCGGGACGAGGCGAGGCCCTTCAGGGTGTACACAGGTGAGGTGGTGACGACCGTCCTGGGTACCAGTTTCAACGTGAGCACACGCGATGGAGAAATGATAAGCGTGGCGCTGGTGAGTGGTAAAGTATCCGTAAAAAGCAGCCGGTCTGATACGGGTGAAATGTTACTGGAAAAAGGAGAAATGGCCCTGGTTTCTACGAATGATTTCTCTATGAAAAAGAAGGTTTTCAGCGAGGAGCAGGTCATCGGTTGGACCAAAGGAATGATTGTGTTTGACAGGACTCCCATGCAGGAGGCCTTTGCTATACTGGAAAACTGGTATGGGGTGGAAATTGTGCTGGCCGGCAATATCCCATCCAGTTTGGTGTTTTCCGGAAAATTCAAGGAAGAAACCCTGGCCAATATTTTAAGGGGACTATCCTATTCCTGGGAATTTGATTATACCATCCGGGATGATCAAGTAAAGATCCATTTCAAATAGACTTAAACCCATTGATGCCTATGAAGAAAAAAAACTCCTGAAAACAAAAGGCAGGTGACTGTGACATCACCCGCCTGAATCATCTTTCATCTGGAAAGCAAACGACCAAATCCACTGTTCCAGATAAACATTTTATAACACTGTCCTTTGGACAGCATACAAAACCTATGTAAAGATATGAAAAATGAAACAGTATTACTTCTAATACGCATGACCAAAACATTTATCCATGCGCTGATCCTTCAATGCATGACCATGACGCTCCTCTTTGCTTGGAACGGCACGGCCCAGGTGAAGAGTATTGATAAAATCATGATCCAATTGGAGATCGATAACTTATCCGTGGAAAACGCCTTTAGCCGGATTGAGAAAGAGACAGGGTTCAATTTCGTCTTTGCCCAAAAGGACGTCAGTGGATTGGAAACGGTAAGCACGAACGGAAAAAACAAGTCGCTTTATGATTTGCTCGTGGATATCGCCATGCAAACGCCTTTGGAGTTCAAGCAGGTGAATAACAATATCCATGTAAAAAGGACAAAGAGCGGGAGAAGGGCCGCTCCTCAGAACGCGGTGATCATCAATGTAGATGTCCGGGGAACCGTCGCCGATGCTTCAGGAGAGCCTATGCCCGGTGTGACGGTGTCCGTACCGGGTACATCCATAGGCACGGTCACGGACTTAGACGGCCGGTTTACACTATCGGTGCCTGAAGGATCTTCTTTGGCCTTCTCCTATATCGGATTCAGGACGGAAATAGTACCCGTGGATGGCAGGACGGAATTCAACATCGTCCTGGAAGAAGATGTATCCGCTTTAGGTGAGGTGGTGGTGACTGCCTTTGGCGTTCCCAGGGACGAAAGGGCCTTGGGTTATGCCACGGCTACCATCAAATCCGATGAACTGATAAAGGTAGGAACGCCTAACTTTGCGACTGCTCTATATGGAAAGGCTCCCGGTGTCCGCATCCAGGCCGGCGCCGGTGGTGCCACTTCTGCGGTAAACATTCAGATCCGGGGAATCAACTCTATCTTAGGTCGAAACCAACCTCTGATTATTCTGGACGGTGTACCTATCCGGAATGAGGAGGTCAGGAACAACGACTACTGGTCAGACCAGAGATTAAGGGGTAACGGTCTGTTGGACATCAACCCTGAGGATATCGAGAACATATCCATCCTGAAAGGTGCCTCTGCGGCCGCTTTATATGGATCTGAAGCGGTTAACGGGGTGGTCATGATCACGACGAAGAAAGGCGCCGCCGGTGTGAAGGGGTTTGCTGTAGATTTCAATGCCAGTTATGCCGTGGATAAAATCGCTTATCTCCCGAGGTACCAAAACGTGAGGGGACCGGGCGGACCAAGTCATGTATTTAGTCTGGGACAGGATGACGATGGCTTTATTCGTTACGATGGCAATATCAGGGGGTTGGCCAATACAACCCTCAATTTTGGGCCGGAGTTTGACGGCCAGCCTGTTATGAGCTGGGATGGGCAGATGAGGCCTTATGTGGCGCAGGAAAACAATTACGCCGCGTTGTTTAACAATCCGGCCAGTTCTCAGGTCAATGTGGCAATTTCCAATTCAACGGAAAATGCGGATATACGCTTGTCTCTTACCAGGCAGGATAACGAGGCACTGAGCCTCAATTCGAAAAACAGCAAGAACATCGCCAACTTCAACTCCACTTTCCGGGTTTCCAAAAGGGTGACGACGGACCTGATGGTCAACTATATCAACCAAAACACCGCGAATCGCCCCTATTCGGTGGACAGGATGATCAACAACTTTACGGGTATGATGACCCGGTTTGACAACGGCGCCTGGTATTTGGACAGGTACCAGACGAGCAGGGGCTACAGGTTCGTAACCGGTACCGGCCAGAGCATCACACCAGAGGAAAACATCATACGCAACGGGTTTCTTGGTGATATCGCCGATTATGTATGGAGGGTTAATAGACACCGTTCTTCTGAATTGAGCAACAGGGTAATCGGAAGCTTGACCAACAGTGTGCGGATTACGGATGAGTTGAGCTTGCGTGCCAGGATTTCCACAGATTATACTTACAGGTATTCAGAAGACAGGTTTGCTACTGAACGTCCTTTGGCCTTTGGGCCGTCCGGTGCCTTTGGCATGGGTACGGAGGTATTTAGCATCCTGTATGGAGACGTGTTGCTTTCCTACCGGAAAGAACTGACCGATGAAGTGACATTAACGGCAACAGCCGGTTATACTGCCAGAAAAGAAACCTTTTCAAGGGTCACCAGAAGTACCAATGGCGGGCTGAGTACCGAGAATTTATTTGATGTCGTCGCTTCAGCAAACCTGCCCAATAACAGCTCAACCAGGACATTTAATGTGTTGGACGCAACCTTGGGCACACTGAATTTGGATTACAAGGGGATTTGGTATGTGGAAGGAACGATCAGAAGGGATAGGATCTCCGTCATGCATCCCGACAACAACACGCTTTATTACCCCTCCGCCAACACGAGCTTTATTTTGTCAGACGCGGTCGAAATGCCCCATTTTATCAGCGCAGCCAAACTGAGAGGTTCATGGGGTATCGTGGGCAATTATCCCGATATATATCGGGCAAATATTGCCTATACGCAAAATACACTCGGAACACAACAGCCCGGAGGAGCCAATGTATTGTACACCCTGATTCCAGGTAACTTTGGCAATGATGGCATCAGACCCGAAGAAAAACACGAATTTGAGGTGGGCTTGAACATGAAGTTTGCCCAGGACAGGTTTGGTTTTGATGTGTCCTATTACAATGCGCAGATCAGAGATCAAATATTAGACCTTACCTTACCCTGGTCTGCCGGTGCAGGAAGTGTGTTGACCAATATTGGTACACTTAGGAACAAAGGGATAGAGGCCAGCTTGTACGGTAACGTTCTTAGGCGCACTGGCGGATTAAACTGGGATGTCACCGTCAACCTGGCCAGGAACCGCAACATCGTGGAGAAACTTACCGATAATGCCACGGAGATTTTGCACGCCGACTATGATGGCAATGCCGCGCAATTGCGCTCCACGGTGGGACAACCCATGGGAGACTTCTATGCCAGACCCGTTGAGACCAATGCCAGCGGACAGAAGATCGTACAGCCAAATGGGCTGTATAAAATCGATGACCAGAACTGGATCAAAGTGGGTAATGCCATGCCCAAAGTTGTGGGTGGGATCATGAACGAGCTTAGCTACAAAAACTTCACGCTAAGCGTACTGGCCGATTTTCAGATCGGAGGCCATGTAATGCCCACGGGAATCAACTGGATGATCAGCCGGGGATTGACTGAGGAAAGCCTGAATTACATGAACAAAGAAAGAGGTGGGCTTTCCTACTATGTCAATGATGAAGGTAAAGGCGTACAGACCGATGCCGCCCAGGGCCCCAATGGAGAAAGGGTTCATCATGATGGGATGCTGATGGAAGGGGTGACAGCCGATGGCCAACCGAATACCAACGTGATTTCCCAGGCGCTGTATTATCAACGAACCTACAATTGGGGAGGTCCGCAGTACAGCCAGTCCAGGTATGAACTGTATATCCAGGAGAACACCTATTTCAAATTGAGGGAATTGTCCTTTGGATATGCTTTCCCTTCCCACATTGCGCGAAAAGTCGGGGCATCCAACCTGAACCTGTCGGTATTTGGAAGAAACCTTTTCTTCTTCTACAGAAACATCAAAGACCTGGATCCGGAAGTGCTCACAGGGGGATCCAGGTGGTTCCAGACGCTCACCAGTGCAGGTACCAACCCGGCCACCAGGACGGGAGGTGTTATGTTAAGGGCCAGATTCTAATTTGATTGATTTCATTAAACAAGACATACCATGAAAATAAAAATAATATTGATGACCGGTTTGTTGGCAGGCAGTCTCGCTGGTTGTAAAATGTCCGATTTCGAGGAAAACTATACGGACCCCTCTAAACTACCTGAAACGACGGTGGGGAAGCAGTTTACAGGAATGATCTTTCAAAACAGGGGGGACGTATTGCCCAGCTACTGGAATTACTTTGTCATACACCGGCTCACCTCTAACAGGTACAACCAGGCTGTGGGATGGGTCAATGTGGAAAACCAATATGTGCCCGGTTCTGCGGCTGTAAATGATCGCTGGAACAGATACTACCAATTTGTGGCGCAATACCGGGAAGTAGAGAAGGTATATGCCGGCTTATCTGATGCGGAAAAGAACGAAAGGAGAATCTATATGATTGCGGCGGCCACCTATTTCTATGATTTTACGCAACAAATGATCGATCTTTACGGAGATTTGCCCTGGAGTCAAGCAGGTATGCTCAGTACCAATGGGGGCGATTATACCAAATCCTACCCGGCTTATGACCAGGCGGAAAGTATCTATACAAAAATGCTGGATGATCTTGCCGGGTTTGCGGATGAATTGAGGACGATTTCACTGAATCAGGCTGTAGAAGCGGAGTTTAAAACCCAGGATTTGATCAATTGGGGTGACATCGACATGTGGAGGAAGTATGTCAATTCCTTAAGATTAAGGATGCTTACCAGGGTAAGTGGTACCGGCGGGTTCGGTTCCAGAGCGAAATCCGAAATCAATGCAATCTTATCCAATCCGGGTAACTATCCGATTGTCACCAGTAATGCCGACAACATCACCTTTAGGATTCATGAACTGGGGACCTTGATGTCTGCTACTGATTTTCAAAGCGGACTGGAAGACTGGGATGGAAACATTGCCGGAAAAGCCATTATAGATCATATGTTGGACAATAATGATCCAAGGTTATCCTATATCTTTGAGCCGGGAGAAAATGCGGAGGGGGCATATATGGGGCTGGATCCTTTGATGAATCCATCGGCACAAAATGAGCTTGTCGGAACCCTGACATTGTCGAGATACAACAGATCCACCATAAGCAGAAACCAGTACTTCCCGGGTTTGCTGGTCACCGCTGCCGAAGTACATTTGTTGGCTGCCGAATACTATCTGCGAGAAAATCTGAATGCCCAGGCCAGGGATCATTATGAAGAGGCTATTCGTCAGTCAATGGGCTTTTATCAGTTTCTCAGAAGTCTAAGTAACAACAGTGAGTCACCTGCTCCGGTTGTCCCTACGGCAGCTGACATGGCCGCCTATTTGGCCCAGCCTGCTATCTCATGGGATGCGGCCGCTTCATTGGATGACAGGATTGGCCTGATTGCCAGGCAAAAATGGCTTCATTTAAACGTGGTTCAGCCTAATGAAAACTGGGCGGAACTCAGAAGACTGGATGCACTGGGCCTTGTTTTCCGGAACGATGATTCCAATCAGCAAAGTCAGCCTCCTTCCAGGTGGATGTATCCAGGAGTGGAGCAGTCGTTCAATGCTGCAAACTATTCCGCTGTTCAGAGCAAGGACAAACTCACCACCAAGATTTTCTGGGACGTGGATTAAGGATTTGTAGAAAGATGAACCTATTAACGAGCCGGGCAAGATACCCGGCTTTTTTCATATGTCCCGGTATGGGCGATGATGATGGGCTGTGTGTCCACACCGGAGTCCAGTAGTGTGGTTGTCTTTTATGGTATGATTTTACAGATGGCGTCATGTTAATTCATAATGACACCTTTTTGGAAACATGGAAGCCCCCGGAATGTTTTTTTTAATAAGAGATTTGAAGGCTAAATGTTCTCCTGAAAACTTTTCCCTTTAAATGAGAAACCGAAAAAAGCTATTGAATCTCTTGGCACTGCTGATCTTTGCAGCATGTGCTGAACCTCCATATCAACAAACGGAAGATGGTGTTGTGATTACCTTGTACCAACGACATAAAACGGACGCCCAAAGGATTCGCTTACGGGTTTTGGGAGATGAGCTCATTCATGTTTCGGCCACTCCTGAAGATGAATTTTCCGGTGATTCCAGTTTGATTGTCATTCCGGGACTTCGAACAGTTCCCTATACGATAGCGGATACCGGTGATTCCATAGCATTAAGCACGGCCCGGCTGGATGTATCGGTCTCCAAATCGGATGGTGGGATAACTTTTAAGGATAAAGCCGGTCGGGTAATTCTGGCCGAGAAGCAGGGGGGAGGCAAGTCGTTTACGCCTATTGAGGTAGAGGGAACAATGGGCTATTCGATCAGGCAGCTGTTTGATTCCCCGGATGATGAAGCATTTTACGGATTGGGGCAGCACCAGGCTGATGAGTTTAATTATAAAGGAAAAAGCGAAGAGTTGTTTCAATACAATACCAAAGTATCTGTACCTTTTGTGGTTTCCAATAAAAACTATGGTCTCCTGTGGGACAGCTATTCTTTAAGCCGTTTTGGCGACAGCCGCGAATATAAACAACTCAACCAGGTATTTACGCTGTATGATAAAGGAGGGCAACCAGGTGGCCTGACAGGGACCTATGAGTCCCAGGCCTTGGATTGGCCCAGAATGGTGCGCAGGGAAGATTCACTCCATTTTGAAAATATCAAAACAGTAAGGAATTTACCTGAAAATTTTCCTTTGAAAGGAGCTGATGTGACTTATGAGGGTACTATCGAAGCACCCCACGACGGGACTTACCAGTTTAACCTGTATTACGCAGGGTATGTCAAAGTGTACCTGAATGATGAATTGGTGGTACCGCAGCGCTGGAGAACATCCTGGAATCCGAACAGCTATAAATTTACCTCTGAGTTGGGGGCTGGTAAGAAGGTTCCGTTGCGCATAGAATGGAAGCCCGATGGGGGAAGATCGTATTTTGGATTGAGGGTACAGACGCCACAGGAAGCGGATGAATTGGACAAACAGGTGTGGTGGAGCGAGATGAACAAGAAGATGGATTATTATTTCATCTACGGCGACTCTATGGACGAAATCATCAAGGGATACCGTACACTGACCGGCAAGTCTCCGATCATGCCAAAATGGGCGATGGGCTTCTGGCAGAGCCGCGAGAGGTATAAAACCCAGGATGAAATACTCAGTACGCTGCAGGAATTCCGGGACCGTAAGATTCCGATCGACAACATTGTCCTGGATTGGAACCACTGGCCCGAGGACGCCTGGGGAAGCCATGAGTTTGATGAGAGCCGTTTTCCGGACCCGAAAGCCATGGTGGATTCCATCCATGCGATGCACGGTAAGATGATGATTTCGGTATGGCCCAAGTTTTATGCCAGCACCGAACATTACCGGGAGTTTGACAGGGAAGGCTGGATGTACCGGCAGGCCGTGAAGGACAGCATTAGGGATTGGGTAGGTCCGGGATATGTTGGATCATTCTATGACGCCTATTCCCCGGGAGCCAGGAAGCTGTTTTGGAACCAGATACATGAACATTATTACCCATTGGGGATAGATGCGTGGTGGATGGATGCCAGTGAGCCCAACATCCTGGACTGTACGGATATGGATTACCGCAAAGCGCTTTCTGGCCCTACCGCCCTAGGATCTTCTACAGAATATTTTAATACCTATGCGCTGATGAACGCTGAGGCAATTTACAACGGACAGCGCAGCGTGGCCCCTGATAAGCGCGTTTTCTTATTGACCCGTTCAGGTTTTGCCGGTTTGCAGCGTTATTCCACGGCCACTTGGAGCGGTGACATTGCGACACGTTGGGAAGATATGAAAGCCCAGATTTCGGCTGGTCTTAATTTTGCCATGAGCGGCATCCCTTATTGGACCATGGACATTGGGGGATTTTGTGTGGAAGACCGGTATGTCAACGCGCAACTGGAGTACGATAAAAACGGAAAGGAAAATGCCGATTTGAGGGAATGGCGGGAATTGAATACCCGATGGTATCAGTTTGGTGCCTTTACGCCGTTGTTCAGGGCCCACGGTCAATTCCCTTATCGTGAGCCATGGCACATCGCCCCTGAAGGCCATCCTGCCTACCAGTCTATATTGTATTACACCCATTTGCGTTATCGATTGATGCCGTACCTGTACACGCTGGCAGGCCAAACCTATTTTGATGACTACACCATCATGCGGCCGTTAGTGATGGATTTTCAGCATGACAGAGAGGTCGAAAATTTAAGTGATCAGTTTATGTTTGGGCCGGCTTTGATGGTATGTCCGGTTTATGAATACCAGGCACAGAACCGCGAGGTTTACTTTCCCAAAGGGACAAACTGGTACGACTTCTATACGGGAAGATACATCCAAGGAGGACAGCAGTTGAGGGTGGACGCTCCTTATGACCGGATCCCGTTGTATATCCGTGAAGGCGCCATCATTCCGGTCGGTCCTGACATACAGTACAGTGATGAAAAACCGGCAGAGACCATTGTCCTGTATGTCTACCGGGGACAAGACGGCAGTTTCACATTGTATGAGGATGAGGGAGCAAATTACAACTACGAAAAGGGTGGTTATTCAACCATCTCTTTCAGCTATGATGATACGAGGGGAATCCTGACTATCGGAGAGAGAGCAGGAGGGTTTGACGGGATGCTTGAGGACCGTAAATTTGTCATTGTGCCTGTAAGTAAAGAGAGACCACAGGCATTTGAAGACGAACCTCAGGGCAAAAAGGTGGGTTACAACGGGACAGCTCAGACGATACCGCTATAAATGGATATCAGGTTCCGGTCGCCGGAAGTAGACTGGGGCCATTTGCAGGATGAGCCAAAACCCATTGGTTCATCCTGTAAAATTTCCCGAAATTTGAGGATAAATAATAATTGTATTTTTCTATCTTAAATACCACAAATAGCTAACGATTGGTAATAAGTATATGGCTGGTGATGTAGTCCGGGTTTTCTGTACACTGATTTTAGTGTTTACACATGCCGCTAGGCTGATGGCGCAGCAGCCTTTTCAATTTCAATACCTTACGACGAAAGACGGGCTTTCCAATAGCAGCGTCAGTGCTGTATTAAAGGACAGCTATGGTTTTTTATGGATTGGCACCGAATCGGGATTGAACCGCTACGATGGCTACGGGTTTAAGGCCTATACTGAGGAGCCCGGAGTACCTCATACCATTGTATCCAACAATATTTCGGGGTTGCAGGAGGACGGGCTGGGTAATATCTGGATCAGCAGCCCTACCTATATGGTGTATAATCGTAACAAGGATAATTTTATTACTGACGTGTCTGTTTTTTTACAGGAATTGGGTATTCACGTGGATCGCAATTACCATGTATACGTAGACAAAAAAAAGGATCTATGGGTGCTGAGTGAACAAAAAATATATCACTACGACACCCGTGGAAAACACGTCAAGGTTTTCAATATAAATGTACGGTTGGATGAAGTGGTTTCGGTTGCGCTCAGCGATGGCGGTGAATATTTGTATGGTATCTTGAAACCGGGAGAACTCTGGCAATTGGACAAACGAACCGGAGATCAGAAACTACATACCCTGACAGATATAGAATATCCGGAAATCTACAGCAAAGTATATGCTGACAGTCACGGCGGCCTATGGCTTTTTTCCGGTAAGTCCGGTCTGGTATATTACAGGAGGACTCCGGATGCCGATTGGAATAAGCTGCTCATGGGGTCGTCGACCAAAGGCATAAGCAACAGGATCTTGGAAATACTCGATGATGAGAGTGGCCATATCTGGATAGGTACCGATCACAATGGACTGTTTATTTACGACAGATCAAGCGAAACCCTCACCAACTTGCTGGAGGGGCAGGGAAAAAACACATCGATTTCTTCAAATAATGTGGTATGCCTATACAGAGACGATAGTGGCGTTATATGGGTCGGTCACAACAAGAAGGGGTTGTCGTATTACCATAATAGTTTTAATAATATCATCAATGTGGACGATCCGGAATGCACGGATGTAAGTGTTATCCTGGAGGATAGTAAAGGGAATATTTGGTTGGGAACAGATGGTAATGGCCTGTTCCTAAAAGAAAATGCAGGAGAAGGAAGCATCAAAAAACAGCCGATAGGCAACAACATCGCCGTGGTTTCTTTGTTGGAAGACAGCAGGGGTCGGGTCTGGATTGGGACATACTTGGAAGGTCTTTTTTGCTATGAAAATGGGGCATTTAGAAGATATGCCAGCCACAATAGCGGGCTAATATCTGATGATATTTGGAACCTTAAGGAGGATAGATACGGGAATCTGTGGATCGGAACCTTGGCTGGTGGCGGGCTACAATGTTTGCCTCATGGCAAAGGGAGCCTGGACTCCCTCCATACCATCTGCGAAGACATCAGATACCCACTCGATATGTACTATGATGGAGGAGACAAACTCTACATTGGTACCGTCAACGGACTTTGGGTGGTGGATATCGTGACCGGCGAGTACACCGTTCATTTTCAAAACAAGAAAGGAACGCAGGAATTTGGTAATTGGACAATTTCCAACGTGTATAAGGAAAAGAATGGAATTATCTGGTTAGGTCATTCACGTGGTTTGACCTTGTGGGATACGAAGAAGGATACGCTGTATTACTTTAACAAGGAAAAGGGACTGGGCGATGAATTGATTCGAGGCATCATTGAAGATGACAATCAGCATATATGGGTGACAACGAGTAACGGATTGTCTGTGCTCTCGGTCGAACGGGATCAAGGAGAGGTGGCCGCAGTTGGCATTCGAAACTTTTCCACCGGGGACGGGTTTAAGGACAGCTATTTTAACAACCGTTCCATCTATAAACTTCGCAACGGCGATATCCTTTTTGGCGGAACAGAGGGGTTTAGCATTGTCAATCCCAACAAATTGGTGGAAAAGAAACAGCCCCTTGCCAAGGTGATCTTTACGGGATTGAGCATCGGGAACAACGATATCGAAGTAGACTCGCCTTATAATGGGAGTACCTTATTAAAGCGTCCGATGGAGCAAACTGACTCGCTGACTTTCCGGCATAACGATAAGCTGATCGCGTTGCAGTTTACCACTGGGGACCTGCTGCGCGCCGACAAGGTAAAATATGCCTACAAGTTGGATGGATTCAATGATGAGTGGATCAACATACGCGACAATAGGATTGTGTTTTCTTCATTGTCTCCCGGAAGCTACAAACTCTCTGTCAAGGCTTGCAACAGCGACGGGGTTTGGAATGAAGAGGCCTCGATTTTGAATATCTTCGTCATGCCGCCTTTTTATCGCACACAGTGGGCGATTGCATTATATATAGTCTTCGGGATAGGTGCTTTTTTGTATGTGATTTATCGTACGCGAAAGCATCACTATGCCAGGCTTGAGCAGCAAAGAATACAACTGGAGCGTGAGCAGGAAGTCAGCCTCAACGAAATGAAACTCAGGTTTTTTACCAATGTCAGCCACGATTTGCGAACCCCGTTGACGCTGATCACTGCGCCTTTGCAGACCATTCTTGAGGAGGATTTGGGAGACGGCTTGCGTCAAAAGCTGGGATTGGTCAAGAAGAATGCAGAACAATTGCTGAGACTGATCAATTCCTTGCTTGATTTCCGGAAACTCGATGCCGGCGCTGAATCTCTGCACATGAGACAGGGGGATTTCGTGGGGTTTTTAAGGAACATATGTTTACCCTTTCATGATTACGCCGTTGATCGGCATATGAGCTTCGCCTTCACTTGTGAAGCGGATTGCCTCATGATGCAGTTTGACGCGGCCAAGGTACAGAAGATCATGCTCAATTTACTCTCCAACGCTTTTAAGTTTACTCAGGGCGGAGGTACAATCGAAGTTGATCTTCGCAGGCAGGAGGATATGGTCTACGTAAGTGTGCTGGATTCTGGGCAGGGTATCGGCGATACCGACAAAGTGCACATTTTCGAACGGTTTTATCAGGCCACCCAGGCAAAGGATAGCTTGGGCAGCGGAATCGGCCTTCATATTGTAAGCGAGTATGTCGGTATGCATGGGGGGACCATCACCGTGAAGGACAATGTGCCACGGGGAAGTGTCTTCACTTTTACGCTACCGATCACCGGGACCGGGAAGGTGGAGGAACTGGGTCCCGAAGACATATCAATGGATGAGATGGCAGAGAGGGTGGATGGACAAAATCCGCTCACGCATCCTGTATTGCTGTTTGTGGATGACAATCAAGACTTCTGCGCGTTTATGGCAGACAGCCTGTCGGATGAATATACCGTATTGCTGGCCAATAACGGTCAGGAGGCCATAGAGCAACTGGACAAGCAAGATGTCCATGTAGTGATAAGCGATGTCATGATGCCCGTCATGGATGGTACTGAACTTTGCCGTCGGATAAAGACAAATATCCACTGGTCTCATATTCCGGTTATCTTACTGACCGCCAGAACGGCCGAAGAATATCAGATAGAGGGACTGGAATTAGGGGCGGATGATTACCTGACCAAACCTTTCAATTTTAATCTTCTGAAATTGCGTATCCGCAAGTTTTTGGAATGGACAGAGAAATGCCATATTTCGTTTAGCCAGAAAATGGACGTCACCCCCAGTGAAATAACCATCACCCCTTTGGACCAGCAACTGATCGAAAAAGCCATTAAAGTGGTGGAAGAACATATCACCGATACGGAATTTTCCGTGGAGGAACTGGGCAGCGAGGTTGGTCTTAGCAGAAGCCACTTATATAAAAAATTGATGAGCATCACCGGAAAAGGACCGGCTGAGTTTATCCGTACCATTCGCCTGAAACGGGGCAGACAACTTTTGGAGAAAAGCCAGATGCAAATTGCAGAAGTGGCTTATAGTGTAGGCTTCAATTCGCCAAAGAGGTTCACAATCAATTTTAAAAGTGAATTTGGCATTTCACCTTCAGAATATCTGCGTAGCAAAAAATAACGGGGACCCGAAGTAAGGATGTTCTAAAAATGGGGTCATCGTTCCCGGTAGCTATCCGGTGGACCCTTTTTTGAAGGCATGGGTGGGGGGAAAGGTTGCGGCCGTCCCGTTAATGAGTGGGATTCCCCCGGAATCCAAATCCTGCTGGTCAGCGGCCTCACCTTGAAACAGCCGCCCCGGACACTTCTTTTTTAAAAAACAAGCCCGACTAAGTAAAAAAAGCCCTGTTATCCCCTTTCCGAAACCGGGACTTGTTTCGCAGGTGACTTAAGCCGTCCTAGGATTCCGGAAACAGCCTGCCACGGTTATTTTTCTTGCTCTTTTTTCATTGAAGATATGATGCTGATGATAGAAAAAAGGGGGGTAAAACATCAAAGCCCCTTATTAAAAACATAACGAACCCTGCCCAGGTAATGGAATCAATACATTTACCATGTTAAGTGGCCGCCTGAAAGGTCGCTGTCTCAAAATAACCTAAAAATGTATTATGAAATTAAAAACGTGTACACGCATTAAATGGCCAGGTGCCGGATTGAAGTGTTTTCTTATCTTGTTGCTGGCGAATCTGTGGGCAGTCCCCATTTTTGGACAAACTATCCGGGTGTCCGGAGTAGTGAAATCAGGTCAGGACAATGAATCATTGCCGGGGGTGAGTGTTATTATCAAAGGGACTACCCAAGGAACCATTACTGATATGGATGGGCGTTATATTCTCGAAGCCCCCTCTCCCGAAACTGTCTTGATATTCAGCTTTATAGGTTATACTTCAAAAGAGGTAGTCGTTGGACAGAAGTCAATAATTGATGTCACCCTGGAGTCCGATATAACTTCCCTGGACGAGGTTGTTGTGATTGGCTATGGAACCACAACGCGACAGGACGTTACAGGCTCTATTGCCTCGGTATCGGGAGACGAAATTCTTCGAACCAATCCGGTCACGATTGACCAGGCCCTCCAGGGGAAGGTTCCGGGAGTCGTGATACAGCAGGCTTCAGGACAGCCCGGCGGAGCCGTCAATGTGCAGATCAGGGGATTGACTTTCGGCAATTCAGAACCTCTGTATGTGATTGATGGCATCATTATGGGAGGGCCGGCCTCCTTGGGTTCCGGCACCAACCCCCTGGCAGGGATCAACCCATCGGAGATTGAGTCCGTTGACGTGCTAAAAGACGCCTCCGCTACAGCCATATATGGTTCGCAAGCGACCAATGGGGTTATTGTGATCACTACAAAAAGGGGAAAAGCAGCAGCGCCAAGTATCAATTATGAGTTCAGTACGGGCTTTCAACAGCTACCTAACCGGCTCCCTCTCATGAACTTAAGGGAATATGCCTCTTTTATCAACGAGAGGAACACAGGATTGGGTTGGGGATTCGATGAAAGGCCCGAGTTTGTCAATCCGGAGTATTTGGGCGAGGGGACAGATTGGCAGGGGGAGTTGTTCAGAAATGCGCCCATGACCAACCACACCCTTACGGTGAGCGGGGGTGATGAAAGGACGCAATACCTGCTTTCGGCTTCCCACTTCAATCAGGAAGGTATAGCTCTGGGCTCTGACTTCAGCAGGTCTTCCATACGCCTTAATCTCGACAACAAAACAACAAACTGGTTGAAAATCGGGACTAGTCTTCAGCTGGTCCATATAGATGAAAATGTCACTACTTCCGGCTCAAATGTTATCAGGGATGCCCTTAGACAGACTCCGGATATAGCGGTGACCAACCCCGACGGCAGCTGGGGGGGCGCCTTTAACCCCAATGGCTGGGTCAATAGTATCGTAAACCCTTATGCGATTGCGCTCATCAATAAGGACAATACCAGGAGAAACCAATTATTTGGCAACCTATATGCTGAGGTAAACTTTACGAAAGACCTGCAACTGAGGAGTGAGGTAACAAGCAGCTTTTCCATGGCTACGCAGGATCAGTTTTTCCCCAGCTACGAAATGGGGCGTGTGGTAAGGGAGGATAACAATGCCGCTTACCGGTTTGTACAAAGATCCCATTCCACTTTACGAAACTACCTTACCTATTCCCGAATGTTCGGAGATCGATACAATTTGAACGTAATGACCGGCCACGAGGCGCAGTTGATCAAATCAGAGAACGTAACCGCAAGCCGTTTCACCTTTCCTTCAAACAATGTGCAGGCAATCAGCGCCGGTGATCCGGAGACCGCTTTGAATTCCGGAGAGAAAGGCCATAATGCCCTGGAATCATACTTCGGCCGGGTGAATTTTGGACTGGACGACAAATACCTGTTGACAGGGAATGTCCGCGCGGACGGCTCTTCGAAATTTGCCGCGGGACGCAGATGGGTAACTACCTACTCCGGCGCCCTTGCCTGGAAGATTCACAATGAGGGATTTCTGAAGAGCGTGAATGACATGAATGAATTGAAATTACGTGTCGGTTATGGTCTGACAAACAACCAGAATATTCCTGATTACCGCTATACATCTGCCTTGGCTACTGTTCCCACAGGCCTATCGGGAGTATCCCAAAGAGTCCAAAACATGGCCAACCCTTTTGTGGAATGGGAAAAGACAAGATATAGCAATATCGGTCTCGACGGAACATTCTTTAACTGGCGCCTCAACTTCTCGGTAGATATCTATAACAGGGACACGGACGGTCTTTTGATGCAGATTCCGTTGCCCATGTATGCGGGAACAGGTGTGGGATATTCTCCCGGCACGATACAAGCCCCTTATGTAAACGTCGGCGAAGTCAATAACAGAGGGATTGACTTTAGGATAAGCTCAAAAAACATAAGAAACAAAAATTTTGTATGGACCACTGACCTGACAGTGTCCTGCAACATCAACAGAGTGGTTAGTCTTATTACAGAAGACGCGTCCTTGTTGGGACAATACAGCCGAACAGTGGTGGGTAGATCCATAGGCGATTTTTATGGTTATGTCGTTGAGGGAGTTTTTGCCACGGCAAGTGATTTTGAGACGCATGCTATCCCAGTGAGAAACGGTGAGAAGTTGCCCGTGGGTTCAGCAGGAGGAAGTATTTGGTTTGGAGACCTGATCTTCAGGGATTTCAATGGTGACGGAATCATCGATGAAAACGACCAGACCTACCTGGGCTCACCTATTCCCAAATTTCAAGTAGGTCTTAATAACTCGTTTTCCTACAAGAATTTTGACCTGAACGTGTTTTTCAACGCGAATTATGGAAACAAGGTTTTCAATCAGTTGCGGATCGAAGGAGAGTATCCCGGTACCAGTTTTGGCTACCGGAAATCACTGAACAATTATGCCAGACTTGAACTGATAGATCCCGAAGGATCCACCACTGACATCAGCAATGTCTATGTAGCCAATCCCGAAACCAGAATCGTGGGCATCAGAAATGACAATACCAACGATAACAACAGGACATCCGACAAATTTGTCGAAGATGGCTCTTTTGTCAGGTGCAGGACCATTTCCCTGGGCTATTCCCTGCCGGAAAGACTCACACAAAAGGCACACGTAAATGCGCTGCGGGTCTATGTAAATGTCAACAACGCATTTATCATTACCAAATACTCCGGCATGGATCCGGAAATCGGATCATGGGATCCCCTGAATGCAGGTGTGGATAACGGTTTTTATCCCCAGCCCCGTGTTTTCACGGTAGGCGCCAATATTACCCTGAACAAATAAATAGCTGAACCATGAAATTGAAAAATATAATAATATATGTTTATCTCGCATTTGCAGGACTTTTGATATCCTGCGGTGAGGACTTTCTGGACCGGCCGCCTTTGGCGCAGATCAGTTCAGAAAATTTCTATCAGACCAGAGATGACCTGAGATTGGCTACAGCCGCATTGTATGGTGGTGGGCCATGGGCGGAATGGACCTACACCAGCTACCTGCCGGTCGGTGATGTGCTTAGTGGCAATATGGCCGTAGGTTATTGGGGCGATGCGGTGCAGCTCATCACCTTTTCCGTGACCGGATTGAACGGGATCATGGTTGCGAACTGGAAATCCATGTACAATATCATTGGGCATTGCAATGCGACCATTAAAGGCATTATGGAGAATGCACCTGCCTCTTTATCCGAAAGTGACAGGAACGCGGCCATTGCGGAAGCAAGGTTTATAAGGGGATATGCTTACTATAACCTGGCTTTGTTATGGGGGGCAGTTCCGATCATAGAGGATAACACCAAGCTGATTACTTCTCCCCTGGTTCCGAGATACGAGGTTAACGACGTTTACCGGTTTGTGGTCAATGACCTGACTTATGCGGTAGAAAACCTTCCCCCTTTCGATACCAAAGGAAGGCTTACCACCTGGTCCGCACAAGGGATGTTGGCTAAAATATACCTGACCTGGGCCGGCCTGAATTCTGCCGGGATTGGCCAACGCGACCAGGACATGCTTGAGATGGCCAAACAATTAGCCGGCAATGTCTGCAAAAACAGTGGCCTGACGTTGCTGGACAACTATGCCAACTTGTTCAGAACGGAATATAACGATAATCAGGAGTCACTATTTTCATTGCAATGGTCTCCGGGTCTTGGTTGGATGGAAGGCAACATGCTTCAGATATATTCTTCAGGTGGGGCTGATATAGCGCCCAGTGGAGGTCAGGGCTGGTTTGGCATCGGGCCTACAATAGATATGTTTGAGTTGTACACAGAGGAGGACTCTATCAGACGCAAGGCCACTTTTATGCTGAGAGGGGATCACTATCCGGAGCTGAATGCCGCGGGAGGTGGTTTTACATTCAATGGTCATTCCGGTTTGAAGAAGCATATCGTAGGTACCAATGCGGATAATGGGAGTCCTACAATGAACCTGACTTCTTCTCCACAGCACAACCCCATATTGAGGCTGGCGGATGTGTACCTGCTATATGCGGAAGCCATTCTGGGCAACAATGCCGCTACATCAGATGCGGATGCGCTGTTTTACTTCAACGAAGTGCGTAGAAGAGCAGGGCTTGCTCCCGTTAGCTCGATCGATCCGGACATGTTGCTGAAGGAAAGGAGAATCGAACTGGCCGGTGAAAGCCATTTTTGGAGTGATCTGGTGAGGCTTTCTTACTATAATTCCCCAAAGGCGATAGGTATTCTCAATAACGAACGAAGGGTACGGTTTGATTATGAAAATGGGGTTGCTACACCCAATAACCCTTTCGGTGAAATAACCCCGGCGAATGGCAATACCTTTACTTTCCCATTGCCTTCAATCGAGGTGACTGCCAATCCTAAATTGTTGGAGCCTCCGGTACCTTATTCATTCTAATATCATAAAGAATCTATCATGGAAAAGACTAGATATAAATACGTGAATCGATTACTGCTGGCTTGTGCGGCAGTAATGATGACCCTGATGTTTGCCTGTGAGAAGGAGGACTCCCTACCGGCGCCGCTCATCACTAGCGTTAGAAATTATGACGCATCCCCCAACGACACATTAATCACTGAAATGGTTACCGGTCAGTGGGTGGTGATACATGGAAAAAACTTAAGGGAGGTTTCCCAGGTCTATTTTGGCGGTGTTCAGGCGTCCATCAACAGTACCTTTTTAACTGATGCAAATATCGTGGTTCAGATACCTTCTATTCCGTTCCAGTCGGTGCCCATAGAAGAACTGAATAAAATCACCGTGGTAAGCGCAGGAGGAACTTATACGTATTCAATTGACTTTGCTATTGACCCCCCTGCGATTGCAAGTGTGTCGTATGAAATTCCAAATGAGGGAGACTCAGTTTACATTTATGGGGCCAATTTCTTTTATGTTGAAGAGGTGACTTTTGCCGGTGAGCCGATTCCGGAACTCAGACTATCCGCTGATGGTACATCCCTTGGCTTTATTGCCCCTGCGCTTAGTCAAAGTGGCCCCGTAAAAGTGAAAACCGGTTCAGGCACAGCCACGACAGGCTACAATGTGAACGATGTGGCTACAGGATTAATCGCGAATTTCGAGTGGGGCGATTATTTTGGCTATGAATGGTGGGGAGGTGCGGAACTTCACAGTGGAGATCCCAACTCCGACTGGCCGCCGTATGGTGCGGCTTTTCCCGGCAATTCAACCCAGTACATGGTGCTAAAAACGAATGCATTGAATCCGGGTGAGGGCGCTGATTGGAGTCATGCGGTCCGTATCGGGTCGACACAGTGGCTACCCGTGGGAAACATTAGTGACACGGTGGCTGGTTGGGCTCTCAAATTTGAAGTCAGCATCCCTGATCCCTGGAACGGTGGCTCCCTTTGTATCAAAACCTCAAACAGTAACTTTATGGTAAGGAATGAACCCTGGCAGATCATTGCACCTTATTCAACAAAAGGCTGGCAAACGGTAACCATTCCTCTCTCTTCTTTCCTTAAAAATGATGCGACACTTGGTGATGGCAGAGGTGCTCCCGTCACAAGCATTAATGAGCTATTTGGAGGAACTGGGACTACGGAGGGCAACTTATTAGTTTATATACACAATTATGGCGCTGCAAAAACCAGTACGGGCTTTAATGCCGCCTTTGATAATTTCAGGGTGGTAAGAACAACTTACACGGTTGAGTGATCTTACTTTCTGATTTCCAAAAAATCAACCCATTTCCCTCCTTTTTTCCTAACGGGGAAATGGGCTGATCTTTTTTCTTCTCTTTAGAGTCAGTCCCGATTGCCGGTCGGCTGAGGCCGGGAAAATAAACCAGACATATTTTAACTTTATGCTTGAAAAAATAATAAAAATCAGACGTACTATCAGAGATTTTGGCTTACTGATGGCGATAGTGTCGCTTATGTCCTGCAAAATCGATGCTATTGATCCGGAGCTTTCAGTTTCCCCTACAAAAGTTTCCTTTTCCGAAGAAGGTGGCACAACAGAAATCACCATTGCATCCAATGACCAGTGGAATATCGCCAATTCTGCACTTTCGTGGTTGGAGATAAGCCAGACAAGCGGTAATCCCGGTAGTATTGCCATCCAACTGACCACATCGCCCAACAACACCGGTCTCACCCGATCCACGATATTAAATGTCACCTCGCCAAACGGCCAGGCCAGGAGGATTACCGTCTCACAGGTTTCCACGCTTTACCCGTCTTACAATAGTTCTCCGCTGCCGCCCGATGCGACGGGGATGAGCAGCAGCGCAGTAGAGCTTGCGGCCAAGATGAAGCTGGGATGGAATATCGGTAATACTTTGGAAGCTATAGGTGGCGAAAATGCTTGGGGTAATCCGGATATCACAAAAGAGTATGTTGCCGCGGTTAAAAACTTGGGGTTCAATGCCATTCGCCTTCCATGTGCCTGGGATCAGTATTCAGACCAGGCGACAGCAAAAATAGGACAAGAATGGATGGACCGCGTCAAAGAAGTGGTAGAATATTGCATAGACAATGACATGTATGTGCTGCTCAATATCCACTGGGACGGCGGCTGGTTGGAAAACAATTGCACGCCTGCAAAGAAAGATGAGGTGAATGCCAAACAAAAAGCTTATTGGGAACAGATCGCTACAGCGATGAGAGATTTTGATGAGCACCTGATGTTTGCCAGCGCCAATGAGCCAAACGTCCATGATGCTGTCCAGATGGAGGCACTTCATTCCTATCACCAGACCTTCGTCAATGCTGTTCGGGCTACAGGCGGAAGGAACAGCAACAGGGTACTCGTGATTCAGGGACCCGATACCAATATTGAAAAGAGCCACGAAATGATGAATATGCCCGCGGATGTGGTAGAGGGCCGTCTGATGGCTGAAGTACATTATTATACACCTTCCCAATTCTGCTTCCTGGCAGAAGACGTAAGTTGGGGAAATATGGTCTACTACTGGGGAAATGGGTATCATTCAACCATTGAACCGGACCGTAATGCTACCTATGGAGAAGAAGATGCTGTGGACCAGTCTTTTAGTTTGGCAAAGAAGCAATTTGTTGACAACGGAATCCCGGTAATTCTGGGTGAGTACGGGGCTTACAGGCGTGATAATAACCAACATGTACCTAAAGACTTGGAGACACATAACAACTCCGTGGATCATTGGATCACTTATGTGACAAAGCAGGCCGTGGCCAATGGTTTGATCCCCTTTTGGTGGGATACGGGCGGTGCTCTGGACAGGCAGAATTATGCTGTAAAAGACCAGCGTACGATGGATGCGCTCATCCGGGCAATAGACTGATCCACTTTGCCATAACTTGAAAACAATGCAAAACCTGACAGGTTTTGTGACCGGAAAGCCTAAACAACACCTTTCACCAGGCAGAAACCTGTCAGTTTCAATCCTACTTGACAAAGTAACATTAAGTCTGTCAGGTTTTACGTCACGCATAAAAAGTATCAAAACGAATTACCTTCACATTCCAATTAATAATAACCTATGATAACTAACGGCAATGCCAATACCAACCCTGCTGATTTCGATTGGTTTGATTTTGAAGAAGACCCGACATTGCCGTACGCGTGGTCTGCTGTACCGGCAGCAGCCACAAACCAAAATATTTCTCCCGATGATCACGCAAACAAGAGATAATTCATGGACATTTCATATGAACCAAACGATTAAAAAATTACATCATTTATCGGGTATTGCCATTGCATTATTCCTGTTATTACATCTTACGAATCACCTGGTTGCATTGGGCGGACCTCAGCTGCACATTACTGTAATGAATTTATTCCGCCATGTTTACAGGTTTTGGCCCGTTGAAGTTCTTCTGCTGTCGTGTGTGGTCTTTCAGGTTATCAGCGGCGTAATACTTGTGTTTAAAAAGGGTTTTCGAAAGCAGCCGCTTTATGTTGTGATACAGGTGCTAAGCGGTTTGTATCTTTCTTTTTTTATGATCTATCACGTGCGCGCAGTTTTGCTGGGACGTTATGAATGGAATGTAGATACTGACTTTTATTTTGCTGCAAGTGTCGCAAACATCTATCCTGAAAAGCTATTTTTTATTCCCTATTATACGCTTTCGCTTTTATGCCTGTTTGCACATATCTCCTGTGTACACTATATAAAAAGAACAGAGAAATTAGAAAAAATACAGGAAAGAGAGGATGCAACAAAACTCAGAAAAAAATATATTAAGGAAACCGTGGGTATTTGTATAGCCGGTGCCGTAATTACTGGTTTAATAATGATTGCTTTTACTGGAGTACTCTATGAAATTTAAACTATTCCTTCTAACACTTCTAATTTGCAGTAGCTCATTCGGGCAATCATTGCCCGAACTAAGGCATGCCGATAAAATTCGTATCAAAGAAGCAATGGCCATCTCAACTGAGTTTGGCGACAAACTATTCCAGGGCTACAGCACTGTTCCGTTTGCAATTATTTTGGTAACGGACAGTACAGAGTTTCTAATAAATCATCCGAATCCTTCATCTGATTTTAAATTGTTAGGAACGGACTACATTCTCAAAACAAATATCTATTATCGTAAAACACAGTTCAGTCCTCATATTCTCGCCACCTTTCCAGCGGTAAACGGACTTAGTTGCAGCGTAGTGGGCACCCCCGAAAACACAAACACAAATTCAACAGAATGGGTAATATACTTGCTTCACGAACATTTTCACCAATATCAAATGACCGACCCTGAATATTTTAAAAGCGTGGATGATCTTGACCTTTCCGGTGGCGACCAAACTGGAAAGTGGATGTTAAACTATCCCTTTCCGTATGACAGTTTGCCCGTAATGGAACAGTATGAACTATATACCAAAGCACTTTATAAAGCGGTAACACAAGGGAATAAATCCAATCTGAAAAAATACTTTGCAGAACGAAGAAAATTAAGAAAAATACTTTCTGACACAGATTATCGCTATTTGTCTTTTCAAATTTGGCAGGAAGGTTTAGCCAAGTACACGGAATATAATTTTTTGGAACTGCTTGAAAATTACAGCCCGTCAAAAGAAATGGTGGCATTACCTGACTTCATCTCTTTTCCTGAGTATAAATCAAAAATGTACCAAAACGAAATCGAAAACCTTCTTCAGAATAAACTGGATGAAACTAAAAGGGTTTGTTTCTATTCTGTAGGGTTTGCAGAAGGGATTCTTTTAGACAAATTAAGCAAATCTTGGCGGGAAAAATATTTGATAGACAAATTCTATATTGAACATTATTCAAAAAAATATGACTGACTGTTGACAACAACAAATGTTTAATCAAAATTAAACAGATATATGAAACGCAGAAAATTTCTACAGTCCATAGGAGCTTTGGGAGCTACCTCATTATTGCCCGTAATGGGGTATTCAATGTTTGGGAAACCTAAGTATAAAATAGGGCTCCAACTCTACACGATTCATGAAGAGATGTTGAAAGATACCATTGCCACCTTACACGCGGTAAAAGCTATGGGGTATCAGGATTTTGAGATCTTTGGATTTGATGAAAAAAAAGAGATGTTTTACGGGTATAAATCTCCGGAGTTGAGGAAAATACTGGAAGATCTTCAGATTACCGTCTCCAGCGGGCATTTTGGGTTTGCTCCATACCTCGATAAACCCGATGATGAACTAAAACGGTTTGTAGATCAGTGCATAAAAGGGGCTCATATCCTCGATATGAAATACATTACCTGGCCATGGTTGGCTCCTGAACAACGCACCATGAATCATTTCAAATTGATGGCTGAAAAACTCAATCTGATAGGTGAACAAGTAACTGAAGCCGGATTAGGGTTTGCTTATCACAACCATGACTTTGAATTTATAGATCATGATGGCGAAAATGGTTTCGACACCATACTGAAAGAAACAGACCCCGAGCTTGTAAAACTCCAAATGGATATCTACTGGGTAGTGCGTTCTTCGAATTATTCCCCCAAAGAATTGGTAAGGAATCACCCCGGACGTTATGTGATGTGGCACATAAAGGATATGGACAGGGAGACAGAAGATTATACTGAACTGGGAAATGGTTCTATAAACTACAGTGAAATACTTCCGGATCCCGATGAGTCCGGACTTGAATTTTATTACCTTGAACAGGGAGGAAACTTTGCACACAGCCCCATGAAAAGTGTAGCGGATAGTGGTGATTATTTTAAAAAGCATTTGCAAACATATCTGTAAAATTACCCCGACCGCTTGTTGCATGCCTCAAACTTTCAGTTCGTATTTACAGACATTAAATCCTGATTTGTCCACTGTGAGTAGTAAAATCAGCCGGATTTTGATTGTCGGATACTAAACCTGATCCAGTAGGGCTGATCCCTTTTGCATGCTGTTGTATGGAACCTCGATTATGGAAAATACTAAGAAAAATATTACTGTAGTAAAAAAAGAATGGATATTGGTATTAACCGCTTTTATCAGATAAGGTCAGAGAGGGAAATAATTCCCTTATCGTTAAAGTCAATAACCGACGCCAAGAAAACGGATTGCCTGGGAAAGGGTACGATTGGCTCAACTACGGAGGCATCACCCGGGACGTCGACCTGATTGAAACCAGCGGTACCTTTATCGAAGATTATTCTATCCAATTGAAAAAAGGAAGCTTAAATACGGTGAAGGGATGGATCCGGTTGAACGGGACAACATTATCCCAAAAGGTTAAAATAAGGGTTCCGGAACTCAACAAGGTCTTTACAACAAAAGCTGACGAAAATGGTTTTGCCAAAATTGAATTCTCCTCTGACTTTGCACTTTGGTCACCCGAAAGCCCCAAGCTTTACGAAGTGATCATCGAAAGTGAAACGGACACTGTTATCGACCAAATCGGGTTCAGGAGTATAGAGGTACAGGGAAATGAAATTCTGCTCAACAAACAGCCGATATTCCTTAAAGCGGTGAATATCCATGAGGAAAACCCTTACAAAGGAGCCAGGGCCTATTCAGTAGAGGATGCCAGGTTGTTGCTCGGCGCTGCCAAAGAACTGGGCTGCAACCTGGTCAGGCTGGCCCACTATCCACATAGTGAAAGCATGGTGAGGGAAGCTGAAAAAATGGGCTTGATGGTGTGGAGCGAATTGCCGGTGTATCAACATATCCAGTTTTCTGACAACTTGTTGCCACAGAAGATGGAGCATATGCTCAACGAAATGATCAGCAGGGACAAAAATAGAAGCGGGGTCGTCGTCTGGGCCTTATCAAACGAGACATATTCAGGTACACCCGGAAGGAACGATGCCCTGATAGCGCTGACACAGAAATGCAGGGCTGCCGACTCCACCAGATTGGTTGTACATGTGACGAACACACAACTTTACCAAAACAACACCTTTGAAGTAAAGGATTCACTCTACCTTCATTCCGACATTGTTTCGATCAATGAGTATATAGGCTGGTACCTGCCGTGGCAAGGCAAGCCCTCAGAAACCCAATGGAACGTTGCGTTCCCCGATAAGCCCATATTCATCTCCGAATTTGGCGGCGAAGCCCTCTATGGAAGCAATGATGGTCCCGGGGATAAAGCCGCTTACTGGACGGAGGGGTATCAGGAGAAGATTTATGCTGATCAAGTGGAAATGTTCAGTACCGTCCCCAATCTCGTCGGGGTGTGTCCTTGGCTGCTGTTTGATTACAGATCACCGGGAAGGATGAATGCTGTCTATCAGCAAGGCTACAACAGAAAGGGATTGTTGTCCGAAAAGGGCGATAAAAAGAAGGCCTGGTATGTTATAAAGGAGTACTTTATGGGTAAATAAAGTATGTCTGACCATCGGAACTGCAGCGTGGTTTTGAAATCTCTCTGGTCAATTTGCTGGTCAGATATGCTTTGCTGGTATATTTTCTGCTTTTCTTCTTGAACTCCGTTTTCCGGTCTGCGCAAATCCAGGATTTTTCTGTTACGCCGAGCTACCAACACACTATCCAACATACGTCGGATGGTACAAGGCATGCACGGTCTTCGGGGCAACCCCGTCAGCCATTCTATACATCTCTCCTGCTTTTCTTATTCTTGACCCCAAGCCCCCTTTTGAGAGCGGCCCGGGCTTCATAATACTCGAGGTGCCGGATTTCCTCCTGTGGGCGCCGGACTTTGTCGAGGGCGCCAGTTCCCTGCAGTTCCCCATGTAGTTGACTTTTAATTAATTTAATCACATTTTGTATGTATAATAAAAATGTTTTACATACATTTACGAAATTAATAACGGAGATGAAGGGTACAAACATCGGAGAATTTGAAGAACTGGTGCTGCTCACCGTTGCCGCGCTGATGAAGGAAGCCTACAGCGTGGCTATATGCGACGAGCTCTCGAATCACACGGGCCGTTCAGTGAAACTTGGCGTGGTGCACGCGGTGCTCAACCGCCTCGAAGAGAAGGGGCTTGTAAAAAGCCATCTGGGTGAAGCGACGAAGGCGCGTGGTGGTAAACGCAAAAGATACTATCAACTCACTGTGCCGGGAAAGGCAGCATTGGTCCGCGCAAAGTCGATGCGCGATCAGCTGTGGGACAGAATACCGTCGCTTGTCTGGAAAAAATTGTAGCATGAAAGAGCAACGGCAACACCATCCGCCTTCCTGGGCACAGCGGTTTGTAGCGTGGTATTGTAAGCCCCAGCTTGTGGAAGACCTTACCGGGGACCTCAATGAATACTTCGAGCGGAATGTACGATCCGTCGGGCCGCGTCGCGCGAAGCTGATCTACATTATCGATGCTTTCAAGTTCTTCAGAAGTTATACCGTACGAACACCAAAATTTGTCAACCTCTTTATCAACTGGATCATGATTGGAAGCTATATCAAAACATCGGGGCGCAACTTAACGCGCAACAAGCTGTTCTCGATCATCAATATTGTTGGACTTGCCATCAGTATGTCCGTCGGGTTACTGTTGATCGCATTCCTGTTCGACCTGCATTCCTACGACAAGTTTAATGAGAATGGTGAGAGGATCTATCGCATCACCAACGTACTGACAAATCGGGAACAAAGCAGCAAATTTCCATCAACATCCATAAAGACCGGAAGGCTTATCCGGGAGAAAGTGACCGGTATTGAAGAAGTGGCTATTTTGGGTGACGGCTTTTCGGCCGATGCGGGGGTCGGAGACAATATTCTCCCTATCAATGGCTTTTGGGCGGAGCCTTCGCTGTTCAGGATCCTTACCTTACCGATGCTTGAAGGCAACCCCAACACTGCATTGAAAGATCCTTATTCGATCGTTCTCACGGAGACGGCAGCAGCGAAGCTATTCGGCAACGAATCTGCCCTCGGCGAGGTGATCCAATTTGATACGCTGGCCTATCAGGTGACCGGAATAATAAAGGACGTTCCCTTCTTTTCTCACATCAGCTTCGAAGCACTGGTGTCCTTTGCCACATTTGAACAAAGAAGCAAAGCCGATGAAGATTTTGAAGAATGGACAAACATGTGGTCAAACTATGTCTACCTTCTGATGCAGGAAGATGCCGATAGGGCTTCGGTCCAGTCGCAGCTTGATGCCATTGCAAGGGAGGAAAATTCCGCAGATGAAAATACTACGATCCAACTTGAGCTTCTTCCTCTATATGATATCGTCGTCGGAGAGAATCTTCACCGCTCCGAGGGACAGCACTTTGTGGGACCCCACATCCCGCCGAAATTGCTTTGGGTACTTGGCGGCCTTGCACTCGTTGTCATATTATCGGCGAGTTTCAACTATACCAATCTTTCAATAGCTCGGGCCATGCGCCGGTTTAAGGAAATAGGCCTTCGCAAAGTGATCGGCGCGAATAAGAGCCAGGTATGGCAACAGTTCCTCACCGAGGCGGTCATGATCTCGATGGTTGCGTTTCTTCTTTCATACATTATATTTTTTGCATTGCGGCCGCAGTTGGTCAACATGGCTCCGGAGATGCAGCGTCTTGTGAAGCTTGAGCTGACTCCATCCATGATGCTGGCCTTTATTGTTTTTGCCGTCATTGTTGGTATTGTAGCAGGCCTTATACCTGCACTGTTTTTTTCAAAAGTCAGCGCGATCGATGCATTCAGGAATGGGTCGTCGGTGAGGGTATTCAAACACGTACCATTCAGACGTGCTTTGGTGGTGGTCCAATACACGCTCACCCTGATCTTTATTACGACAACCGCCGTCGGCTATGTGCAGTATAAAGACATACTTGCTTTTGACTTGGGATTCAACACGGAAAATATCCTGAACATCAATATGCAGGGGAATAACCCCGATGTGCTTTACAAGGAACTGAGTGCGATGCCGGAAGTAACTGACCTGTCACGGTCGGTAATAGTCACCAGTATCGGGAATGCCTGGGGTGGATTTATGAAATACAAAGACTCACAAGACTCAGCGCTTGTCATGACCAACAACGTTGACGAAAACTATCTTGCGCTGCATGACTATAAGCTCATTGCCGGGGGGAATTTTATAGCGCGGCCCACCACAGCCGAAGCAGTCAGAGAAGTGATCGTGAACCAACAGCTCTTAAAAAGATTTAACATCGGGGATAACGATCCCGAGCAAGCGGTCGGAGAGGAGATTACTTTCAGCAATTTCAGGGGATATGGGCGCAAGATGACCATTGTAGGGGTGATCAAAGACTTTCATTATGGCAAAGTGGATAACCTCATTGAGCCGGTGGCGTTCATGTTTTGGACGCCCGAAGACCCGGCAACCATTAATGCCAAAATACAGAGCAATGACATGCTGGAGACCATGGCCAAGATCGAGTCCGCATGGAAGAAAATCGATCGTGTGCATCCGTTTCAGGCAAAATTTTATGAGGAAGCAATAGAAGATGCATACAGCGAATTATCCGTCATAATCAAGATCATCGGCTTCCTTTCGTTCCTCGCTATTTCTATCGCGTCGCTCGGGTTGTTCGGAATGGTGGTGTTCACTACCGAGACAAGACTAAAAGAGATCAGCATCCGAAAGGTAATGGGGGCCAGCCCGGAAAGCCTTATATACCTGTTGAGCCGCGATTTTCTATTGCTGTTGTCCATATCGGCACTCATTGCCCTGCCGGCAACTTACCTGTTCTTCAAAAAAGTTGTGCTCCCGAATTTTCCCTACCATACACCCGTGCAGATCGTTGAGATGTTCGTTGGCTTATTTATGGTGTTGGTGATCGCCTTCATTATGATTGGGTCGCAGACGATGAAGGCGGCGGGAAGTGATCCGGCGGAGGTGCTGAAAAGCGAATAAGGGCTGCCATTTGAACTAGATGAGTTTATAAGCCCACCCGTGTGCCAGCACCAAGTCTATCCATTGCTTTACCAATGGAGGAGCGGCATGCCAAAAGAATGGATGTTGCATGATCACAAGGTCTGCATTCAATAAATCTTGCTGCTCTGCTTTTACATCAATATATCTCTTTTGCATATCATTCCCTTGTTGGAACATCCTTTTTTATACTCAATGCTCCGGAGGGGCATTTTGCAACTTGGTCAATAAGTTCCTGTGTGGTGGCATTCCCTACTTTTATCCAGGGGCGTGCTTTTGGATTATATACTTTTGACAAAGTTCTTACACATACCCCCGAGTGAATGCATAATTTTGGTTTCCAAAGAATGGTAATTTCTCCGTTTGGATATTCATGTGCTTCCATAATTTTCTTGAAATTGGTTCTCTTTTTATAATAATGTCAATATAACGCCCTCATCAACCTTTAAACTATGAGGCGTATGGTTCCCTTCATGGTCATAGATGGATTCTGCTGTAGGTATGATTCATGCCAATAACGGCCTATGGCTGTACTGTCTTTTTCGTGAAACAATTCATTCATAGCCTTCAATACGGTTTCTTTATTTCCCATTTTTTAATTGTAGATTTATTAGTTGCCTTTGATCTCACCGTATTTCCCCGCATAAAAGTCGCGGTACGCCTCTCCTATCTCAGACAGACTATTCATCACAAAAGGGCCTTCGGCCACGATTGGCTCTGTGTAGGGTTCACCACCAAATAAAATGATATCCGTGGCTTCCTGCAAATTATTTTCAATCGTTATCTCACCTGCAATTCTGTCAAATTCTACTAATTCCCCTGCTTGAAATTCAGTATCGTTAAGTATCCCAGTCCTTGTGGGCAAAAAGGCCGCAACTTCAATTTTTTCGTTGATGGAAATGGTGAAATTTTTACCTGCTTCAACATGGATATGATATAAGAACTGTTCCGAATAATTTGGTATTTTGGAATTCAGATCTTCGTGGCTTCCAACAATTACTTTTATCCAGCCACTTTCGTTTGGCAACTCTTTTTTTGGTACCTCATCACTTTGAATTGCCAAATATTCGGGCTTTTGAGCTTTATTACTTGAGGGAAGATTGATCCAAAATTGAAAAGCGTGTGTACGCTTAGTTCCGGTTCGGGAGTCAACATTCAACGTTTCATCATGGATAACTCCGCTTCCGGCTTTCATCCATTGAATTCCCCCAGAATAAACTTTGGCAAAATTTCCGGCACTATCAAAATGCTCCGCTTCTCCTTCTATGATGTAACTTAATGTAGCGATGCCACGGTGGGGATGTGGTCCAGTGCCGGTATTCATAGAAGACGAATGAACTTTTGGAATAATATGGTCCAAAAACACAAATGGACCAACGGCATCAGAATATCTATTCGCTAATAATCGATTAATTGTTAAATCCCCTATATCAGCCCTTTGTCCTTTTGTTGAAAAACTGGTTTTCTTTTTCATTTGATACAATTTAATAGAATTAAAAAACAAAACTATATCAAATGGAAAGGAAAAAACGTAGACAAATGACGAAAAAAAATATAGATAAATATCTACAAAATACAAAAACGTGGAGATACAGCTTATTGCTTAAGTGCGTTTCTCCGCACCCGACTTAGTGTGTCTTTTGTGATACCAAGATAAGATGCAATGAGGTGTTGAGGGAAGCGTTGTAAAAATTCAGGATAACAGTATCCGTCCGATAAACCCCATATTTCATAGCTGGTGCAAACATCGCATAGTTGCATCATGAAAAAGATAAGCAACGACGAGTATTATAACCTGTTTTGCAGGTGGCGGGCTTCCGGTATAAGCA
>NZ_JBHSJJ010000018.1:0-123515 GCF_042652345.1 Negadavirga shengliensis
TTGCCAATTGGTTCATCACCAGTCTGGTCCCCATAATCCCCAAATTGACTGTAGAGAAAAGACTCAAACAAAAGCCCCATCATCAAATACTTTACGACCTGTTCTATGCTTAAGTTAACGGATATGGCATTTGCTTCGGGATCAGTGGACAAATATTTGGTTCTAAAACCGCTGGCTTCCACAAAAGCCTAAGCAGCAACCAAACTGCCCTCCCCAACCACGACGACAACCATGACAACCCAATAAAAACATCCCCTCCCTCATGTCCTCCATGCGATTCATCGGCTGACTTCAATAAATTTAATGAAATTAATCCTTATTCTTTAAGCTAATAACAGGATTTTTCCTATGTGAGAAGAGCTTTCCATGAGGGCATGGGCCTTGGAGGCATCCTCCAACGGGAAACGGGCGAATACAACCGGCTTGATGAGGTCAGGAAATAACGGCCATATCTGGTTCATGAGTTTCCTGGCGATCAGGCCTTTGTACGATACGGATTGAGGGCGCAGGGTGGAACCCGTAATCACCAGCTGTTTGGTCATCACCCTCAGCAAATCCACTTCGGCCATCTTGCCCTGCATGGCATTGATCATGATCAGCCTTCCCCTGGCTTCCAGCAGCCTGATGTTTTTTGGAGCGTAAGTACCTCCGACCATGTCCAGAATAATGTCCAGTCTTTTGTCGCCCAGATGGTCCCTGATGGCTTCTTCAAAGTCAGTGGTCCGGTAGTTGACGGCTAACGTGGCTCCTAGCGACTCACAAAATCTGCATTTCTCCTCAGAACCCGCTGTCACATATACTTTTCCACCCATGGCCGTAATCATTTGAATGGCGGCGACGCCGATTCCGCTGCTTCCGCCATGGACCAATACAGTCTCTCCTTGCGTGAAACGGCCAATGTCAAAAACATTATTCCATACGGTGAAGCATGTTTCGGGCAATGAGGCGGCCTCTGTTAGCTTCACTCCTTCGGGAAGGGTAAGACATTGCTCAGCAGGAGCCACCACATATTCTGCATAACCTCCTCCTGCTATCAAAGCACATACCTCGTCACCCACCTCCCAGATTTTAACCTCAGAACCTAATTTCTCAATGGTTCCCGAAACTTCCAGTCCGGGTATATCGGCGGGGACTCCGGGGGGAGAAGGGTATTTACCCATACGTTGGGCCACATCGGGGCGGTTTACGCCAGCGGCTTTTACGCGGATCAGCACCTCCTTTTCCTGGGGTTCAGGGACGTCTCTTTCCTCAACTTGGAGCACTTCCGGTCCTCCGGGCCTTTGGATCACAACAGCTTTCATGGTGCGTTACTTTATGACCAGCAGGGGGACATGGGTGTGGTAAGCCATTTTAACACTGTGGCTCCTGTTAAACAGAAATTCAAAGAAGGTTTTGTTTTTGGAAAACATGACCAATAGACAATCCGAGACATCTTTCAGGTAATCATCCAGTCCCTTATCGGTTTCTTTTGCGGGGATCCTTAAAAAATGGAACTCACAATCCGGATAAGTTTCATTGAGAAAAGCCTCCAGCCCTTTAAATGAAAGGGTTTTGTTGAAATCTGACTTGGTATCCACATGAATGACCTGATAGGGCAGATTCCAGGTCTCCGTAAGTTCGATAAGCCTTTTGAAAAACACTTCGTTTTCATTGGACAATTCTATGGCAACGGTAATTTCCCTTATGCTTTCAAAGGTTGACCCCGCCGGCACAGCGATCACGGCCACCTCGCTTTCCTTGACTACTGTAGCTGTGTTGGAGCCTATCAGAGTTTTTTTGATACCGCTGGCCCCTTGGGTTCCCATAATGACGAGATCATAATCCCCGTTGTATACGGTGGCATTGATGGCCGTGGATACCGTCCCCTGAACGATCTTGTAATCAATCTGAAGGCCTTCTTCTCTGCCGGTGCCGATTTCTTTTTTCAAGGCTTTTTTGGCATCGCTTTCAATTGCCTGGATGATCTCGGCGGCCTGCGCAGCAAAATCGTATACCGCATAGTAAGCATATAGTAAGGTTATGGAAGCGTCCTGTTGCCTTGCATAGGCTTTTGCAAATTCGAATGCATTTTTAGCATTATCAGACAGGTCGGTAGGAACTAAAATCTTCATCTTTGGGATTTGGTTTTTAAGTTCATTAAATTAATGAATTAATCAGAAACTACCCAATGATATAAGTCATATATATTTGGATAGCGTGCTCCTTTACCTAATCCTCAAAAGATAAGTTATGTTTGAATTTGATCCTGATAAACATTATCCAACAGAAACAGAGAGCAGGGTGGTGATCCGGTTTCAGGACTGCGACCCACTACAGCACCTCAACAATGCCAAATATTTTGATTACTTTTTCAATGCCCGTGAAGACCAGGTACCCAAGCTGTACGGTGTGGAGATGATAGATTTTATCAGAAAATACCATGCCGCATGGGTGGTATACAACCACAATATCTCCTACATCAGGCCCGCTATGGTGGGAGAATGGGTACGCATCATGAGCAGGGTGATCTGGCATGACCACCATTCGGTGCTTGTGGAATATTACATGACCGACGACAGCAAAGAGGAGTTGAAGACGCTGCTCTGGACCACGATGAGATATGTTTCCATTAAGGACGGCAAATCTACAGACCACGGGGGGGCAGTGGTCGATTTTTTAATGGCAGTGTCCGATAACGTGGATATTTCCAAAATCAGCATCAAGGACAGGATAAGGGAGATCAGATCCCATTTGGCTAAATAGGATTTCGTTCGATTTCCTGTTCACACTTTCCCCTTCTCTGGTCCTGAATGCTGAGTGAATAGGGAATAGGGAAAAGAGAACAGGAGTTTTCGTCCGATTCCCCGTCCCCGTTCCCCGTTCCCCGTTTCCTGAATACTTAGTTAACAGTGAATAGGGAAAAGGGAATAGAAGGTTTCCGCCCGATTCCCTGTTCCCTGTTCCCGATTCCCCTTTTTTCTGAATACTCCGTGAACGGTGAATAGGGAAAAGAGAACAGGAGGTTTTTCGTCCGATTCCCTGTTCCCCGTTCCCTGTTCCCTTTTTCCTGAATACTTAGTGGATAGTGAATAGGGAAAAGAGAACAGGAGTTTTCGCCCGATTTCCTATTCCCGGTTCTCTGTTCCCTGTTTCCTTAATACTTAGTGAAAAGTGAATAGAGAAAAGAGAACAGGAGGTTTCCGTTCGATTCCCTGTTCCCCGTTCCCTGTTCCCTGTTTCCTGAATACTGAGTTAACAGTGAATAGGGAAAAGGGAATAGAAGGTTTCCGCACGATTCCCTGTTCCCTGTTCCCTTTTTCCTGAATACTCCGTGAACGGTGAATAGGGAAAAGTTAATGGAAGATTTCCGCCCGATTCCCTGTTCCCTGTTCCCTTTTTCCTGATTTCAAAATGCTCAGAGAATAATGAATAGGAAAAGTAATGGGAGGATTCGCCCGATTCCAGATTCCCCATTCCCCCCTATTTAACCACTTTGGTTGTGGTCGGGGTGTACAGGCCAAAAGTGATGGCATTGATCAACCCATCTACAAAGGTATGCTGGATGGTTACCTCATAATCCTGGCTTGTTCCAGCCATTTGAACCGGATTCGCAGTCTTGATCGGTGCCAGGCCATACACCAGGTAATGGCTTTTGTCCTTTACTTCTACCCCTTTCTGAGGGCCTTGGCCTACCGTATAGGTTTGCGTGTAACATGAGGTGGCCATGCCGCTTATCAGCAAGCCCAATGCAAAAATTACAATCGTTCTTTTCATGGTTTTAAGTTTTGTTAGTCACGCAAATTTCCCCCATATGTATTTCATCTCTTATCCCATGAAAATGGGGTTTTTCTATTGACAATAGGAGATAAGGCTACACATTGATGTGATCGAAGCCTCAAAATTCAAAAATGGTTTCAGCGTGGGAGAAACGGGTATCCTTGATGGCGCCGACTCCTTCAAAACGGTACTGGACACCTATGATCTCCGAAGGAGGATTTTTCAATACCAAATCGTATGCTTCATTCCCGTTTACCATGAAGCGCATATGCCCTTCTTTGCATTCTATATTGAGATGGGTCCATTCACTCATTTCCGCTCCGAACCCGGATAAATCGGCTTCCTGGCTGGTGACTTGGGCGCCTGCTGCAAAAATCCCGATATCACCCACGCATCTTTTGGAAAGCAGCGGAACGATGATCACGTCATTTTTACAGAGAATGAATACGACTACTTTCTGGCAGGCCGCTGAGCCTCGTTTAAAATCATTCCTGACGGTGGTATTAAAAGTGAAATTATCCGTTTTGAGATCGTCCATTTGCCGGACATTCACAACTCTCAACTCGGGAATTTCGGGCTGCATGGATATGCCGGCAGCATTGATCATTTTTGTATTGATTTCCAATACATCGCCTTGCATATAATCCTTCCTGTCCAGATAAAGCGGAACAGGCTGGTTGTGAATGGCAGCCACCCACCCGTCAGAGACGATAAACAGGTCATGTTCCCGGACTACCTGGTCTCCGATGACCAATTTGGCGCTGAAGTATCCCGGATAATAGTAAATGGAAGTATGGTGATGGTTATTTTTTGATACCAACGTCCTTCTTGAAGGATCCCAATTTTGTTGGATATACACCTTTTCAGTGGGCGCTTTGCTGGCGTCATATTCAAATACCACGGAGTTGGGGACGCCCCCGGCAGCAATGGTATTGCTACTAAACTGATAATCCTCCGGGTTGATTTTTGGCGAAGAGCTCAGGACCAATAACACAAGGACTGCCACTGCCATCACGGAAGAGGCCACTATCAGCCGGGATTTGCTACTTTTTCCGTTCCACATATAACGGGCGCGGCTTTTTAAAATCCCTGACGCTTGGGCCACCTTTTCTTCTGTGGGGGCATTTTCAAGCCGGTTTCTATAGGCCCGCCAGTTGTCGTGGCCAAGGAATTGCGCCAGGGTATTCAGCGTATTGATGGTAGGTTCGCTGGTATATTTTACCTTGCCCCAAATCCGTTTCAAAGTGGTGACGCTCAGGTTTACGTTTGTTTTTTCCCAGATATGCTCACTCAGTTTTCGAAAATCACTGCTCGTCCAGTGCTTGCTGCTTCCCCATCCCAAAACTTTTTCTATTTCACGGGTACATTGGGTAATATAGGATTTGTCGTCGGACATAAGCGAATTTATTATTGTTTGAACAAACTTGTACAGACTTGAACAAGCTGCAAATAGGAAAATGAACGGTTGTCCATTAAAATTGACCAACGATCCATTTGTCTTGTTTTAAACACCATAAAGTTACTTAAAGAATCCATGAAAAAGTTAATGTCATTCAATTCCGCCCGGGCCATATATCATCTTGCGGTAATGATGCTCGGTTTCTTATCTTTTAACTGTTTTGCGCAGGATAACATGACGGTTGTTTTTGATTCTTTCCACCGGAAAATAGACAATCCAAATGCCCCCAGCCTATATCAGTTCTTCAATGAAGAAGTCTTTGGCCCGGAGGATCAAAAAGCGCTGCAAACAACACTTGTTGACCATCTGTCTGAGATTGAAGGTAAAACATTGGCAGGAAAGAAGGGCTTGGTGATCTTCTCTCCCAACCAATCCTACAAAGCTTCTGAGAAAAAAGCCATTGTTGATTTTATTGAATCGGGAGGTTCTTTATTGTTGATTTTTGATGAAGAAAGGAGAACACCCTTAAAAGAAACCGGGATAAATGAGGTCATCAGCCCCTTTGGAATCAAACTTACCGATGATGCTCCGGTCAGGCACAATTGCGGAGCATTGGTGGTCAACTGGGATGTTTGTTCCCAGGCTTGGGAGTTGCCTTACAGCGGCGGGCGGTCCGTTCAGGGAGGGAAGGTGATCAGCCGGGTTTATGATCGGGGAGATTATGTGCACAGTGCCTTCGTGGAGACAAGCCGGGGCGGTAAAATCATCGTCATGGCTGATGGAATGACCGGCCTGTTGATGGGAGCGGAAGATGGGATAAGGTTCAGTGGAACCGGCCCAATGGATTCCAAATACTGGGGGAAGCATAGCAGGGAATTTATGGGAGAGATTTTGAAGTTTTGGTTGAATTGAATTCGGTTTTTTTAGGGGATTTATCGTTCGGGGGATTTTGTCCGATTTCCTGTCCCCGTTTCCGATTCCCTGTTTCCTGAATACTCCGTGAATAGGGAATAGGGAAAAGAGAACAGGAGGTTTCCGTCCGGTTTCCTGTTCCCGGTTCTCTGTTCCCTGTTTCCTGAATACTCCGTGAATAGGGAATAGGGAAAAGTGAATAGATGGTTTCCGCCCGGTTTCCTGTTCCCGGTTCTCTGTTCCCTGTTTCCTGAATACTTAGTGAATAGTGAATAGGGAAAAGAGAACAGGAGTTTTCATCCGATTTCCTGTTCCCGGTTCACTGTTCCCCGTTTCCTTAATACTTAGTGAAAAGTGAATAGGGAAAAGAGAACAGGAGTTTTCGTTCGATTCCCTGTTCCCGGTTCTCTGTTCCCCGTTTCCTTAATACTTAGTGAAAAGTGAATAGGGAAAAGAGAACAGGAGGTTTCCGGCCGGTTTCCTGTTCCCGGTTCTCTGTTCCCTGTTTCCTGAATACTTAGTGAATAGTGAATAGGGAAAAGAGAACAGGAGTTTTCGTTCGATTCCCTGTTCCCTGTTTCCTGAATACTTAGTGAAAAGTGAATAGGGAAAAGAGAACAGGAGGTTTCCGGCCGGTTTCCTGTTCCCGGTTCCCGGTTCCCCGTTTCCTGAATACTTAGTGAATAGTGAATAGGGAAAAGAGAACAGGAGTTTTCGTCCGATTCCCTGTTCCCGGTTCCCGGTTCCCCGTTTCCTGAATGCTCCGTGAACAGTGAATAGGGAAAAGATAACAGGTGTGTTTCCGCCCGATTCCCTGTTCCCGGTTCTCTGTTCCCCGTTTCCTGAATACTTAGTGAAAAGTGAATAGGGAAAAGAGAACAGGAGTTTTCGTCCGATTCCCTGTTCCCGGTTCTCTGTTCCCCGTTTCCTGAATACTTAGTGAAAAGTGAATAGGGAAAAGAGAACAGGAGTTTTCGTCCGATTCCCTGTTCCCGATTCCCTGTTCCCTGTTTCCTGAATACTGAGTTCCCCTTTCGTTTCTGAATAGCAAAATGGAAATGCTAAACATCCCCCGGATTTGTCCAGAAAAACCTGTCGCGCTATGATATTTTCATTTATTTAACCATCTTGGTGATACGGAATAAAAAGTTAAGTTGACGGTCCACTTATCCTACCAACATCACATACCCATGAGAATATCTGTCTGCACATTCATCTCCGGCTTTTTGTTGATGACTTCCTGCGGGAACGGGAAGGAAGACCGATCCTATCAGATCCAGGTTTCTGATCTGGAAACCCATCTGATCGAACTTTCTTCGGACGAATACATGGGCCGCATGCCCTTCACCGATGGAGAAGTCCTCACCGTCAATTATCTGGAAAATGAATTCCGCAGCCTGGGACTACAGCCCGGCAACGGGAATTCCTATTTTCAGGACGTGCCCATGGTCTCCATCAAAACCAACCCTGCTGCCGGCATGAGTATTCGGTCCGGTAAGGGCAATCTGCAACTGGAAGGTTTAAAAGACTATGTGCTCTGGACCCAACGGGAAGAAGGTCCCCCGCCGGTGGAGGATGTGGAGATCGTCTTCGCGGGTTTCGGTATCGTGGCGCCGGAATATGGCTGGGACGATTATAAAAACATGGATGTGAAAGACAAAATCGTCATGGTGCTGGTCAATGATCCCGGTTTCGGCACGGAGGACGAATCCCTGTTCAAGGGCAATACCATGACCTACTATGGCCGCTGGACTTACAAGTACGAGGAGGCAGCGCGACAAGGTGCTCTGGGCACCTTAATTGTGCACAATACCATTCCTGCCGGCTACGGGTTCAACGTGATACAGAATTCATGGAACACCACCAAGCTTTACCTGGACCAAAGAGGTAAGGAAAGCTATCGGCCGGTATTTGAAGGCTGGGTGACCTTGCCCGTGGCCAACCGTCTTTTTGAACTGGCCGGCATGAACGCCAGCGAAATGCTGGCCAAATCCAGAAAGCCCGATTTTCAGGCTGTTCCTATGGGGTTAAAAGCAAGCACTTCCATGGAAGTACAGGCCACTTACGATGTTACCAAAAACGTCATTGCCAAAATCGAGGGGAAAACCCGCCCGGATGAATATGTCATCTATACCGCCCATTGGGATCATTTGGGCTATGGAAAACCCGATGAAACAGGGGACTCCCTATACAACGGCGCCCTGGACAATGCCAGCGGCACGGCTGCTCTCTTGGCTTTGGCCAAGGCATTTAAAGAAGAAGCCCAACCGGAACGGACCGTGGTTTTTCTCTCCGTAACAGCGGAGGAACAGGGACTTTGGGGTTCGGCTTATTACGCGGCCAATCCGATTTACCCCAAAGAAAAAACCGTGGCCAACATCAACATGGACGGTATCAACCCTTATGGAAAAATGAAAGACGTATCGTTGATCGGAATAGGGCAGTCGGAACTGGAGGATATTCTGGAAGACGAACTGGAAAAAGTCGGACGGTATGCCGCTCCGGAACCTACGCCTTCGGCGGGATATTATTTCCGCTCTGACCATTTCAATTTTGCCAAGATCGGCATCCCGGCCCTGTACATAGGCACCGGCATAGACCATATGGAAAAAGGTAAGGAATACGGAAAGGACTTGCAGGACAATTATACCGCCGAATATTACCACAAGCCCGGTGATGAATATGATCCCGGGCGCTGGAACCTGGATGGCGCCGCAGAGGATGTACAACTGCTCTTTTCAGTGGGAAAAAGGCTGGCCAATTCGGATAGCTGGCCCCAGTGGAAAGCCAATTCCGAGTTCAAAGCCATCAGGGACGCTTATATGAAGTAAGTGGGAAAACGAAAGAATCTGTGTGCCTATGGGCTACCCGTAATTTTAAAAAGGAAAGGACCAAGGACACACAGATTTTTCAGTTTCAAAGAAGGTAACATTACATAAAATATTTTTTCAGGTCTTTGTCATGCCCAAGCCACTGGGCAAGCCTGGCCAGACCATTGACAACAGGCGCTTGGACGACGGCAGGAATACCTCCAAAATAGGTTTCACTGTAGCCCAGCAACAATGCCATATGCCAAGGATTTTCTGTCATATCTTCCTGCATTAGCCCGTCATTTTCGAGGCCGTATCCTATTCTTATGGTTTTTTCAAGACCTCTTGCGGGTATGGTTTTTACCAAAAGATTCGATTTGCCGGAGGTGGGGTTGTGGAAATAATGTTCCTCACTTTTCCTGGCAGTCACAGTTTGACCTTTTTCCAAGTAAATGGCTTCACCGTTTAACCCAATTTCAACCTGTCCTTCTATCACCGTAAACTGTTCATCGAAGGTGGTGTGATAGTGCCAGCCATTACCACCCCCAGCTTCCAGTTCCACAAGAATCTCCTCATAAGCTCCCCCGGTTTCTTTGCCTGTTTTCAGAAAAGTAACGGCGTAGTTGCCGCTGGGATTATAAAGGGTTCTGTCCTGTCGGTTTCCGACGGTAAGATCCAAAGGAGGTAATGCGACAGATAAAATTAACAATGTCAGGTAAAGAAATAACGGAGGTGCAAGTACAGTATACGCTATCTTTATAAAGATACTGGTAGGGAGTCTCCAAATATAAAGGAGACCAAGCGGAAATAACAAAAGACTAAAAACATACCATCGGTTGTTTCTGGCTGGGATTTGTGCGGTTGTTGCGTTCATAGCAGATATGGTCAATTATCGTGTAAAATTCCCGGTTCTGTGCCGCAAAACAAATCCCATATGTATGTTGTTTTTGCTGCTATTATTGTAGGAAATATTCCTAATTGTGTGCAGATATGCGATAGGTTTGATGCTGATCTCTAAAGGGTTGGCAATTTTGGAAATAAATGAGCGCGCAAAGTTTGCGTCTTTTTATGCTTCCTCCCGACTACAGGGTAAAATGTTTAATTTCAAAACGCATCTACCATGCTTATCGACATTAAAATTCTCCATTCTCCCTGTTGTGGTTCAGCTTCTCCGCTGCGTCAGATAGTGGAAACCGCTGCTTCAAAAGCAGGTGTAAAAGTTAATATCGCAGAACTGTCCGACCTCCAGGAGGTTGTCCAATATGGCACCACCAGTTTCCCATCAATAGTCATAAACGGCCAGGTAATGGATTTTAAGGAATTTAAAGATCCCGACAAACTGGTGAACCTATTTGAAAAACAAAAAATCAGTGTTTAAATGATGGAAATATTGAAAGATGGGTTGGGGGCCTTGGCTGACAACCTGGTATTTGAATGGTTGGATTGGGATAGGGGGCTTTGGTACGCTGAAGCCCTCCATTACTTCATCATGGCTTTTTCCCAGATAGGGGCCCTTTTGGTAGCGGTTGTGTACTTCATGCAAATCCTGACCAGCTACCTGTCAATGGATAAAATCAGGTCTTTTCTGGAAAGAAATAAAAAAATGGGTATGGGAAATGTTATTGCCGCACTACTGGGAGCGTTCACCCCCTTTTGTTCTTGCTCTTCCATACCGCTGTTTGTGGGCATGATGCAAGCGAGGGTGCCTTTGGGGATTGCACTTTCCTTTTTGATCTCCTCGCCATTGGTCAATGAGGTGGCCATCGCCATATTCTGGGTGAGTTTCGGGTGGAAAGTAACCGTAATCTATGTCCTCACGGGAATCTTGTTAGGGGTTGTCGGCGGAATGGTGCTTGACCGGTTGGGGTTCGCAAAATATGTGGCGGATTGGCTCCAAAATCTGGCTTATGTAGAAGTGAATCCGGATAAAAACAGAGCGACATTGTCTCAGAGGATGCCCATGATTCACGCTGAATCGATAAAAACAGTAAGAAGGCTTTTACCTTATGTTTTTATTGGTTTGGCAGTGGGCTCATTTATACACGGGTATGTCCCCGCATCTTTTTTTGAGACCTATATTTCCAGGGAAAATCCTTTCGCCGTACCACTGGCAGTAGTGTTGGCTATTCCACTTTATATAGATGCGGTGGGAATATTACCGGTCATTGAATCTATGGTGGGGAAGGGCCTGCCGTTAGGTACGGCCATAGCATTTATGATGGGATCGATCGGGCTTTCACTACCAGAAGCCCTGTTGCTCAAAAAAGTGATGAAAAAGCGGCTGATTGTCGGGTTTTTTGTAACGATTGGTATCGGTATGGTGCTCTCCGGATACCTGTTTAACCTGTTGTTTTGAAAATAACAAAAGGAACCAATAACCCGTATGAGACAGTTATTTTTGAGTCCGTGCCCAACAAATGTTCCTGGAGAGAATCCCAGGTGCATGGACAACTTCTTTGGAAACTCCCCTGAGCAAAGCAGGCGCCCTTGCTTTGCTCAGGGGAGTTTTGGAAATGTACTGATAAAATATTGATATGGAAAACCTATCCAGCAGGTTGTTGACGTCTATTTATTTGGCACTGGTATTTTATTGTATCGGGGCAATAATGATTGAAAATGAGGTAAATTACCGGACCTGGTTGCTGGTTGGTGCCGAGGAGTTCCCTGCCTTCCATACCACTTTTGATGAGTTGCTCTTTCCTTTTTTTAAGCTGCCACTTGCGCTGTGTCTTTTTTTTAGCTTTTTGCTGATGGCAATTAAGCCCCCGAGAAAGTATCTGTTGATTTATATAGTCAATTTTGCGGTGTTGACCTACTTTCTCGGAATATCCTTGTGGCTGCAGGTCCCTATTCATGAACAGCTTAATGAGCAGCATTCTACCGGACAGATTCTAAAATTGATCGACAACAACAGGCTTTATCGCTCGCCGGCGGTAGTTTTGATGCTGGTTTCGAATTTTTATTTGCTTTATGTTTCTATAGACAGGAGAAATTCAACAACCGTTTAGCCTGGTTCAGTTTGATAGCAATGGATTACCGTTATGGATGGGCAGATTATGAAAAATCAAAAGCTCCTGACACAGGGCTGTCACTGTCCGGTTTAACTTTCGGATAAATTATTAAATAGAAAAAAATGGAAAAAAACAACGGCATACCGGCTATGCCCTTTACATCCAGAGAAGATTGGCGCAGATGGCTGGAGGATCACCATACAGAAAAGTCCGCTATATTTATGATCATCTATCGCCAGAAGAGCCAAATTGCTTCCCTAACCTACGAAGAAGCGGTGGAAGAAGCCCTCTGCTTCGGCTGGATCGACAGCAAGGCGAATAAGCGGGACGCAGACAGCTATTACCTGTATTTTGCTCCCAGAAACGCCAAAAGCAGGTGGAGCAAAATCAACAGGGATCGGGTGGCCAAAATGGAGTCCCAGGGATTAATGAGACCAAGTGGCCAGGAACTCGTTGATCTGGCCAAATCAACCGGAACTTGGGAAGCCCTAATGGATGTAGAAAACCTGGTGATACCGGCAGACCTTCTGCACCTGCTCGACAGCAAGCCGGAAGCATCCAAGAATTTTCAAGCCTTTTCTCCATCTTCCAGAAAAATAATTCTGGAATGGATTATGAGTGCGAAAAGGCCGGAGACAAGACAAAAAAGGATCATGGAAACTGTAAGGTTGGCAGAAATCAATGTCAAGGCCCACCATCCAGGACGTTAGTTTCTTAGGCATCCTGTTTTATAACATCGTGATCCAAGGCATTTCACCCTGATAGTTTTTTCCTTCAGGAGTTGTGCTTTGATTCCATGTGTTTATAATTGATTTTTAGTGGCCACAACTTGTCCCGCACCTCAGCTCGGGATAGCCTCCTCGCACGCTTCCCTTCCCCGCTATCGGGGCATCCCAATATGTGGCGTTATCGTCATGCTCGTTTACGTTACTTCAATTAAACTTAAATATACTTAATGTAAATATGGTCACGAAGAATGCCATTTGAATGACATGGGCCAGTCTGATATGTCTTCTAATCTTCATCAATTGGGCGGCAAAACCATCTTCCGAGGGGTTGGTTGCCAGGTGTTTTTCCAGGGTTGACCCCAACTTTCTTCTCACACCGAACCCGTTGATGATGATGAGCACCAGGATTCCCATTTTTATTTGGAACCACATTTGCCGTCCCCAGACCTGATGCAGGTACACCATCATGGTTATCCCTGAAACGAGGATCAAAAGCATACCTATTTCCATAGGCTTTTGCAGTCTATGAAAGCCGTCTGCCATCACCATTCCTTTGGATTTGTCCCCTTGATAGGTTTTCCAGAATTGGCGAAAGGTCGTAAAGTCAATAAAAGTCGTGCCGGCCATCATGGCAATTCCGACAATATGGGTGACCAAGGCAATGTTATATATCGTCCCCATTTTTTTGTTTATTTGGTATGGATCAGATTGTTATGTTTTTCAGCATGTTCCTGTTTATATACATACTGCACACAAACAGCTACCAGAACAAAATCCGCTGCCACGAAGACAATCTGGGAAACAGGATCATTGCTGCATATATGGGCTATGAATGCGGAAATCATGGCTATGCCAAATCCTGCATAAATCCATTCCTTTATTCTTGATGGGACTTGGGGGACCAGAAGAAGAATCGCCCCTATGGTCTTTGCGATGACCAACTCAATCCTGAAATAGTCCGGGAAACCAAGCAGCCGCAAAGCTTCAGGGTTTGAAAATGAATAATAGGCACTAAAGAGCATGAAGAAGCTTATGAACCCTTTTGCCACCCAATAAAGCGTTTTCTTTTTTTCAGTTCTTGCCATTTTTCAAATAATTTAATACGTAAACGTTGTTAATTTTACAAATATAATACGATAACGTAATAATATAAAGAGATTTGTATTAATTTTTTTAAATTTACTCCGTAACCGGACTAGAAATATGAACAAGACCGTGGTATTGGTCAATGAATGGGGCAAGTTTGAGGCCAGCCATCCTGACGGAAACATCGATGATTTTTGCAGGTATTACCTTGCTCAAAAGCAGGGTAGAAAAGTAAACGGTCCGTTGGTAGGGGGGGTAGTACCCCATTTTATTGACGGTCTTTTGATGAAAATAATCGGAAGGATCAGCAAGCTGAACATGTCATACGCCAATATGGCGCTCAAAGGCACGGGATTAAACCAGATTGAGGAATTTGGTATTTTGGTGACTATCCTGCAGGAAGAAAAACCAAAAAAGACCGAAGTGATTTATGCCAATTTGTTTGAACTGTCCAGTGGCTCGGATATGCTCAACAGGATGAAAAAGAGAGGCTTGATCAGGGAATATGATGACAAGGAAGATAAAAGATCCAAAAGAGTAGCCCTTACAAAAAAGGGAGAGGAAGTTGTGGAACTGTGTCGGGAAAGGATCACAAAAAATGCCAAAATGATGACCCATGGTTTGTCCGATGATGATAAAGAGCTTTGTGTTCAATTGCTGAAAAACATCGAAATCGAATTTTCGGCACTTTGGCCCAGACACCGGGGTAAGTCTTTTGAAGAGGTGTATGGCAGTGTAATGGGTGGATCGGATCAAAAATGAATAAAAATTTCCTCTTTCCAAAGGATGAGTTGAATCATGAGCATCTGTGGTCTCTGTTTTTGTTGATGCAGAGGTCAAATGTTTTCCCGTTTTAAGCTATGCCAGACGAGTTTGATTATTTCCGGTTTGATTTTTTTACGGCCATCATCCTGACGGGGGTGGCACAAGGTATATTTCTTTTTGTACTGCTCATTCCAAAACCCCACAAACAGCCGTTTCACTTCCTTATCCTTGCCCTTTTTTCCCTTTCATGTTCCCTGATCCTTTTGGAAATATTTTTAGGTTACAGCGGTCTAATGGCGCGAACCTTGATCCTCGTGGATTTTTCGGAACCTTTGGTCTTTGCCATAGGTCCGCTTGTTTTCTTATTGATCCGCAGTATGGGCGGGAAAGTGTACAGCAAGAGGGAATTCCTGCATTTCATTCCGTTTGTTTTTTATGTCTTTTACCATTTGCCGTTTCTTCTGGAAAACGAAGCGGTCAAATTCAATTCCTTTTTGAACGCATTTTACCCCCATCAATCTTTAATTGAGGCTGTTTACCAATTTCCTGTAGATCCGTTTCATATCCGAAGAAACCTTGATTATCTGATCTTTTTTCATTTAGGTTTTTACCTGATCTTATCTTTTCTCCTTCAAAGAAAGTTAAAAGAAAGCGGCCAAAGTAACCCTTATTTTTTGTCCTGGACAAAGGTACTCATTGGGTTTTTTGCGGTGGTGGTGACATTGTACCTGTTGGTAAGGGCCAGTTTTCAGAATGATCTGGGGGATCATCTCCTGGGTTCGTTTCTGACCCTGATGCTTTACTTTGTCAGCTATAAGATGCTGACGGATTCCGGTTTTTTTCAGCCTTTAGTCCAGTTGAAATATGAAAAATCCAGCCTGAGTGAGGACAGCAAACAGGTGATTTTAAACAAACTGAAAGTACTCGAAGGGACAAAATTTTATGTGCAGCCTTCCATGAGTCTGGGGACATTGGCAAAGCAATTAAACACAACGCCGCATTATTTGTCACAGGTGCTTAATGAAGCCGTGGGCAAAACCTTTTTCGAATATATGGGCCAATTAAGGATAGAAGAAGCCAAAAGGATACTTGCTGATCCGTCTACGGTTCATCTGAAAATCGAGGAAATCGCTGAAATGAGCGGGTATCTGTCCAAGTCTGCATTCAACGCTGCCTTCAAGAAAAATGCCGGTACTACCCCGGGAGAATACCGGAAATCTGCCGGACACTTGGGTGCGGGTTTATAGGCAAGCACTTCTATCCGAACGGTAAAGTTCGTATCCATCACCCTGGGTAAGTTTCTTTGTCAAAAAAGAAGCTATGAACACACCATTAAAAATGAGACGCTATGAACTGGATTGGTTGCGGGTAATCGCATTCGCACTACTTGTGTTTTTCCATACCGGAATGCTCTTTGTCAGCTGGGACTGGCATATCAAAAACAATGTGATCAGTGAAGCCATAAGATGGCCGATGCTTTTCCTCAGCCAATGGAGGATGTCTCTGATTTTTCTGATTTCCGGTGCAGGCGTCTACTTCGCCATGGGGTATAGAAGTCCGAAGGTGTTTGCCTTGGACCGCTTAAAAAGAATATTGGTTCCCCTGTTGGCGGGAATGATTCTGGTCATACCCCCACAAGTTTACCTGGAGCGTTTGGACCAGGGTGCAGAATGGGGTTATTTGAGGTTTTACCTTACCATTTTCAGATTTGAACCCTACCCGGAGGGGAATTTCAGTTGGCATCACCTCTGGTTTTTGGTGTATATATTGAGTTACAGCTGGTTTTGTTGCCCATATTGCGTTACATAAGACAAGGGAAATACACCTTCAAAACCCTTCATGGCAGTATGATTTTACTGCTTCCCGGCCTCTGGCTGGGAGTGGGGGAAGCTTGGTTGAGACCTCTTTTTCCCACTACCCATGCCTTTTACAATGATTGGGCCAGCCACTTTCTGTATATCAGTATTTTTCTATTGGGTTTTGTTATCGTTTCTTCCAGCCATTTGCAGGAACGCATCCGGAATCTGAGATGGTATGCCCTGGGCACAGGGTTGCTGCTTGTGACTGTTTTATACACCCAGTTTTGGATATCTGAAACAGGGTTTGCAATGATGGGACCGAGGGTGTATAGGTACATTATCTCAATAAACCGCTGGTGCTGGCTATTGGCCATTTTAGGCTTTGCTTTCCGGCATCTCAACAAAAAATCGGCTTACCTGCCCAAATTAAATGAAATGGTTTATCCTTTTTATATCCTCCACCAAACCGTCATCATCCTTCTGGGTTTTTTCGTCAAGGACCTGGCTTGGACAGTGGGCGAAAAATTCAGCGTGGTCGTGATCGCTACTTTTATGATTTGCTATGGGACCATCAGGTACTTTATCATGAAATTTGATTTTCTCCGCCTGCTTTTTGGCTTAAAACCCATTCAACAAAAACAGTTGCCATACGTTAAGGATTCTATTGAAACGGGGAACATCCCTGCCTGAAGTCCTTTTTTGCGATAATATTGAAAAGAAGCTAAAGTAAAAACCTGACCAGTCATCTGAATTTAGGGAATAATGAAGACAGTCGAGGATATAGTCAGCAAACGGTTCAGACAGCATCTCCAAAAATCCATCACACTGAATGATGCGGATTTTGAAGAAATCATAAAGCGGTTTACCCTGAGGGAAATTTCCAAAAAGGAATATCTGATAAGACCGCTTCAGGTATGCAGGTATGAAAGCTATATTGCAAAAGGTCTTTTTCAAACCGCGATCACGGATGATTCCGGAAGGCTCCATACCTTGTATTTCCCCCATGAGGACTGGTGGGTAGGGGATTTTAAAAGTTTTAAAAAAGAAGAAGGGTCATCTATGGAAATTCAGGCTTTGGAGGATTCGGTCCTGCTACAGATATCCAAGCCGGACCTGGAGAATCTGTACAGGGATTTGCCGGTTTTCGAGAGGTTCTTCAGGATATTGAATGAAAACGCCGGAATCGCTCTTCAGGACAGGATCGTACAGAATTTTTCCGTGAATGCAGAGAAGAAATACCTGGAATTTCAAAAAAAATATCCAGAGATTCAGCATCGCCTGTCGGCCAAAAGAATAGCCAGTTTTTTAGGGGTGACCCCTGAATATTTCAGTCAGTTGCTTAACAAAAAATAAAAAAAGAGACTTAAGGTAGTTTAAGTTTTTTGCAAAAAGTCAGGGGTAGTTTTGGGTCTAAGAACAAAATAACAGACCCATGAAGACTTTATTTGACCCATCATCCATCAATTCCCAAGTAATCAAAAACCGGTTTTTGGTGGCTCCAATGACCCGTGTGAGCGCGGATTTGAAAGGGGTGCCCACGATGGAAATGCAGGAATATTACACCGCATTTGCTGTGGGGGGCTTTGGAGGGATCATCACAGAGGGAATCTATACTGATGACCATTATGCCAGAGCTTATCCCAATCAACCTGGGCTGGTGCATTGGACACAGGTAGAAGCCTGGAAAAGGATCACAGCCAAGATAAGAGACCAAAATGCACTGGTCATAGCCCAACTGATGCATGCAGGATCCATATCACAGGCTCTGGCCAAGACCAAAGCACCGTCTGAAATCATTCCTTTGGGAAAGAAGTTAGGCCATTATGGGGGAGGAGATGGGCCCTTCCCCGTCCCCGAAGCAATGGGTGAAGACGATATCCGTCAGGTCATTAATGGTTTTGTATCATCGGCCGAGAATGCCCTCGCAGCCGGTTTCCATGGAATAGAACTGCATGCCGCCAACGGCTATCTTCTGGATCAGTTCCTGACGCCCTACCTGAACCTAAGAACGGATGAGTACGGAGGCACCATGGACAACAGGTTCAGGGTCATTTGTGAGATCATCGCCGGCATCCGAAACCAGGTGCCGGCAAACTTTATCGTAGGACTGAGGATTTCTGAAGGAAAGGTCAATAATTTGGCATACAGGTGGGAAGGGGGCAGCAAAACTGCCAAAGCTTTGCTACATGAAATTCAAAAATCGCCTGTAGACTACCTTCACATAGCTGCTGAGCATTTCGGATGGGAGGGGGAATGTCTATATCCTGATGGCAGCTCCCTCACGGGATTGGCCAAAGAGATACTGGACATTCCCGTGATCGCCAATGGGAAAATGGCGGACTTAAGTCTCTCCCAAAAGCTATTGGATACAGAACAGGCCGATCTTTTTGCCATAGGCAAAGAAGCATTGTCCAATCCGGACTTTGTCCACAAAGTGGCTAACAATATGGAGATCGTTCCTTTTGACAGCAGACTGCTCTATCCTAATCCCTCCCTGTTTTCCGATCAAAAATACAGGAAGTATTTGATGCATACGACTTCTTTGTGTTGATCGTTGTGGAGGTTTAATGTGTTCTCTTGAATTTTTTTTACGGTTGTAAGGAAAAAAGATAATGAATCATGCGTCTTTCCGTGCGGTTTTTCGTCTATAAAAAAGTTTTAACTTTGAAAAACCATGAAGCAGCGTTTTTATCAACTATGGAAGGATCTACACAGTCAACTTGAGGGCTTTGTCTACCAGAAGGTGAGGGACACCGATTTGGCGAAAGACCTTATTCAGGAGGTGTTCATCAAGGTTCAGGCTCATAGCCATACGTTAAAAGACGATACCAAGGTAACTTCCTGGATTTTTCAGATCACCAGAAATGTGATAGCAGACCATTACAGGCAAATCAAAAAAGAACAAAAGGTAGCATTGCCTTCAGACCCGGTGGGTGAAGACATACTTCTGGAAAATCATACCGATGCGGTGACAGAGGAATTTGCCCAGTGCATCCTTCCTTTGATTTGGATGTTGCCTACCAAATACCGGGAGGCCCTGCTGCTTTCCGAAATAGAAGGCATATCCCAGAAAGAAATGGCCGACAAGCTGGGTATTTCTTATTCGGCCGTCAAATCAAGGGTGCAAAGGGGCAGAAAGCTGTTAAAAGAAATGCTGATGAAGTGCTGCGAAATAGAGACGGACTGCTATGGAAATGTGATTGATTATCAGCGAAAACCGTTTGCGGAAAAGTTTTTCTAAATTTTTTGCACCCCTACCCGTGTCCCTACGTCTCTGGGATGAAATCAAACTTAATACAGGAAAAATGGAAACGGGCTTTATCATTACTATAATCAGCATGTTGTTGTTTGTGGTTTTGGCCACTTATGATGGGATTTACCTGCATCTGATCAAATACCGGCTGCACGTGCATCCGGAGAGCAAATTTGAGCATATGGTACATACAGCACGAGCAATTTTGTTTCCCCTGATCCTCTACTTTCTTTATTTATCGGATGCCCTGGTCTTTTTTTATATAGGGTTGGCGTGGGTATTTTTGGATATCCTGACCGTGGCTGTAGATGCTTATGCTGAAGGAGACAGCAGAAAATTTATGGGCGGCTTACCACGATGGGAATATATCCTTCATCTCTTTGTGAACGGGTTTCATTTTGCCTCCATTGCTGTGTTTTTGGCTCTAAAGATCCAAATTGGCGAAAACCAGCTGGAAATCGTTACTGACTTTGAAAGTATCTCAACTTACCCCGCTTTTGAATGGTTGATAAAAAATCTGATTCCCGGGGCGGCCCTGATGGGCATACTGCATGTCGCACTGAATTTCAATCAACCCCAACAAACGTGGGATAGGTTGCTGGGCCGCTTTTCAGTTTTGCGCCCGGCCCGACAGAAGGAAGCCATAAAATAGGACGGTCAAACCTGGCCGTGGGCGGCGGAAGGCGGGTCACCGTCAATGGCCCTGCGGTGCTTTTCACCCCATTCTGAAATGCTGTTGAGCATAGGTTCCATGGAACGGCCCAAATCGGTCATTTCATATTCGACCCTGGGTGGAACCTCGGGGTGCACGGTCCTTTTGACCAACTGGTCTGCTTCCAGTTCCCTTAGTTGTGAAACCAGCATCCGCTCAGAAATGTCCGGAATATGCCTCAGCAGTTCACTGTAACGGAGTTTTCCATTGATCAGCAACCTCCATAGTATATTGGACTTCCACCTGCCGCCGATCAGAGACAGCGCGTAGCCCATTCCACAGGTGGCGTTGATTTTTTTTTCGTTCAAAGCGTTAGAAGAGGTTGTTTTTCTCATTTCTTTAATATTCGTAAGTACCTGATAATTTTGTTAGTACTTACAAAAGTAAAGTTTGATGGGTAGGTTTGCAAGCATAAAAACTTACGATATCATGAAAAATCTAACAGGAAAAGTAGCTTTTATTACAGGGGGAAGCCGGGGAATGGGAGCTGGGATCGCCAAGCGGTTATCCGATGCAGGAGCTTCTGTTGCTTTTACCCATTCGGGAAAGAGCGAGGACAAGGCCCATAAAGTACTGGAGGCTATAAAAAGCCACCGGGGCACCGCGATGGCCATAAAAGCCGATAATGAACATCCGGATGAAATCATCCGGGCGATGGAAGCCGGTATGGAAGCGTTCGGCCCCATCGACATTTTGATAAATAATGCCGGTATTTTTTCTCTGAAGCCTATTGGGGAATATGGGGTTGATGAATATGATCAGATGATGAAGATCAATGTCAAAGCGGTTTTTGTGGCATCGCAGTTCGCGGCTAAAAATATGGAGGAGGGCGGGAGAATCATCAATATTGGCAGCAATATGGCCGAACGCGTTTCCTTCCCTGAAGCAAGTCTTTATTCCATGAGCAAATCGGCCCTGATAGGTTTAACCAAGGGAATGGCGAGAGACCTTGGTGAAAGGAGAATCACAGTCAATTTAATCCAGCCAGGGCCGGTTGATACGGATATGAATCCGGCGGACAGCGATCATGCGGCTTCGGTTTTAACTTCAATGGCAATCAAGCGGTACGGAAAAGTAGAAGAGATAGCAGGGCTGGTCGCCTATCTGTGTAGTGACGAGGGCAGCTTTATCACCGGCACATCCATTACCATTGATGGTGGGTATAATATTTGATTATGCGAAAAGGAGGGGTGTGAATCCCCCCTTTTTGTCTTGGTCAATTTCCGGATATGGAAGGCATTACCTGTATTTTTTCCCGTGTCACGAACTCAGTAAGAGGCGCCCTGTATTTCCAGCATACCCAACGCAAATTTCAAAATGATTTCCTGAAAATAGAGGGTATATAACGCCTGTGCATGATCAGACTGGGCGGTAACCAACTGCTGATTGGCTTGGGCCAGGTCCACAAAATTGCTGACCCCCAACCGGAACCTCTCTGAAATCGCTTTTTGGGCTTCTTCTGCCGCTGCAAGTTGGACTTGGGTGGCCTCCTGTCTTTTTATGGATGCTTTGTAGTTTTCATAGGCCAATTTGATGTCCTGGGGGATTTTCCGTTCCAACGCCTTTTTTTCCAAGAGCTGGTTTTGATATTCCAGCCTGCTTCTGGCCACATTTACCTTATTGTCAAAATTGTTGAAGATAGGAATATTTAAAGAAATGCCTATGGTCCGCTGGGGATACACAAGGAACAGCTGTTCGCTGATCACCCTTTCATCCAGGGAAGTAAAGAAAGTATTGTAGTTGAAAAAGGCGTTTACTTGAGGGAACATCATGGATCGCTGAACATTGACCATTTTCTTGTTGGCGGCCTCCAGAAGCTCCTGTTGTTTGTAATCCTTTCTGTGGCTCATGCCAATGGCGTACAGTTCCTCCAAAGGCAGTTCCAAAAATTCGCTTTCCTGTTTTCCAAGAAGCACCGGTGTTAAATCCGGTACCATCGCTGATTCAAGCTGAAGGGTCTCTGCAAGGGTCCAAAGGTCGGTTTCCCACTGTATCTTAGCATCCAAAGCCACCGTCTCCAATCTGGCTACCTCAGACTGCTGGTTGTACTGGTCTGAAAGGGTGCGCAGACCGGCTTTTACAAATCCTTCTATCTGTTCCAGCTGTTTTTTCTGGTTTTCCAGGTTTTCCAAGGCTATTTTATAAAGTTCTTCATCCAAAAGCACTTGCAGGTATTGTTGCGCAATATCAAATATCACCACTTCTGCTGTTCTGGCCAACGCGTTTTGGCCCGCCTCTTCGTAGTACACGGCCGCCTGTGTCTGGTGCAGCCTCGCGCCCCCATTGAAGATGGGCATCCGGGATTGCAAGCCGGATGAAATGATGTTGTTGATTTGATTGGTGACGATAAGCTGTCCCTCTACTTGCTGAAACTGCTGCCCGATTTGCTTGTAAAAGCTGTTATTGATGTTAAGATTGGGAAGATGCCTTAATTTTGCATTGGTCTTTTCCAATCGCAACACCTCTTGCTGGTTTTTAAGACTTTGGTAATTAACATTTTGCTTCAATGCAATTTCAACAGCCTCTTCGAAAGTAAGGGGAATAGTGTCCTGCCCCATTACATTCAGGGAGAAGGTCAGGGACATTACCATCGCCGTTATCAACACCTTTTTCATTTTATAAACTCAGATCCTGACTGATTTTTCCGTCCAACATATCAATTAACCGGGTGCCATATTCCGCGTTTTCCCTTGAATGGGTGGCCTGAATAATGGTGGTTCCCTCCTGGTTCAATTCCTGGAACACCTGCATGATTTCCTTCGCTTGGATAGAATGGAGATTGCCTGTGGGTTCATCGGCCAGCAGCACTCTGGGTTTTCCGGCAATCGCCCGGGCGATACCTACCAGTTGTTGCTGTCCTCCTGAAAGCTGCTCTGGAAAAAGGTCCTTTTTAGCCACCATGTTGAACCGGTCGAGCAATTCGGCAATGATGGACTTTCTTTCACTGGAGGAAACCTTGCGATACAGCAAGGGCGTCTCGATGTTTTCATACACCGTCAGTTCATCGATCAGGTGGTAAGCTTGAAAAATATGTCCAAATTCACTCTTATGAAGTGCGGCGCGTTCTTTGCTCTTCATGGAAGATACTTTTCTGTCACTGAAGGTATATTCACCTTCATATTCCTCATCCAGCAGTCCTAAAATGTTGAGCAAGGTGGATTTTCCCACCCCGGACGGCCCCATTAAGGTGACGAATTCTCCCTGCTGGATCGTAAGGTCTATGCCTTTCAATATAAAGACCCGCTGGAAACGGGCGTCTATGTATTTGTCGATGTTGTTTAGTTCAATCATAAAATGCTAACCGATAAAACCTTTAAAATTTTAATGTTTCTTAATCCACATCCATGCCATGAAGAATAAGGGCCTGTGAGGGATGTATCGCAGGTTTTAGATAAATTCAGGACAATTGATCCGAACATCTTTGTCCGCATGCGGACGTTTTTGGGTAGCTTGTACGGGTGCGACGGGAATTGTTTTGTCACAGGTCGGGTGCTTTATGTGGCGGTTTTGAAGCCGATCCATTTTAAAAAAGAGGTAACCCAAGGGTGTGTTCTGCACTAAAAAGTTGAACGACAAATGATCAAACATCTTAAGTTTTGAATCAATTGCGTCATTATGCAGGAAAGTTTCAGGTTTTACTTTTTGAGTTTCAGACTGATCAACATGTGGATAGCTTCTTCTGTGCCGTCTTCCGTCAAATCGATTTGTTCTTCCTCAGAAAAAGTAAGGGAAAGCCTGTTCTGGGAAAGCTCTTCTACGAGAAATTCCAATGTACTGTCTTCGGAGTGCATCAGTAAAATGCTGCTGTTGTCTTTCAGCTCATAAGTGCCCGTTTCGGTATCGGTGCCATCACTGACTTCATAGGTTCCGTCTTCATTGAATTCCAGCGTTGTCGACTGTAGATCCTCAGTACTCACATAACTGGCTATCAGCAGGCTTTGATAGAATTGGGCCTGCACTTCGTTCATTCCTAATTCCTCGACCAAAAAGGTTACAAAATCTTTATCATTGACGCGGGCCTCAATTTCATGGGAGTCATAACTCCAAAACCCCACGATGGTGGCGGCTAAGGGGCCATCGTCATCAGAACCGCTGCAAGCGTAAAATAGGGATGTGGACAAGACAGCGAACAGAAGGAATACAGAGCAGTTGTTTTTCATGATTGTTTTCTGTTAAATTTTGGGATAAAAGCCGACATGACACCCGAAAAAGAGCAGGCCGCGCGCGTCTAAAATCACATGTTTCGAAGGAAGGTTAATGTTCCCCTTACCGGCTCCGTGTTTTGAATGCGATGTGAATATAATCTTTATTTAAATATACGGAAATTTTATTCCTGTAATTTTTAGGCAGACCGGCCTAAGGGAAAGAAAAGATCAGGGTGACAATCTTTCCGACCGGATTTGACCCGGACTTTGGCTTCAAAGGGAAGGTTTTTTGGCTTTTACCCGGGAATGATCAAAAGGGCCGCCGGCTGTCTGTCATTGTTCCTTTAAAGAAAACGGATTTTCAGACCGTTTTCTGCTCCCTTTTTCGATGAATGTTATGGGCACAAATGTATCCGTAGGTGCCCCAATGTAATATACCGTCCAGTTGGGGTCATGTTTGGCCAACATTTCGGAGATACAGTCAGCCCGGTGGCCCTGGGGATTTTGGCATTCGTCCCAATAAAACAGTTCTACCTTGTAGTGGAGCGACTGTTTCTGGTTGTTGACAGTCACTTCAATGTTGATGTCCTGTTTTCCGGGGCCTAGAGGTATGGGTATGGCGATGTGGGTCATAGTAATTCGGTTATGATGATGTGAACGGTTTTCTGTTTATACCAAAAAACCATACCATATTCATGCCAGCTGAAACGTGGCATATAGGCCTTATTAGAAGTTTTTCCGGTGTTTTTTTTAGATGAGCCGAACATTTTCGGTCGGCCGCGGACAAATTTGTTCCGCCAGCAAGGGGGCATTTCCTATACGTGTTGCCGAAGTATATTTGTTGAAGGGAAGCCAAATAACAAATGAAAAAGAAAAATGATTTTATGATAGTTTTTTTCTATGGCTCATAGATATTTTGATTCAATAAAATTAGCTATTAAGCCTTTCTATTTTGTATTTTTAGATTATTCACTTTGATAAATCTAAAATATCCTGATGACTATGGAAAATAACAAAGACAGACACGTTGCTCCTGACACGCCCGTATGGGATACCAACGAGTCAAGACGGTGCCCCTTTTTACATGGGGCGGTAAAATCCACTGCAGGCAGCGGGAGATCAAACCGTGATTGGTGGCCAAATATGCTGAACCTTAAAATCCTGCATCAGCATTCCTCTCTGTCCAATCCGATGGGGGAGGATTTCAATTACGCGGAGGAATTTAAAAGCCTGGATTTTGCGGCAGTAAAGAAAGATCTTAATGACTTGATGACGGATTCCCAGGATTGGTGGCCTGCAGATTACGGGCACTATGGCCCCTTTTTCATCCGTATGGCCTGGCACAGTGCGGGAACCTACCGCATTGCTGACGGCCGTGGAGGCGCGGGCTCCGGCTCCCAGCGCTTTGCCCCCCTCAACAGTTGGCCTGATAATGCCAATCTGGACAAGGCGCGCCTGTTGCTGTGGCCCATAAAGCAGAAATACGGTAAAAAACTTTCCTGGGCCGATCTGCTGATTCTTGCGGGCAATGTGGCCCTGGAGTCCATGGGGTTTCAGACTTTTGGTTTTGGGGGTGGCCGCGAAGATGTATGGGAACCGGAAGAAGACATCTATTGGGGTGCAGAGGGAGAATGGCTGGGAAACAAAGAACGCCACGAAGGCGGTGTGCTGGAAAGCCCGCTGGCGGCATCCCATATGGGCCTGATCTATGTGAATCCAGAGGGTCCCAATGGTGTCCCCGATCCGGTGGAATCCGCCCATCACATCCGGGAGACCTTTGGCAGGATGGCAATGAATGACGAAGAAACGGTTGCCCTGATCGCCGGAGGGCACACCTTCGGCAAGACCCACGGAGCGGCCGATCCCCGTGAATATGTTGGGGCTGAACCCGCAGGTGCCGACATTGTAGAGATGGGGCTGGGATGGAAGAATTCCTTTGGCAAAGGCCATTCAGGGGACACCATTACCAGCGGCCTGGAAGGGGCCTGGACCACCACTCCTACTCAATGGAGCAACAACTACTTTGAAAACCTGTTTGGTTTTGAATGGGAACTCACCAAGAGCCCGGCAGGTGCCCACCAGTGGAAACCTAAAAACGGTGCGGGGGAAGGGACTGTCCCCGATCCGCATGACCCGACCAAGAAGCATGCCCCATTTATGCTGACCACCGATATTGCCCTGCGGATGGACCCTATCTATGAAAAAATATCCAGACACTTCTACGAACACCCGGATGAATTTGCCGAGGCATTTTCCCGGGCCTGGTTCAAACTTACCCACCGCGATATGGGGCCAATTTCACGCTATCTTGGACCGGAAGTGCCGGCTGAGGAACTGATCTGGCAGGACCCCATTCCCGCAGTGGACCATGAAATCATCGATGAGAGGGACATCAAAACTTTGAAAGCCAAGCTATTGGATTCGGGACTGTCCGTATCACAATTGGTGACTACTGCCTGGGCTTCCGCTTCCACCTATCGTGATTCCGATAAAAGGGGAGGGGCAAACGGTGGCCGGATCCGGCTGGCGCCTCAGAAAAACTGGGAAGTCAACAACCCCGGGAAATTGACCAAAATCATCAGTGTCTACGAGCAGATACAAAAGGACTTCAATGGCGAACAGGAAGGCAATAAAAAGGTTTCGATAGCTGACCTGATCGTACTGGGCGGATGTGCAGCCATTGAAAAAGCAGCCAAAGCTGCCGGCCATGAAGTGGAAGTTCCTTTCAGCCCCGGGCGTGCCGATGCCACCCAGGAGCAAACCGATGAGGAACTGTTCTCCATGCTTGAGCCGAATGCTGATGGATTCAGGAACTATTTCGGAAACCATGAAAACGTATCCGCATCAGCAGAGGAAATGCTCATAGACCGTGCACAACTGATGACCCTTACCGCACCGGAAGTGACCGTACTCATGGGTGGGATGAGGGTATTGAACACCAATTACGACCATTCCCGTCACGGTGTGTTTACCCAACAGCCGGAAGTGCTGACCAACGATTTCTTTGTGAACCTTCTCGATATGGGCACCACCTGGAAGGCGACCTCAGAAGCAGATGATGAATTCGAAGGACGTGACCGCAAAACAGGAGAGGTGAAGTGGACAGGGACCCGCGTGGACCTGATCTTTGGATCAAACGCCGAGCTGAGGGCCGTAGCGGAAGTCTACGCTTGTGCGGATGCCAAAGACCGTTTCGTAAGGGATTTTGTGAAAGCCTGGGACAAGGTAATGAACCTTGACCGATTTGATTTGAAATAAACCTATGCCTGCAGGTCTGGCATGGAAAGCATATCATTTTTAACCAGGATAAAGGCACCTTGAAAACAGGGTGCCTTTATATTTTAATCCCGATGAGTCCGCCTTCGGATTCAGTATAAAGGAAATCAGCATGACCTGTGATCATGAAGACAATTAATAATGCTCCGCTAAATAAAGATATATGGGCATGCCCACTGTAATATTAACCGGAAACGTAATGGCCAAAGCCATAGGTAAATATAGGCTGGGGTTGGCTTTGGGAGCTACTACTTTCATGGCAGCAGGAACAGCGATATAGGAAGCGCTGGCCGCGAGTATGGCAAACATAAAACGGTTGCCCACGTCCTGGGTGATTATTTGACTAATGATAGCAGTGATACAGCCATTAACCAATGGTACCAAAATCGCGAATCCCAGCACAAATTTGCCATGATGAAAAAAGTCCCCTAGCTTTTTACCACTACTGATACCCATATCCAGCAAGAAGATAGCCAGAAAACCATTGAAAATATCAGTGGTAAATGGTTTGATACCCTCTGCCTGATCGTCAGAAGCCAGCATCCCAATAAGCAGGCTACCCAAAATGATGACCACACTGCCATTGGTAAAAGCGTGTCCCAAGGAGTTTCTACTCACATGGGCACCTGTTTCACCATTGTACAGCCGCATGAGCGCAATACCAACTATAATTGCAGGGGCTTCCATCAACGCCATTATGGCTACCATATGGCCTCCAAAGTGTATTTCATGGATTTCTATATAGTTGACTGCGGTCACAAAAGTTACCGCGCTGATAGATCCATAAGCCGCACTTATGGCTGCTGCATTATAGGTACCCACCTTTTTTTTGAGAATAAAAAAGGTATAAAAAGGAATCACACAGGCAATTCCAATACCGAATACTACTGACCAGATGATTTCCATGGAAAAGTGGCTGTGAATCAATTCCTGTCCACCCTTGAACCCTATGGAAAAAAGCAGGTAAAGCGAAATAAACTTAGATGAATTGGCCGGTATCTTTAAATCACTTTTGATCATTACGGCTACCAATCCCAAAACAAAAAACAATAATGCAGGATTGGTTAAATTTTCAAGTAAAAGACTGAAACCCATTATCGTTTGACGGTTTCTAAAAGTTCGAATCGATATAACTCATTGTTCATCAGTATCAGTGCCCCGATGTTGATGGTATTTTGTTGGATAATGTCCCGCAGCACATGGTGTTCCATGATCTCTTGGCGCTGTTTTTTATAAGCACTCATCATTAAGTACAGTTGTTTTTCCTGAAGACTTTGAAAAGCATCGAAGTTGTCGAAATGCTGAATGTATAAGCGGGCAAATTCCTGTTCTGCACTGCTTCCGTATCCGACTTCATTTTCAAGGACTGATTTCACAAAGCGGTTTTGCAGGCTTCCGACAAAATAAATCTCCTTAACCGGTTGACTGGCACATTCCAAGTAAAGCGAGTCCGCCCAAATAGATTGTTTGAAATTGAATAATCCACCTAAATTTTGGTAGCAACTGATTTGAGTCCCAAACTGGTGATGCAAGCGTATGGCCATCCTATCGCTGGGACAAGTATAAAATATTTTCATATTCAGAAATTTTCCCAAAACTATATGGCTTTAATCATTAATAATAATTTATTTTGTTTATAATATGTATAAAAAATTATTATGAATTATACTTTACATCAGTTGCTGATCTTCAAAACCGTCGCCCATTTTGGCTCCATTACCAAAGCCGGCGAGTCATTATTTTTGACGCAACCTGCTGTCTCTCTTCAGCTTAAAAAGTTTCAAGAGCAGTTTGATTATCCGTTGATAGAAATAATAGGAAAGAAACTCTACCTGACCGATTTTGGCGGGGATGTGCTGCTGTATGCCCATAAAATTTTGGAAGAAGCAGAGGCCATTAATCAAATAACAGCCATCCGTAAAGGTGAGTTGGTGGGAAGGTTAAAAATAGCCATTGTGAGTACAGCCAAGTATATCATGCCTTATTTTCTTACTGATTTTTTAAAAAAACACCCACAGGTAGAACTGAGCATGGATGTGGCCAACAAAGCACGCGTTATACACAGCCTCAGGGAGAATCAAGCAGATTTTGGGATGGTTTCCCTTCTTCCTGAAGCGTTGGAGGTAAATGGTATAGAAATCATGGAAAACAAACTTTATCTTGTGGCCAACAGCGGATTGGCTGTTAAATCAAAAAATGCGGAAAAAATTTTCGCTGAGCACCCCATTATTTTTCGGGAGAAAGGTTCCGGCACACGTCTTACCATGGAACGATTTCTTATCAGCCAAAATATTACAGCAAATAAAAGCTTGGAACTTACCTCCAATGAAGCCGTGAAACAGGCAATTTTAGCAGGCATCGGCATCTCGGTTATGCCGCTTATCGGTATCAAGGAAGAGCTTAAGAGTGGTTTGTTGAAAATCATTGATATAAAAGGCTTGCCCATCAGCACCAAATGGCACCTGATTTGGCTCAAACAAAAAGAATTTTCCCCTGTCAATAAAGCTTTTATAAAGGAGTTGGAAAATAACAAAGATCAAATTGTTCAACGCTTTTTGCCCGTAATCTGAATAATTTGGGTTGTCTACATTAATCAATGGGCAATTAAGAATTTTGATTTGGCCAAACCAAAGTGGCCATATTAGGGGGTGGGTCTCGTAAACTGGACTGCATTCGAAAGGCAGAGATGAAGTAACGGATAGCAGAAATAAAACAAGCGGAGAAAATTATTGATGTAGTACCTGACAGAAAGTAAAAAAGGTGTCCGTTTTGGGATTTTTTTTCTTGGCAGGAGAAAGATATTGGCGGAGACTTTATAGGCTTTTTGCCTGATAAATGCTATATATTTACAGAAGTTTATTCCTCCAAAGGCTTCTGTATACTGATTTTAGTAAGCTGTTGATAGTCATAATGATTGAATTAGTGTTTGCATTTTATTAGATCGCTAAATCATTAGTTTTTCGCTCATGGTTCCAATCGATTCATTGATAATAATAGAACACAGATCCGCCAAGGCGGGACAAATAACACTGATTGATCTGATTTACACTGACTTTTATCTGCGACAATCAGCGTGATCAGCGTGATCCGCGTTCCCTTCTTCCAATCTGCTATTCATTTCTCAAACTATCCACTGGGTTTGCCAGCGCCGCCTTGACGGATTGGAAGCTAACGGTCATAAGGGCGATCACCAAAGCCGCCAGTCCCGCCAAGCCAAACATCCACCATTCGATATCGATCCGGTAAGCGAAGTCCTCTAGCCAGCGGTTCATGGCGTACCAGGCGATGGGAGTGGCGATGAGGATGGCGATCCCAACCAATATGACGAAGTCCAGCGACAGCATGGCCACGATGCCGGAAGCAGATGATCCCAGCACTTTCCGGACACCGATTTCCTTGGTCCGCTGCTGGACAGACACAGATACCATTCCCAGCAGTCCCAAGCAGGACAACAGGATACTCAGGCCACCAAAGGTTGTACTCAAAAACAAGGCCTTCCGGTCGTTCTTGTACAGCCGTTCAAACTCCACGTCCAAAAAGCTATAATCAAAGGGATGCTCGGGGACGAACTCTTCCCACACTTTCCTGGCATGGTCTAGGGCTTGCGGGACATTTCCCGCGTGTGCTTTGACCAAGTAGGAAGGCGCATTAAACGGATCTAAAGTGAAAACCACAGGGTCGATTTTCTCATGAAGGCTTTTGTGGTGGTAATCTTTCACCACGCCTATGACAGTCCCGCCCTCATCCCAATATATTCCTCCCGAAAAAACAGTACCTACGACCGGCTCCTTAAGCCCATATTCCTTCACAGCGGTTTCGTTCAGGATCAGGTTGTATTTGTCCGCAGAGTTTTCCATGTCAAACCAGCGACCGGAAAGCAGAACGAGATTGGCCATTTCCGCATAATCTTCATCTACCTGTATGTTTACGACATCGAGAGGGTCCTGGGCCTCAGCATATCCCAGCCATGTAATTTCGGTGGGATACTTCCGTTTGTCATCTATCATGGAAGCTCCGTTTACACGGGATACCGAGTGAATGGCGCTGCTGGCAAGCAATCTTGTCTTGACGCTGTTTGTCCTTGCTACATGTTTTTGGACAGCTTCATTATCTGACGATTTAAATCCAAGCTGAAATGGAACGTATAGTTTGAACACTTGTTCTTTTTGATACCCATCCGTCTGCTGCTGTATAAATACAAACTGCCGGTGAATCGTGACAATACCTACCATCATTACCACTGTAAAAACCAACTGTCCCGTGACAAGCACCTTTCGAAATCCTTGACGACTCATTCCTGCCAACCCCTGATTTTTAAGTAACCCTACAGGTTTCAATGTTGCCAACAGTAACGCAGGGTAAACGCCGGTCAACAACAGTACTGTTAGGAATACTCCCAGCAATAGTAGTGTAACCGGAAGGTCCAACAGGTTAAGTGTCAGATTCCTTTCTGAAAAGGCATTGAAATCAGGTAGAGCTATCAGCGCTACCAAGAGGGCAAATCCCATCGCCAGGGCAACGGCCAGCATGGTTTCCACCATTACTTGGGCAAACAATTGGTTTTTTGCCGCACCAACGATTTTTCGAATCCCGATTTCTTTCATCCGGAAACCAATCCGGGCGATGGAAAGGTTGACAAAGTTAACACCTGCTACTGCCAGTAACAGAATCGCCAGCACCGTAAAAATCCAAAGATTTCTGGGATTACCTTTGGCTATCACCGGGTTGCTCAACTCCTGTTTAAAATGCAAATCCATTAGAGGGATCAGATGGTTAATGTATATTTCTTTATTCCAGGGCTGATTGTTATGAAAGATGTTCGTGATTTTCCTCTCAGCTTGGGATACAGAGGTGTTTGGGAACAATTTGATAAACAATAATTGGGAATAAAATCCCCAGGTTTTGAGGTGGGCATCCGCCCCTTCCGTTTGGTAAACGGAGGTTGGAATCAGGGTGCCCTGTTGGAAAGAGGAATTTGCAGGCAAATCCTCAACCACGGCCCCCACCGAGTAGGCTACCGAGTCGATAGAGAATATTTGTTGCAAAGGGGGAGTGTCCCCGAAGTATTGGCGGGCCCTGGACGCGGTAAGGATGACAGAATGGGGATTGTTAAGAAAATTATCCAAACTGCCTTGGAGTACTTTGTAGTCAAACATGTTGACCCAATTGTTGTCCACGATCAGGGCATCATCCTCTTTAAAACGGTGGCCATTGATTTCAAAAATGTAATTCCGGGTATTCGTGTTGGCCATGGCGATTTGTTCAACTTCCGGCACAGTCTCGCCGATGACGGAAGAAGCAGCATAGGGAGACACCCCACTGCCAAAATATACACCACGTGCCGAGTCGTACGAGGTTAGCAGATAAATCCGTTCGACATCCTGATGGTAGTTGTCGTAACGAAGTTCATTTTGTCCCCATAGTAGAATGAGGATGGCTGCAGCCATGGCAACAGCAAGCCCTCCGATGTGCAGAAAAGTCGAGCCCTTACTTTGCCAAAGGTACCGCCAGGCGACTTTGAAGTGGTTTTTCAGCATGAGTATTTCATCTGTTTATAATTGTTTTTCAATGGTCAGATAGCCTGCCCCGAACTTGATTCGGGGGAACCTCGCATGCTTTATAATCATTCCTCTGTGTGTCGCTTGCATCATGCTTGGTTTCATATGATTATAATTTTTCTTTTCAGGCCAAAATTTGTCCCACACTGAGGGTCGGAATAGCTTGCCCCAGCCTGCCCCGAACCGGTTTTAGGGGAACTTGATTCGGGAGTACCTCGCATATTTTATAATCATCCGGTGTGCTCCGCATGCTGTTGCTATAGCTTTAGCGTAGGCACCCAGCTGGCGGATCATGCTCGGTTTCATTATTTCTTCTGGACAATACGGATAATCCATGACTGTGCCAAGACGAATGCCTGTTTTTTCCATATATGGAAAGACTTTTCATCGAAATTTGGTTAATGCCCGAACATTTTTGTCCGCTGGCGGGCGAAATGGTCGGGGAGCAAAGAGATGGGATAGTTATTTTTTATATTTTTTGGAAATATTGATTATCATTGATACCAGGTTTTATTTGGATCAAAAGGATATCTGTAGTTTAAAAGAAAGGACCACGGATTCCACAGATTTCCCCGGATTAGATAGATCTAAAAAAGAATCTGTGATAATCAGAGCAATCTGTGGTTAAAAAGAGAAAAGCATATTTTTATCATTTGCAAAATATAAATTCATTCTCATCTACCCAGGAATATTGATTGGATATTCTAGGTTCTTTTTATTGAAAGACACATTTGACGATGGAAACACAACAAAAGAAAGGATTTGTTTTGATAGGCATTCGGCATCCCGGCAAGACCACCAATGAGAACGGCCAATCCGGAATAGATTGCGGCAACCTCTGGCAGAAATTCGAAAAGGAAGGTTATGCTGCCAGAATCCCGGCAAGGGTAGGGGATGAGGTTTATGCCGTTTATTTTGACTACGAGGGCGACCATACGCAGCCTTTTGCCTATTTTATCGGCTGCAAAGTTCGCTCCGGTGTGGATGTGCCGGAAGGAATGGCCAAACTGGAAGTTCCGGCCGGGGACTATACGCTGGTCAGGGCCAAAGGCAAGATGCCGGACTGTATGGTCAATGCTTGGAAGGAGGTTTGGGAATCAGATATACCCAGGGCTTATGGGATGGATTTTGAAGTATATGGGGAGAAAAGCAGGGACTGGAGCAATGCGAAGGTGGCTATTTATCTTTCTGTCCGGTGAGTGTAAACCACGGATTACACAGATTCGCACAGATTATTTTTGGGGGACATTGCCTATGAATGTACATTGCTATGGGTGGGTTATGCGGAAGATTTTTGAGAATTATTTTTGAAATGTATATGTTTTAATCAATATATGTGGCTATCATAGGAAGAGATTTTATATTTGAAATAATATGGATGTAAACTGAAGGCTTTGTAGATAAGCGCTTCAATTTCTTTGTACCAGAACAATATTTAAGAAAATGAAAGATATGACGGGTAGGATTACAATTAATCCTGAAATCTGCAATGGAAAACCTACTATCAGGGGAATGAGAATCACTGCAAAAACGATTCTGGAATACCTGGCGGCTGGCGAATCCTACGAAAATATTCTCGACGCTTACCCCTCTCTGGAAAGGGAAGATATTTTAGCTGTTATTCAATTTGCTTCTAAAATGTTAGATCACGAAATTATCGCAAAGAGTGCCTGATAATCAATTGTATTTTTTGGTGGATGTAAATATGCCAAAAAGATTTTCATTCTTTAATTCCGAGAAATTTATTTTGTTTGTGATTTAGATACCCGAATGTCCGATTCAGAAATTTGGGAACATGCAAAAAGGCATCAATTAATAATATTAACAAAGGATACGGATTTTTTGGTAAAAAGCTTAAGAGATGACATTGGTCCCAAAGTCATACATTTTAAACTTGGTAACCTGTCGCTTTCTGAACTTCATAAATATTTTAGCGAATTTTGGTCATTGCTTGTCAAGGAAATTCGGTCAGCCAAAATAATCTTGGCCTACAGAGATCACATAGAAATCATCAAATGACAGATTATCTATTTTTCGTGCCCTCTTTATTAGTTAACTTTAGTTTCGTCGTGAGGAAATCGAGCTTTTCCACCAGGGCTTAGAAATTGATATATCTTGTTCCTACCGTCAGAGATTGTATTGCACGCTCAACAGCAGGTAACGTTTTTGTATAAAATAAGCATAGGTGCTGATCAGACTTTCATTGAAACTGTCGCGGCTGATGCTCTGGGTGTTGAGGGCATTGTAGAGGGAGGCTTTGAATTCCCAGGGGCTGTCTTTTTTACCATAAGTCAGGCCGAGGTTGAGTAAGCCAAACCGGCTGTCTGTTCCGGTGCCTTTGTTAAGATAACGGTTGTACTCATAATCCCCAGTCAACATCCAGTCAGGACGGAAAGCATAATGGATTTTAGCAAAGGGCTTGTTTGTTTCGAAGCTGTTTGCTGCCTGACCGCTGCTATAGGCGTTGCGCATCCATTCGTAGCCTGTCTCCAGATCCAGCTTTTTGAAAAAGGTGGTCATCAAGGATACGCCATACAGTTGGGTGAAGGATTGGTTTAAATTAGGCTGGTCGTTGACAAAGTTATGGGTGGAGGCAGCGGAGATGTTGGCCCTTCCTTTTGCCCTCCATTTGTCAAAACGCTTGTCTCCCTGAAAGCTGCCGGAAAGGGATTCATTGACCTGTTCGGCATGGATCAGGGTATTGACCCTGTCCAGGCCGATGAAATTTACCGAGGGCGCCAGATCATCACGTTTTCGCTGATAGGACAGGCTGCTGAAAACCGTAAAGGCGCTGAACAGGTTGTGTTGGTTATAGCTTAGATTATAGCGTTCGTAGAGACCGTTTTGTAGATTCCGGTTACCCAAAAACAGGGAATTATAATCCTTGATGACGGGCGCCATAGCCAGTTGTTGTACATCCACAAATTCGGCTTCCGTTTTGAACTGAAAAGTCAGGCTTTGGCTGCTTCGGGGTTGCCACCTGGCATAGAAATGGGGAAGGAGCATGTTTTTTTCAGTGAGGTTTTCTGTGTCTTCCTGCTGGTCCCTCAGCCGGAAATGATGGAAATTCATGCCCGGACTGAAGACAAATGCATTTATCCGGGTTTTATAGGAAACTCCCGCGAAATGGTCCTGAAATGTATAGGAGATGTCGTTGGCAAATGCCTCTCCGGGATCCAGGTCTTCTTCACCCGGATTTCTTTGCAGGATACCGGAGATCATCTCCTGTCCGGTCCATTGGGAGCCCAGGGTAAGATTGAGATGATTTCTGGGATTGAGGAGGTAATAGTAGTTGAACAGGGTTTCCTGCTTGTAGGTTTGCACCGCTACAGACTGCCATACGTGGTACAATTCACGGTCTGCCAGGGGAAGGATGCTGCCGAACGGTCTTTCCGTGGCCTGCAACTCCAGTATGGGATCCTGCATTTTGAGTTGAAGACCTGTTTCCAAGCTGAACACATGTTTTTCAAGCGGCGTAAAAAATGCCTGAAGCTGCTGTTCGAGGGTATAGGGGCGTTGCCGGGTATCTTCCGATATTTGGTTGTCAAAATTCTCAAAACGGGACCATTGGGAAGTCCTGTTATGTACCTGCACCAGTTTTCCAAAAAGACTGTATTTAATATAGGTTTCTTCTTTTGGGGTATAGGTAGCAGCGTATTTCAATATTCCTGATTGCTGAGCCACCTGGTTGTCAGCAGTGAGCTCTTCGTCGTTATCACCAGCCCGGATATAGGTACGCTGGGAAATGCTGGCCATCCGGTTGTCCGTCTGAGAGCCGATGAGAAATCCCGAGTGGCTCCATTTGGAACTGGGTTTATAATTAAAATTCAAGGCTCCTAGGTTGGTCTGTAACTCCACGGCGTTGTTTCGCTGGGCCATGGGAATACCTGCATCATCCGGCAAAAAGGATACCCGCCCACCTGATTGGCTTCCCAAGGCGCCGAGTCCTCCGCTGAACCTGAAGTAATCCTGTATGGTAAAAGCCGGCTCGCCCACGTTGTTGGTATCACCGATCAGGTTGATGCTGAATTTGGGGGTATAATAAAAAGCATTGGCGTGGGCCAGGTACCGGGATTCAGGGCCGGCGCCTGCAGTAAGATCGCCGAAAACCATGTTCTTTTTCCCTTCTTTCAGGGTGATGTTCAGGGCGAGGGTTTCGTCATTGTCCAATCCTCTGATAGGCGTTATCTCATTGAAATCCTTCAGCAACTGCACCTTGTCCACAGCATTGGCGGGAATGTTGGCGGCGCCCATTTTGGTGTCCCCGTCAAAAAAATCCTTGCCTTCTACCATGAGTTTGCTCACTTTCTGGCCCTGCACGCTCACCTCACCGTTTTCGTCCACTTCAAACCCGGGTAATTTCCCCAATATCTCGCCCAGCTTTCTCTCCCTGCCGCTGGCAAAAGCGTCCGCCTTATAGGTGATGGTATCGCCGGAAACCGTCACCGGCAGTTCATAGACTACCTCGGCGGTATCCAGTTCGTAGGCTTTGCTTGCAAGGACTGCCTCCATCGGAGAGGGGGCATTGCTTTCAGCGAGGATTTCCCTCTCCATGGTTTCATAGCCCAGAGAAGATATTCTCAGCAGGTATGGTTTGCTTTCCCGCAGGTTCAATTTGAATTTCCCTTCTTCATCGGTGACGCCGAAAGAGGCGATGGTTTGGGTTTCCGCGTCCAAGGCCAGAACATTGGCCAGCGGGATGGGGGAAGCGTCTTGGGTCACTACCTTTCCGAAGAAAGGAATAGTCTGACCCATGGCCAAAGGGCCGGATGCTGTCATAAACATCAAAAACAAAATCCGTAGGTGTAGTTTCATGTGGGATAAGGGGTAAAGAAAAGCGCGCAATGTCAAGCCGGAATGGGCGGGTCAAAAATTTCTTCCCGAAAGCCCGGGGACAAAGCCGCTAAGGAAATGTAAATTTCCTTGGAGCTTTGAACAATATCAACTACCCGTGATACGGGGATGGGGCTGGAAGGCCTCTGTCATCCGCCGGTCCGGATCTGTATGTTGCCTCCGGATCTGCCGCGGTATTTGTTGGTCATTTCCTGCATCTTTTCCCCTTCTATGGCGTTGTATTTAGCTACATCCACTGCTTTTCCTTTTTTGGGGCGGTCCACAGCTACTTTTTCCTGCGGGTCAAGGAGAATTTTGCTACAGGTGATTCGTCTGTTGTCCGCATTGAGTTCCATGATGAGGCCGGGTAATCCCCAGTACCTTTCCGGTCCGTGGCTCACGGGAATTTCAGGCGTGTACCAGGCTTCTACCTCGACTGTTTTTTTGGCCGTTTCCAGGGATTTTGACTCGGAGGAAAATATTTTTTCTTCCGTTTCCATCAAATACACGGCCCGCTGACAGGTATAGTGGCCGATTTGTTTGGTTTCCCCGGTGAGCTGCCATTCATAATGGGGGAGGTCATCTTTGATCAAAAACAGTTTGCCCATCAGTTCCCTGTTTTCTTCCATCACGCCTTTTTGAACATTTTTATAGAGCAGAGCATTTTCTCCTCCGGTCATGATCCTGACCCGCATTTCTCCGGCGGTGGCTCCGGCGGGCCCTTCATTAAGTGAGGGGATTTCTTTCCATGAAGCATTGGCCTGGTCAAATTTCAGTTCAAATTCCTTTTGAAGTTGGCGCTTGAGTTGCTGTTGGAGCTGCTCCCGCGCCTCGGGACTGAGCTTTGCATCGTCCATGTGAAGTTGGCGTTCTATCTGTACCTGATAGGTAGCTATCCCGCTGAGCTGACCCATCGTCTGGGTCCAGGAAAAGATAAACAGGGAGGCGATAAAGTATCTGACTTTTGTTTTCATATGTTTATAATTGTATAGCGCATTTGGATATACCCACAAATCAAAAAGGTCTGTTCAAGAAAAAGCGTTAAGCAGTGTTAACGAGTGTTAACCGCGAAAGGAAAAGTATTTTTTGATGGTATATTTGGATAATGAATAAGACGAAATTCAGTTATACCGGCTTTTGGATTGTTTTTACGCTGGTGTTCACCATAGGTATCCAGGTATACCGGAACATTCAAAATTACCGGATCAATCAAAGGCAGTTGCTCCTGGAAGTACAGCTATGCCTGGATAACAGCGTGGAGGCCTATTACGCAGATCTGGCAAAAAATGACATCCTCACATTCAGCGGAACATTCCCGGACAGCAGCCTGCATTTATATAAGGCAAGAGGGGAAAACGGTCCGGCCAGGGTCGTCATCAACCCTATGACGGAAACAATGCCGGTTCCCGAAATGGACAGCCTTTTGCGGCTTGTTCCATCGGCTCTGAAAGGTGACAGTTCTGTGTTTTTTAAGACTATCCGTAGGGACAGCGTCGGTCGCATGGCTGTAGGGCACAATGTTTTTAAATTCAGGAAGGCGATACTGGACAGTAATGGCACGGATGGTTTGAAGGAACTGACCAGGAGGATTGTTATTTCCCTTTCACTGGATACGCTGGATTTTGAGCGGTTGGATGCTTGTTTACAAGATGAATTGGCCCGTCAGAATATCCAGATTTCATATGCCCTGAGGCATTACAACCATGGAGAATTGTGGGGGAAATACAACGGGGATGATCTCCACCGTTATCCTCTCCGGACCGTCTCTAAATCCACTTTTTTACCGAGGATGCAGAGACTGGAAATGCATTTTGAAAATCCGGCCCTTGCGGTTTTGCAAAGAGGCGTTGCCGACCTGCTCATTTCCCTGCTGTTTCTGGCAGCGGTGGCTTTTTCCCTTAATTACCTTCATCGTAATATCCGCTCGCAAAAGGAACTTGCTGCTATCAAGAATGACCTGATCAACAACATTACACACGAATTTAAAACCCCTATAGCTACCGTGACGTCGGCTCTGGAAGGGATAGAACACTTCAATGAAGCCAATGACCCCAAAAAAACAAAAAAATACTTGACCATTTCCCACCAGCAACTGAAAAAACTCAACACCATGGTGGAAAAGCTGCTGGAAACGGCCACCTTGGACAGCGAACACCTGATGCTTCAAAAGGAAAAGGTGGATATAAAAAGAATGCTGATGCAATTAACAGGGAAATTCCGGGGCCTGACTTCTAAATCCATTTCGCTGGACATGCAGGGCGGGAGGTATTGGTCCTACGTCGATCCCTTTCACCTGGAAAATGCCCTCGCCAACCTACTGGACAATGCGATCAAATATGGGGGGGAGGAAATACGGATCAGCTTGCATGCAGGGGAGCGCGTGATGATCAGTGTCGCTGACAATGGCGGCCATATTTCCCCCGATCAAAAAGATAAAGTGTTTGATCAGTTTTACCGTATTCCGAAAGGGAATCGACATGACGTAAAAGGTTTTGGTATAGGGCTTTATTATGCCAAAAGGATCATTGAAAAGCACAGGGGGAGTATCCGGCTGGATATCTCTTCGGGCTGGACAACTTTTGTCATGGATTTACCATAGATGATGCCTGTTATACGAACCGGATATGCAAAAGCAAAAAGCAATCAAGGTACTGTTGGCAGAAGACGAAGTCTCTCTGGGAACCATCATTAAAGAAAGCCTGGAAAGCCGCGGCTTTGAGGTGAGTTACTGCCAGGATGGTGAATCAGCGCTTGCTACCTATATGGCGAAGAAGCCGGATATACTGGTCCTGGATGTAATGATGCCCAAGAAAGACGGTTTTATCCTCGCGGATAGCATAAGAAAAAGGGATTCCCATGTGCCCATCATCTTTCTCACGGCCAGGTCCCGTACGGAAGATGTGGTGGCCGGCTTCAGGCACGGGGCCAACGATTACATCAAGAAGCCTTTTAGCATGGAGGAACTGATCGTGCGCATTGAGGCTGCGGTCAGAAGGTCATCCCAAAATCCGGGGCGTGAGGAATGGGTCCGGATAGGGGATTATAGATTCCATCCGGAAAAGCAGCAATTGAAGCACGGAGAAGAAGCATTCTACCTGACGTACAGAGAATCCCAATTGCTCTTCGCCCTATACCAATACAGGAACAGCCTGGCAGACCGATCGCTTATCCTGAAAGAGCTTTGGGGATCGGACGACTTTTTCAATGCCCGCAGCATGGATGTATTCATCACCAAGCTCAGAAAAAAACTTCAAAAAGACCCCAAGGTGCAGTTGATCAACGTGAGGGGATATGGATATAAGTTGCTTTGTTGAGTACGGAAGGCCTGCATGCTACACCTGGAGTCAAGCCAAGTGTCAGCGTTTCTTCCCGATAGGGGGGGCCAAGATGTAAAGATAAACTGACTTTACGCCTTAAGGTCTTGGCATGAAACCTAAAAATCATATTTGACTTAATAAAACCGCTACAGCAAACTATTCCGGCAATTTTGGATTTTTTGCACCTCTATTCATTAACTTTATGTGATGGATAAAAAGAAAATCTGATTTTTTACTAGAACCATTTTTCCGGCGTCTTCCAAACCCCATGATCATGAAAAAAAGCTTCCTGCCCCTATTGCTGTTCTTGTTGTTCTTCGGCGCATTTGTGAATGCCCAATCCGGACCTTTTGTATTGATAGCTTATTACAGTGAATCCGGCAACACCAAAGCCATGGCCGATGCCGTAGCGGAAGGCGTGCGCTCTGTGGAGGGAATCGAATGTGTATTGAAATCCATGGACGATATACGGGAAGAGGAGCTGTTGGAAGCCGGAGCGATCATCGTGGGGTCGCCGGTTTATAATGCCAACCTGGCGCCCCCCGTTCAGGAATTCATCAATTCCTGGCCATTTGAAGACAGGCCTTTGAAAAACAAAATAGGGGCGGCTTTTGCCACTGGCGGCGGGATTTCCATAGGGGAGGAGGCAGTATTACTTGGAATTCTCCGCTCCATGCTGATCCACGGAATGATCGTAGTGGGCGGAGAAGAGGTAGAAGCAGCTTTTGGGGCTTCGGCCATCACGGAAGAGGGGCCGTTTGGAGGCGGGGAAATCCATGAACTTTTTTTGAAAAAAGCCGAGGGACTGGGCAAAAGGGTGGGGGAGCTGTTGTCTGATTTCCATTCGAAGAAATAAAAAGCACCTCTGTCTCCTGTAGAACAAAAAAAATTAAAACCGTCAAAAATGAAAAACCTGAGAAAAAAAATATCCAGCCAGCTTTTTCGGACCGAAACACCCATGTTGGTGTATGTGGTCGTATTTGCAAGTATTTTCCTCTTGTGGAGATACCGGTCCTATAACGAAGATGTAGCACTCAATTTCATAGCAGAACTTTTCGGTGCAGCCTTTACCCTATTTATTATCGATGTATTGCTTGTAAGGGCAAAAACAAAACGTTGGAAAATCGTACGGGATGAGATGAACTACCTGATTGCCAGAAACGTGAACCGGATCAGAGACGGGGTATCCACCAGGGTTTTTAACTTTAATTCAGCATTGGATATGGCCCATTCAACAGAAGAGTACCTGGCTGAAATCAGAAAACGGCGGTCTGCATTTTTAAGTGATATTGTTTCTTTAAATCAGGATGAAATCCTGGGAAAAATAAACGAAAAGGAGTTTTTCAGTGAAAGCAGTTATGCCTATTTTAACGAGAAGGCAGACGAACTTTGGAATATTCTGAATATGCGGTATGCTGACTATTTCCATCCGGAACTGGCATCGCACCTCATTGGGTTGAATGTAAACCTTAAGGATCTATGCGGGCACATCAGGCAATACCTGAAAAGCAACCGCTTCGAAAACCAAAGTGACAGGTACAAAAACATCGGCAGACAGGGCGCTATCGTAAGTTTGGTAAAAATCATAACACTGTTAAATACCCTCAAAAAAGAAGGATATTCTGAATCCGCTTCTATGCAGTTGGATGACAGAAGGTAATGCATGATGGTTTAACAGTACCTAAAAACCTTGGACTCTCTGCCGGCCGGCGGATAGGAAGGCCTTGCCCAACTTCCGGTCCGGAGAGAGGAATTGAAAGCCATTTGAGGTCATGGGGACAAGCCCCGAAAGGGTGGTTGCCCGCAGTGAGAGCCATCAGCCGGATTTGAAGACATAACCCTCCGTATGTCGTTTCCGGCCTTTAAAAATATCTTCCGGAGGTTGTACAATGCATCGGTAATTTCAGGAAACATGGGTTAAGAAGAAGGTGATTTCGTGACGCAAGCCTAGATGATCAAAAACGGACCATTTTGGCCGCCGGTCATTCACCACCGGCGAGCCGTCTATCAATAGCGGTTCCTTAAATGCTCCAGCTTATCCGGATTCAAAACCACATAAATCCCCTTGATTTTACCTCCTTCGATATGAAAGGACCAGACGTTTTGCAACTGTCCTTCCACCAACATCATCATGCCGGGCTCGCCGTTGACCTCCCTGAATTCAATATGGTAGGGCTGGGTTGCCCCTTTCTGTATTCCAACCATAAACTTCGCAATTTTTCCTGCTCCTATTATGGGTTTCCGTGCAGCGTTTACCTTGCCGCCCCCATCAGAGTAGAGGATGGCTTCTTCGGCCAGCAGCCGTTCGATCTGCGCCATATCACGATTTTTAACGGCCTCTGCAAAAGTTTGGACCAAGCGGTCCTGTTCGGTATTGTTCTTGTCAAACCCCGGTCTTTTTTCACGGACCAGATTTCGGGCCCGCTGTGCGATCTTCCTGCAGTTGGCCTCCGATCTGTCTATAATAGCCGAAATGGAGGCGTAATCATAGTCAAAAACCTCGTGCAGCAGAAATACCGCCCGCTGAACCGGGGTTAACGTGTCCAAGACCACAAGCAGCGCCATGGAAAGCGACTCGGCCAGTTCCAGTGCTTCCTCGGGAGACTTGCTTCTACCGGCCAAAAACGGTTCCGGCAGGTCCGTGCCCACATATTGTTCTCTCCGGTTCTTGGCCGACTTGATTTCATCCAGGCAAATGCGGTTCACCACTTTTGAAAGCCAGGCTTTTGGCGAATGGATCTCTTCTGTATTTTGTTTTTGCCATCGGAGAAACGTTTCCTGTACGGCATCCTCAGCCGGCGCCACACGCCCAAGCATTCCGTAGGCCAGCCGGAACAGTTCCGGCCGGTGTTGTTCAAAGATTTCAGTCGGTCTGGACATATATTTATTGGTTATCGTCATCAGGTGATTGAAAACCGTCTACCGTTTCATTGGGAACTCATCAACTCGCACAGTTCATCCGACCCGATATTCAACGGCGCATTCATCAAGTTATACAAATTTTCGATGGCATTGAGCAGGGTGATCTGAATAATCTCCTCTTCACTAAAATAGCGTTGAAGTCTATCAAAAATGGCATCGGATACATGCTTGTTGCGGTTCACTTCATCCACATAAGCCAGGGCTGCCTTTTCCGCAGCGGTGAACCCCCCGCTTTCTTCGAACCGCAGGAGGTCGTCAAATATGCTGGGATTCAACTTCTTTTGTTTTGCAGATGCTTTACCTATGTCCACACAAAAGGCGCATCCGTTCATTGTGGCTGTATATATGCTGATAAGATGTTGAAGTCTCGGGGGGATGGTGAACCGGTTGTGAAGCTTGCCAAGTTCACCCGCCAAACCCAACGCCTCGGGAAAGCGGGGATAAAAGACCTTGACCGGGGTGATGACTTTGCCGAGTTTTCTTTTTATAAACCAATAAACCATTTTCAGTTTGAGGGATTTAGGTTTTTCGATAGGGCTGAACCGGGGTCCGGTCTGGGCCGGGTCTGTTTTAATTGCCGTATTCATCATTGTCTTTCAGATTTTATTTTATCAAATTTTTGGGTCAGTTCAAAGACGAGGCAGGCTATTCATATGTGACGTCATTTACCCCGGAATAACTTTTTTTCCTCAAAAAAACCGGATAGGGGCATTGGAAGAGGATGAGGTGAGCTGCGATACAAACCGGCATAAAGAATTCAAAGGAGCAAGAACCGGGATTCAGGAAATTTCGGCTACATGAACGGGTACCTGACTTGAGTAGCAGCAATTTGATTGAGGGTATTTAAAGAACAGATGAGCGTCCCAGTCATAAACTCCGTGTATAACATCAATAATTCAGGTTTAGTAAAAAACACCTACGCCGGCACTGCTCACATTCAATGGTGATTTAGGGGCCACACCTTCCGGAAATGCTTCTTTCAGGTCTAAAAGAAGCTGCCTAATCCACTACAGTAATCAGGCCTTTTTCTGTTATAATCAAGTCTTCCCCTTTGATTTTATAACGAATAATTACCAAATAAGCACCGTTGATTACTGCCCTGTTATTGACCGTGCCATCCCAAATGCAGGTTGAAGGTTTGCCGAAGCTGGGACTTTTGTCTTCACAATAATAGATCAGTTCTCCCCACCGGTTTTGTATAAATACTTCCAGTTCTTCGGTCAGATTATCCGGGTAGACGATAAAAGCTTTATCCGGGACGTTTGGTCTGATGGCATTTGGATAACGTATGCTAGGATCACATTTATACTCGACTTCAAAATCAACAAAAAATTCACACCCCTGCCTGTCTTTTGCCACAAGGCTGAATAAACCAGCCCCAACAGGAACAAATACAAGGGAATTGCTGACCTCCACACCATCCAGATACCAGCTACATGCTATAAAATCACTTCCGGGTTCGATGGACACATTCACATTTTTGGCTGGACAAATGGTGTATAAGTTATTTAGGTGAGGAGGTTCTGTAAAGGACTGAGCCACTTGTATACGGCCTTTCCCGCTTATACATCCCTCCTCATTTGTCAACGTCACCTCATATTCCCCATCTTCCTGGACCAGAAACACCGGACTGTCATCGAACTCACTGAGGTGAAGTTCACCCTGTGATTCAACTCTATACCACTTCACCAAGAAACCATCAGTATCGTGGAGTAAATGAATCGTTGTAAAAACATCCTCACTACAAAAGGGCATGGTCTCCAGGTCCAGCTCCGAAGGGTGATTTATAGTTGCCTGAAAAGTTTTTTCTACAGGACAACGGATCCCTAATGGATCTATACCTGTAATAGTGTATGTTCCCGTTTCGATGAGATCGAAAAAGCTATTTTCATCCGGTGGTATATTTGATCCGTCCGGGCCTTTTAGCCTAAATGCCAATGCATATTCGGTCTCTGGAGCTAACCGATAAAGCATACATGCCGTAATTTCCATTGGAACGGTGAAGTCTGCATTTTCACTTTTTTCTACCTTATATATTCCGGGCACGGCATGGCCTATTACCCGGACATCAAAAATTGTCAACTTGTACTCCCCCGGCGGAACTTCAATCCTTACAGAAGTCTTATCTTCGAAATATTCAGTAAATACATGACCGTCTTCTTCTCTGACCAAATCATAGCCCCCACTCTGTGAACCGTTTTGAAAGCTAATGTCAATTATTCCCAATGCATCTCCATCAGCCAAACAATTTGCGGGATACACGGAAATTTCATAATCCAAAAATCCCGGTGGAAATGCTATAATCTCCGATGTGTCAAAGTCGTTTACAAAAACACCGCCGCTGTCAAATCCTTCAGCATGTACGGAATTTGAAATCACGCGATACTGCAAATCATAATTATTGACGACATAAGTTGTGGTGAATGTTTTTTTTCCGGATGGCTCAAGCATCGGGATAGTCCAGTCCCCATTCGTTAGATACTCAAATACACTGACCTCCACTAATGGAACTCCACCGATATTCTCCACCACAATGGTGTACGTAATTACCTCATCCTCGTCTCTGAAATTGTCCACGTCAGGCGTCATTACTACCTGAATGGCCGGTCTTAAACTGCAATCTTCTACAACGATCTTTACTTCCTTACGCAAGCTTTCGCACTCTCCATCCCTATATTGACTTACCCATACAGAAAATTCTCCGGGGATGCTGATATCCACTTGGGGAACAGCATCCAATGGCTCGCTCGTAGGGTCATTATCCTGATAATAAAGCAATCTATATTCAGTCAAAGGGCTTGCGGTATAACTCACGTACCCCGAAGAATTGCAAGTCATATAATCAGACACAAAAGGAGCAGGGGGGCGGGGCAACACATTAATCAATAAAGGAACGCGAAATCCAGTACATGAACCGGTGGGGCCTTCCGATACCCAGACTTGCTCGGTTCCAGGTACAGCTGTGTTGACCTGGTAATTGAAAAGGGGGGAACCGCCTGTTTCTTGCGTAAAGAAGTACACCGTATAACCTTCCCGGCTGGGTGGGATAATGCTGAGCAAATCTACAGGTGCATCTCTTTGACAAAAATCAGGCAATTCTATATTACCCAATCCTGAAAAATGCTCGTATCCAGAACAATGAGTCTCAGCAAACTCTGCCCGGCCAGTGATGGGTATTTCCAAAGATCCAGGAATCTCCTCACCTGAACACGTCCCTTCCAAAGCCCCCTGTATAAAAGGGATATTAGAGAACATACTTTCGGAGATACTTCCTACTCCGGATACATTCCCGTGAGTTGCGACGGTTGTTTCACAGTTGTTGTTTGCCAATACAAAGCAGTCCTCCGTTATCTTCAAAGTATATTGAAGGGTAGCTATCAATTCATTGGGGTCAGCCATAAGTGGTACTTCCCCCATATCCCAAATAATAGAGCCAGCCAGGCCCATATCAGGATCAAATGTCAGGTCACCGTATCCTGAAGGAATCGTAATGGCACTCACAAAGGTAGTTGTATGCGGAACAGGAATTACAACACGGGTCTGTTCTGTAGCCTCTTCCCCAAGATTTCTGATTTCCAAATTATAGGTAATTTCCTGTCCCGGTTTTACTGAAGGATCTTCCCCCGGGGCTTCGCTATTTATACTTTCGATTTGATTAATGGCCTGAATCACGGGTAAATAACTCCGAACCGAAAATGCAAAAGCATAAATACTATATATATCCTGTTTGGTTCCAAACCGAAACCGGGTGGAAGTCTGTTCATTGGCAATAATAGAATTATCTGGATTGGGAATGTCCCATAAGACGATATCGATGCCTGTATTGTTCAACAGGTATGGGTTTCGTGGATTCTCTACCAGCCCGCCCTCTTCGTTTCGGACAGGTGTATATATAGAAGAATTAAAAAAATTGGTTGTAGAGTTCAATGGATGATATAACCGGGTCCACTCTCCGTTTTGGTTTATAATTTCCAGAAAATCCCCCTCAATCGACCGGTCACCTTCTCCGGCCATTACGCCTAGTTTTAAATCCACCCGGCCTTGTTTTACTGCCCCGAACCCGTCAATTCCAAATTCACCTGTGTGCTCCTCACCGTCCAATGACTGAACAAAGGAATAGCCGTCAAAAATCGTCACATCCCGCCAATGCATTTTGGAGTTTTGATACACAACGATTAATCCCCAATGGCCATAAAACCCTGTATTGTCACCCATCCCTTCAGCCAAGGCCAAATCGGCAACGGTATAGGTTCCTGTACCACTGTTTCTGACATAGTCGGTTACATCTGCATAACCAACATACATTTCCTTCAAATCTTCATGGGGGAACAAGATACTGTTACCCGATGCTGTAATTTCTGTATAGGCTGTAGCCCCCGGCCCTTTGAGCTTTACTTTCCGCTTGTCGAAAGTTACAGTATGAGGCGGTGTATAAATACCGGAAGCAATAATCTGCAGCGAATTGTCTTCCTGTCTATAATCTTCGGAATCGGTACCAGCTGATCTCGACAAATTGTCAATGGTGAAACTTATTTCCCCGTCTGAAAATATAATCGGATCAAATGTAGCGGTAGTCACGCCATCCGATGTAGCGATCTTCAAATTACCAACAGACTGCCATTCTTGATCCCCGATGGAATACTGTACCTTATCGTCCCCTCTGTTCATAAACCGGAATATAATATCTTCATCACCTGTCTTAGACCCTAATATGAAAACCGGATATAACAAATCATCTGAATCATAATCACCATAGACGTCCAGAAAATAAGATGTGTAGTTTACTTTTTCAAACGCCAACACTTTCTGCATCTCTCCGTTGATCTCTTGAGGAATTCCCGGTATGCTTTCATCAGTCCTGTCAAAAGTCATCCCCGCACCCATTTCAGCTCTTCCTGACCAATATAAACCTGCATAAAGAATCTCCGTACAGGAAGGGTCAGCCCCGTTTTCCTGCGAAAACATCAAGGTGGCCGAGGAGGAATTGAAGGTCGTGGAATCCTTGTCGACATCTACAAAAATCATTTCATTAAGTGAGTTGTCACCGGATTCATGATAATCTGCCAAGGTAAGGTTTGTGTTTCCTATGATGGTGAAGTCACCTCGGATACGGAACAGATTTCCTTCGGGGGCAGGATTGCCCACCCTATGCCTGAAGGGTACCCTGTTGTCATTCTGTGCAAATAACGCCCCTCCCAACGTCACCAAAAGAATTGACGTAAAAAGAACACCCAGGATCAAACCTTTCTTAAAAATCATAAAATTAAAATTCAATTTGATTAGGGGTAAAAGTGGTAACTTTATACCTTTCACCTATAGAAAGTCACAGTAATCTGCAAAAATCCAGGGTGAATATATCAAAAATATTGATAAAACAACTATACCCTTCTTCTCCAATTAAAAATTTTTCCAGCGAACCCCTTGCGGTACGATTTAAATCGGGAGCGGTACAACTGGTGTACGACCGAATGGTAAAAATAGAACAGCGTGCCCATGGCTCCGTAGCTCCCGGCGGCTGAATTTTTTACCAAAAATCCGTTGCAATTTGTTATCTTTCACCTACGGCAACACAGTGTCAAGCAAACATTCCGCAACGAGCCGTATCCAATCCATTGCGTGTAAAAAACCGATACCAAATATAATATAAAGAACATGGAGAACATGCAAAAATTCGACACCCTTAAAGCAGAAAATTTTGCTGGGTCGTTAATTGATACGTTGAACAGCGGTTCGCTGTCACTTATGATCTCGCTTGGACATCGTTCAGGACTGTTTGATACGATGGCTGAAATGGATTTTGCGACTTCACATGAAATTGCTGACAGCGCAAAACTCAACGAACGGTACGTCAGGGAATGGCTCGGGGCAATGGTTACCGGCCGTGTAATCGAATATGATGCAGCGGCAAACACTTATCTTCTGCCTGCTGAGCATGCTGCATTTCTTACCAGAAAAGCAGGCGCTGATAACATTGCCGTATTTACGCAATATGTCGCTGTATTGGGCAGGGTGGAGGATGACATTCTGGAGTGTTTCAAAAATGGCGGGGGGCTTCCTTATGATATGTTTCACCGTTTTCATGAGGTAATGGCAGAAGACAGCGGTCAGTCAGTTTTATCCTCCCTGGAGAGCCATATTCTGCCGCTTGTTCCAGGGCTGACCGGCAAGCTAAAGGCCGGAATAAAAATGCTTGATGTGGGGTGCGGCTCAGGAAAAATCATCAATAAGCTCGCTTCCCTGTTTCCCGATTCACATTTTACCGGAATGGACTTATCAGGGGAAGCTGTTTCAAAAGCCAGGTCTGAAGCGTTTACAAAAGGCGTAAAGAATGTGGAGTTTATTGTCCGTGATTTATCGGATTTTCACCAGTCTGCACCAAAAGAAGAATTTGATTTTATTACAACTTTTGACGCGATACATGACCAAGGGAAGCCGCTGAATGTTTTGAAAGGGATTTGCCGTTCATTAAAACCTGATGGAATTTATCTGATGCAGGACATTAGCGGGACCGGTCATCTCGAGAAGGATAAGGAACATCCCATAGGTACATTTCTTTACACCATCTCATGTATGCACTGCATGACCGTATCGCTGGCTCAGGATGGTGAAGGGCTTGGCGCCATGTGGGGAGAAGAAAAAACCAAGGAATATTTATCGAGAGCAGGGTTCACCTCTATCCAGACCAATAAACTTGCCCATGATATTCAAAATAACTGGTATGTGGTTAGAAAATAAGGGGATTTGTACAAGGAAGGGACAAAAAACAGCTTGCATTTTTCCCTTTCTGTTTGGACGATTCATTATGGCCCGTTTTACAGTGCGATAGTCTGTCATGCAAAATAAACACCTTAGATGGCTGACTTTAAAATAAAACGTTTCCCAAAATCGAGAATTGCCACTAATGATGTTTGTGCCATCGGGCTTAAAAGACATCATATTGTGGCATTGATAGAAGTTGATGTGTCTGAAAGTTGGCAAAAGATTAAACAGTATAAAAAGGAGGGAAACAAGGTATCATTTACAGCGTGGCTGGTAAAAATGATAAGCAATAGCATACGGGACTATGAAAATGTGGCTGCCTACCTTCAGGGAAAAAGAACGCCCATCATTTTTAACGATATAAACATATCCATGGCGGTGGAAAAGGATTTAAATGGGCAAAAAGTCCCCATGCCCTTAATCATCGAGAAGACCAATGAAAGAAGTATCGAGTCCATTCAAGAGGAAATAGACGAAGCTAAAAATCAGAATTTAACCGGAAAAGATATTGTTCTTCACAGAAAATCAAATAAGTTGGAAAGATTTTACTACATTCTTCCGGGATCTATCAGACGTTTGTTTTGGCGCTATCTGATAAGCCATCCTCACTTTGCCTATGGTAAAATGGGAAATGTGGCCATTACCTCCGTCGGCATGATGGGACGCGCGGATGGTTGGTTTATACCGATATCAGTTCACCCGATTTGCTTTGGAATAGGAAGAATCTCAAAAAAACCAATCGTCGTTAATGATAAAATCGAAATCAGGGAAATGCTAAAAATGACGGTTTTACTGGACCATGATGTTGTTGATGGCGGACAAATGATCCGGTTTATAAGTAGTTTGACGGGCAATATTGAAAAGGGCTGGACCCCAGACCCCTGAAAAAATGATCTCCGTCACGGGGCATATTTATATACTGGATGGGTAAGATGCGACTTTCAATGAGTTTAAGAAAATAGCCACGCCATTAGTTTCAAAATATAATGAAGGGCTCTTGTTTTAACGTACAGACCGGATAGGGGGAACATCGCTGAACGAACATCGAAACGACCTGATTTTGAAGTTATCTCCCGGCATTCCGGACAATAACATTATCCAACATAATAGATAACATAATGACAGGCACTGGAAATCCCCCTACCTATGGGCTGACACATATTGCTGTGGCAGTAAAAGACCTAAACCGAACGAAGAATTTCTATCAGGCGGTGTTTGACATGGAAACGATGTATGAAGAAGCAGATTTTATTCAACTTACCACACCCGGTTCTCACGATATTCTCGTGTTTGAAAAAAAGGAGAAAGTAGACGGAAAATCTGGAGGCATTGTGCACTTCGGGTTCAGGCTTCGCAAAGCGGAAAATATTTTAGTAATGGAAAAGAAGATATTAAAAGCAGGCGGACAGATCGTCAACAAAGGTGAATTTGTCCCCGGTTCGCCCTATATCTTTTTTAAAGACCCTGACGGGTACGAAATAGAGATCTGGTATGAACTACTGCCTTAAAAAGGACGGGAGTTTTGCCGGACCAGGTTCCAACGAATGGATATGAAAAATTCCGCAGCTGTGATTCCACCAGTAAGGAACAGAATTGCCGGCATTTCAGCGTTGAACGTGCGGATGATGATTGGTTTTGTTGGCGATTTAGGGAGAAAACCGTTGAGATCCCACTGCAAACTAAATTGTTTCTGGATTTATTTTAGTTTATTTTTATTACCTGTTTATGATTCGTTTTTATGCAAACACTATGGGTAAGCATGCCCATCTTACGCAATATTGTTTTAGGCGCGGCCCGAAACCGGGATGAGCTGCGACAAATTTGCGCTCAGGGTGGCATCACGGTTGCCGATCTGGATAATCCGGATATGAAACTTTCCCTGGAGCAGAATTGTGCGCTGATGAACGCTTCCCTGCAACTTTCCGGTGACCCTAACCTGGGTCTTCATATTGGTGAGCGGACAACAGTCAGTGTTCTTGGCATAACGGGCTACCTGATGGAAAGCAGCAAAGATTTGCTGACGGCCCTGCATCATCTGCAGCAATACACGGCTTCTTTCAGCCGCCTATATCGTTTCGGCATACAATTGACCGCTGATGAGGCCGTATATCTATGCGAGCCGGTATCCGTGTGGAATGATCTATCGCCCGAAACAGCCAGGCAAAGTGTTGACATTTCTTTTGCGGGCACCTTGCATATTCTCCGGCTATTGACCGGTTCTCAATTGTGGCCTCTGCGCGTTTACTACCGCTATCCCCGTTTTGCCGATACCAGGGACCATGAGCGTATCCTGAAGTGCAGACCGCTTTTCAATCAATCCTGCAATGCGCTCATCTTTTCCAGACAGGATCTGCAGCGGCGCATTATAGGCTATAACCAGGCCCTGAATGAGGTATTCATCAACATGTTGCAGCAGAAGCTCGGGGAAGAAAGCCATTCATTCCTCCAACAGACGCGAACGCTTATCCTGGAACTCAGCAGGCTTTCATTTCCCACACTGGAAGAAGTGGCGGAACGCCTGCATCTTACCCCCCGTACCCTGCAGCGTAAACTGCAGGAAGAAAATACAAGCTTTCGTGTAGAAAGTGAATCGATTAAAGAAGAACTGGCGCGTAATCTTCTGTTGTCCAAAAGCCTGACGGTTGGGGAAATAGCCGACCGTCTGGGCTATGCTGACCAGGCTGCTTTTCAGAGGGCTTTTCGCCAATGGACCGGTGCCACGCCTAAGACCTATCGCAACAGGCAGGACAAAAGTGTTTAGCTTTATACAGCATGGGCTTTAGGCTGAGATGCAAGCTGTTTCTTCGATGAAGCATGCTTATGGAGAAGTTCCTCTATGTAATATTCGCATAACGTTGGCGGGTTGTACTGTTGGAACTCTTCGTAAAGCCGTCTGACATTTTGCTTGTAACCGGGGTTCTCCAGCACTTCTACCACGCTTTTGCGGATTTGTTCAGATGAAGGATTCTCTGTCTTCAGGTTAATTCCCAATTTGAAGTATCCCACACGGGTATTCACTTCATTTTTACCCTCATGGATTCCGGCGACTACCAGAGGCAGTTGATGGGATATGCACATCATCACACCGCCATAACCACCGTTACTCACAAATACATCCGCATAAGGCATGATGTAGTTAAAGTCAATGAAATCTTCGATGATAAAGTTTTCCTGAGGATAAAGATCCTGCAACGCTTTGGTCTGCGACCCTCCGGTAGTAGCTACCACCAGATAGGGGGAGTCTTTGAAGGCCTCCAATGTAGGAATCAGGATCTTTTTTATATCTTTCTCTACCGTCCCCTGGGTCACCAAAATGATCTTTTCGTATTGTTTTAACTTATCCTGCCGGATAAAAACCGTGGCTTGCTTTTCTGTTTTATAAGGCAGCAGCGCACCCAGGAAACGAACATTTTTATTCATATCGCTTCTTGGATATTCAAAGCCGGGGACAGCACTTTGCAGGAATAGATCCGAGCGGTGAACCGGAATGTCAAAGACAGTTCCTTCAAAGGATTGTAAGCTGTAAGACCTCAATACCTTATTCATTTCCCGAACCCCTTCGCTGAAGATAAGTGTCCTGGAAAGAAGTCTCAGCAAATGCTGTCGGTATCTGCCCCAAAAGCCATGGGAAGGCGTAATGCCCATACCATAAGGAGGCAGATCCCGGGAAGTAGCCATCAATGGGGTTATGCCCACGCTGATGGTGGGAACATGAAGGGTCTCTCTGATTACCGGAAGGGCGGAAAAGGCCAAATCCGCGATCACCAGGTCAAAAGGGAATACTTCGTAAATGGTGTTGATATCTGTTACATGATCGGGGATCTGCCGTATAAACATCTCCCGGATATCAAACTTCAGCTTTGATACCATACTTTTGTGCTTCTTCCTTTCCGGAAATACTTCCTCCATATTCGACTGGGTGATTTCCAGCGCTTTTTGAAAAGGAAAATGCGGAATACTGATTTTCTCAAGGTATTGCCGGTACATTTTTCCGGTATACCAGCGTACATCATAGCCCTGCGATTGCAGGTGTTTCGCCAGCGAGGTGAGCGGCTTAAAATGACCGTCAAAATTAAGGGTCGCGAAAAGGATTTTGGTTTTCATATTTGTTTGTTTTTTGGTGAATGTTTTGACAGGAATTAATAGGTCAATGTTAGGTTTGACACGACGTTAGTAAACGCTTAACAGGTAGCTTCGGATGGCATGCAGTTCGTCATCTGAAAAGTACGCTATATTTTGCCAGGGCATAAACTCGTTGCGCAACGCCTTGCCTTCCGGTGTTTTTCCGCTCCTTAGGGTGGCAATAAATTCCGCCTGACTCCATTTGCCGGGCGCCCCTGTGGCACTGATGTCAGGCACCGGCGGATACCCCGGTGCCATTGGCGCTCCACCTTTCAGGTCTTGCCGGTGACAACTCTGACAGGTAGTGGCCAGGTATCGCCCAAAGGCCGTTGACTCTTTCGGGGTGCTGGTGGTAACGGCATACTGGACTATTTTTCTAAACTTTAGCATGAGTTTGATTTTTTATATAAGATGAAGTGGTGGGAGCATGAAACGCAGTCGGGAAAGCGGATTGGCGTATAAGGCGGATACCTAAGACAATCGGCCATACAATCCCCAGCACGAGGTATAAGTTCACCCCCAGTTCCGACATGATCTTCCATCCTGCCATGGTCCCTACGGAATCCACTAAACAAGCTGTGCCCGCTGTGACGGATAAAAGCCCTATTGTTTTACTGTCCCTTTTCAGCATGATGCCAAAGCCGATCCACCAGGTTCCGGCAAAGAGCACTTCCAGCATGTTCCAAAGTCCTTTTGTTACCAGGTGTGTGAGGGTATTAAACGCCAATACAATGGCATGCTGCTCTACTTCGGGCGCCGTGCTGTATTGTTGCATTAAATCCGGCCAGGTGGAGGCAAGCATTGCTGCCCCGATCGCTCCGGTGAGTACATATGCCAAACCGGAGAAAGTGAATAAGGGTACCCAGGGAGATTGATATTGATATTGCTGGTGCAGGTAAAATATAACCGGCAATAAGAGCAGGTAATAGCCTGCCATATCAAGCAGCAAAAACCAATAGGCTTCTTTGTGATTATGCACATACTGCAGCATAAGTGTGGGCTCGCTGAAAGCTTCAAAATTGTATTCCACGGCATATGCTCCCAGGAAAATGCAGGCTGCTGAAACAATGCCTGCCGAAATTGTAATAATTCCGAGCGTTCGTTTGTAGTTTGATATCTTTTCCATACAGCAAAATTACTTTGCTGCATCGTCAGGAATTTTGGCAAATGGCGTCAAAAAGTTTGCAGTTTGTGCCAATAAAGATAGGAGCAGTTACCAAGTAGGGGAGAATAGCTGCAGAAACAAAATTTTTCATTGGGGCATAGGGGTAAAACGACTTTCGCTTGTCATGGGATTGAAACAAATCAAAACCATGAAAAAATTGAGCAAAATTGTTACTGCGCCAGCTTGCCCAGGTGTCTTTTCGACAGCGACAAGTTCGGGTCAGCCAATCCCCGAAACAGGCGGTATAGAATTAACCGGAATTTCCAACCAACCATATGAAATCGAGCATGACGCAAGCGCCACACAGAGGGATGCCCCGATAGCCCCGATAGCCCCGATAGCTATCGGGGGGGGGGACATGCGAGATTCTCCCGGATCAAGTTCCCCGAAACAAGTTCCCCGAATCGAGTTCGGGGCAGGCAGGGGCAGGCTGGGACAGGCTATCCCGACCTGCGGTGAGGGACAAGTTATGACCATTGAAAAACAAATTATAAACAGATGAAACCGAGCATGACGGAATCGTCACACGGAGGGATGATTATCTATCATGCGAGATTCCATGCCTGCATGCTGAAGTGCATTACGGCACGCAAGCATGTGGCCTATTGAGAAAAAATTATAATCATATGAAACCACAAATTAAATTATTGGCCTTGATTTTCTTTTTGGGTGTCTGCCAGACTTCAGCCCAAACTTTGATCCAGACGGTCCGAGGAAAAGTTGTAGACCATATCAGTAAATTTCCCCTGCCGGGGGCGTCAATTGTGTTTTTGGACACAGAACCTCTTCTGGGGGGTGTTTCAGATGGGAATGGTGATTTTAGAATCCCCGGTGTTCCCATCGGCACTTACGCCATCAGGGTCAGTTTTGTGGGTTACCGGGATGTGATCCTTACCCAGGTTCAGGTAAACTCGGGAAAAGAAACCATATTGTCAGTTTCCCTTGAGGAGGATTTCAGTCAGATGCAAGAGGTCCTGGTACTCGGTTCCGACAAAGACCGCACAGTCAATGACATGATTTCTGTGAGCGGCAGGACATTTTCCGTGGAGGAAACACGGAAATTTGCAGCAGCTGTCAACGATCCGGGAAGAATGGCAGCCTCCTTCTCCGGTGTGGTGAGTACCGATGATGGCAACAACAATATTTCCATCCGTGGTAACAGCCCCAACGGATTGCTCTGGAGAATGGAAGGCATAGATATCCCCAATCCCAACCACTTTGCAAGCCCCGGTACTTCGGGCGGGGGAATTTCTATCCTGAGTGCCCAGCTGTTGTCCAATTCCGATTTTATCACCGCTGCATTCCCCGCGGAATACGGCAACGCGCTTTCCGGGGTATTTGACCTGAGCCTTAGGAAGGGGAACAATGAAAAAAGGGAATTTACCGTTCAGGCAGGATTGCTGGGAACGGATATCGCAGCGGAAGGCCCGTTTTCACCCAATTACAAAGGTTCCTATTTGATCAATTACCGCTATTCCACCCTTTCCTTTTTGTCCAAATTGGGGGTTCCTTTGGGGGATTTTGTTACCAACTTTCAGGATCTCTCTTTTAACTTTTTCTTGCCGATAGGGGAAAAGAGCACTTTATCCGTGTTCGGGTTTGGGGGACTGAGTGACCAAAATCGGCATGCCCAAAAGGATTCGCTGAACTGGTCGGGGGATTTTGACCGGTATAGTTCAAGCTTTTTTTCCAATACAGGCGCCGTGGGAATCAAGCATGCCTATATCCTCAACAAATCCAATTTTCTTCAGACCACCCTTTTGGCATCAGGGAGTGGCCTTGGTGAAAAATACGGGCGGCTCAACAATGAATACCAAAATGAAGAACGGTTTTACGAGGATTTTGGTCAGTCGAAAATTACGTTCAATGCGGTCCTGAACACCAAAATCTCTCCCAAGTACAACCTGAGAAGCGGTGTTTTCCTCAATCAACTGTATTACAATATCCATGAAAAAGCCTTTGATGAGGATAGAGGCCGCATGCAAACCCATATAGATTCTAAGGGCAGCACCCAAAGTGTCCAGGCTTTTTCGCAGCTAAACGTCCGGGCCTCAGAGCGGTTGACCTTGAACATGGGGCTGCATTACCTGCAGCTGTTGCTGAACAATTCCAACTCCCTGGAACCTAGACTCGGTGTCTCCTATGAACTGGATGAAAAACAAAGGATCAGCATGGGATACGGTCTACACAGCCAGGTGCAGCCTTTGGGAACCTATTTTGCGAAGCAGGAAGCAAACGGGGAAATCCTGTTGCCCAACAAGGAACTCGACCTGAGCAGATCCCATCATGTTGTTCTGGGATATGACCGGTCCCTGAATTCCTACCTGAGGATGAAAATCGAAACCTATTACCAGCATCTGTTCCGGATCCCCATCAAACCGGGTGAAGATCAGACTTACTCCATCATTAATCAGGAGTGGACATTTATGACCGATCCTTTGGTCAACAGGGGATTGGGCAAAAACTACGGTGCCGAATTTACCCTTGAGCAGTTCACGCATCGCAACCTCTACTTTCTGCTGTCTGCCTCCCTTTATAACTCCTTGTATAAAACCGAGGAGAACAGGTGGAGAAACACCCGCTTCAACGGACGTGCGAACCTGGTGTTTACCGCAGGCAAGGAATACCATTGGAAAAAGAACAGGGTTTTTGGGTTCAACCTGAGGTCTATATATGGCGGAGGTCTGAGGAACACCCCGATTAACCTTGAGGAATCCATCGCCAAAGGCGAAACCGTATGGGAAGAGGCCAGGGGCTTTGAGGAACAGAATCCCGCCTATTTCCGGACCGATATCCGGGTCAGTTTAAAGCGGAACAGACCCCGGTCCACCCAGACCCTTTCACTGGACATTCAGAATATCAGCAACCGGAAAAATGTGTTCGGAAGCTATTTCGAACCCATGGAGGGCACCGTCAAAACCGCCTACCTTACCCCTATGATCCCAATACTGGCTTACAGGGTAGAGTTTTAGAAAAAAGAATCCCCAAGCCAGGCTTTTTGGGGATTTTTGGTTTTGTGGTTGAAATATTCCTTTTATATCCAATTTTAGGTATTTTTAAGCAGAAGATACCGGATAATGTTTTTTCCATAAAGAACGGATGCTTTATATAATGGACCACAATGAAAACCGTATTTCAGCAACTTAGCAGGTTGCTCCATCAACCCTACCCATTATACTACCTGAAAGATAGGGCCTTACTTTTGCTTGTGGCTTTGTTTTTATTTGGTTTCCTGTTTTTGTACTTTTTTGAGCCCTTTGTGGTATACCCTCCCGAGCACCGGATAAATTATGTATGGATTTGTCTGATCCATGCCCTGCAACCCACCTTGATAGCTTTTATTTATTTTTATTTTTTGGAAAAACTTACCAGTGCCTATGATCAATGGACTGTGGGCAAGGAGTTTTTGCATATCAGTATATTGCTGCTGCTGATAGGGATAGGCAGTTTTCTCATTCGGGATGTCATCTATCATAATCCCTTCAATTGGTCTTGGGGCTATTTCTTTGAAGAAATCCGCAACACTTTTTTGATCGGTTTTTTGATTTTGGCCATATTTGTTCCCCTGAACTATATCCGTTTGCTGAGGCAGCATGTAAAGGAAGTAAGGAACCTGAATTTTTTACAGCCACCTTTTCCCGCGGGGTCTCCTCCCTCCAAAGTATTCATTAAAACGCAGTTGAATATTGATGATTTTGATTTGATTCCAGAACAACTGATATTGGCCCGCGCTGATGGGAACTATATGGAACTGTATGTACAGCAAGGGGCAAATATCCAAAAGATCATCAAGCGAATGAGTCTGAAAAAACTGGAAGAGCAACTTCGTGATTTCCCTTTTATTTTGAAGACCCACCGGGCGTACTTGGTAAATCTTAGAAAGGTGTGTAATTCGAAAGGCAATGCGCAGGGCTATCAACTTAGCCTTCATGGTTTTGAGGAAGTGGTCCCGGTTTCCAGGTCAATGATCCCAAACTTTAAAAGACAGGTGGAAGGGCTATAAAACAAGGTTTGTCATTCATCCCAAAAACATGCAACCTGGCCCATGAACCTTTCGCAGACTGAAAATTTATCTCAGTTTTGATGCATCACTAATCTTTGGAAAAATGAGAAGATATGATTTGGATTGGTTGCGGGTTATCGTTTTTGGCCTGTTGATCATTTATCATGTGGGCATGTTTTTCGTGCCATGGGACTTCCATCTTAAAAACAACTTCATCTATGGCTGGGTCACTTGGCCTATGCTGTTCCTTAACCAATGGCGGTTGCCCATCCTTTTTGTGATCTCAGGCATGGGTACCTGGTATGCCCTGGGCAAGCGTAACGCCTGGCAGTTTTCCGGGGAACGCATCAAACGGTTGCTGCTGCCGCTTGTCTTCGGGATGATCTTCATTATTCCCCCACAAGTCTATGTGGAGCGGTTGGCAAAAGGACAGTTTACCGGCAGCTACTTTGAATTCTGGCCTTCTCTGGCGTTTATAGGCACCTATCCTGAGGGAAACTTAAGCTGGCATCACCTATGGTTTTTGCCCTATTTGCTGTTGTACTCTTTGCTGCTCACCCCTTTATTCGTTTACCTCAAAAACAAACCCGACAACGCCTATCTCCGCAAACTGGAAACTTGGATTTCGGGTGTTAGACCCCAACTGCTTTGGGTACTCTTGCCCTTTTATTTCACCTATACCATTCTGCAGGAATTCTTTCCGGTCACCCACAACTTCACAAACGATTGGTTTACAATGGTCAATTATTTCTTCTTTTTCATAGCGGGCTTCAGTTTGGCCGGTGTAGGGCAGTCCTTTTGGGACAAAGTACGGATGAACAGGAGAAAGCTGCTGATGGCCGGCATGCTTTCTTTCACGGTATATATTCTGATGAACTGGTTCATTGAGCATACGGTGACCATGCATTTTATCCGCAATGCCTTCAAGGTAGTCAATATTTGGTTATGGATTACGGTGTGCTTTGGGTACGCAGCGCAATATTTGAACCGTGAAAGCAAATTGTTGCGGAACGCCAACGAGGCCGTTTACCCTTTCTATATTCTGCACCAGAGCGTGATGATGGTGATCGCCTATTGGGTGAGGGATTGGAACTGGGGGTTCTGGCCTAAAGCAAGCCTTATGATATTGGGCACCTTCGGTATTTCTTATTTGATCTATGAGTTCCTGATCAGACGGTGGAAAACAGTAAGGCCGCTTTTTGGCATGAAGAACGGGGAGTTAAAAAGGGCAAGGGTATCCCTCAGCCGTTTATAAGTTTTCTTTTAACGGGCAAAAATGGTATATATGATAGGACAAAGTCTCTCTTGAACGTCCCAGAAGCCAGAGCTTGTGATGAATTGCAAAAATAGTGTTATAATACGGCAAGGCTCAAGCAGGCAAAAGAGGCTCTGTACTTCATGGCTGGAAAACAAAGGCAGTAGTCTGATATAAAACTGAGGAAGGAAACGAAAAATAAACAATTAACATGCGGAAACTAAAGTTACAAATGCAAATTTCCATTGACGGATACGCTGCGGCAGGTCCGGATGACGAGCAAAAATGGGTCACCTGGGCCTGGGACGAGATCAAGGATCATGTACTGGCATTAATGGACAGTACGGACACGGAAATCATCGGCAGAAAGCTGGCAGTTGATTATATCCCGTATTGGTTCGATACACTTACCAAACCGGATGACCCGATGTACGAAGTGGCCAGACGGTTTTCGGAGAAGAAAAGGGTTGTTTTTACCAAAACGCTTGAAAAATCGGAATGGAAAAACACCGACCTGGCAAAAGGCGATCTGGCGGACGAAATCAAAAAGCTGAAACATCAGGATGGCAAGGACATCATCGTGTATGGCGGCTGCTCCTTTGTTTCCTCCCTGATCAAGGAAAACCTGATAGACGAATACCATCTTTTTATAAATCCTGTGGCACTTGGAAAAGGTTGGCGGATATTTGATGAAATGAGAGGCTGGCAACAAATGAAACTGGTCAAATCCATGGCGTATGAGAGCGGAATCATGTTGTTGTGCTATCAGCCGAAAACGGACTGAACTGCTGCCCTAAGGAAACTGGGGCAGTTATTCGGAAGGCAACCAGGCGGCGGGATGCAGCCATGGGTAACGGAACCGGTAAGCGACGCTTTTAAGTCAGTTGCTGATGAATGCTTTCAGGCCGGGTTCATCTTCCACTTTTTTGAGCAATTCAACCACATTGTTCACTTTTAATTTTTTCATGATGTTGAACCTGTGGGTTTCTATTGTTCTGATACTTTTTCCCAGGTTGTCAGCGATTTCTTTGTTGCCCATCCCATCGGCGATCATGGCCAGGATTTGCTTTTCCCTTTTGGTGATGTCAAAACCGTGATGTCCCGAATGGTTTTTCGGGGCACTGTCTTTTTTTAGATTCAGGTATTGATTGACCAGCACTTTGCTGATATCCCCGCTGAAATACTTGCCGCCTTCCCGGACCGTGTGGATGGCTTTGATGAATTCCTCTTTGCTGGTGTCCTTTAGCAGGTAGCCGGATGCGCCGCTTTCCACCGCCTGAAGGATATAATCCTCATCATCATGCATCGAAAGGATCAGGGCCTTTGTTCTGTTTTCAGCATCTTCAGACAGCACCTTTGTGGCATCCAGCCCGTTCATGATGGGCATTCTGATATCTATGATCAGCAGATCGGGCTTGAGTTCCCGTACCACCTGTATGGCTTCTTCGCCATTGGCGGCTTCGCCGACGATTTCGAGATCATTTTCATTTTCAAGCAGGGTCCGGATGCCGCTCCTTACCACGGTATGGTCGTCTGCCAAAACAATTTTTGTTGGGTCCATTGATGATGCTTAAAATTTGTCTGTCTGAAACAAGCCATCCGGGATGTTTCCAACTCCCAAATTACTACAAATTCGTGACTTAATCCAAAGGTACATCTATGCTGATTGAGGTGCCTTCCCCAGTTTGGGTCCGGATTTCAGAGGTTGCATTGATAAAATTTGCCCTTTCCCGAATATTAAAAATACCGTGACCGGAACTGGAAAAATGATCGTTTTTTTCCAGCTTTTCTAGGTCAAAACCCTTACCATTGTCACTGATTTCCAGATGGAGGTATTTGGAAGTATGTTTCATGATAACTTTGATCTCAGACGCCTGAGAATATTTGATCGCATTGTTTACGGCCTCCTGTACGATCCTGTACAGGTTGTTTTCCACCTTTGCCTCCAGCCTGGAAATAAAACCGGTCTGGTTTTCAAACCTGACTTCAACATCTGAAATTTTTGTCATTTCACGGCAAAATTTCATCAGCACCGATACAATCCCATAATCCGAAAGGGCGCTGGGAGCCAGGTTGAATGAAACCCTTCTGACTTCTCTTATTACGCGCAACAGCAGGTCTTTGGAGGTTTTAAGCTTTTCTTTTTCATAGGCGGACTGGACCTTGTGGACCCCTTCAAGATTGAATTTCATGGCAGTAAGCAGCTGCCCAATACCGTCATGGAGGTCCCTGGAGATTCTTTTTCTTTCCTCTTCCTGACCTTCCAGAATCAGCACAGACCGATATTGCTGTTCTTTTACTTTTTTCTCTATTTTTTCCTTATTGATTTCCCTGGACTTGGATTCCGCTTCTTTCTTTTCCGTAACGTCAATGCCTAATATTAAAATCTCAGCGACCTGACCGTTTTCGTCCAATCCGGGGATCAGGTCCATTTTCCACCATACAAAATCTCCCCATTCATTGGTCGTCCGTACTTCTCCGGTCCATGTGTTTCCGGCTGACACGATGGCGAGGATCTTCTGGAGATCTTCCTGTTTGTAGCCGTGATCCTCCAGCCAATGGAAAAAATGGCGGGGGACATGCTGATCAAACTCCATGGTTTGCCGGAATTTATCAGACAGAAAAAGGATTTCGCCATCCGGTGAGGTTTTGGCTATCACGGCAAATTCACCCACGTCCACATCCACGTCCAGCAAGTCCTGGTACGCGAGCTCCAGGGAATCATAGAGAGAACTGATCTCCCTGAGCATTTCTTTGGATTTTGCCTCCGAATCGGAAAGCTGGCGGAAGGTCGCCCTTATTTTTTTAACTGAGGGGAGGAAAATGTACCTGATTTCCAGTCCGATGATACCCAATGCCAGGCACAGCAATAACAACTCTATGTTTCTTAAACTCTTTACCTTTGCTCTTGCCTCATTTTCATATTGGAGGACCACCTCATCCATCCCCGCTACAAATGCATTTTCATTTTCTATGATGCCGTTTATATGTGGTTGGAGGTTTGGAAGGGTTTCACCCTGGATTAGGGCTACGGCAGAGAGCAGGTCAAGGCCATGGGAAACTATACTTTGATAAGGGACCTCGATGACTTCATACAGTTCCTTTAACCTCCGGCTGCCGGGACTTTCAATTCCCTTTACCCGGTTGCCCCGGGTGAGGTCCGCGTGGGCCTCCTGCCATTCTCCCAAGGCCGTTTTGAGTTCACTGATCCGCCTTTCCTTTTCATCAGGGGAGGTTGTGCTCCCGATCAAAAGCGCGCTTTTGCTGATGCGCTGACTCAGCATCCTTTGTCTTCCGGCAATATTAATGACCATGGAATCATTTTCCTGGTCACTGATGAATTTTTGAACCAATAGCTGGCTTAAAATGATGCTGGATGCGATGGCACAAAGTGCTACCAGATAATACCTTCCCAGCCTGTCCAGCCTGGGAGATCCGCTGGCTTCTTTCATAAATCAGGGGTTTCTGCCTTTATTTTATAAGTGCCAATTTAAGTAATTTTACTGAAGATATGGCAAAAACAAAAACCGGCTGCCTATTCTTCAAAACCTAAATAAACATAATCCCCTTCGACTTTGACCGGGTAAGTGGCAATGTCACAGAGGTCACCGTTGAGATTTTTGCCGGTCTTCAATGAAAACGTTTGTTTGTGAAACGGGCAGGCCACTTTGGGTTCCTCTCCCTCTGATCCGATGATGCCCCTGGACAGGATCATTTGCATTTTGTGAGGGCAAAGATTCTGGCAGGCATACCATTCGTTTCTTCGGGAAAACCTAAATACCGCGATTTGTAGATCCTTGTGTTTGATGCATGCCCCGCCGTCTTCTGGGAAGGCGTCGACATGGGCTACTTTTTCCCAATATTTGATGTTGGCAGGGTCAGCGGTCCGGTATTTTTCTAATTCGGCTATCATTGTCATTACTTAATATGGATGGATATTTCTATGGTAATGTCTGCCCGCTTTTATTTGGTTTGAGAGGGAATGCAGACAAAAGCTATCTATCGAATTTCTATTAAAGCATCTATTTATACCAGTCCACGGGGATTTTTTGACCACGCATTTCCTGGAATTCGATGCTGGGATCAGGCTCCGCAACATTGACAAAATGCGTGAATTTTGCCCGCAGGGCTGGATCATTAACTACCTCTTTCCATTCACAGGAATAGGTGGCCACCATGAATTCCATTTCCCTTTCAAATTCCTCTCCCAATCCGAGAGAATCGTTGACCACCACATCTCTGAGGTGGTTCAGCCCCCCTTCGAGCTTATTGAGCCAGGTGGCAGTCCGGGTGAGCGGCTCGGCAGTTTTGATATAATATATCAGGAAGCGGTCCAGGTACTTGATACAGGTTTCGCTGTCCACATCATTGATAAGGAGTTGGGCATGCTGGGGCTTGGACCCGCCGTTTCCGCATACATACAGATTCCAGCCTTTTTCGGTAGCGATGATCCCAAAATCCTTGCTTTGGGCTTCCGCGCATTCCCGGATACATCCGGAAACGCCGCCTTTGATTTTATGAGGAGCCCTTATACCCCTGTACCTCTCTTCTACACGTATGGCGAAGGAGACAGAATCCTGCACACCAAAGCGGCACCAGGTAGATCCCACACAGCTTTTCACTGTTCTGAGGGCCTTTCCATACGCATGGCCGCTTTCGAAACCGGCATTGATCAATTCTTCCCAGATATCCGGCAACTGGTCCACCCGGGCACCGAACATGTCTATCCGTTGGCCCCCTGTGATTTTGGTGTAAAGACCGTATTTTTGGGCGACCTGTCCCAGCACAATCAGTTTTTCGGGGGTGATTTCCCCCCCGGGGATTCTGGGGACCACGGAATAGGACCCTCCTTTTTGAATGTTGGCCAGATAACGGTCATTGGTGTCCTGGATGGTGTCCTGCTTGGTGATCAGTTCGTTCCAAACACTGGCCAGAATGGATGCCACCGCCGGTTTGCAGGTTTCGCAGCCATCGCCTTTGCCATATTGATCCAGCAGGTCGTTATAGGTTTTGATGTTTTTTATTTTCACCAGATCCAGGAGCTCCTGCCTAGAATAATCAAAATGTTCACAGAGCACATTTTTGACGTTTTTGCCCATGTTCTGCAGTTCAAGTTTGAGCAGATCATTGACCATGGGCAGGCAGCCTCCGCAGCCTGTTCCGGCCTTGGTACATTTTTTTATTTCACCGATTTTATGCGCCCCATCCAGAATGGCATTGGAAATATCCGCCTTGGTGATGTTTTCACAGGAACACACCTGCGCTTCCGCGGGAAGGGACGCGATGCCCGCAGCAGCCTGTCCTTGCTCTCCATTCCTTTTTCCCAAAATCAGGTCTTCCGGTTCCGGAGGCAAGGGCATTTTATTTTGAACCATCTGCCAGAGTAGGTTATAGTCGCTGGCGTCTCCTACCAGAATGCCTCCCAATAACCTTTTCCCGTCCTCGGAGATGTTGATTCTTTTATAAATACCTTTGTTTTTGTCTTCCAGAACAATGGGTTTGAAAGGCTCGGATTCCCCAAAAGGGTCACCAAAACTGCCTACCTCCACACCAATCAGCTTGAGTTTGGTGGACATGTCAAACCCCGTAAAGGGTTTGGGGGGTGTACCTGTCAATTGATTCACTACCTGGGTAGCCATTTCATATCCGGGAGCAACCAATCCGTAGACCATGTCTTCATAAGAAGCCGCTTCACCGATGGCAAATATGTCCGGATCACTTGTCTGCAAGAATTCATTTACCTTAATGCCTCCGCGGTTGGCTACGGCCAGCCCCGATTTTTTCGCCAATTCATCCCGGGGGACGATTCCCGCTGAGATCACCAACATGTCCACAGGCAGTTCGCTGCCATCCGCGAATTCCAAACCGGAAAGCTTTCCGTTGCCATGGATCTTCCTGGTGTTTTTTTCCAAATGTATATGAATCCCTAACTGTTCTAATTTTGCCTGCAGCAGCCCAGAGCCCTGAGCATCCAGCTGACGGGGCATCAGACGGGGAGCAAATTCCACCACGTGCGCCTCCAGTCCCATGTCTATGATTGCTTTGGCGGCCTCTAACCCCAACAAGCCCCCTCCCAGCACTGCCGCTGAGTTTGCCTTTTTTCCGTAATCCAGAATAGCATCCAAGTCCTCTATGGTACGGTAGACAAATACCCCTTTTTTATCAACGCCGTCTATTTTTGGAACAAACGCCCCTGATCCCGTCGCCAATACCAGTCTATCGTAAGGGTAGGTCACTCCGTGGTGGCTCCTTACCACTTTATTGGGTCTATCAATGGAAGTAATCAGTTCATTGGTTTTGAGAAGGATGTGGTTTTCCTCATACCATGTTCTGGGGGCCATCATGAGGTTGTCCACGGTCGCACCCGAAAAATATTCACTCAAGTGTACCCTGTCGTAAGCTGGCCAGGGTTCTTCCCCAAATACCGTAATATCCAGATTTCCTTTGCCGGCAGCTGCGACGAGCTTTTCGCAAAATTTGTAACCGACCATGCCGTTTCCTACTACGATGATTCTTTCCATGACAATGATTGTTTTTTTGATGTCAAAAGCTGTAAGTGGATACTCCGGGTTATTGATACCGCTAAGATAAAAATAAAAATCAAAAATACGTAATATTACGTAAAAAATTACTTAAATTTGTTTCAATAAGACACAAGCGTTACGTAAAAACAAATAAGATGAGTGCCAGATTATATATTGTGGGTGCAGGGCCTGGTGACCCTGATCTGATTACCTTAAAGGCGATAAAAGTACTCGAAAAAGCCGAAGTGATTTTGTATGATGCACTCGCCAACAAAGATTTACTGACTTATGCTCCAGACTCATGTCTAAAGATATACGTCGGCAAGAGAGCGGGCATGCACAGCCGACAGCAGGAAGAAATCCAACGGATGATCCTGGATTACGCAAAGTGTTTTGAACACATTGTCAGACTGAAAGGGGGGGATCCTTACGTATTTGGGAGGGGGCATGAAGAACTGGAGCATGCGTCCTCTTACGGGCTGGAGGTGGAGGTCATCCCAGGAGTCAGCAGTGCCACCGCTGTGCCTGCTTCAGCCGGAATCCCGCTGACGAAACGAGGAATCAATGAAAGTTTCTGGGTAGTGACAGGTACGTTAAAGGATGGTGGAATACCCGAAGATCTCTACCACGCAGCCCAATCGCGGGCCACCGTGGTGGTGTTGATGGGGCTGAAAAAGTTGAAAGAGATAGCTGATCTGTTTAGGGGCATTAGGGGAGAAAATGAGCCGATAGCCATTATTCAGGATGGGACAAAGGGTTCGGAGAAAGTTTTGGTAGGAGAGGTCGGGGATATTGTTTGCAGACAGGAAATGAGTCCTATGACTTCTCCGGCTATTCTGGTTATTGGAAATGTGGTAAGGGAAAGAAATGTCTCAGTAAGAGATTGGCTCGCTTCAGCGTCGATCTGCGTGTGAGTCGGGAATTTTTGCTATTTTTAGTCACTGATCTTTGATACCGCCGGCAGCAAGGTTAATGGCATTGAGGATGATATGTTTCATAAACGTGTATTTTTGATATGACAGGGGAAAAAATGAACCGGTTTAAATCTACCATAGAGGATTTTGACAAAATCAACAAAGAAGATCCACATAAAGAGCTGGTAAACGGCAAAGAAGTGCCCAAGGAATGGATTTATGGGGTCAGAATGTCGGAAATGTTAATGGAGTTTTGTCCTTCAGCATCAGAAATTCTTCGGCTGGCGGCCAGATGCCAGCATATAAAGCGATGGGTTATTCCCAGGGAAGAGTTTCCAATGGATAGAAAAGGGTATCTGCTGTGGAGGACCAAACTGAAAAAGTTTCATGGCGAACTGGCGGGAAGCATCATGCGTCAAAATGGCTACGGGGAAGGCGAAATCCAAAAAGTGGATGACCTGTTGAATAAAAGAAGGCTCAAGACGGATCCGGAAGCTCAGACTTTGGAAGATGTGGTTTGCCTGGTTTTTCTTAAATATTATTTTGACGGCTTTATTGAGAAACACCGGGAGGAGGAGGGAAAACTGGTGGATATTGTCCAAAAGACCTGGAAGAAAATGTCGGACAAAGGCCATAAAGCTGCCTTGAGCATGCCCCATTCGGAACAGGCCCTGCGGATCATCCAAAAGGCGCTGGAATAAACCCGGAGTGTTTTTGGGGAGTCACGCTGACCGTCCGGACTTATCCCATGGTTTTGGAATAGGTTTCCACATCTTTTTGAATGGCAGACAATATCTGATCACCTGGCATTTTCGGGTTTTTATGCCCGTGTTCTGCTCCTCCCATGTCATGTTCTATGTGAAGGATTTTAGGGATTTCAGTGGATTTAAACCCCGGGTGTTTTAATAACAGTTTGAAATTTACGTTGCCTTCACCGAAAGGGACGTTGACGGGTTCATCCCCTTTTCCGGAGGGATTGCCCCATACGAAATCCTTCAGATCGAAACTCCTGATTTTGTCACTGACCAGATAAAAGACGTTTTCATAAGACCGGTATCCCTCTACCGTGGCATGACGCAGGTCAAATTGTATGCCTATATGATCCGGGTTTATCCCCTCCAACAAATGATGGATTTCCCAAACTGAACCCCCTATCCTGTTGCCGGCATGGTTTTGATAATGCCCCGTCACGCCGTATTTGGCATGCAGTTCTGCGGCCTTTTTCATCCGGTCATTAAGGGACCTGAGCTCTTCCCTGATATTGTTGGACGGGAAGGGCATCCATCCCATCCTGTAGTTTTTTATTCCTTCCCCAGACAAGGTTTTCAAAAATTCCTCCATCTCCTGAAAATGGGCCAACGTGATTTCAGTGGTAAGCACGGGTGTTTGGAGACCGAGGTTTTCACTTTGGCGGGTGATTTTTGGCATGTTGGTTTTGATCTCATCCACGTCAAAAAAGCCGTTTTTTCTAACCGGTAAATCGATGCCACTGAATCCCATATCCTTCACAGCCTGGCCCAGATCATCCAGAGGCATCCACTGCAGTACTTTGGTGAATAAATAAAGCGGCTGGGGGGAAGGTTGCGGTCTTGCTGCTTCGCTAAAAGTACTCAGGGCATGAATTTCGCCTGCCATGAGGCCCAGACCGCCGGCGGCCAGCAATTTTTTCAACGTTGTTCTTCGGTTCATAGTGGGATGAGGTTAATTGTTATTTGACAAGTCAAGATAAGGCATTGTTTCAGAATTTTCAAAAGTAAAACCTGCGTAACTTAATTTTCTGAAAAAGCGTGGACCATGGTTATGGCCGGATCCAGGGTCATCCCGCCCGGGTTGAGGCCAGGCTCGCCTTCGGGAATGGGTACCTCCATTTCTTCAAAATAAGTGGCCCAGACCGGAAAAGTTTCTCTTGTTTCAGGATCAATAAATGTCATAGGCTGCAGCTGAAAAACAGGTTGGCCGCCGTTTGCTTTTTTAAAAGAAAGGTGAATCAATTCGGAACAGTAGTAGGCATCATTATCAAGGTCAAAAGCGTGATCATATGGTTTTCCCAACAGGGTTTTTCCGTGTTCCAGGGCTTGGGGAATGAGTTTTTGGTAAACGGGGACCAGCCGGCCCACATGAACTTTTGGCCGGCCCTTTTCGTTTACATGCCGGTAAAGAAATGTATCCAGGGGTGTGAGTTTTACGCCCGCGCTGACGGCCTCCAACACCCACCATTCGCCGCGTTCCTTTGTCAGGATGCCATTATGGGAAAAATCCCTGCCTTCATATCCTTCGGTTACTTTTCGGATGGCTTCGCAGAAGTCCCCGCAATCACCGTTCTGGAACAGGATGTCTCCTTCCTGCCATTCGAAGGGAGCGGTTGTTTGACAGGCGTCCAAAAGAACGGAATAAACAAGTAAAACCAGGATTTTTATTTTGCGCATGGGCTGGTCTTTTATACCAAAAAGAAAAACAACAGGGCTACAGCGAGGACCAGCACCATTTTTTTGGCTTTTTCTTTGGTCTCTTCTTTGATTTTTCTTCTTCGCAGCACCAACACCGCCATACTCATGGCCAGAAGTTGGGCGGCTATACCCAGTCCATTGAGCAAATTACTATAAGCAAAGGTGCCGGGGCCAATGTTGAAATAAATGATGGGAAAGAGACTGCAGAGAATGCCAATGAGTCCAAGTGTAAATGATCGCTGCAGCAGGCTTTCTTCATTGATATGGGTCCACTTCATCACGGTTTCTTTTTTCTTTCTTCAAGATAGCCCGCCAGTGTATCCAGGTCCAGGGCATTGAGGGTCATTTTTTTGGTCAGTCCGCCTTTTCGTCCGACCAGGACCCCGTATTTCATGTCCATAAACGCCTCTTTTTCATGGGCGTCGGGGTTGATGGAAAGCATTACACCCTTTTCCATGGCATAATGTACCCATCGCCAGTCAAGGTCCAGCCGCCAGGGATTGGCATTGATTTCTATCACTACCCCATATGAGGCACAGGCATCAATGATGACCTTGTGGTCGATGGGATAACCCTCTCTTCTCAGCAATAACCTGCCCGTGGGATGTCCGAGTATGGTGGTATAAGGATTTTGGATGGCTTTGAGCAAGCGGGCAGTGGCTTTTTTGCGGTCCATGCCGAGACTGGAATGGACCGATGCCACAATGTATTCAAACCTGGCAAGAATATCGTCCGAATAATCAAGATTGCCATCGATCAAGATGTCACTTTCAATGCCCTTAAATATCCGAAAAGGGGCCATTTCTTTGTTGAGTTGGTCGATTTCTCTGTGTTGCTGGACTATCCTGTCCTCATCCAGCCCGTTGGCATAAAAGGCGGACCGGCTATGGTCCGCAATTCCCAGGTATTCGTAGCCCTGGGACTGGCAGTAGGCAGCCATTTCTTTGAGGCTGTGCCTCCCGTCGCTGTATGTGGAGTGATTGTGAAGCGGTCCTTTCAGGTCCTTAAATTCCAGTAGATCCGGAATAATATTATTTGTTGCCAGGCCCGGTTCCAATTGGCCTTCCCTTAATTCCTCAGGGATAAAAGGCAAACCCGCCTGCTGGTATGCTTCCTCTTCCGTAGTATAGTCGCCATTGATAAAAACCTCTGCAAGCATCTGGTTTTCATTGACCAGGGAGAGCAGATGAGGTCTGCTCGCCGTCTTGATTAATTTCTGTTTGACAAAATCTTTGACAGGGACCAATAAAAATACGGTGTCCAGACCGAAGGTCTCTAATTTCCCTCCCCACCTGTACGGACTGGATTTTGCTATATCCTGTTTCATGCCATTGATGTCATTCAATTGCATGATGCTTTTCTTGGGCTGGTCTGTGGCGATGATAAAGGAAAGCTGATCTATTATTTCCAGTTTCCTGGCGTAGTCACCCACACAGGCCACCTTATCCTCACCAAAAGTTTCCTGCAGTTTTCCGAGAAGGGCATCCACCTCGGTATCAATGTCCGCATATAGCCACTTGTCTTTATTGGAGGCAATAAATTCCAGCGCCTGGATGATGCTTTCCTGGGTTTTTTCCCCAAAGCCCTTGAGCCTGGCCACCTGACCGGAACGACAGGCTTCCAGCAGTTCATGGGTGGAAGTGATACCCAGATCTTTCCACAGTGTCCTGATCTTTCTGGGCCCCAGTCCTTTGATTTCCAACACTTCCAGAATTCCTTCGGGAGTTTCCTGAAGCAAAGCCTCCAGCAAAACATGGGTGCCTTTTTTTTGGATTTCCAGAATGACTTCAGCAATGCTTTTTCCGATTCCGCTGAATTCCTGAAGCTGCTGAAGGTCGAGACCTGCCAATTCCCTGCCTTCCCTTTCTATATTGATAACAGCAGATTGGTAATTTCTAATTTTAAAGGGGTTCACCTCATGCAGTTCCATTAACTGTATGGTGAGTTTGAGTATTTTGATGAGATATTTATTGTCCAAGTTATCCAAGGTTTTTTGCGTTCTTATGAATATAGGACAAATGTCCATAATATTTGTTTTAAAATAAAATCATATCCCTTATCTTAAGAAGAATAAAAGGGAAATGAAAGGAGGGTAATGTGCTGTGATGAAAAAGCTGTTGAATCAGGGAGATTTCTCTTATGGACGAACCTGCGATATCACATCCTGGAATTATACCACATAAAATCAAATTAAAAGAACATGAAAAGTTGGTTGGTTAAAACAGAACCTGAAACCTATGCCTTTGAAGACCTCGTGCAAAAAGGAGAAGACGTGTGGGACGGCGTCAGGAATTTTCAGGCGAGGAATTTTCTCGAAAAAATGAATTTGGGAGACCAGGTTTTTGTTTATCATAGTGGAAAGCAAAGAGAAGTGGTGGGTTTGGCTGAAGTATCAGAAGAAGCTTTTCCGGACCCAACGGCAAAGGAAGATGGAAATTGGGTCGCTGTCAAATTGAAACCTTTGGAACCTTTGCCTACCCCGGTGTCTTTGAAAGCGATCAAGGCCGAGCCGTCCCTCTCTGATATTCTGCTTGTTAAACAGTCGAGGCTTTCCGTAATGCCATTGGATAAGAAAGCGGCCGAAAAAATATTAAAAATGTCGAGAGTATGATTAAGAATGTCACCGTTTTTTTAATGGTGTATTGGGTGTGGGCGATTTCTTTGGAAGCACAGGTGCAGTTTACCCAAAGGCTGGAGGTAGAAACGCAGTGGGCGGATGACGAATTTATAGTGATCCCCAGAAATGAGGGAATGGTTGCCTTCCGGTTTGTATCGGAAAAGCCATTTTCCAGGCGGAACGTGTTTCAATATGTAGTTTCTGATTTCCAACTCCACGCCGATGGGAGCCCCCATCAATTTTCTTTAAATGAAAACTACGAACTTTTAGGCTTTGACCTCGATGACCAGTTTTTGTACGTGCTCTTTCACAAGGGCAGCCAGTACAGTCCGGAAAGATCAATATTCGAGATCAACCTGAAGACCAAGGAGGTGGTTGAACTATCACTTTCTACCATATTGAATATGGATTTGCAGGATTTTTTGGTTTTCAACAAAAAGGCGGTCTTTATGGGGAACTACGAATACAGGCCCGTTATCCAGGTCCTGGATATCGTTACCACGGAGGTGGCGACGGTCCCCGGGGTGTTTGAAAAAGACGCCAAAATTCTGCAAATGAGAAAGGATCCTGAATTGAATGTTTTTGATGTACTGATGAGCAGAAGGGATTTCTACAAAAAGAAGATTGTTTCCATATTGACTTATGACACCAATGGCAACAAACTCAGAGAAGTAAAGATAGAGGATGTGGATGACCCTTCCATGGAAATTGTAGAAGGGCTGCTCACGTCTTCTTATAATTATAAACAGGCATTGATAGGCCCCTTCGGATTAAGGAAAAAAGAAGCCTACCAGGGGCTTTATTTTACGAGAATCAACGAGTTCGGTGAATATGAAAACAAGTTCTATTCCGTGTCGGATTTCGATAATTTTTACAATTACCTTCCTGACAAGATGCGGGAGAGGAGAATGAAAGTATTGGAAAGAAACATGGAAAGAGGTAAAAACACGCCTATCAGGAACGTGGTCGTTACAAGGGAGGTGAACGCCATCGATGGTTATTACCTTGTTTATAATGACCATTTTGTTTCATCTTCTTCAAGATATATACCCAGGGATGGTATGTACGCCAGTAATTTCTACAGGATGAACCCGATGATGGGGAATTTTGGGAGCCTGTATAACCCTTTATGGATGGATCCCCGTTTCAGAAATACCCAGGTAACAAACCAGTATAAATACCTATCGGCCCAATTTATCCTATTGGATGATGAGGGCAGGATTGTTTGGGACAACAGCCTTAATCTGGATAATTCCAGTAAAAATGAACCGATGAAGTTCGGGGAAATGAGTTATGATGGCACCAATCTTTTTTACATGTACCTGGATGGGCTTCAGTTAATGTTAAGCCAGATCAGGAATGGAGAGGTGATCATAGAAAACGAGCCGTTTGAGCTGGAGCTCCTTAATGAACGGGAAAGAATAGGGGACACCAAGGAAAAAAGCCTCCAGCTTACCTGGTGGCATGATAATTATTACCTGTTGAGCGGAAAACAGAAAATCCGGTACCAGGATGATACCGGAAAGGAAAAGACCAGGGATGTTAATTTTTTTACTAAGATAAAAGTTGATGATTTCATTTGAGGGTTCGGGGGTCGGAAGCAAATAATTCCTATATTTGCTCCAAATTTTAACCATGCAAAAAAGACTGGTTCTTGATCATACCCAAATATCCATTACCATCAGCCGGTTTTGCTACCAGCTGATCGAAAACCATGATGATTTCCATAATACGGTGTTGTTGGGATTACAGCCCAGGGGGTCTTTGGTGTTGGACCGGATCATACAGCGGATGCAGGAGATCCAGGATGTTCCATTGCGGTATGGCTATTTGGATGCCACCTTCCACAGAGATGATTTCAGAAGGAGGGACCTCCCCTTAAAAGCCAATGAAACTAAAATTGATTTTTTGATTGAGAACAAAAAGGTGGTCCTAGTGGACGACGTACTGTATAAAGGTCGGTCAGTAAGGGCTGCTATGGATGCGATGATCGCTTTCGGCAGACCCCAAAAAGTGGAGTTGATGGTGTTGATAGACCGGAAGTTTACCAGGGACTTTCCCATCAAACCGGATTATTACGGCAGACAGGTCAACACATTGGAAAGCCAGCATGTCAGTGTAGAATGGCAATCTCAAGGTCATGATGAAGATGCTATTTGGATCACGGAAAAAGTCAGCAAATAATACCTATGCAGCAACTCACTACCAAACATTTATTAGGAATAAAAGATATCACCGCTTCTGACATACAGCTTATTTTTGAGACGGCGGACAATTTCAAGGATGTGCTCAACCGGCCGATCAAAAAAGTGCCGTCGCTCCGTGACATTACCATTGCCAATGTGTTTTTTGAAAATTCCACAAGGACAAAACTCTCTTTCGAACTGGCCGAGAAAAGGTTGTCTGCTGACGTGATTAATTTTGCTTCCAGCAGTAGCTCTGTGAAAAAGGGGGAGACGCTGATCGATACGGTGAATAACATTCTTGCGATGAAGGTGGATATGGTGGTGATGAGGCACAGCAGCCCAGGAGCACCGCATTTTCTTTCAAAGCACATCACCGCCAATATTGTCAATGCCGGGGATGGCACACATGAGCACCCGACCCAGGCCTTGCTCGATGCCTACTCGATCAGGGAAAAATTGGGTGACGTTGCCGGGAAAAAAGTGGCGATTATTGGTGACATCCTGCATTCAAGAGTAGCCCTTTCCAACATCTTTTGCCTTCAAAAACTCGGGGCGGAAGTGATGGTTTGTGGTCCGGTTACCTTATTGCCCAAGCATATTGGTGGATTGGGAGTAAAAGTGGAATATGATGTTTTTAAGGCACTTCAGTGGTGTGACGTGGCCAATGTTCTTCGGATCCAGCTAGAGAGACAGCAGATCAAGTATTTCCCGTCCTTAAGGGAATATTCCCTTTATTATGGGGTGAATAAGAAACTGCTGGAGCGGTTGGACAAACAGATAGTCATCATGCATCCAGGCCCCATCAACAGAGGAGTCGAGTTGAATTCGGATGTGGCGGATTCAGAACACTCCATTATTTTACAGCAGGTGGAAAATGGGGTGGCCATCCGCATGGCGGTGCTGTATCTGCTGGCAGGCGTTAAATAAAGCCCGGAATGGATTTCCCACCCGGGCCTTGAAGACCCATCAGGCCTTCGCCTTTTTTCTTCTATAACCCACATACAATAAAATACAAGCCACCATCAGAAGAATAATATTTCCCCAGACATAGCCTTTGCCATATTCCGCCAGGGCGGCATAGTCTGTAAGATAAGGTGAAATATTGTACAGAGATACAGCCAACACCAAAAACCCCAATATTATGGTTGCTTTTTTCATTTGCCTTTATAGAAGAGTTACTTTGTAACAACAGTCGTGGTAGGAGAATATATGCCGAGGGTTATGGCATTGATCAGTCCATCTACAAAAGTATGTTGAATAGTTACTTCATAATTTTCAGCACCACCGGCCATTTCGTTGACATCAGAAATGCCCACAGGCGCCAGACCATAGATCAAATAATGGTTCATTCGTTTAACTTCAATCCCTGTTTGAGGGCCGTTTCCGACTGTCCATGTGTAAGTGTAGCAGGAAGTTGCACCCATAAATAAAATGAGCACACTCATCAAATTAATCAAAATTCTTTTCATTTCTGTAAAAATTTAACGGTTAGTTATTGAATAGATTTACTATCAAAGATAATAAAAAAACAACCTCAACAGAAGTTGTAGTTGTTTTATGAATCAAAAAATATATTGTAAAATACATAATTTATAATTTCAAATATTTTATTTCACATCTGGATCAGAATTTTGCCGGTTATGGGGAAGAAGCCGGGGCATGGGTTTAAATCCCGGATAATTCTTAAATTGCAGTGAATTAATAAAAAGGCAATGATTTACAATTCCATCATAGAGACCATAGGAAACACACCTCTTGTCAGGTTGAACAGACTCAATAGGGGAATCAAAGGAGATATATTGGTTAAAGTCGAATACTTTAACCCCGGAAACTCCATGAAGGACAGAATGGCGGTGAAAATGGTGGAGGATGCAGAGAAGGCGGGCGTTCTTAAGCCAGGTGGGACCATCATAGAAGGAACAAGCGGGAATACGGGGATGGGATTGGCGCTTACCGCAATAGCCAAAGGGTACAGATGCATTTTCACCATGGCTGATAAACAGTCCAAAGAAAAAATCGATATCCTTAAGGCTGTGGGTGCAGAGGTGATCGTGTGCCCAACCAATGTGGCCCCCGACGACCCCAGGTCCTATTATTCAGTAGCCAAAAAGCTCAACAAGGAAATACCCAACTCTTTTTATCCCAACCAGTATGACAATCTTTCAAACTGGAAGGCCCATTATGAAACTACGGGTCCTGAAATATGGCGTGACACCGAGGGCAAGGTGACGCATTTTGCGGCGGGAGTAGGGACAGGAGGGACCATATCCGGCTCTGCCAAATACCTGAAGGAGCAAAATAAAAATGTGGTATCGGTAGGTATAGATACCTATGGCTCTGTATTTAAAAAATACAAGGAGACCGGTATTTTTGATCCGGATGAGATATATCCCTATTTGACGGAAGGGATCGGGGAGGACATATTGCCTCAGAATGTGGACTTTTCAATGATAGACTACTTTGTAAAGGTGACTGACAAAGACGCGGCGGTCATGACCAGGAGACTTTCGAGGGAGGAGGGGCTTTTTGTGGGCTGGTCCTGCGGGTCCGCGGTGCACGGGGCATTGGAATACGCCAAAGAAAACCTTAAAGAGGGCGACGTAATGGTTATTTTGTTGCCGGATCACGGAACCAGGTATTTGGGAAAAATCTATAACGACGATTGGATGAGGAATCATGGATTTCTTGAAGACAAATCATTTGGTACAGCAAGGGACATAATAGACGCAAGAAACGGAACACAGCAACTGGTTGTGGTACAAAAAGGGGACAAGGTCCGAGAGGCTATCACATTGATGAATGCAAAAAGTGTATCCCAGATCCCGGTGATGGAAAATGGACAGGTTGTGGGTAGCATCACGGACAATAAGCTGTTACTCAGGATAATTGAAAATCCGGAATTGAAGGATGCTCCTGTAGAGGAAGTAATGGAAGAATCCATGAAGTTTGTGGCCCTGGACAGTACATTGGATGTGCTTTCCTCTATGGTGGACAAGGAAAAAGCGGTTTTGGTCAGGGATCATCACCATCAGATTCATATCATTACCAAACACGATATCCTCGAAGCCATCACCAAATGATTTATCATGTAAATTTTTGATATTCCCGATAAGATATTTTACAATTCTTCTCTTATCCTTTCTTCTCTATGTATAGAAAAAAATTAGACCGGCTGATCGAGGCTGAATATGACTTTGATATCAAAACTGGATTTTTAAGAGGCTGGGAAATCTTCAAAGCAGTACCTATTTACTCCGTAGCATACACGTTGCTGATACTTTCCATCCAGTTTCTGTTCGTTATATATGCACCTGATTTCGTGTTTGTGTTCAGTGTGTTTTTGGCTGGCCCCATGTTTGCAGGCTTTTATCTCGTCGCGAACAAAGTCAGCCAACATGAAGAAGTGATTTATCCCGATTATTTTAAAGGGTTTGCTTACTATATTCCTATCATTCTGGTGTGGGTGGTGGGGCAGCTGTTGACTGTGGTTGGTATACTGTTGTTGGTGATACCGGGCATTTATCTTATCATCGGGTACATGTTTGCCATTTTGATGAATTTATTCGGAGGGCTTGATTTTTGGAATTCATTGGAGTATAGTAGGAAACTCATCCATAAAAGATGGTGGAAATTTCTGGTTTTCGGTTTACTTATTGCTTTATTGAATATTATTGGGGCCTTTATTTTCGTTTTTGGTTTAGCAGTGACTATTCCTGTCACCTATTACGCTATCTATAGTGTTTTTGAAAAAATCACAAAAAAAACGCTGCTTGGGGAATGATGGGCGCCTTGTTTGCCTTATATTTGGATTTCATTCGCTCCTTTAGTAAATTCATGGAATTCAGCAAGATAAGAATGAAAGAAGTGACTTTATGACTTGAGCGTCCTGCTTTGAAAAAAAAGGAATTGGTATGGAGTTTGCAATACATTGCATTTGATAATTTGACTAAATATGGCTTTCAACGCGAGGGTTAAGGTTATTATTGGGTTTTTTCTGGCCGTTTGTTTAACAGTTGGGGTAAGCGCTGTCACCTATTTCAGTGTCAGAAAGCTTTTGGACTCTGTGGAATCATTGTCCGAACCAAACGAAAAGCTGCGGGAGCTAAACTACCTTCTAGCTGATATCTATCAATTGGACAAGTCCAGGGTTTTGTTTTTAGAAGGGGATACCACAGAGAATGTGGATTATTTTTCACGAATCCAGGAGAGGCTTTCGAAACTTGAGGCGCTTTCGGCGGATACCTCAGAAGTCCAGCAGATAAAAAAAATCGGATACAGTGTCAATGAACTGCTTGTGGTGTACAGAGGCCTTGAAGATGTAAAGAATAATCTTCTCAGCAGGAATTTCACCAGAGAGGCATTAAACAATATAGAAAGGAAAATCAGAAGGAAGGAGGAGTTAAGCCGGCTTCAAAGCCTGGGAAAAATCCGGATCAATCCCGCTTCCACCAACAACAATAACAGAAGTCCTGAGCCTGCAAACAGGGATTCGGTGCCTAACTCAGCGCCTAACACAGAAGCACCCAGAAACCTTTTCTCAGGCGCTGAAAAGGTGGAAATGGAACGCCTCCTGACAAAGCTGAGGTTGAATCTGAACAGGGTAGGGAATGAGACATGCAGTCAGTTTTCTGATTCCGATTCCATCATTTACGCGGTGAGACAAATGGTGCTGGACATCAATTACGAAGAGCGCAGTTTACGATCCAGGTTGGGTGCATTGGAGCAGGAGCTTACCAATAAAAACAAGGAACTGATCATAAGCATACAGGATATCGTGACTTCTTTGCAGAACGAAGCGCTTATGGCATCCAAGTCCGAGAATGAATCTGCTTATGAATTGACTTATAAATTGTCCCTTTTGTTGGGGATGTTGATCATTGTGGGAGTCATCGGCTCTACAGGGTTTATTTTCAGCATCATAAAGGAAATTAAGAAATCCGAAACGTTCCAAAAGCAGCTTACCGAGGCCAAGCAAAGATCCGATAAGTTGGCTAAAGCCAAGCAGGATTTTCTGGCCAGCATGAGCCATGAGATCAGGAATCCTTTGCATGTGATACAGGGATATAATGAGGCTTTGGAAAAAACACCTCTTAACCGTGACCAGGAAGAATACGTAAGGATGGTCAATTTTGCTTCGGATACCCTATTGGGGATAGTCAACGATATCCTTGATTTTTCGAAACTTGAGGCTGGAAAGATTAAAATTGAAAATGCACCATTTAATCCGCTTAGGCTTTTTAAAGACATACAGCAATTCTTTGACCATAAGGCCGCGGAAAAGGGTCTTGTCCTGGAAATGGATATTTCCGTACCGGATCAAAAATGGCTCGTGGGGGATGAACTCAGGATCAATCAGATTTTAAACAACCTTATCTCTAATGCGATTAAGTTTACTGAAAAAGGTAAAGTCAGGGTCTTGGTTAAATATGAAGAGGAGGATAGACTCATTATTGAAGTAGAGGATACGGGGATGGGTATGACAGCTGAGATGCAAAAAACGCTTTTCCGTGAATTCAATCAGGGGGATGGAAGCATTTCGAGAAGATTTGGAGGGACTGGTTTGGGGCTGGCTATCGTCAAAAAGCTCGTAGATTTACAGAGGGGGGAGATTCTGGTAGAAAGTGAATTGGGAGAGGGAACCCAAATGTCTGTAAGCTTACCCACTGAACTGGTGGATGCGGGGGAACTCCAGCCTGAGTTGGACCCTCGGAGGTATACAATGGATGGTCTCAAAGTGTTGTTGGTAGATGATGATCCGGTAGGATTGAAATTCTCTGAACTTTTGATTAAAAACCTTGGTGCCAAGGTGAGTTCATATACAGGTGGGGTGGATTTTCAGGGTAATTTCAGGAAAGAGGCATTTGATTTGGCTTTGATAGATGTTCAGATGCCGGAGGTGGATGGCTATCAGGTGCTGAAACAATTGCGACAGATGGAGCAATATAAGAAGGTGCCCATTTTTGCGATGACGGCCAATGTTTTTGCGAAGGAAAGAGAAAAAATGGAAGAAGAAGGGTTTGATGGTCTGATTTTAAAGCCATTTAAGGAAAAGGAACTGGTGGCCAAGTTGTTACAATACATACCTCTCAATGATACTGGAAATATCGTGATCACCGAGCCGGCTTGTCCCGGGGAAAACCAAAAGTATGACCTTTCCGGGATCAAGAAATTCTGTATGGGAGATGAAACGCTCTTTAAGGAGGTTTTGGAAGATTTTTATACACAGACCGGTTCAGACCTCCTTTCCATGAACAGGGCTTTGGGTATGGAGGACTATCGTCAAATAAGGGAAATTGCCCACCAACTTTCCAGTCGCCTGGGACAATTAAAGATATCTGAAAGCAGACTTGCCAAAGAATTGGAGATAGATTTAAAAAACGGCAGGACAGATGAGATTGAAGAAAAAATATGGATACTTACAGAACAGGTAAATAATCTTTTAGAGGAAATATCCAGGGAGTTGGGCCTTTCGGTAAGTGCCTGATTCAACCCAGCCCATACTTTTCAAGTTTATTATAGAGTGTTTTCCTGTCCATGTTCAGTATTTTTGCGGCTTTGGATTTATTATACCTCACTTCTTCCAGCGTCTTGATGATCAGGGATTTTTCCTGCTCTTCAAATGAGGATTTAAGATCTCTGGCAGAGTTGACCTCTATTGTGGGCCGTTCAGACAGGCTCAGTTCTGAAGGGATCACTTCCGGCTGCACCTCTCCTTCATCTGAAAGCAGGACCGCCCTGCGGATAATGTTTTTCAGTTCCCGGAGGTTGCCTGGCCAATGGTACTCCTGAAAAATTCTGATTACCTCGGGGCTGAAGCCTGGCACGTTTTTATTGAGGCTCTGATTACTTTTTTTCAAAAACAGATTGGCGAAATGGAGCAGATCCTCTTTTCTTTCTCTTAACGGAATGGCTTCGATACTGAATTCATTCAACCGGTGAAAAAGATCTTCCCGAAAATCACCGTTTCTTGCATTTTCGAGCAGATCATCATTGGTTGCCGTGATGATTCTCACGTCTACAGGTATATCTTTATTTCCGCCGATTTTCCGGATTTTTCTTTCCTCTATGGCCCTGAGCAGTTTTACCTGAACTTCATAACTGAGGTTACCGATTTCATCCAAAAAGATGGTGCCCCCATTTGCGCTTTCAAAATGGCCGGTCTTATTGTCTATAGCTCCGGTGAAGGCTCCTTTGACGTGTCCGAAAAGTTCACTGCCTGCCAACTCTTTGGATAAAGCGCCACAGTCCACCGCAATGAAAGGTCCGTCTTTCCTCTTGGATTTAAGGTGGATCCTTTTTGAAATGTATTCTTTGCCGGTACCGCTTTCTCCCAATACAATCACACTCAGATCAGTGGGAGCCACCAAATTAATGTATTTTTCGGTTTTTAATGCCTGGGCACTTTTTCCCACCATGTAATCCTCGTCCCCGACAGCGGGAGTTCCTTTAGGTTCCTGCTTAAAAGATTGTTTCCTTTCCGGAAGGTGTTCCTTTTTCTTTTTAATGGCCTCTTTTACATTTAAAAGAAGCTCATCCGGATTCAATGGCTTTGTGATGTATTCGAAGGCCCCCATCTTCATGGATTTAACAGCAGTTCTTATATCCGAATAATTGGTAATAAGGATTACGGGTACGTTTGACTTGTTTTTGATAATATAATCCAAAACATCCATCCCTGTTCCATCCGGTAACCTGTAGTCGGTTATGACCAAATCGATTTTACTTTTTTCCAATGATGCTAACCCATCATTCACCTTGGTAGAAGTGACCAATTCAAATCCGTTTTTCTCCAGAAAATTTTTGATGATCTTTGAATAGGTCAGATCGTCTTCAATTAAAAGTATATTATTCATGTCCTGTTTGATATTTGATATGTTTTGTGGAGTGTTTATCTAGTTCCTAGTAAAGATAAAATAAAAGCACCGATTTATACAATCAGTGCTCCTTTGAAAAACTGGGTATGGCCTTGGGCCATACTCATAAAAATCAGGGGTCTACAATGGCTCCGTTTTGGTCATAAAGGACCATAATCTGAAAATTGTCCACATCCAGAAAACAAACGTCATAATAGAATGAATTGTTCTTTGATATTTTACTGATTGTGGCTATTTCCAGATCATTGATCAAACTGTCCAATTCAATGACTTTTTGAATTTTCCGGGGGAGATCCTTCTCAGAAATCCTTACCGTATCTTTCATTCCAGTTTTTTCGTAAACTGGCACCGTGACGTCCAAATGCAGTCCGTCACCAACTATATTGTCCCTCAAACTTTGCTGGTATTTAAGTAGCGTAATGAGGGTCAACAATATCATTCCGGCAATCAGTGCTAGTGTCAAAATCAATTGCTTCATGTTGTTAAACTCATATCTATAAAAAAAATTCATTTACCATGCCAAAAAATAAAAGTCCGTTGTTCCTGTTTATCAAGTGATTTTTAAATTTAATCTGGGGAACAGTTACTCAAACTGACGATTTTTTTCCTTGTTTGAGGATTAGGATATATTTCCTAAATTTGTATTTCGATCGTATATCATAACTCTTCGCTTGCATTCCCTCAGATGCCTAAATCTGGGGGATATTTTTTTAGGGTTTTTGTTTAAAATAATCCGGTTATTTTTGTGTCCTTAAAACCTTTGACAATGAAAAACACAGCCCAAGCACCTATCGGTATTTTTGACAGCGGCATCGGTGGCCTCACCGTGGCGAGAGCGGTCAAGTCACTTTTGCCTTTTGAACGGATCATTTATTTTGGAGACACCGCCCACCTTCCTTATGGGGATAAAAGCACAGCGGCGATCCAAGCTTATTCGATTAAAATCGCCGATGTTTTGCTTCAGGCCCGCTGTAAAATGATTTTGATTGCTTGTAACTCGGCTTCCGCCGCTGCTTATGATCTTGTAAAAGCCTATGTGGCTTCCAAAGCACATGTTTTCAATGTGATTGATCCGGTAATCCATTACCTGAGAGAACACCATCCGGGAGAGCGGGTGGGATTGATAGGCACTAAACAAACGGTTAACTCAGGGGTTTATCTTCGAAAGGTCAATGAGTTGGAAGCGGGGATTGAACTTAGATCCCTTGCCACTCCGCTGCTCGCGCCTATGATTGAAGAAGGGTTCCATTTAAAAGAAATAAGTGAGGATATAATAGCCTCCTACTTGGACCAGCCCGAACTTAATGGTACAAAGGCATTGGTGCTGGGATGTACCCATTATCCATTGATCAAAGAGCAAATTAAGGGATTTTACAAGGGAGAGATGGACGTGATAGACAGCTCTGAAACGGTGGCACATGCGGTGAAAGCATTTTTGGAATACCATCAGATGACAGCAAGACAAAAATCAGCGGAAGAAGACAGTTTTTTGGTGTCTGATTATACCCAATCTTTTGAAAATACAACCAAATTATTCTTTGGCAAACAGGTTCACCTTCAAAAATATCCACTATGGGAATGATCTTTTTTGCTTTTTTTACAAATAAAATTTCCGCAAAGTCTCCGCTGTCATCAGGGAGAGGCGCATAAAGATGGGAGAACGAGTACTTTTCCTAATAAAAAAGGCTTAACTTTGTGGTGAAATTATTCCTCGCCAATTCTATGAGTGATCAGATCAAACATGAATGTGGGATAGCCTTGATCCGGCTAAGGAAACCATTGCAATATTACATTGACAAATATGGTACCCCATTCTATGCGACCAATAGGCTCTATGTTTTGATGCAAAAGCAAATCAATAGGGGTCAGGACGGTGCAGGTGTCGCCAATATCAAGATCAACACTTCACCAGGTACACGCTATATCAGCAGGTATCGGTCTGTGGAATCAGAAGCCGTGACTAAAATTTTTCAGAAAATTACCAAAAAATATAAAAAAGCCAAAAAGACCGGCACGGAAAGGGATATGGTAAACGCCACCTGGATAAAGGAAAATATGGCTTTTTCCGGGGAGGTATGGCTGGGCCATCTGCGGTACGGTACCCACGGCGAAAATTCTATTGAAACCTGTCATCCTTTTTTAAAACAGAACAATTGGAGAAGCCGGAACCTGGCTATGGCGGGGAATTTCAATATGACCAATGTGGAGGAGTTGTTTCACATACTGGTTCAGTTAGGGCAGCACCCCAAAGAGAAAACCGACACGGTCACGGTCATGGAGAAAATAGGCCATTTTTTGGACGAAGAAAACCAACGGATATTTGATAAGTACAAAGGCAAGTTTACCAATAAGGAGATCACGGAAGTCATCGAACAGGAACTGGATGTAGCCAGGATCCTGCGGAGAAGCTGCCGGGATTTTGATGGAGGCTATGCCATGGCTGGGCTGATAGGTAATGGGTCCAGCTTTGTGGTGAGGGATCCTTCAGGGATCAGACCTGCTTACTATTATGCTGATGACGAAATAGTGGTAGTCGCCTCCGAGAAACCTCCTATTAAAACCGCTTTTAATATTGACTATAAGGAGATAAAAGAGATCAAACCTGGAAATGCCCTGATTGTCAACAAGGACGGTTCCTATGGGGAATTTGAAATCATCCCTCCCAGGGAAAAGAAATCGTGCAGTTTCGAAAGAATCTATTTTTCTAGGGGTACAGATCCGGATATTTATCGGGAAAGAAAAAATCTGGGACGGGCACTGGTCCCACAAATATTGAAAGCCATAGATTTTGATCTGAAAAACACGGTCTTTTCGTATATCCCGAATACGGCCGAAACGGCTTTTTATGGGATGATAGAAGGATTGGAGGATTATCTGAGCGCAAAAAGGAGAGAAGTGCTGATAGAGGGCAAACCCCATTTGGGAGATGTGGAGGAGCTTTTGAACTTCAGACCGAGGGTAGAAAAGCTGGTGAGCAAGGATGTGAAACTCCGGACCTTCATCACAAATGATTCTGACAGGGATGTGATGGTTTCAAACGTCTACGATACGACTTATGAAGTGATCAGACCGGGAGTGGATACCATTGTGGTCATTGATGACAGTATTGTAAGGGGAACTACCTTAGAAAAGAGCATTTTGACTACCTTGGATAAGCTCAAACCCAAGAGGATTATCATTGTTTCCTCAGCACCGCAGATAAGGTTTCCGGACTGTTATGGTATTGATATGTCCAGGATGAAAGACTTCATCGCCTTCAGAGCAGCAGTGGAACTTTTAAGAGAACAGGGAAGGGGATATGTTCTGGACCAGGTTTATGAAAAATGTCTCCAGAATCCCAATGCAGAAGAAAACTTTGTGAAAGAAATATATTCCTCTTTCAGCGACCAGGAGATTTCGGATAAAATTGCGGAGATCATTACTTCTGACCATATACGGGCCAGCGTTCACGTAATTTACCAAACGGTGGCCAATTTGCATATGGCTTGCCCGGCTCACAGTGGGGATTGGTATTTTACAGGAGATTTTCCCACTCAGGGGGGCATGCGGGTAGTGAACAGATCTTTTGTGAATTATATGGAGGGCAAGGTCGTGAGGGCGTATTGACCTTCATGCTGTTTTGTTTGCTTCGTATCCCGCCTGCCTAGTGATCCAAGCCATAGGATCATATCGGTTTATTTGTTCTAACCCTTGGATGCAATCGTGAGACTGCGGGCAACTGAATCGCAACGAACGGGTTGGCCTCCACCGTATTTCTTCTAATAAAATTATTAAACCGGATTCTTATGAATAAGCAAATTGACATAACCCTGCTAAAGAACATCTGTGAAGTTCCCGGAGCACCGGGATTTGAAAAAAAAATCCGGGACTTTGTCCTCGGGGAAGTGGAGCCTTTGGTCGATGAAGTGAAGGTCGACAACTTGGGTAACGTGGTAGCCGTGAAATATGGAAATAAAAATCCCGATAACAAGAGGGTGATGGTGGCGGCGCATATGGATGAAATAGGGTTTATCGTGACCCATATTGATGAGGATGGTTTTTTAAGGTTTCACCCCCTTGGAGGTTTTGATCCGAAAACCCTGACTTCCCAGCGGGTCATCGTCCATGGCAAAAAAGACCTGATAGGGGTGATGGGGAGTAAGCCTATCCATGTAATGACCGCAGATGAGAAAAACAAACTGCCCCAGCTTACGGATTATTTCATCGATCTGGGGATGGATAAAAAGGACGTAGAGAAATTTGTCAAAGTGGGCGACCCCATAACCCGGGAAAGAGCGCTGATAGAAATGGGGGATTGTGTCAATTGCAAATCCTTGGACAACAGGGTCGCGGTATTCATTTTGTTGGAGTCCTTGCGTGGCCTGAAAAATCCTGCATATGATGTTTATGCCACTTTTACAGTGCAAGAGGAAGTGGGTTTGAGAGGAGCCAGCGTGTCCGCCCATCACATCAATCCTGATTTCGGCATTGCGCTGGATACCACCATAGCCTATGACGTGCCCGGCGCATCGGCGCATGAAAAAATCACCTCACTGGGGAAGGGCACCGCGATAAAGGTGATGGACGCATCCACCATATGCGATTACCGGATGGTGGAATTCATGAAGCAGACAGCGGACAAAGCCAAAATCAAGTGGCAGCCGGAAATCCTGACAGCCGGAGGGACGGATACCGCTGGCGTACAGCGGATGGGGAAGCAAGGGGCCATCGCAGGGGCCATTTCCATTCCCACCAGGCATCTGCACCAGGTAATAGAAATGGCACACAAGGAGGACATTGCGGCAAGTATCCAATTGCTCACGGCTTGTCTCGAATCGTTGGATACCTTTGACTGGAGCCATTGATACAATGGATCAATCACAGAAAAGCGATCATGCCTTCAGCTTGGTCGCTTTCTATAGTGGTCTGCTTGAACAATCTGATTAATTTTTCACCTTCTTTTTGGGTATTTTCTTCATAAAATACCTTCTCAATTCTTCATAGCCCAGGTGTTCATGGTTGCTGACCGAAAAAGAAGCCTTATCCGTGAATACCATGACAAGTTGCCTAAAAGTTTTTTTATTGGCAATGACCTCTTCTTCCTGCCAAGCGAGAACATCTTTTACCGGATAGGTTTTTCGATAGCCCTTAAAGGGAAGCCATATCTCGATTTTATCTTTACCTGCGGCAATGAATTTGTAACCAGCCATCATTTTGACCAATATCATCAAAAGTACCACGGTGATGAGGGTGCAGCCGATCATATAAAACAGGAAGTGAAAAGTGCTGTTGTGGTAAAAGTCATATAGAAGATAGCTCAGCCCCGCCATGAGGATGATGATGACCAGGGCTAAAGTTATATAAGTACTTTTTTTGGGTTTACAGGTAACCATTCTTGTTCAATAACTCGTCAAGTTTGTTTCTTGAGAAAGAAACCAATTCCGGAAAGAACTGCTTGAAATAATTCTCAAATGTTTCATGGTATTTTTTTAGATAAACCGGGGCTTTTTCCAATTTGGAATCAAAAGTGGTCCTGTAGGAAATACCCGTAAAGGCCCGTTGTATACCTTCCATGGTGCCATATGACACCAGCCAGTTTTCTTTTTTCATGAATTTGTACGGGTGCAGAAATTTATGGGGCAATATGGCTTTGTGTGTATCAATAATATCATATACTTGTGCCGTGAAATCTTCGATAGATCTATGATCGTAATCTTCCCAGTTTTTGGAAAGGAAATAATCAAAAAACATATCTGTAATCACAGCGGAATACTTATAAAAAATGGGACGCAATATGCCCTGTGCTTCTTTTACGAGCGGATGTCTATCTGTAAAACGGTCTATTTCCCGATGTAATAGGATACCTATGATGATTTGTTTATCAAACTGTTCTTCCAAGTTACCTCTGACAAAATCACCGATAAAATTACCTAACAGTACTTTGGGCTTGTCAAACGACAAATATGCATGTGCAAGAAAATTCACTAAGGCTTAAGCTGATTGGTTAAAACAATAACAGTTTTTATCGATCTTATGGTTTATTTTAAAACGCCACAAATGACAAATATAAGAGAAGAATTATTATATACTATAAAACTTTTGAAGTCTGAATGGAAAGAGGATTTAGAACAATTCAAAAAAATAAGTCAAAGTAAACCTTTAAAAGAGAGAAAAGCATCGGGAATATGCTGGTATCCAGTGAGGTTAGTTAAAATAAAATGGATATTTTCCGATAAAATGGTTCTCGAACTAGAGAATCAGGAAAAATTGGAATCCCATGCTTTTAATTCAGGAAAGACCGTTTCCCTTTTTTCAAATGCAGCCGGGGATGATATCCAAAAAAGCAGGACGAGTGGGGTGGTCAATATGGTCACAGATAAAAAAATGGTGATTACATTATACACAGGAAAGATTCCCCGATGGATTAATGAAGGGAGGTTAGGGATAGATTTGATGTTTGATGAGACCAGCTACACGATTATGGAAAAAACCATGCTTAAAGTACTGGAAGCGGATAAAGACCGGCTGGCCACATTAAGAGACCGTTTGCTGGGAGCCGGGAGGCCTGTTTTCAATCGGTCGGTTGATATTGATGTTCCGGTCCTGAATCGGGGGCAAAACCAAGCGTTTAACCTCATTGATTCCGCCGTGGACGTAGCAATAGTACATGGCCCTCCCGGAACCGGCAAGACCACCACGCTGATTCAATCCATCCTATTTTCGCTGAATACCTCACCTCAGGTATTGGTATGTGCCCCTAGCAATGCGGCTGTGGATTTGTTGGTAGAAAAGCTCTTTGAAGCCGGGGTAAACGTCCTCCGGATCGGCCATCCGGCCAGGGTTGAGGAGGAGATGCTCAACCAGACGCTGGATGCAAAAATTGTAAACCATCCGAGTTATAAGGATTACAAAAAACTCAGGAAATCGGCTGAGGAGTGCCGGAGGAACGCCGGGAAATACAAAAGAAGTTTTGGGCACCATGAAAAAATGCAGCGGAGAGCACTTCGGGATGAAGCGTCAAGGTTACTTGAAGACGCGGATCAACTATATGAATACATGACCCACACGGTGTTGGAAAGTGCTCAGGTGATTGCCTGTACAATGGTAGGATCGGCATCACCATTTTTAAAGGGGAGGCGCTTTTCCACGGTATTTATTGACGAGGCGGCGCAGGGACTTGAACCTGCCACGTGGATCCCCGTTCTGAATGCCGAAAAAGTGGTCATGGCCGGTGATCATTGTCAATTGCCGCCGACCATTAAATCCCTGAGGGCCGCCAAGGACGGGCTGCAACAGACGCTGTTTGAAAAAATAGTTAAAAGAAACCCTGAAGCCATTAGCATGCTGGACCTGCAATACCGGATGCCGGATTTGATCATGGGTTTTCCCAATGCCAGTTTTTATCAAAATAAACTGAAGGCCGCTCCAGGCACAAGTTTACACTTTTTACGTGAAGATGAGAGCGTATTGGAATTTATAGATACTGCAGGCAGCGGATTTACGGAATACCTGGACAAAAAAAGTTTAAGTGTTTTTAATAAGGAAGAGGCGAAGGCAAGCCTTGAGATTCTGACAAATCTGTTGAAAAGAGTAGGTGTTAAAGATAAAGAGGGAAGGTTATGGAGCATAGGATTGGTGTCTCCTTACAGTGCCCAAGTCCGGTATCTTAAAGACCTGGTGGCTGAAGACGCCGGCTGCGTACTGCTGCGGTCATTGGATAAAAACCTGACGGTCAATACCATTGATGGATTTCAGGGGCAGGAGAGGGATATCATGGTGATCAGTGTGGTCAGGTCTAACCCGCAGGGCGAAATAGGTTTTCTGGCCGATACCAGACGAATGAACGTAGCACTTACAAGAGCGAAGAGAAAGCTTTTGGTCATTGGAGACAGCGCTACCTTGGCAAATCATCCTTTTTACCAGCTGTTTCTGGATTACGTGCAGGACAGGAATTGCTACAAAAGTATTTATGAATACCTTAGCTTTTAAATTTCCTTTCCATTTGCCTGCTCATATAAACCAGATTGACATAGCCCAGGGCCTCTCCGAATACCTCTGCCGCTTTGGACATCTCCGGGGGGACCTGTTTTCCGTTGAGCCGGCTTAGGAGCAGGCCATACAGGCCGTTTACAAATACCTGTACTTCATGTCCCGGATTTTTATTTCCAGCAGCCATAATAAAATCCATTACAACAGGTTTGGCTTTCTGATAAATATGGAAATAGTGCCGGTCTGATTTGACCAGTTCCCAATGGATTTTGGCAAGTGAATCCACATATCTTTGTGTTCTTGGAAGATGACCCTCTTTTTTTACCCCATGTTTTTCCATTTCCATGGCCATATTTTCCAGCCATTGATAAGAAGCGGTTTTTTCCTCTTTTGATATTTTTGCATGCGCGAGGAAATATTGATCGATGTCATCCATGCTGAACCGGTAGGCCCTGAGGAGATCTTCCATCCGGTACATGTAAAGAATATATTCAACTATGTTTTCCTTTTTCTTTTTTTCTGCCAGTGATTTCATATGTTTATGATTGTCTTTTAGCGGTCACATGCTTGCGTGCCGTAATGCACTTCAGCATGCAGGCATGGAATCTCGCATGTTTTCCCCCCCGAGCTATCGGGGCGATCGGGCACCCCTCTGTGTGTCGCTTGCGTCATGCTCGATTTCATATGATTATAATCACACTTTTGTCATGCTCGATTTCATAAAATCAAGGGCTCATTTTGTTTCATTTCTTAGGGTTTCCAGTTCTTCCTGGAAAAACCTGTCCCATTTTCGCTGCTTCTCCGCGTCACGGGGCTTGGTGGTTTCCGCATCATATAAAGCATCCATCATTCTCCATTCCCGGAAATTTTCCCTTATGATGTCATTGAGCTGGTGTTTGTAGTCTTTCGGGTGAAACTGATATCCCTGTACGTCCCTTACTATCCGGTGACCGATGATCTGTGCTATGATAAAGTGCCCGTTTTCATGATGGAGCACCGCTTTTTTAGTTGACTCATCAGCCCTGGACAGAAAGTCCGATGAAACTTCGGAAAGCTCCTTCTGGTGCTTAATATTCGCTATGATATCCAGTTTTACATGGGTCTCAAATCGTTTTATGCTTTTGATTTTTACATCGCAGGAACTTAAGCAAATCGCATTGATACTGCTTTTTCCCTTGACCTTGGGTACCTGCTTGAAGTCTTCCCATTGGAGCGCCCTTTTAGGAAAAACCAGGACCTTTTCACTGGGATCGTTGTCCAAGGGAGTGTGGGCCCTAATAAGTAACAACAACACGCCTATCAAAAGAAGAAGATTTATATGTTTATGGGAAGCCATTTATATCGGATATTATTGACCTTCAGGTATTCACTTACTACTCCGAAGAGCTCCGGGATTTCCAACAACCGGGACAACATTGTAAACAGACAATTAAAATTAGCAAATAATATTAAAACCCTAACTATTTACTATTTTTGCACTCAGTATGAACATGCAAAAAATAAGAAATTTCTGTATCATTGCCCATATTGATCACGGCAAAAGTACACTTGCTGACCGGCTTCTGCAATTTACCAATACGGTAACAGAAAGGGAAATGCAGGACCAGTTGCTGGACAGTATGGATCTGGAGCGGGAGAGGGGGATCACGATCAAATCCCATGCGATCCAGATGAAATACAATTATCAAGGAGAAGAGTACGTCCTTAACTTAATAGATACCCCAGGTCATGTGGATTTTTCTTATGAAGTATCCCGTTCCATTGCGGCCTGTGAAGGCGCTTTATTGGTAGTGGATGCTTCCCAGGGAATAGAGGCACAGACCATTTCCAACCTTTATCTGGCCATAGGCCATGATTTGGAGATTATCCCGGTACTCAATAAAATCGACCTTCCCGGAGCCCAGCCTGAAGTGGTCGCTGACGAGGTGATAGAAATGATCGGATGTGACAGGGAAGATATTATCCTTGCCTCGGGTAAGGAAGGTTTGGGAATCGAAGACATTCTTAATGCGGTGGTGGAAAAAATTCCAGCGCCTAAGGGAGATGTGGATGCGCCCCTCCAGGCCATGATTTTTGACTCGGTATACAACCCCTTCAGGGGAGTGGAGGTTTTATTTAGAATATTTAACGGTACCATCAATAAGGGAGACCGGATCAAGTTTGTCAATACGGGAAGGGAATATGAAGCCGATGAAATAGGCATACTTGGCATCCAACAGAAGCCGCAGCCCTCACTCAGTGCGGGTAATGTGGGATATCTGGTATCAGGAATAAAAGTTGCGAAGGAAGTAAAGGTAGGGGACACCATTACCCATGTAAAAAGGCCGTGCAGCAGTGCGGTGAAAGGGTTTGAAAATGTAAAACCGATGGTATTTGCCGGGATTTATCCGGTTGATACATCGGATTTTGAAGAGCTTAGGTCATCCATGGAAAAACTTCAGCTCAATGATGCCTCGTTGGTGTGGGAACCGGAAACCTCTGCGGCTTTAGGGTTTGGATTCAGATGTGGCTTCCTGGGTATGCTTCATATGGAGATCATCCAGGAAAGACTTGAGCGGGAATTCGACATGACGGTGATCACCACGGTGCCATCTGTACAGTTCAGGGCGCTTATGAACAACAACGAATACAAGTTGATCAATGCGCCCTCAGACATGCCGGGAGCCAATTTGTTCAAACACATCGAGGAGCCTTATGTAAAGGCCTCCATCATCACCGCGGCAGATTATGTGGGGCCGGTGATCCAGCTATGTATGGAAAAACGTGGCCAAATCAAAAACCAGGTATACCTCACCTCAGATCGTGTGGAGCTGACTTTTGATATGCCTTTGGCAGAAATTGTATTCGATTTTTTTGATAAACTGAAAACCATTTCCAGAGGATATGCTTCATTGGATTATGAGTTAATAGGCTTTCGTCAGTCCCACATGGTCAGACTGGACGTCATGCTCAATGGAGAACCGGTAGATGCCCTTTCTGCGATCGTGCACAGGGATAAGGCTTATGAATGGGGAAAGCGCCTTTGCGAAAAACTGAAGGAACTGGTACCCAGGCAGATGTTTGAAATAGCCATACAGGCGGCCATTGGGACCAAGATAATCGCCAGGGAAACGGTAAAAGCCCTGAGAAAAAATGTCTTGGCCAAGTGTTACGGAGGGGATATCTCGCGAAAGCGAAAATTACTTGAGAAGCAAAAGAAGGGTAAGAAAAGAATGAGGCAGGTCGGCAACGTGGAGGTACCCCAGGAAGCATTTATGGCGGTGTTAAAACTGGATTGACGGACTAGAATACCCTATGTATTTCAAACAAAGGATGGAACATGGCCCATCCTTTTGGTATTTTATATTAAAAAGGCGATTTTGTGGTGCCGGGTAATTCCGGCCAAACTCAGTCCCTCCGTACAAAATAATGAAAATGGAACAACAAAAAGGACCAATCACCATTGACGGCAAAAAGATATCTGCGGAGATAAAAGAAGAGATCGCGCAGGAAGTAATCAAAATCAAAGCGACTGGAGGTAAAACCCCGCATCTTGCCGCCATCCTTGTGGGCAATGATGGGGCCAGTCAGACTTATGTAGGGGCAAAGGTGAAAGCATGCGAGCAAGTCGGCTTTGCTTCCACACTGGTGAGGTTAGAGGAAAACATAAGTGAAGCTGACCTGTTGCAGGAAGTGCAAAAAATCAATGAAGACCCCGAAATTGATGGCCTTATCGTCCAATTGCCATTGCCTTCGCATATTTCGGTGCAAAAAGTGACGGCCAGGATACGTCCGGAGAAAGACGTGGACGGTTTCACACCGGCTAATGTGGGAAGAATGGCCTTAAACTGGCCAGCTTATATATCGGCCACTCCTTATGGGATTTTGGAACTGTTTAAGAGGTATGAAATCGAAACATCGGGTAAGCATTGTGTGGTAATAGGAAGAAGCCATATCGTGGGTTCACCGATGAGCATATTGATGGCCAGAAATGATTACCCCGGAAACTGTACGGTTACGGTTACCCACAGCCGGACCCAAAACCTGAAGGAAATCGCCCGTTCGGCGGATATATTGATCGTAGCGATCGGGAAACAGGGGTTTGTAACCGAAGATATGGTGAAGCCTGGAGCAGTGGTCATCGATGTGGGAATTCACCGTATCGAAGATGCAACGAAGAAAAGCGGATTCAGACTGGTGGGGGATGTGAAATACGAGGAAGTATCCAAAAAGGCCAGCGCCATTACCCCGGTGCCAGGAGGCGTGGGCCCTATGACCATTGCTGCGCTTTTGTATAATACGCTGCAATCTGCTCAGGGCAAAATTTATGGTGGATAATTTCGTTATTTAAAATATAAAAAGCGGTTCAATCACCCGCTCAAACAAAAATTATGGAAGATAACAAAACGTTAGTTAGGAAGGGGTTGTCGTTGCCTTTGATGGAGGCCTTTTATACCATACAGGGTGAGGGGGTTTTTTCCGGACGCCCTGCCTATTTCATACGGCTTGGAGGATGTGACGTAGGTTGTGTTTGGTGTGATGTAAAAGCGTCTTGGGAAGCCGAAAAGTGGCCTCTCAAAACCGTTGAGGAAATCGTTGAAGAGGCCGCCGGATTCCCGGCCCGCTTGGCGGTGATTACGGGAGGGGAGCCTTTGATGTATGATTTGGGCCCTTTGACTTCATTACTGAAGGAGAAGGGATTTACGGTTAACCTAGAAACATCCGGAACACACCCCTTTTCGGGAGCATTGGATTGGGTGTGTTTCTCGCCAAAAAAATTCAAACAGCCTGATCCCGGCATTTATGCACGGGCGGATGAATTGAAAGTAATAGTTTATCATAGGAGTGATTTTGATTTTGCATTGAAACATGCAGCTTTGGTTGGCCGGGGCTGCCATAAACTCTTGCAGCCCGAATGGTCAAAGGCGGCGGAGGTGACCGATATGATCATTAAATTTGTAAAAAAACATCCTGAATGGAGGATTTCCCTTCAAACCCACAAGTATATGGAGATACCTTAACTGTGTCATGTACAAGTTTACTTTCATATTCTCAGTTGTTTTAATGGTTACATCCTGTACTCAACTGCTGGCTCAGGACTATTCTGTGGTCGACAGAAGGGCAATAAAGCATTTTGAGGAAGGGGAAAATTATTTATCCAGGAGGCAATTTGAAGAAGCAGCCGAGAAATTTCAGGCAGCTTATGAAAGAAGCAATGATTTTTATGAAGCATACGTCAAGCACTCCCAGATTTTGTTGAGCAGGGGAAGGGCCGAAGACGCGCTGGAAATAGCCCGAAAGGGGGAAATAAGGGTGAAAAACAATGATACTTTTAAAGGACAGTTTGCTTGGCTTATCTCACAGATCCTCCTGAACAAGGGGGCCTTTCCGGAAGCAGTCAGGAAGTTTGAGGAAGCAGTGCCGTATATGGGAGAATTTACTCAGTCCGGTTTTTTTAAAGAGAAAAAAAAGCAGATGGACTTCATTGCTGCTGAAATCCGGCAACCAAAGTCTTTAACAAAGGAACGGTTACCTGATCCTATCAATGGTTTTCGCTTGCAATATTTCCCTGTACTGACGGCGGACAGTCAAAAAATACTGTTTACCAAAAGAGATGGCCTCAACAACCACGAACATGAAGATATTTATGTCGCCTACCAGGACAACGGGAACTGGACAAAACCCATTTCGATTTCAAGTGCTATCAATACCCGTTATAACGAAGGTACCTGTACCATTTCAGCAGATGGAAACATCCTGATATTTACTTCGTGTGACACCCCTGATTCATTTGGAAGCTGTGACCTGTATATTGCAGAAAAAGTCAGCGGTGATTGGCAGAAACCTGTGAACATGGGCAAAAATGTCAATACCAGGTATTGGGATTCCCAACCTTCTCTATCGGCAGATGGAAGCGTACTCTTTTTTTCTTCCAATAGAAAAGACGGACACGGGGGGAATGACATCTGGTATACCGAGCGGAATGAAAACGGCACCTGGTCAGAAGCAAAAAATGTAGGGCCTTATGTAAATACCTCTAAAGATGAGGTGTCACCTTTTATATTTTTCAACAATGAGGTGTTGTTCTTCGCCTCAGATGGACATGTAGGCTTTGGTGGTAAAGACCTTTATATGTCGCGGTTTGAGCAGGGACAATTTGGTGATCCTGTAAACCTGGGATATCCGATAAACGATCAAAACGATCAGCTTGCCCTATTCATTACCGCTCAGAAAGATTATGCGTACTACACGGAAAACTCCTATAGGGGAGGAAACGTGGACAGTTCGTTTATTTATCGGTTTAATTTTCCCAAAGAAATTGATCTGGGAGAGAAAATCATTGTTTCGGAAGGAAGGGTATATAGCCAAAGCACAGGCGAGCCGGTGGAAGCAAAATTGTCTCTTGTTGATTTGAACAATGACAGTACCCTTTACAGATTCCAATCTGACGGCAAGGAAGGGCAGTTCACCATGCTTTACCCCGACAAAGCTTTCACCGGCTTGTATGTTGAAAAAAAAGGCTATATACCCAAAATTTATAATGTGGAAAAAGACAGTCTGAAGGACCGTAGGAATATCGAAATAGAACTGGTGCCTGTTGAGACGGGGAAGAACTTTGTCTTTGAAAATATATTCTTTGATTTTGATAAAGCGGACCTCAAAGATGAGTCTGTGTCCTCTTTGCGGAGATTAAAACATTTTCTGGATGAGCATCCCGACGTTTCCATTCTCATAGAGGGGCACACGGATAATATAGGCAATCCAGCCTATAACGAGAACTTGAGTAAGCGAAGAGCAGACAGTGTAAAGGATTATCTTGCGTCTTTGGGTGTGGCGCCGTCCCGGCTAAAAACAGAAGGTAAAGGAGATAGCGAGCCGATTAAACCCAACAATACAGAGGAGAACCGGTCGTTGAATAGAAGGATAGAAATTATCATATTGTAAAGTTTTTTCGATAAAGAAATAAACCGAATTCACGCTACAGCGTTAATTGTTTAGATTGGGGATAGAGAGGCAGAATAATGTATATGTTGTTTTCTTTTTCCGAAGCCAAAAGGCTACCCGTAAAAAAAAGCTTTGTACAGGCTGCATATTCAGGCAGAAAATAAAATGGTGTCCGAACAACTTTAATTTGTTGGATTATTGAAGTAATTTGGATAAAATTGATTTATTAATTCACCAGAACTGAATTCTATGAGGAAATCGCTACCGCTGCTATTGCTATTGTTTTCAATTTCAACCATGGCTTTTTCCCAGAGCCGGACAGTTCGTGGGACGGTCATTTCCTCTGAAGATGGACAGCCTATTCCCGGAGTGACCATTCTGGTAAAAGGTACTTCGGTTGGAACCATTACGGATTTTGATGGCAACTATGAAATCGACATACCTTCCGGAGAAAACACCCTGATATTCAGGTTTGTGGGTCTGCAGACCCAGGAGATCAATGTAGGAAACAGGCCCACAGTCAATATATCCATGATCTCTGAGATTACTGCCCTTTCGGAAGTGGTGGTGACCGCTTATGGTGACCAGACAAGGAGAGAGGTAACCGGGGCCATTGCCTCGGTTAAAGGCCAGGTGTTTCAGGATCTTCCCATGCAGTCTTTTGACCGTGCCATGCAAGGAAGGGTGGCTGGGGTTCAGGTTACCGCCGGATCAGGCCAGCCCGGGGGAACGTTAAATGTTCAGATCAGAGGGGTGGGGTCCATCAATGCAGGTACTCAGCCGCTGTACATTGTGGACGGGGTACAGGTGGCTTCAGGCGGTCTATCGGGTCAGGGTCCACAAAATGCGCTTGCCTCTATCAACCCCAATGACATAGAATCCATTGAAGTCTTTAAAGACGCCGCCGCCGCTTCCATCTACGGTGCCCAGGCAGCCAACGGTGTGGTATTGATCACCACCAAAAGAGGTAAACAGGGGAAAACAAACGTTAGGGTTTCAGTTCAGGAAGGCATTGTGCAGCCCATGGGGTTTTATGATGTGATGAATGCCAATCAGTTGGCCTCTATCAAAAGGCAGGCGTATGCCAACGCTGGTCTGAATCCAGCGGACGCCGAGCAGATATTCGGCAGCCCTGGGGACAGGGACCTGCAAAGTACAGACTGGGTAGACGCCTTGTTTCGGGACGGCAGGTTAAGTATATACGATGTTTCCCTATCCGGGGGAGATGAAAGAACGCAGTTTTTTATCTCCGGTTCCCATACCTATCAGGAAGGCCAGATCATCATGTCTGATTATACGAGAAGCACGGGCCGGATAAATTTGACCCATAGGGCGAACGAGCGGTTTACCATTAATGCCAATCTTTCTTTATCCCGGCAGATCACCAATGGCTCCATTGACCGGGGTAATTTTGTCAACAGCCCATTCGTAGCCGGTTATGCGGCCAGGCCCAACGTGCCGATCTACGATGAAGACGGTGCTTTTGCGCCTTATCCCAGTGAACACCTGTTTGGTTATAATATCGTTCAGGGAGTGAGGCAGGAGTTGAGGAGGGGTACCAGCTATCAATCGGTCTCCAACCTGCAGATGACTTATCAAATTCTGCCTTGGTTAGGGTTCACTACCTTCGGGGGGGTGGATTTTTCGGACAACAGGGATGAAAATAACCGTCCCTCTACCATTCCGGCATTTGCTGCTTATGGTGGGTCTTCCACGTTTACAGATCGCCGGATCGTCAACTCCAACGCCAATGCGAACTTCAATGTCAACAAAAAATTCAATGATGTCCATACCATTTCCGGGATTTTGGGCTACGAATACAAAGGAGAGACCTCCGAAGCCACTTCTGCTACCGGACGAGGGTTTCCCAATCCGGTATTACGATACCTTCAAAATGCAGCTGTGCCGTTCGAAGTCGGTGGTTTTTTTACAGAGTACAAGCGATCGGGCTTTTTCTCCCAGGCAAAATATGATTATGATGACAAATACACCTTTGACCTTACCCTGAGAAGAGATGGTTCTTCCAGGTTCGGCACCAATACAAGGTGGGGCAACTTTGGTGCAATCTCCGGGGGCTGGCGGATTTCTTCCGAGCGTTTTATGCAGAACGCCACCTGGGTGGATAACCTCCGGCTGAGGGCATCCTACGGCGTTACCGGAAATTCAAGTATAGGCAATTTTGAGTCGCGCACTTTGGTAGGCTCTGCCGGACAATACCTGGGACAGGGAGCTTTGAGGTTTGTGCAGTTGGGCAATGACCTTTTAACCTGGGAGGAGGCCGCGTCTACAAACCTGGGTGTGGATGCCACTTTGTTTAACGGAAGGGTCATCGCCACAGTGGATGTGTGGAGAAAGGATTCCCGGAAGTTGCTTTTCGAAACCCAGCTTCCCATTGACTCAGGTTTCGGGGCCATTACCCGGAACACCGGCAAGCTGAGAAATGAAGGAATTGACTTCGATTTACAGACCACCAACCTGGTGTTGGGAAAGTTCCGTTGGACATCTGCTTTCAACATTTCCATATTTTCCAATGAGTTATTGGAACTGTATGAAGGATTGGACAGGCTTGGCAATGACCTTATTGTGGGGAAACCGATAGATTTTTATTATGCCTATGAATACGCTGGAGTAAATCCGGCCAATGGAGCCCCGATGTATTATGATCAACATGGGGAATATACCTACTTGGTCTCAGATGATGATTTAAAGTATATAGGCAGCGCGTTGCCTTGGAATTATGGGGGCTTATCCAATACCTTTTATTACGGCCCGGTCTCTTTGGAGGTGTTTTTTCAGTACCAGTATGGAAACCTGGCATTTAACCAGGATTTGTACAATTTGTCACAGGCTGGTTCAATCGGACAGGATAATCAGACGGTGGACCAGATGTATTTTTGGAGGCAGCCGGGGGATATCACCAATGTGCCCAAACCCTATGAAGGGGGAAGGATTCCGGGCCATTCGGGTTACCAGCAGTTTTCTACCAAGCAAATTTCTGATGGCAGCTATATCAGGTTAAAGCAGGTCACTTTGAATTACAATCTTCCCCTGCAATTGTTGACGAAAGCAAGAATCGAACAGGCCAAGTTCTTTGTCCAGGGGATAAACCTATGGACCTACACCAAGTATAATGGGCTTGATCCCGAAGTGAATTCCATTGGCAGTACCTATGGAACCTATCCCAACTCAAAACAAATCACCGCGGGGATCAATGTGACATTTTAACAGTAACGATGACGATGAAGGAAATCATAAAAATATCAGCATTCTTGCAGGTTTTGGCAGTAATGGGATGCACTGACCTGGAAACCACTCCAAGACAAAGCCTCACGCCAGAACAGGCTCTTAATAACGTCTTCGGATATCAGGCAGTGGCCAATTCCATGTACAACAGAGCCGCCAGTTTCGGCTATTACGGACAAACCATGATGATCGCTCCTGAAATCCTGGCGGACAACCTTAGGCTGGTAGCCAACACCGGCAGGTACCAGGGAGAAGAGGCCAATGGCGACAGGGACCATATCGATCTTTGGAACGGCAACGTATATGGGGGGATCAACGACGCCAATCTGATAATCGACGGGATAGATGATGAAAGTGTTTCCGGAGATGAAGACCTGAAATCCATCATTAAGGGGGATGCTTATTTTATGAGAGCATTGTTCTATTTTGATCTTTGTAGGGTGTATGGATACGAACCGGGCAAGGAGGTGGATGGCTTTAACCTGGGGCCTATTCTTAGACTTACACCGACCCTGATTGCCTCAGACGCCGATTTCAGGTCCAGGTCCACTGTAGGAGAGGTATATCAGCAAATCGAAAGTGACCTTCAGAATGCGATTGCGTTATTACCTCCCGTTCCCATAGGTTCGGAAGGCGTTTATCTTGCCAATACCGGGGCCGCCATCACTTTACTTGCCAGGCTTTATCTGTATTGGGGAAGAATGGCTGATGCGGAAGCAGCTGCTACCGCCGCGATGAACCTCCTTGGTCTGAGAAGCAATGGCGATGGATTGGTGCCATCCGGCCAATATGTCCAGAGTTTCTCCCGAGCGCCCCATCCGGAATCTATTTTTGAAATAGAACTTAGGCAGGTCGATTGGAGCAGTGTGGATGGTGTGAACAACTCCCTAAATTCGCTTACATCCAACAATGATCCGGCGGCACAATTTATTATCGGTGCGTCCAATGAGCTTATGGCGACTTATGAAGACGGTGATGTGAGGAGAGACTGCTGGATGGAAACAACCAGAGAAGGCATTGATGGGCCCGTATATGCCAGCAGGAAATGGACGGGGTACAAAGGCGATTTTTTGGAAAATCTGCCTATCATCCGCGCCGCGGAACTATACCTCATCCGCGCCGAGGCAAGGTATCAGACCAATCCCGCCGGGGCAAGGGCAGATATCAATGCGTTGAGATCCAGGAGAGGCCTGGGAGCGGTAGATGACCTGCTTTCAGGACAGCCGCTTTTTAACAGAATCATGCTGGAGAGAAGGAAAGAGTTTGCCCTTGAAGGCCACCGTTTTTTTGACCTGAAAAGGAACGGCATGAATATTACCAAACACAGCGACTTTCTGGAAGTTCCTTATACGGATTACAGGGTACTGTCGAATATTCCCTTGTCCCAAGTCCAATTAAATGAAAACCTTGTGCAAAATCCTGGCTATTAAAACCATGCAAAAATTCAGCAAAAAATATATTTTCCCACTGTTGTTGTTAATGGTGTCCAGCATTTTTTCATGCATGGAGGACTCTGGGTTCAATATTGTTTGGGAGGGTTTGGAAGTGGAATTTGAAGATGCTTCCAGACCAAATGGAACGGTTCGAAAGATAGTAAGCAAAACCAGTGACAATCAGGTGGATGAAGCAATGGTGAAGATCAACTTGGTCGGAGCCCAGGTCAATGCGCCCATATCCCTTTTAATAGGGGTGGATCCTTCATCCACGGCGGTGGCCGGCGTCCACTACCGGATGGTAACCAATGAAGTAACCTTGCCTGCCAATGCAAGTTTTGTCGAATTCCCTATAGAAATTTTAACCGGTAACCTCGATACGGAAGAACAGCCTGATTTGATTTTGGTGATCCTGGACGCAGGACAGACAAAAATCAGTGCCAACTACCATTCATTGACAATGGAAATCAGGTTGGCCTGTCCTTCGGATTTGGCGGGGGTATACAATTCGGTGAATGTGGGTACGGGCGGTACGGTCAACTACCAGGTGACCATTACCGAGGTAGAACCGTTCACCTATAGGATTTCTGATATTACGGGCGGGGTTTACGCGCAGGTGTATGGTGCTGAGGACAATCCTGCCATATTCACCGAACTTTGTGGTGAAATCAGCATTATCGACCAACCTGACCTGGTTTTCGGAGGGGACAGTTTTAATGGGACAGGAAGGGTCAACCCGAATGGCACCATTACAATTAATTGGAGCAATGAAGCGGGGGACAGTGGAATGACCACACTCACCAGAACAAATTAATATGGGATTGATGGACCTAAGTAAAGGATTGGTGGTGGCCTGTATGGTGTTGCTCAGTTTGGGAGCCAATGCCCAGGTGGACCAAAAGGGAAGCGCAGGCCTTCTGGAAGTCCGGACGGATATTTACAAAAAACTACAGGAAAACGTCCAGCGATATACCCTTAGCAGGGAAGAAAAACTGGAGCTTGCTGAGAAATTGAATATTCCTCTTACCATCCATTTGCAGAACGATAGAATCGCCCAATTTCAATATTTGGATGAAGAAAACCATCCTGTATACTATACAACACACAATGTCACAGCGGCCATCACGACGGGGACCAGGGCTTTGCAGCCCGGTGGAAGTTTAAATCTTAACCTTAACGGTGAGGGGATGATTGTGGGTATTTACGACCAGACCAGACCCCGGGCAAATCACAATGAATTCGGCAACCGTGTCACGCAAGTGGATGGTTCCACTGAAACCATCAGTAACCACGCCACCCACGTGACGGGTACCATATTAGCCAGGGGCAATAACGCCAATGCAAGAGGAATGGCCAATGCGGCAACAGGTTGGGCATTTAACTGGGATGCGGATATTTCCAAAATGATGCAGAACAGCTATGACCCCGATTTATCCCCTAACGGCCACCTCATTTCCAATCATTCATACGGCATATTGGTGGGCTGGTACAGGGACAGCAATGGAAACTGGGCCTGGGCAGGCAATGAAAGCGTCAGCCAGAGCGAAGACTACAGGTTTGGGTTTTATACCAGCAAATCCAGACAGATAGATGAATTGGCATTTTCAAAACCCTATTATACAGTGGTATGGGCTGCTGGAAACGATAGGAGCGATGTGGGGGACGGTTCCCGGGATTCAGATGGCCCGGACGATTCTATAGGTCCCGAAGGTGTAGCCAAAAACAGCTTGACAATCGGCGCAGTCAATGGGGTCACCAATTATACAGGACCCGGATCGGTACTGATGAGCCCTTTCTCCAGTTGGGGCCCCGTGGATGACGGCAGGATCAAACCGGATTTGGTCGGTATGGGTGTAAATGTTTTCAGTACCTCCGTCATCAATGATGGTGCAGGCGACGGGTATGCCTCCCTTAGCGGAACCTCCATGGCTGCACCGAACATTTCCGGCTCACTGCTGCTGTTGCAGGAACTGTACAGAAACCGCAATGCTGGCAGATACATGAGGTCCGCGACTTTGAAAGCCCTTTCCATCCAGACTGCCAAAGAAGCAGGGATGAATCCCGGACCGGATTATATGTATGGTTGGGGTTTGTTGGATGCGGAAGCTGCGGCGAACCTTATTATCAATGAAGATGGCAGCTCCCGTATCATCAGAGAACTCACACTGGAAAACAATGAAGTTTACGAACTCGAGTTTATTTCCAATGGCATAGACCCGATCAAAGCAACCATAGCTTGGACCGATCCTGCCGGATCTCCTCCTGCACCTTCCCTTAATCCTACGGACCGGATGTTGGTCAATGACCTTGACATGAGGATCGTGGATGAAGGCGGAAACACTTTTTTTCCCTGGTCACTGGATCCCAGACAAGGGGCAAGCGCTATCGCCAGTAATAGTGCTGATAATTCTCGGGACAATGTGGAACAGATAGTCATCAATGCTCCCAATCCCCAGCGTCATGTGTTGAGGATCAGTCATAAAGGAAGTTTGAGGAATAACCGCCAACCATTCAGTTTGGTGTTTTCCGCAGGCGTATTGGACGGACAAGTCAACACCCTGTACTGGATAGGGCAGGATGGCAACTGGAATAACCCGGCAAACTGGTCGCTAAGCAATGAGGGACAAAGTGCAAATCAGTTACCCGATGAAGGAACTAGGGTGGTGATTGACCGGGCGGATGTTGCCCAGAACATTTCTCTGGATCGGGATACCCGTATCTTCAGTCTCAATATTTTCGGAAGTTCCGAAGTGGCACTGGATCTGGACGGTCACGAACTTTCCATAGAAAGCGGTTTCCGCTCAAGCAACAACCTTACGGATATCAAAAACGGTACGCTGAATTTTGTGGCCACTAACCAGAATGAAAATGTAGTCGATTTTGGTGAGGTTACCCTCTCTGATACAGATGTGAATTTCAATGAAGGAAGGTGGAGGGTTATCGCTATGCCTACCTTGCAGCATATGGAAGTGTCCGGGGCTGAAATTGATTTTGACCTGGACAGATTGGTTCTCCGGTCCCTGCGTTTAGGCGGGGATGGCCATATAAAAGGACGGTTAAATGAAATACATTTTTCTGACGGGATAGAAATGGCGGCCACAGCAGAGGTGTCACCTGATATCCGATTCAGGTTTACAGGTAACAATGGGGTTTATGCTGACCTTGCCAACCTCCCGATAGCCGCGTTGATCAATGCAGGAAGCCAACTGCAGCTTTCCTCTTCCGGAAACATCGGTAGCCTGCAACTGAGAACGGGGGAAACGATCCTTGCCCAAGCCAACACTTCTGTGAAGCAACTCGAAATGGACCAAGGGATTACTTTGTCCATTGCGGACGGGAACAGATTAACAGTGGAGGAAGATATGACCCATCGTGAGGGCAGCGGGAACCCAACACGGATCCGTTCCGATGGCAAGGCTATTCTCAATCATGACCTTTATAAGAAGTACTGTTTTTTGAATGTGGATATTGTAAACGTTGATCTGATAGGGGAAGCCGTTATTAATCTGGGTGCCAGCGCAGCGGTGGTCAACGGGTCCAACTGGCTGGCCATGGATTGTGACAACGTGCTTTTCGCCAACTTTGACGTCAGGTTCACCTGTGTGGGCGCGCTTACCGAGTTTGTCAACACCACTGAGGGGAACGTGACCTCATATAGGTGGAATTTCGGCAATCAGGGGACTTCCACTGAAGAAAACCCCACATTTATTTTTAGCAATGCCAGAACCTATACGGTGTCCCTGGAAGTAAGGGGACCCGGAGGAGTGATGGTGCTTGAACGACGGGTGACCATAACGCCCAATACCCTGGCCATACCCAATATCGTGATAAACGGGGCACAACTCACCTCGCAAGCGCCGGCATCTTTTTATCAATGGTACCGAAACGGGGAGAAAATTGATGGCGCAACCTCCCGGTCTTATCAGGTGGAGGATGGGGGCTCTTACCAGGTGGCCGTTATAGATGACCAATGCAACCGGATTTCAAATACGGTGGTTGTCTCCAGTTTGGAAAATGAACCCCTTTTGGGCAGGTTGGGATATGCCATTGGCCCCAACCCGGTTGACCGTAAAATCACGATCAATATCAACAATGCCTACTTGGGCCCCGTCGGTTATGAACTTTATTCCAGTTCCGGGGTTTTGGTAGGCCAGTTTGAAAGGGTGAAGGACCGGCAGGAAGTCTTCCACCAATTGGAAATTAACCAGGCAAAAGGCCTTTACCTGCTCATGATCCGGTCGGGCCGGGAAATGGTGACTTATAAGTTGATAAAGGAGTAGGAATAAGTAGGTTTTGCTATATTGGCGAATTTGGGTTCATGTCTTTTCGGTTTTCTTTTTTTCCATAAAGGATTTAATCAGATCCGGTACTTTTTCAAATACATTGGAAAGCATCGTATTTCTGTGGACGCCGATGAATGAAATCTCAGCTCCCTTGGTTACAAGAAAACCTATAGGTTCAATCCCGATTCCCGCGCCGGCTCCCCCGCCTTGCCCCTTTCCTGTCTTGGGGGAGTCACCGCCTCCGCCTCCGGTGCCAAATCCCATACCTATCCTTACCACAGGTACACAGGAAAATTCCCCCAGAATGAACGGCTCTCCCATTATGGTTTCCGACTTGGCCTCCTTTTGGATAAAATCGGCAAGCTTTTCTAGTAATGTGTCAAAATTAACATCCATGGCTACTATTTTTTAGTTAAGAATATAATAAATGTCCAAATCAGTTTATTGAGGCGGCCTTCAATTTCCAGGTAGAAACAATTCAGGCCGTTGAAATTAACCTGTATGAAGGTTGATTTTGTGTTGAGCATAGGGATGAGGGAAAAGAAGCGGGCATTCCATGTGAAGTCGCCGCTATCAAAGGCCGCGGCCAGCTTTTTGACCTTGAAGCATTTCAATACGCCTTTAAAAAGAAACAGCCAGGCCCGCGTGGTTCTTTTTATCATCGGTTTGCTCCCTTTTTTTCTTTTCTCTTGCTTTTTTGTCTTCCGTTTTCGACCGAAGGGAATTCTAAACCCCAGAACACTCATTTTGACAAAAGGAACTTTACCCGGATGCAGGGATATATGGAGACTTCCTGCCTGCTTAAGTTCATATAATCCAGCGCCGGTGTCTATCCTCAGATATACCGGGACAAAAACAAGCCAAAGAATCAGGGAGCAGATTACAATCAGCAATCCAATAACAATTTCCATTCTCGTACCGGATTTTTATATCATCATGGCATCATAAAACCTCCCTCCGGTGTTGGTGCGTCAATTTCCAGCACTTTTTCCGGAAGTAATACTTACATTTTTTATCAAGATACAGCTTCGTCTTCATGTGCGCGATGACGGCCGTTGTGCCGGATAGATGATCCTTGTCAGGGATGGTTTCTGTGTCATGCGTGCCCCTTTTTGCCTATGAAATAACGATTTGCAGACGTTTATAAGGTCAAAATCGGTTAGGGGTTATGGCTACTCTCTACTATCCCATCTGGAAGTGTCACCTAGGCGTTTACAAGGCAGGATTTTTCCTCCCCAACTCAGTGAAATTGCGGTTTATAAAGATATCGTGAGGTAGATACAGGCTTAGACTGAAATGGGCCCACTGCCGATTCGGTGACCAGGAATTACACGAATTTACACAAACTTAATCCGTGTAATCGGTGGGCAATATCCACCAGCTTTCCAGGTCAGATGCAGCCCTGAAAAGGACAAACGTGTTTCCAATAGCCAACCCGTGAATGTTTTTTCTTTTTTGCTTAACTTTGCAGCCTGAATTGAAAAAGAAGCAATGGTACATGTCTCCCGGAAAGAGCACTTCAATGCGGCTCATAAACTTTGGAACCCCAATTGGTCAGAGGAAAAAAACAAAGCGGTGTTCGGGCCCTGTGCCAACCAAAACTGGCACGGTCATAATTTTGAGCTGATTGTGACCATAAAAGGCCTCCCTGATCCTGATACCGGTTTTGTGGTGGATTTAAAACAGCTGAGTATCTTGATCAGAAAAGAGATCATAGAAAAGATAGATCACAAGAACCTGAATATCGACGTACCATTCATGCAGGGAAAGATGGCCAGTTGTGAGAACCTTGTCATGGAATTTTGGAAGATATTGGAGTCTAAAATCGGTCATTTGGTCAAAGAAGGTGGCCTGTACAAGTTGACGCTGTACGAAACCCCCCGGAATTTTGTAGAGTATTATGGGGAGTAATGATTCCACCACAGAGGACACGGAGTTTACGGAGTGGTTTGGTAATGAAATTGAAGCCGGTAAACAAAGACTTAAATCACTTATTCCTTCTTTTCTCTGTGGTTAAAAAATCACCACAGAGTTACAGGAGAGATTAGTATCGGATATGATAGATAAAAAAATATAGAAGCATAAACCTCCTTTTTCTCCTTTTTTCTCTGTGGTTAAAAATAAAAACATGAAAATCTACATCATAGCCGGTGAGCGTTCTGGGGATTTACATGCGTCTAATTTGATAAGTGCTTTGTCCCGCCTGGACCCATCCCTGGAGTTTAGGGGTATGGGCGGGGAATATATGGAGCAGTCCGGCTGTGTACTGGCGGCACATTATAAAGAGATCGCCCTGATGGGCTTTGTGGAAGTATTGCTGCATTTCAGGCGGGTTTTGAAATACCTGAATCTGATCAAAAAAGACATCACCGCTTTTCGTCCCGACGCCATTGTCCTGGTGGATTTTGCGGGATTCAACATGAAGATAGCCCGGTTTGCCCATGATCAGCACATTCCGGTTCATTATTATATCTCTCCCAAAGTATGGGCATGGAATCAGAAAAGGGCGTTTAAGCTAAAGAGATACATTGACAGGTTATATGCCATTCTACCGTTTGAGCCTGATTTCTTCAGGAAGTTTGACTGGGAAGTGGATTATGTGGGCAATCCCTTAAAAGACGAAATTGCCAAATTCAAGCCCAATCCGGATTTTTTGAATCGCCATCAACTCGGAAGCAAACCTATCGTGGCTTTGTTGCCCGGAAGCAGAAAGCAGGAAGTGGAAATGATGTTGAAAACAATGGTTGCGCTTAAGGAGAGAATGGATGATGTGGCTTTTGTTGTTGCTGCCGTAAGCAATTTGCCGGATGAGGTTTATCTTCTGGCCAGGAAAGCCTCCATTCCTTTGGTGTACAACCAGACCTATGATCTTTTGGCTTATGCCAAAGCGGCTGTGGTTACTTCAGGCACAGCGACATTGGAAACGGCTTTGTTTGGGGTTCCCCAGTTGGTGGTCTACCGGACAAGTGCGCTTTCCTTTTACATCGCCCGGCAGCTGATCAAGGTGCCTTATATTTCACTGGTGAATCTGATAGCGGGCAGGGAGGTCGTCAAAGAGCTTATTCAGGAGGACTACCGAAATGAAGAAGTGGAAAGGGAATTGAGCCTGTTGATTAATCATGAGGGGAGAATTCAGGATGTCAGGGCGGGTTACAATGAGGTGGAGGAGAGAATAGGGCATAAAAAAGCCTCGCAGGAAACTGCAAGGCTTATTTATACTTCTCTTGAAAAAGCTTAACTGACGGCTAAGCCACCTGTAGCTTTTTGAATTTAGATTTTTCAAACTGTGTTTTGGCGTAATCCTCATCGATCACCAGGTGCTTGGCGCCCTCTTCCGAAGGCAATTCATACATGGCGTCGGTAATGATCGCCTCGCAGATTGAACGCAGCCCCCGGGCACCCAGGTTGAATTCCACGGCCTTATCCACAATGAAATTGATGCCACTCTCCTTGAATTCCAATTCAACATCTTCCATGGCCATCAATTTGATATATTGCTTGGTCAGGGCGTTCTTGGGTTCTGTGAGTATTCTTTTCAAGGTGGCTTTGTCCAAAGGATCCAGATGGGTAAGGACCGGTAGCCTTCCGATCAGTTCCGGAATCAGACCAAAGGCCTTCAGGTCCTGAGCGGTCACATATTGCAACAGGTTGTTTCTGTCTATCATCTCCAGTTCTGATTTTTTACTGAAACCGAGAGGCTGTGTATTGAGCCTTGTTGCGATATGCCTGGTAATCCCGTCAAAGGCACCCCCGCATATAAAAAGGATGTTTTCCGTATTCACGGCTATCATTTTCTGATCAGGATGCTTGCGCCCCCCTTGGGGCGGTACATTGACAGAGGTGCCTTCCAAAAGCTTCAGCATGGCCTGCTGTACCCCCTCACCGCTCACATCTCTTGTGATGGAAGGGTTATCTGACTTTCGGGCAATTTTATCCAATTCGTCAATGTATACGATTCCCCTTTCAGCCGCCTCAACGTTATAATCCGCTGCCTGAAGAAGCCTGGTAAGGATACTCTCTACATCTTCTCCCACATAGCCAGCTTCAGTCAATACCGTGGCATCTGCAATACAGAAAGGCACTTCGAGAATCTTGGCCAGGGTTTTGGCCAAATAGGTCTTACCCGTACCCGTATCGCCGACCATGATGATGTTGGACTTTTCGATCTTTACATCATCTTCATTCTCCTCCTTCTGTCCCAACCGCTTGTAATGGTTGTACACGGCAACCGTCAATACCTTTTTGGCCTCTTGCTGTCCGATTACATATTGGTCCAGATAAGCGGACAGTTCTTTAGGCTTTTTCAGTTTGAATTTTGGTTTTTTGCCTTGCTTTCTGGTTTTGTCTTCTTCGCCTAAAATCTGAAATGCCTGCTCTATGCAGTAATTGCAGATATGGGCTGAGATTCCTGAAACCATCAGGTCCACGTCTTTTTTATTCCTCCCACAAAAGGAGCAAGTCACTTGCGCCATCCAATTAATCTTTTGCTTTCCTTATCAATACTTCATCAATCAAACCGTATTCCTTGGCCTTTTCTGCTCTCATCCAATAATCCCGGTCTGAGTCTTTTTCAATTTGATCAATACTTTGCCCGCTATGGAGGGAAAGTATTTCGTAAAGTTCATTTCTTAATTCCAATATCTGCCTGACTGTAATTTCCATGTCCTTGGACTGCCCTTGCATGCCACCGGAAGGCTGATGTATCATAATCCTGGCATGGGGAAGGGCCGCACGTTTTCCCGCTGCACCTCCGGCCAATAATACAGCTCCCATAGAGGCAGCCAGGCCGGTACATATGGTACCCACATCAGGACTAATATATTGCATCGTGTCATAAATTCCAAGCCCGGCATAAACCGACCCCCCCGGACTGTTGACATACAATAATATATCCTTTTTGGAATCAGTAGACTCCAAAAACAACAGCTGGGCCGTGATGATGTTGGCGATATGGTCATCTACACCTGTTCCTAAAAATATGATCCTGTCCATGATCAGCCTGGAAAAAACATCAATTTCCCGGAAATTTGTCGGTCTTTCTTCAATGACAGACCGGGTCATGTTTTCCACAAACTGGGTGTATTGGTCGAAAGTATTTCCACTGATACCCCTATGCTGGACAGCGTATTTTCTTAATTCTTCTTTATTCATTTTTTTATTGTTTACAAGATCGTTACAAAAATAAAAAAAGCCCTTAGAAAAGGACTTTTTAAAAACAAATAAATAAGGTTTTTAGTTTTCGATAAGTTCCTTAAACTTATCCACACTTATTTTTTCCTCCTTAGGCGCTATTTTTGTTTTCACGAAATCGAGCACTTTTTCATTCTGCACAGCGGTGAGCATCTGCATGTAATTGCGGCCTTCGTTGCCCTGTAAGTAATTTTGGACAAACATATCCATGTTATCTTCCATCTGGGAGGCTAATCCTGAGGAAGCCAACTGCTCCCGGATCATTTCCTTGGTTTTTTCAATGACATCCTCGTGTTCCGCTTTGATATCGTTCTCTTCCGCAACCTTATTGGAAATGAGTGACCAGATAAGTTGTTTTGAGTAGGCAGGATATTCGTTCTCTACGTCTTTTTCCGAAACTTTTCCCTCATTGGCTTTCAATAACCATTCTTTCAGGAAATCCTGGGGAAGTTCGATTTTGGTGTTTTCGATAAGGAGATCTTTTAGCTGCTCTTCATTGAAGACCTTGATTTCCTTTTTGTAATTCTCGCTGAGGATGTTTTTTACCTTTTCAATGAACTCTTCTTCATTGGATACCTGGTCTGGCCCAAATACCTTGTCAAAAAGTTCCTGGTTCATTTCGGCTTCCTCAGTCCTGTTGATGTTCTGGACGGTGAAGGTGCATTCTCCGCTTAATTTTGCGGCATCTTCAGGACCAAGCCCCAATGCCTCGGCCAAGTCACCTTTAATAGCTTTGTTTGGATCAAAAGTGATGATATCACCTTTTTTCACCCCAATAAACTTTTTGAGTGATCTGCCGTCTATTTTCGATAAAGGTATGGAGAGCGATTCTTCAAAACCGCCATCTTCTGACTTCAGGTCTCCGTATAAAAAGTCATTTTCCTGGCTTTCTTCCGGATTGGTCATTTTCCCGTATTGGCTTTTGATGTTCTCTATGGCATCGCTCACTTCCTTATCGGATAGCTCGATATCATAAAGTTTGGCTTCCAAAGTGTCGTCCACACTGACGTCAACTTTCTCTACAAAACCGATTCTATATTCGAATTCGAATTCCTTTTGTTTCTTCCAATCGATCTGTTCAGCATCCTCGGTTACAGGCAATGGGTCACCTAAAACCTTAAATTCCTGTGCTTTCAGGTAATCATTCAGCGATGCAGACAGCAGGGTATTGATTTCTTCCACCAAGACGGAAGTACCATAAAGATTTTTGACCATGGAGAATGGAGCTTTTCCCGGCCGGAATCCTTTGATGTTAGCCTTTTTGGCGTATTCTTTTATTTTGGCATCAACTTTGGGTTGATAATCAGCTTCATTAAGTTTGATTTTAACTGAAGCTTCATTTTCTGCATGCTTGTCTAATGTGATTTCCAAGAGCTCTTAATTTAATGTTTACCAATAACAAAAACCCTCCATCCTGATTAAAACCATAAGGCAGAGGAATCAAGATCGAGGGAGTTAAAAGTTATGTGCGGATGGAGGGACTCGAACCCCCATGCCTCGCGGCGCTAGATCCTAAGTCTAGTGCGTCTACCAATTTCGCCACATCCGCAATTATTGATTATGTTAATGTCAACCATCTGCCTAAATAAGACAGAAAATCCATATCCGCTTATCGTATGGTGCCACTTAATATTGAAAAAAGAAAATTATATGTACCTTTATTTCTCTTTTTTTCAACGTGGTTGCAAAGGTAGGAATCTCTGGTTAAGTTTCAATAACTATGAGCAAAAAAAATTAAAAATATTATCCGTTCAATTGATTCAAAGCTGAAGATTTATTTTTAACTTGGGTTGTATGATAAAAGTAGATTTAGAGGAAGAAAGAAAAGAAATATTAAAAAGATATAGAAGGCTGCTTCGGGTTGCCAAACCGCTTCTCAAGCCCGGTGACGCCAAATTGATAAAAAAAGCGTTTAATGTTTCCAGCGAGGCTCACAAGGAGATGAGGAGGAAGTCAGGAGAGCCTTATATATATCATCCATTAGAAGTGGCATTGGTGTGCGTTGAAGAGATCGGTTTAGGCACTACCAGCATTATTTCTGCACTCCTCCATGACGTGGTAGAAGACACGGACTTGGAATTGGAGGACATTGAAAAGGAGTTTGGGTCCAAAGTGGCACAGATCATCGATGGCCTTACCAAAATCTCGGGAGTATTTGAATACGGGAGTTCCCAGCAGGCCGAGAACTTCAGAAAAATGCTCATTACGCTTTCGGATGATGTGCGGGTGATTTTGATCAAGTTGGCTGACCGTCTGAACAACATGCGGACGCTTGATAGCATGCCCAGGCACAAACAACTTAAAATCGCTTCCGAAACCAAATATTTGTATGCGCCTTTGGCCCATAGGCTGGGTCTTTATTCCATCAAATCAGAATTGGAAGACCTTCATCTGAAATTTATGGACAGAGAGGCCTATGAATACATTATTTATAAAATCAATGAGACCCGCGTATCCAGAAATAAATTCATAAAAACTTTCATCACCCCGATTGAACACGAGCTGGCCAGCCAGAATTTTAAATTCAACATCAAAGGCAGGCCAAAGTCGATTTTTTCGATTTATAACAAGATGAAAACCCAGAATATACCCTTTGAAGAGGTATATGATTTGTTTGCCGTCCGGATCATTATAGACACCACCTATGAAAATGAAAAAGCGGATTGTTGGCAGGTATATTCTATAGTGACGGATTTTTACAGGCCCAATCCGGACCGTCTTAGAGATTGGATCAGCACACCAAGGGCCAATGGCTATGAATCCCTGCACACTACTGTAATGAGCCAAACGGGCCAATGGGTGGAAGTCCAGATCAGGACACAGCGCATGGACGATATCGCAGAGAGGGGGTACGCGGCCCACTGGAAATACAAAGAAAAGGAAAACTCACCGGAAAAGGCAGCGGGAGGTCTTGATGAGTGGATTACACAGGTACGCACCCTGCTGGAAAACAACGATGGCTCGGCAATTGAGTTCATGGATGACTTTCGGGGGAATCTTTTTCAGGATGAGGTATTTGTATTTACACCCAAGGGAGACCTCAAAGTATTGCCCAATGGCGCCACGGCGTTGGATTTCGCATTTGAAATCCATTCTGAAGTAGGTGCCAAATGCATTGGGGCAAAGGTGAATCAAAAGCTGGTTTCCATAGGCCATAGCTTAAAAAACGGTGACCAGGTGGAAATACTTACTTCAAACAAACAAAGGCCCACTGAGGACTGGCTAAAGTCAGTGGTCACTTCCCGTGCGAGAGCCAAGATCAAGGATGCCCTCAAAGAAGAAAAAAAAGGATATATTCTTGACGGGAAAGAGATTGTTCAAAGAAAACTCAAGCAGATGAAAATGGAATTTTCGTCGGTCGTTGTGGAGCAGTTAAGGGCATTTTTTGAGACCAAAACCACCACGGAGTTTTATTATAAGGTAGGTAAGGGCATTATCGATGCCACCTCCATAAAAAGCTTTAAGGAATTTAAGCAGAAAAAGAAACTGAAAAAGACGCCTTTGGTCAATATCACGGATGAATCTTCCTTTACCAAGGAAATCCAAAACCTGAAAGGTCCGGAACACGATCAATTGTTGATAGGGGAGGATATGGATGTAGTGGATTACATCCTGGCAAAATGCTGCAACCCTATCCCCGGCGATGATGTTTTTGGATTCGTAACCGTAAATGAAGGCATCAAAATCCACAGGACCTCATGTCCAAATGCATTGGAATTGTTGTCCAACCATGGCAACCGGGTCATCAAAGCACGATGGACCAGCCAACAGGAAATCGCGTTTTTGGCGGGGTTGAAAATCGTCGGTACAGACAGGGTGGGCCTTATCAGTGATCTTACCAAAGTGATTTCAAACGAGTTGAAGGTGAATATGAGGTCTATAACCGTAGATTCTGACAGCGGGATTTTTGAAGGTACCATAAAGCTTTATGTTCACAGTACCAACCATTTGGAAAAGCTTATAGAAAACCTTTCCAAAGTACAGGGGGTCTTAAAAGTATCAAGATTCGATTAGGCCAGAGAAAGTACCGCCATTTTTAAATAAGAACCGTATATTTGTAAAAAAACAGGAACCATGGCCTCGAATGAAACGCTTTACGACAAAGTAAAGAAAATATTTACCGCCTATCTGGAAAACAAGAAGCTACGGAAAACACCGGAAAGGTATGCTATTTTAGAGGAAATTTATGGAAGAGGCGGACATTTCGATGTTGAATCGCTCTACATCAGTATGAAAAATAAAAATTACCGGGTCAGCAGGGCCACCGTCTACAATACACTTGATTTGTTGGTGGAATGCGATTTGGTGACCAAGCACCAGTTTGGGAAAAATATCGCTCAGTATGAAAAATCCTACGGATACAAACAGCATGACCATCTTATATGCACGGAATGCCACCAAGTAAAAGAGTTTTGTGATCCCCGTATACAAAATATCCAGAACACAGTTGGGGAGATTTTGAACTTTAATATCATTCACCATTCTCTTATTTTATATGGCAACTGTATGGATGAAGACTGCGAGTTCAGGACTATATCGGAAAAATAGTTGATAGGACTCAGGCCGAATTCGAATGGTTATTCATTCCAAATTAAGCCCTTCGCTCTCCGAAAGCCAGATAATTCCTTCCATTGGGAATGAATATTGTGCATCGAAACTGAATTCACATGAAACCGAGCGTAATGCAAGCGACACACACTGGTATGCCCCGATAGCCCAATAGCTGTCGGGGGCATACCAGGCCAACTATATGTCCGATAAAGAACAAATTATTATCATATGTAATAGGATTTAAAAAAACCATTAAAATTTATGAAAGCTGATTTTGAATCATATATAGAAGGCAAAAGCTTTATAATGAAACTCAAAGGAGACCTGATTGGAGACGAATCCGGCCCAAAATTAGTGGGAAAGGTTTCGGACGCCCTGAATGAGGGGATTACGAATTGTATCATAGACCTGAGCCAAGTGCGCTATATCAGTTCGAGTGGAATAGGGGTCCTGATCACCATACTCACAAAAATGAGGAATGCGGGCGGTGAGGTTTATTTAACATCACCTTCTGAGCATGTTAAAAAGTTATTGATCATCACCAAGCTCAATAATATTTTTAATGTTTATGATTCTTTGGAAGAGGCCAGGGAAAAAATCCGTTAATCCTTTTTAAATCGGCTGATGAATCAAAAAATAAATCATAAGTAGTTGGTATTTTTTGTGAGTATGACAATCTTCACGGAAAATTTTAAATAGTACTATATATCAAGATAAAAAATGAAAATGGATGTTCTTTTGGGTCTCCAATGGGGTGACGAAGGTAAGGGAAAAGTAGTTGACTACCTGGCGCCGAAGTATGATATGGTGGCCAGGTTTCAGGGCGGTCCCAATGCCGGTCATACCTTAGAGTTTGATGGAATAAAACATGTCCTGCATCAGATTCCGAGCGGAATATTTAGGGAAAATCTGAAAAACATCATCGGAAACGGGGTTGTGCTCGATCCCGTGGTCTTAAAGAAAGAGATTGAAGCCCTCAAAAAATTTAATATTGATTTTAGCAAAAACCTTTTTATATCTAAAAAGGCGACCATAATCCTTCCCACACACAAGTTATTGGATGCCGCCTATGAGAAGTCAAAGGGAGATAAGAAAATCGGGTCGACATTGAAAGGAATCGGGCCCACTTATCAGGATAAGATAGGTAGAGTGGCACTTCGGGTGGGAGATATAATGTCCAATGGGTTTAGGGAAAAATATGATGCGTCAGTAGAAAGACATAAATCCATCCTGGATTACTACCAGTTTGATATCAAAAGCTTACCTGCCATGGAGGACCAGTTTTTCGAGGCCATCCGGTTTTTTAGAACCTTGAATTTAGTGGAAACGGAATATGAAGTAAATACTGCTATCAATGAAGGCTTAAAGGTTCTGGCAGAAGGTGCCCAGGGCTCATTATTGGATATCGATTTTGGAAGTTATCCATTTGTGACCAGCAGCAGCACCATGACGGCTGGGGCATGTACGGGGCTGGGGGTAGCACCTTCCGCTATTGGAAATGTATATGGAATATTCAAAGCCTATTGTACCCGCGTAGGCAGCGGTCCTTTTCCCACAGAACTTTTTGATGAGGATGGGGAAAAGATGAGAAAGGAAGGAAATGAATTCGGTTCCACCACCGGTAGGCCCCGAAGGTGCGGCTGGATAGATATTCCTGCCTTAAAATACTCTATTATGATCAACGGAGTCACTGAACTTTTTATGATGAAAGCGGATGTCCTTAATATCTTTGAGGAGATAAAGGTTTGTACACATTACCGGCTTTCCGAAGGGACCCAAGTGGACCATCTTTCGTTAACCCCGGAAGGTGAGGAGGCCAAACCGGTATATAAAGTGATGAAAGGTTGGAACTGTAGTTTGGATCATGTAGAATCCTATGATGATTTTCCAGCCGAACTGAAAGATTACGTCGATTTTCTGGAACAGCAACTTAACGTACCCATAACAATGATATCCGTGGGACCGGACCGTAAAAAGACCATATTGAAATGATTTTAAGATAATGGGCACCTTCCAAAAATGCTTCCTGAAATATTCACAGGGAGCATTTTTTGTTTTGGCTTTTATTTGGTATAATTAATAAATCAATTGTTTGGAGCCTGAAAAAACAGTTGGATTGAGTTTGTTCATGCAAATGGTAAGCAGTTGACTTCTAACCAAAAAGTTATTCTCTTGTTCTTTTTGTTATTGATAGGGATAGCCGAAAGGACTTTTGGACAATTTGGTTTCCCTTATTGTGAGACTTTTCAGGAAGGCATTCAAAGACAGGAAACCGTATTGGGTGGAACGGCTGCGCTCACAGACGGCGTGCTCAGGCTGACAGAGGCCCTTGAAGACCAAAACGGATACGTGTATATAGATATACCTTTTCCTTCGGGATTTGGTATTAAAGTTTCTTTTGAATACTTCAGTTATGGGGGGACTGGGGCCGATGGTTTGACGGTATTTCTTTTTGATGCGCAAGTGCCTTTTTTTTCTCCCGGCGGGTTCGGGGGCTCCTTAGGCTACGCCCCAAGGGAAGGATTGGCTGGACTTACAGGCGCTTATATCGGAATCGGATTGGACAGCTTCGGCAATTTTGGTAATGGAGTAGAGGGGAAGAACGGCGGCTTCCCCGGAGCATCGGACCAGCTACATCCCAATAGTGTGGCAGTAAGGGGGCCCGGTCAGGGTTTTACAGGCTATGAATTTATCACCGGCGTCAAAACAAACGAAGCAGGAGGAAACGGACTTCCGGTTGATCAAAGGTTCGTCATAAGTTCCGGAGGACAAGGCAGCTCCCGAATTACCGACCCTAACCTACCAGGTTATAGGAAGGTCTTTATTGATCTGGAGCCAGATGGCGATCAGGGTTTCCTGCTTTCGATGGATATGATGGTTACTGTCAGGGCCAATTCCCCAGAGACCGTCCGGATTTTTGATAAAGTACCTTATGCTTATCCCGCACCTGAGGAACTGAAAATTGGGTTTGCCGCATCAACAGGGGGGGATACCAACTTCCATGAAATCCGGAACCTCATTGTGGAAGTATCTGATGAAGAAAGCCTGTTAAAACCGGAAGGGGTTGATATTGAGGGTTTGGTAGCCTGTGAAGGACAGGATAATATTTTTGAAATCCCTACGGAATCCATTTCCTTGCCCAATGAAAACTCCAGGATTAACTGCATAAGGTTTTTTGAAACCTATGAGGAAGCTGGGGATGAATCGGGTGAAATATGTGAAAAAAGTAATTGTGGAGAAAAAGGCAGCATACTTTCGCTTCCAGAGGGTTTTTTTTCTGTGATCGATAAAGAAGGCGGGTTTATGTTTACCCCAAATGTTGGTTTCCAGGGGGAAGAAGTTTCAACTTATTATACCCTTACAGATAATTTTGGTAAGACATCCGAGCCAAAGTTGCTAAAAGTAACAATCAGAGAAGCCCCGGTTACACTCACACTGTTTGCAGATGGGGTGCCTTTGGAGGAAATTTTTCTATGTCCAGGAGCTGACATAGTGTTAGAGGCATATTCCGAAGAAGGATTTGAATTTTATGAATGGTATAAGGATGAGGTTTTGATGACCGATACCGATGATGGAAAAACGGTTGCCCGGGAAGCAGGGGAATATTTTGTGAAAGCACTCAACGAAAATGGTTGCCCTGTTTATTCAAATACCGTTGCGGTGGGATTTCCTGATTTTCCTCAACTTGTTATAGAAGGTCCTGTCACTGTATGTAATCCCGGACTATTCCCGGACATCAGAGACTTTATAGAAGAATACAATGAAGAGCAGTTTGACTATGGGATAGAGACGCCTGAGGGGGATTTTCTGGTGAATGAAGAAATGGATATTCAGAGCGGGGGGCTTTATCATATTCGCGTGAAGCCAATGGTGCTGGATTGTTGGTCTAATGCGGTGCCTTTTGAGGTAAGCGTTCCGGAAACAGAACTGGAAGCCTCCGTTGATTACCATCTGAATGGAACAGGAATGAAAGAACAATCCGATGAGGGCATTTTAACGGATGACGAAGTTTATTTTGTAGACACTTCTTCCGGAGACATTGTATCCTGGGAGTGGGATTTTGGGGATGGAGAAACAAGCAACCTGAAATCACCGGTTCATGTCTACGGTCAGAAAGGCGATTTCCGTGTTTTCCTTACGGTAAAAAACCGTGAGGGATGTGTATCTACGTCCAGCATGGCTATCGCGATTAAGCGCTCATATAGGATTATGTTTCCCAACGGCTTCACGCCCAGCAGGGAGGAAGACAGGTATTTTCGGCCCAAAGTTAAAGGGATCGTCAAAATGGAATTGATGGTTTTCAGCGCTTGGGGGGAATTACTGTTCAAATCAGAAGATCTTGAGATGGAAGGATGGGATGGGACCTTGAATGGTAAAGACCTGCCGCCGGGAAGATATGTGTACCGGGCGGATTTTGAGTCCCGGGACGGGGAATACATTACCCGATCAGGAAAGGTTTTGTTGATCAGATGAAGGGGGTGTTTTACATATGGATCATCTTATTTCTTTTCGGGTGTTATGCGCAGCTGAAAGGCCAGGATATGCAGTTTTCTCAGTTTTATGCTTCTCCGTTATACCTCAATCCGGCCTTCACCGGCAGTACCGAATGGACCAGAATAGGTTTGAATTATCGGAACCAGTGGCCTGGATTGGATCACAGCTTTCACACCATGTCAGCTTATTTTGATCATTTTATCGAACATAAGAAAAGCGGTATCGGAGTAATGGTCAATGGGACCAGGGATACTTTTGCCCAGTTACAAAACATGGAAGTAGGGCTGTTGTATTCATATCGATTGCAATTAGGAAAGGAACGTTATTTACACATGGGGCTACAGACGGGGTTTGTCAACCGCAGCGTAAATGTGGAAAACATTATTTTGGGCACACAGTTGGATATTGACCGGGGAATTGTGATCGGAGATGGTTTATCCTGGATTGATGATGAAAGTCAAAGGAGCCATATAGATATTAATACGGGATTGTATTATTACGATGAAAAATTCTGGCTTGGGGCGGCGGCACATCATCTTACCAGACCGTATATATCCTATATGGAGGTTGATTTGAACCGTTTGCCCATCAGATATTCCCTGCATGGCGGCGTAAGGTTCAAGCTTTACAGTAGTTCCATCTTTGACCAAATCAATAATCTATCCCAGGAACGCACATTATCCGTTGCCTTTAATTATAAACGCCAGGGCTTGTTTGATCAGTTGGATTTTGGTACTGAGTTTTATCTGGAGCCGGTAGTTTTTGGGATCTGGTACAGGGGTTTACCCACTAAAAACTCCTTGCCCAATAATGAAGCCATTATTGGTTTACTCGGTTTTTCGTTTCCCAATGATTTGGAAATGGGTTACAGTTATGATTTTACTGTATCAAGATTAGGGTGGAGAAATTCGGGCGGTGCTCATGAAGTTTCCATAAGATATACCTTTAGAAATTATAAGACGGGTAAAAAGAGGGATAGGGTAATCCCTGGGTTTAAGTATTGATGAAAATAATTTTCCGGTTGATTATCAGCCGATTTGATTTTTTTGTTGTATTTTTATGGTTACATGCATTGTGGTTAATAAAAAACCCTTCATCTTTGTGATCCCAAACGGGGGTTACGTTCCGCGGGAAGCCGCGGGCGGAGGATTTGAAAAAAAAAGATTGATATTTTCTTGCGGGTTTCGGTTTTTCTTCCGACATTTGCAGTCCTTTTCCGGGAAAACCCCGGGAGAAGGGGTCCCCGGGCACTGTCCCGGGGCGTTCGCGCCGGGAAGCGGC
>NZ_JBHSJJ010000019.1:0-96234 GCF_042652345.1 Negadavirga shengliensis
GACTAGCAAAATAGTACCAAATCCCTTAGGGGCATGCCCCTAAGGGATTATTGGTGGTGCATTCCTGTTGCCAAATATGGTGCAGTCTTATTTACCGAAAGTGGTGCAGTTGTAATTACCGATTACACAATGACACAAATCTTTTTTTGGTTTGAGTATTTCAGAAATGAATTTAAACATAGAACACCAATAGATTTAAGATATTACTTTCCTGGCCTTGACAATTTAGGGAACAGACGACAAGTTAACTATTGGATATGCTGCTATATTACAATCTTGTTTTTAAGACAGTACTCTCTTCATAAATACTACATCTATCAAGACTTTACAGCTTTACCAAATCTTCCTGATGATGTTTTAGAGCTGAGCAGTTGGCTCGATAGTATTTCTTTTTTTGAAAAGTGTTTAAATAATATACTTGCAAACAAAGAATTAATAGTAGAGCTCGAATTTGAACAACTAGTGGAAACTAAAAGAGAAGATTTTTCTTTGTTCATCAATGACTTAAAAAAAGCAATAAAGGGAAAAATCGGACGGCAAAAATTAAATGCTGAATTGTCTGAGGAAAAAATCCGAAACTTTTATTCTAAATCCAACGAAATAATATCAAATGCTTTTGATGTTTACAAACCGATCTTTGTAGCAAAAGACAAGGAACATTCTAAAGGTGAACTCAAATTGAGTGTTAATGGAGAAATTACTTTAATGTCAAAATCGGCATTTACTGACAATGATGTTCATCATTTGAATTATGATACAGTATTTGCAGGAGCAATAGTAAACAATAAAGTTAAACGATTAATCCCCAACTCATTTTTAATAGCGAGAACAAAAAGGTACTTACTTAATAAGGATAACATACTTATTGCATTAAACAAAATTGTAGGTAACTCCAGTGATATCATAATCGTTGGTGTGAATATTAACTTTCAATTAGAAGAAATTCTTAATGCAAGTAATTTCAAAAGATACATTCAATACATTCCATCGACCGAGTATAATTCACAGGACATATTGTTTATTCTTCGAAAATATGATTTGCCAGCAATTGAACACAAAGATTTAAAAGAAGACGAAAAAGAAGAATTGCAATTAAATAATTGTATCAATGAAGGGCTGAAAATTTATGCTTCAATTATTGACATCAATAAAGAAGATAATAAGGCGATTAAAGACAAATGGAATTTAGAAAACGAACCTGATAACCAAGACCTAAAGGTTCAGTTAGCAATTGCTTTTTTGAGCATTATTTATTGGAAGGATGAACGAGAAATTATCCAAGTAAATATTGCTTCAGAATATAGAGAACAAGGAATCCAAAATGATATAAACGATGTTGAACCTCTTCCTGATAGGAAAATCAAAAAATAGAAAGCCAGCCTGTAATCGAGTCCGACCTGAGCCAAATGGCTCAGGCTGAGTCTATCACACCACCGTACGTACAGGTCTCCCCGAAGCGAGTTCGGGGCTGGCTGTACTTGGCGGTTCACTGGATTGTAGGTTGTGATTTGAGGTAATAGGAAAGCATGGATTCATAACCTTAAATGGCTAAAGGAGGTCTTCGAAAGCATCCAGAACCACAAGCAGCATGCCCGCTACCAGCCACTCCCCTCCTATTGGCAAGAATCCCGTTCTAAATAGAAAAATCCTCCTATCAGATAGCTACCTACACCCCTTCAAGGCTTAGCCCAAAAAGACCGATCTCCATTAAACAAAATGCACACGAACCGGACATCGATTGTCCATATGGAAAAATATTAAAGAAAAATTTACGGAATTATCAAAAAATATTTTCCCGGAAAGTGCTTTGTGTTTATCGCATTCATTCAAAAAGTAAATTTAGATTATCAAAATACCTCTTTTCCGGATTGTAGTTTTATTAAATTATAAAACAAGGAACCATAGATCCTTTAAAAAAAACATTAAAAACCGGGGCTTGATCTTTTTTTGGTTTTTTGTAGTTGAAATCACATTTTGTGAATCTTGTGATTATTTGACTAATTTTCGTCCCGGAATAAATAGAAGTCATTTTTACGAATATTATTTTGATTTAGCGCCATGTGTGGAATTGTTGCTTACACCGGTCCCAGGGAAGCATACCCTGTTATTTTAAAAGGACTGAAGAGACTCGAATACAGAGGATATGACAGTGCGGGAGTGGCCCTGTTGAACAGCGGGCTGCAGGTTTTCAAGAAAAAAGGAAAAGTCGCCGAACTGGAGGAGGCCTTATTGGGGAAAAACCTTCACGCCCTAACGGGCATCGGGCATACCCGGTGGGCTACCCACGGAGAGCCCTCTGACAGAAATGCGCACCCCCACCGGTCCTCCAACGGAAAACTGGCCATGGTCCATAACGGGATCATTGAAAATTATGCCTTATTAAAGCGGGAGCTCCAGAACAAAGGGTACCATTTCGAGAGCGACACCGATACGGAAGTGTTGCTCAAATTCATCGAAGACATCCACGGACACCACAACGGATCCCTGGAGGAAGCGGTCCGGATCGCTCTAAAGAGGATAGTGGGGGCTTATGTGATCATTTTGATCGATGAGGACAATCCCGACACCCTTATCGCGGCCAGAAAGGGAAGCCCTCTGGTCATCGGCATTGGCAAAGGAGAGCATTTTCTGGCATCGGACGCCTCTCCCATTGTAGAATACACCAAAGAGGTGGTTTATATCAACGACTATGAAATCGCCATCGTCAAACCGGATGAACTCATCCTCAAAAACCTCGGAAATGAGAAAGTGACGCCTTTTATCACCAAGCTGGATATGGAGCTTGCTGCCATTGAAAAAGGCGGATTTGACCATTTTATGTTGAAGGAGATCTTTGAGCAGCCCACCACCATCTTCGATTGCTTGAGAGGCCGGCTGGATGCCAGTGCCGGAACCATCCGCATGAGCGGGGTGGACGACAACCTGGATATGCTGACCAACGCCCGCCGCATCATCATGGTGGCCTGTGGCACCTCCTGGCATGCCGGATTGGTGGCGGAATATGTGTTCGAAGAATTGTGCAGGATACCTGTAGAAGTGGAATATGCTTCGGAGTTCCGTTACAGAAATCCGGTGATCCAAACAGGTGACGTCATCATTGCCATTTCGCAGAGCGGGGAAACGGCTGACACGCTGGTAGCCATAGACAAAGCCAAGGAGCAAGGGGCTTTTATTTTTGGCGTCGTCAATGTGGTAGGCTCCAGTATCGCCCGGGTGTCCCATGCGGGAGCCCATACCCATGCCGGCCCGGAAATCGGTGTGGCGTCCACAAAGGCCTTCACCGCCCAGCTTGCTGTCCTGTATATGATCGCCCTTAAGTTGGGCTATGCCAAAGGCACCATCGGCATGGAAAGGTACACCCACCTGATCAATGAACTTCACATGGTGCCCGAAAAAGTGGCCACCGTACTTGAGAGCAGTTCCCGGATAAAGGAACTTGCCGAAAAATATAAAGATTCAACCGATTTTCTCTACCTCGGCAGGGGTTTCAATTTTCCTGTGGCGTTGGAAGGCGCCCTCAAGCTAAAAGAGATTTCCTACATCCATGCGGAAGGATACCCTGCGGCCGAAATGAAGCACGGCCCCATCGCCCTCGTGGAAGAGACGCTTCCGGTGGTTTTCGTGGCCACAAAAGATGCTTATCATGAAAAACTCGTCAGCAATGCCCAGGAAATAAAAGCCCGGAGAGGAAAGGTTGTGGCCGTGATCACCGAAGATGATCCGGTGTTCACTGAGATTGCTGATGATACCATGTCCGTCCCAGCCGCCGATGAACTGATCGCCCCCATGTTGGGCGTGATTCCTTTGCAACTGCTGGCTTATTACATCGGGTTGGCTAAAGGGCTTGATGTGGACAAACCCAGAAACCTCGCCAAATCCGTTACCGTAGAATGACTTTTTTAAAACCATTACCATGAACCAGATAACAAGGCATCCATTATCCTCGTTGGGCTACCGGTTTATCCAGGAGAAATTTCTTCCCGAAGGGAAAGATGAATATTATCTGCGCAACATACAAAACAGAAACGGTGTCAATTACCGTCAACTGAATGCCCAGGAGATTGAGATTTTGGTAAGAAACCGGAACCAATCGGATGATTGGAACAAAATCCTGGTATCCGACGCCTTCAACCCCGAGCTCGTCAAAAACTGCAAGTTCTTTGGTCTGGTACGGTTGGGCAAACTGGAACCCTGCTACCTGGAATACCACAACCTGCGCATGCCTGTAGGGATCTATAACAGCACCATCATCAGTTGTGACATCGGGGATAACGTGGTCATTGACAATGTGAATTACCTGTCCCACTATATCCTGGGCAATGATGTGGTATTGGTGAATGTGAATGAAATGGCCACAACCAGCCACGCCAAATTCGGCAATGGCATAGTCAAAGAGGGCGAAGAGGAAAATATAAGGATCTGGCTGGAGGTATGCAATGAAAATGCTGGCAGAAAGGTGGCCCCTTTCAGCGGCATGTTGCCCGGCGACGCCTGGCTTTGGTCCAGGTTCAGAACTGATGTGGAGCTTCAAAAAAAGCTGCTGGATTTTACCCAAAAGGCTTTTGACAGCAAAAGGGGTTATTACGGCAAAGTAGGCGACCGTTGTATCATCAAAAACACCCTGATCATCAAAGATGTATGGATCGGATCCGATGCCTATATCAAAGGGGCCAACAAACTCAAAAACCTGACCATCCATTCAGACGCTGAAGCCAGTACACAGATTGGCGAGGGATGCGAAATGGTCAACGGGATCATCAGCGAAGGCTGCACCATATTTTATGGTGTGAAGGCCGTCCGGTTTGTGATGGCATCCCATTCCCAACTCAAATACGGTGCACGGCTGATCAACAGTTACCTGGGCAACAATGCCACCATCTCTTGTTGCGAGGTGTTGAATTCATTGATTTTCCCTGCCCACGAACAGCATCACAACAACTCCTTCCTGTGCGCGGCATTGGTGATGGGCCAGAGCAACATGGCTGCCGGAGCCACGGTAGGGTCTAACCACAATTCAAGAGGTGCGGACGGGGAACTCATAGCCGGAAGAGGGTTTTGGCCGGGCCTGTGTGTCAGTCTGAAACACAACTCCAGGTTTGCCAGCTTTAATATCCTGGCCAAAGGGGATTATCCCGCTGAATTGGACATCCCCCTGCCTTTTTCCCTTATCAGCAACCAGGTCTACCAGAACCGGCTGGTTGTCATGCCCGCTTATTGGTTTCTATACAACATGTATGCATTGGCCAGGAATGCATGGAAGTACAAAGACAGGGACAAAAGAACGGAGAAAATCCAGCTATTGGAGTTTGATTACCTGGCTCCCGATACGATTTTTGAGGTATACCGGGCCATCGGGATTTTGGAAACCGAAACCGGAAAAAGTTATTTACAGCAAAAGGAAAACCCAGGGGAAATTACCCACAAGCGGGCAAGGCGTGAGGGCGCGGAGCTGCTGAAAAACCAAAGTGAGCTGCTGGAAGGATTGGAGATTTTCATCCATGGCTGGGAAAACAGCAAAAGGAAAGTTCAGGTTATCAAAGCAAGCCAGGCCTGGTCCATTTATGTCAGCCTCATCAAATATTATGCGGTAAAATGCAGCCTGGAATACTTGGAAGAAGAAAAAGACATGAGTTGGGAGAGATTATCCGGTCTTATCTCTTCAAAGAATGAATGCCTGACCTGGTCCAATGTGGGTGGCCAACTCATTCCTGACAATGAGCTGGAACAGCTTATCCACAACATCAAAGCGGGAAACATCACGGGATGGGACGGTATACATGAAGGATACCAAGCTGTATCCAAAGCCTATAGCCGGAATAAAGCCAGCCACGCCCTGTGTATTTTGAACCAGTTCCTGAAAGACCAGGGCCAAACTTTTTCTCTCCAAACATGGCAGGATATCATGGAAGAAACCCTTGCTTTCCGGCAATGGTTATCCGACCAGGTATATGCTTCGAGAAAAAAGGATTATGACAACCCTTTCCGAAACATGGTATATGCTTCAGATGAAGAGAGGGACCAAATCGTTGGGGGATTGGACGACAATCCTTTTATAGCTGAAGAAAAGATGGACTGCAAAAATTACATCCGGAAGGTAAAAGAATGGTCACAGGCCCTGAAATAGGGCTTGTGTTTTTTTTGTATACGGTTTTTTAATTTATATTTTTACATTCCATGAAAATCACCAAATTATGGAATGGATATTTCTTACAGGACAAAATTAAAATTTTAATTTTATGCGTACCCACCATATCCTTATTGCTTCAACTACACCACTTTAACCAGAATTGAAATAACCCCAAAGGTTGACCATAAACCCATTCACCGATAAACCATGAAGAAGCCTTTCCTACTGTTCAGTGTCATTTGTATTCTTTTTTTCACCTCTTGTCAACAGGAGAAACCGCTTGATCCTTTATTCCAGGATGCCCTTGAAAACGGGTATCTGGCCCATGAGGGCTTTAGCCGTTGCCTGGATTTTGTGAACTCCTGGTTGGAATATGCGGATCTTGAAACCGGATTGATCCCGCGAAACCTACACGAATCCAAGGATTTCTGGAATGCCAAGGACGCCGCTGCGGATAACTATCCCTTTATGGTTTTGACCGCGGCCCTCCTCGACAGGGATTTGTATGAAGGAAAAATGAAGGCCATTCTCGAAACGGAACAACGGCTCACCAACCGTTGGGACCGGCTGCCGGATGATTGGTCATTTTCCAAAAAAGGCTTCATGGCAGAGAATCTCCGAAAAGACGAGATCATTTTTGGTGCCTCAGAGTATGTGAAGGATGGCCTTCTGCCGTTGACCGAATATATTGGAAAGACAGCGTGGTCACAGCGCATGATCGATATTCTTGATGACATCTGGAAAAATGCGGAATATGAAAGCCCCTTCGGCCACATTCCTTCCTACAACGTAGAGGTAAACGGTGAACTGTTGCAGGCACTTTCCAGGGTTTATTGGATGACGGGAGAGCAAAAATACCTGGACTGGGCCATCCGGCTGGGTGATTTTTACCTGTTGGGAGAAAACCACCCTACCCGGGACCAAGATCTCATCCGTCTCCGTGACCATGGCTGCGAGATCATTTCCGGCCTGTGTGAGTTGTACCTTACTACTGCCTTTGCCAATGTGGAAAAGAAGGAGGCCTACAGAAAACCCATTTATGACATGCTGGACCGCATATTGGAGGTGGGAACCGATGAACATGGATTATTCTACAATCAGGTCAATCCCATTACAGGCGAAATACTGGATGCGGGGATTGCAGATACCTGGGGTTACACCTACAATGCCTACTATTCCGTATACATGCTGGATGGGCACGGGCCTTATCGCGATGCGGTGCTTCGGGCATTGAATAACCTGAATCACTACGAATACTACGACTGGGAAAGGGGAAGTGCGGATGGCTATGCCGATGCCATAGAAAGTGCGTTGAACCTGTACAACAGGGAAAAAGTAAACGAGGCCAGCAACTGGGTGGACAGCCAGATACAGGTGATGTGGGGCATGCAGGATTCAGCCCATAGGGCCAACGCTGAAGCCTATCAAAATACCGGCATCATCGAGGGATGGCATGGGGATGGCAACTTTGCCCGGACCACCATCATGTACTGCCTCTGGAAAACGCAGGGCACCACTTTGTCACCCTGGAGTGAAGCGGTCTACTTCGGCGCTATCAATGACGGTGACGGTCTTAAAATGGCCATTTTCCCCGAAGCGGATTGGGCAGGCAAAATACATTTTGACCATCCCAGGCATCAGGGGATTTTCAACCTGCCCTTGGACTATCCCAGGATCAACCAGTTTCCCGAATGGTTTACGGTAAAGGAAGAGCAGACTTACCGGCTTCACTTTGAGCAGGACAACAAAACCCGGAATTACAGCGGAAAAGAACTGATAGCGGGTATTGATATCCGCGCCAAAGCCAACGAACCGGTTTACCTTACCTTAAGCCCATCCAATAAGGGCAATTGATCCGGCGTTAAGGTATTAGCTAGTGTTGAGTCAGGTATGAAATGTCGGATTTCGGTCGCTCCCATTGGTTCTCTAGATGTCCACGGATTGCACTAATTAGCACGAAAAGGAGAATTGAAAAGCTGTTTCAATTACATGGTTCTTTCCATAAAATTAGTGTTAATTAGTGGAATTAGTGGACAAAAAATCGACGAGATATCCGTCATTTTACTCTTGGCATGAGACCAGTTTCACCAATCGGGAATCCACAGAAAAACAGGGATCAGAAGCGAGGATTTGATCCAAAAGATCCCGGGCGGCCAAAAATACGGGTAAGTTGGGAAAAGCCTGGTCCCTTAGGAAATGGGTGAATTTCAGCACCATAAAACCATCCATCCATTGCCAAAACCTGCGCATGAAGACCACCCTGCTCCTGGATTGGGCTTTCATTTTTTCCACTTCACCAGGCAGTTTTATTATATCCAAAAACAACTGCATGACTTCAGGAAACCCCTTTACATCCACTTCATTTTCATACCATTCAGGTACTTTGTCAAACAGAATTTTCAGTAATTTATACACCCTGGGATCATAGCTCAGCCTCTCCCCTTCATTGGCCTTCCATTCCAGTTGGGCCCTGCCTGTGCCAAAAGGCACGCGGTCAGAAACCCTGCATGATGGATAGACGATGGCTCCAAGGTAACGGAAATTACTGACCGGCAACAACTTATGCATAAAGTAAAAATCCTCCCCCGCTTTCCTGCGGTTCATCCCCCCTGCCCTGGCATAAGCCGATGCCCTCACTGCCATGCAGGACCCGACCGTATGTACCGCAAAGGGATATCCCGCCCATTGCAGTCCCTGTACATAACACCGCAGGTGCAATTCATACTGAACAATGCCTTTTTTAAGGGATTCATCCTGCTCGTTCTCATGCAAATGCTCAAATTCAAAATGCCCGAGGTCGATATCAGGATCATTAAAAACGGCTTCCGCCGCTGTCAGGTAATTTTTTGACACGGTACAATCCGCATCCAGGCAAAGGATCGGGCCGTCTTTTTCCAACATTGCCCAGCGCCTGAAAGCTTCATCCATCCCTATTTTCCTGGCCCACCCGGCTCCTGCATGTTTTTTTGGCAAATGCTCTTCCCTGATCACCAAAACCTCCATAAAATCAGGCTTTTCAGTGATGCGCCATGAATTGATTTGCTGGAAGGTGTTTTCATTGGCTTCCAATAGGGCCGGCTCCGATCCATCAGAGGCGTTGATGGTAATGATCAGCTCCACGCTTCCTTTGGGCCTGTCACAGGAGGCCAGCGAACGGAGCGTAGGCAAAATATCCGGTTCCTTGAAAGATGGGATGGCAATAATCAGTCCAAGCTCCCTGCGGGGATGGGAAGAAAAATAAGGTGCTTTTACCTGGAAGCGGTGGGTATAGGTTTTTAAAAGTTCCTTCATGCTATTTGGCAAACACGCTCATAGGCGGTATTTAAACTTAGGCAACAAAGGTAAGCACCTTCCCCTTTTTTGAAAAGAAATACTAAATTTGCCCGTGGATGATGCTGTTGTGAAAATTGGAGGGGATGAGGAGGGGGCGTTTTGGTTGGCGTGGTTGTCATTATTCTCGTGGTTGTCATTGTTCTCATTGTTGTCGTGGTTGGGGAATGGGGTTTGGTTGCGTCTGTGGTTTTTAAGGAAGCCACAGCTTCAGAACCAAATAGTTTTCCACCAATCCCGGGGCAAGTTCCCCGAAACAAGTTCGGGGCAGGCAGGGGCAGGCCAGGGCTGGCTGGGGCTGGCTAAGATAGGTTATTTCAACCTCGGGACAAGCTTATGGCTGATAAAGAACAAATTATAAACACATGGAACCGGGCATTTCAATATTGTCTCCCCTCTCCGGTAGGGAGAGGGGCCGGGGGTGAGGGAAAAACCGAGATTCCATGCCTGCACACTGAAGTGCATTACGACACGCAAGTATGTGACCGCTAAAAAAACAATTATAATCATATGAAATCGAGCATGACGGGATCGTCACACGGAGAGATGATTATCTATCATGCGAGATTCCATATGACAATTAAGGAACAATTGTAAACAGATGAAATATTCTATAGACCTTAAAATACCCTCTTCTCAGGAATGGCTGGATGCCGTGATGACGGATTTCGATGCTTTTTTACAGGACCATGCAGACTGCGAAAGGAAAGCCTCTGCTATGGCCACCTCCCTGATTGCCAAATATCCGGACCGGGAAAAAATCATCCCGGATATGATCGCCACGGCGATTGAGGAACTGGAGCATTTTCAGCAGGTGTTCGAACTGATGCAGAAGAGAGGCGTGGCCTTGAACAGGGAGATGCAGGAAGACCCCTACATCAAACAGCTCATGCCCCTCACCCATGGAGGCACCCATGAATCCCGTTTTCTTTCCAGGATGCTGTTGGGCTCCATCGTGGAATGCCGTGGGTGTGAGCGGTTCCGCATGGTCTCCGAAGCGCAGGAGGATGAGGACCTGAAAAAATTCTACAAAACCCTGTGGACCTCGGAAGCCAAACATGGCAATATCTTCGTGGAATTGGCCCTGGAATATTTTGAGGAGAAAACCGTCTATGACCGGCTGCATGAGATGATGGCCTTCGAGGGAGAAGTCATCAAAAACCTTCCCGTCAGGGCTGCGCTGCATTGAAAACAGGTTAGTTGATGTTACATCAAACAATCTTAGCAATAACATTCATGGAAATAAACATTTTTCCGCTATCGGGGAGAAGTTCAAATCCATACTTCGAATAAAATTTAGCGGCTTTTTCATTGATGGGATCAACGACCACAGCCATTGCTCCTATACTTTGCTTGGATAAGTTATAACTCCGAATTAAGGCATCTATTAGCAAATGTTCTCCTAACCCGGTTCCTTTTTCGGACAGATGCCTCGCTAGCCGTCCTAGCAGAATCACGGGAACATGGTAATTTTTCGGAACCCTCTTCCGATAGTGTTCAGGCAAGCTATCCCTGCCAAGACTTTCACTGGATAGCGTGTAATAGCCGATGACTTCTTTGTGCTCATTTATCGCCACAAAGCACGCTGCCAGTCCTTTTTTTATATCCTGACTTACTTGCTTTCGGACATATTCCGACAGTGATTCCTCTTCGCAACTAAATTTACTCCGGGTATGGCTTTTGTCTAAAAGTACTACCTTCACTTTGCGGTAAATCTTGATTTATACCTTTTAGCCGCAGCTACTAATTTCTCATTAGGTTCCTGGTCTCCAAAAACTGTGTCGAAAAAAATCTTTCTATCCCTATCACTGGCAATGATCTTATCTCTTTCTGAAATAATCCGTTCAGCCTGCATCCTTAGTATCCTGATAATGAACCCGCTAAAAGTCCTATCCCCACTAAGTTCTTGTGCTTTTTTAAAAACTTCTTTATCTTCAACTGAAACGCGAATCTCAATCCGTTCCTCCTTTTTCAAAGACATCTTCATCTCATTTAACTTTGATCTTCTATACGACAAATGTACGGAATTTGTACGGACATTTCAAATTACACAAAACCGTAAAAACCACTTCTATTCCAAAACAAACAATGATATTACATTTTATTTTTCTCACAGGAAATTCCTGCATTGAAAAAATAAAAACCGTCATCTCGGAAATCCGTAAACATTAGTACAACTAATTGAGTCTTTATGTTTAAAAACATTTCTCTCGGGCCGCTCTTATTGCTTCTGCTAATGGCATGTGTAGATGAAGACACCCTTCCTCCAGGGACCCAATTGATGTTGAACCCCCATATATCTTTATCCCACGATTCGGTTTTCCCCTGGACTGCGAATAAATCCGACGGTATCGAATTAGGGGTGAGCAAAGAAGTTTTTATGACTGGAATTCAATCATTGTTCATAGAAAACCGGGATAGCGTCAATCTCAACTACGGATCCTGGACACAAACCTATTCGGGTCCAATGCCTGCCCAGGGAAGTACCTTAGAGCTCATAGCTTTCCTCAAGGGAGAAAATATAAGCAGTGTATTTCCCACCTCTCCCAGAGTTTATATCTCATTTCGGATATTTCCTCAGAGTGACAGCAAAGGAAATACCCAAGGAAGATCCGCTGGGTCCGATAGTTATTCATTCTTGGAGGGTGATTTTGATTGGACGCCCATCATCATCACCCTGGATAACTTTCCTTCCGAAGCAGATAACATTAGCGTTAATTTAGGAATGCTCAGTGGGACTACTGGAAAAATCTATTTTGATGAAATTACGCTTACGGTAAAGTAATGTTACCGAATTCCTTTTTAGGTATAATCTCAACCAAAAATACCCCTCCTACCTCAGCACCAAAGCACACCAAAACCTACTCCCCTTCCTCCAAAACAAGCAAAGCAAAAGCAAAATAGTCTTCCTGATTATCCGGGTTTTCGGGGTGGTTGATGGAAATATAAAGTCCCTCCTCGGCCACAAAGGCATTGTGGGGAACGTAATGCGGTTTATCAAACAGGGTCTCTCCCAATATGTTCAGGTCTTTGTCCAAAACCATAATGGAAAACTTTTTCGGGAATCCCCGCAGCTGCATTCCTTCTTCCCGGTCCCTTATCTCCACTTCAGGATAACAAAACCGGTAAAACACCTCCCGGTAAGGGTCATACATAATGCCTGAATACCGGTTGGATCCAAAGGTATACTGCATGTTTTCCAAAGGAGTGCCAGATAGCGGACGGTTGGCGAAATCATCCGGAAGGTATTTGCTCCGGGCATATACCTCCTCTAATTCCCCGGTATCCGAGGTGGAATAATACAGCCGGTGGTCTGCAAAGAACGAATACACCGTTTTTTGGGGGGATGCGGCCATGCTGAATTCAAAAATCCTGGGACCTTGGGCCAGGTAGCCTTTGGGATAAAAATGGGGAAGCAAACCACTCTCGCCATTGTTTAAGTTAATGGTGTATGCGAGGTGTCTGGTAGATAGCTCTTCGTCCTTCAATTCATTGTAGTTCCCTTCAGGCCTGGTTCTGACAACCAGCCGCTGGCCACTTTGAAGTACCGGAGGGGAATCGGGCAAGACAAATGCCGGCGTATGAAAATCCGGGACACTATAGGTGTGTTTGTTTTTGATGGATTTTGAAGTATCGGTTATAAAAATCTCACCTTTGAATTGTGGAAAAATAAATATACTGTCCAGGTTATGGACATGAAACCCAAATACGTGGCCTACTCCCTTGTCACCTTCCACTTCAAATTGCAGCCTTTTATGCAATTTTTGTTCCTGCAGGTCAAACATTTGTATCTCGTTTTTCCCTTCGTTCAGGCTGAATAACCAGGGTTTCTCCCCCCTGAAATAACGGATACCGGCGTAACTGAAATTCGGTGTCTCTTCATCAATGCCCAAGGCAAGATTTTTTTCAGCGTTGATCAATTGCAGGTTTCCGGAAGATACACTGGCGGATTCATTGGAACGGCATCCTGCAAAAGAGAACAAGCATAAAACGGGCAAAACGTAAAACAAAACAGGTAGTTTGTTCAAAAACAAAGGAAGGATTTCACATCCCGGCGTTCTTATCATAGCAGCAACAGATTAGTGGAATTATCAATATAGTTATTAATCTCCAATTCGCCTACAACCCAACTAATAAATAAATAGAATATTTTTACCGGAAGGAAGAGACGCCGATCAAGCCATATCCGGTTTTTCAACAGCGTAGTGTCGCGTCAAATGTAAATTAACGGAAATCTCGACGATTTTTTGTCCACTAATCCCGAAGCAGGCTGGGACAGGTCTACACTAATTAACACTAATAAGATAGAGGCGATCCACGATTGGCTGGTGTTTCTGAGCCTGGCCCTGATCCGGTTCATTCCGTAGCCAAGAAAATACTGGATAATTTGTCCCGCTGTGCGGGATACATGTTTTCGGTAATCTGGGCAACCGTCTCACGGTCGTCAAGGTTGAGGACGTGCTTGATGATCACCGCACAGATCAGCACACGTGGGTTAAGGGTAGGCCTTCCCGTCTGCTTAGAGGGATTACGTTTGTTGAATATTCCTACCAGATCTTCCCAGGGAATCCGGGAGCTGAGCTCAACCACCCTAATTGAACGGCTTTTAAATCAAAAATCCAACTTCGTGTTAATTCGTGCAATCCGTGGACATCTGGGGGCATTTAGGGAACTAATCGGGGCGATCGGAAACCCTACTTGACTTAACCGTAGTGCTTCTATCAATAAGACCGGCATCTATTTGTGAACGATAACGGGATCATCAAATCCATCGGGGTCATTTTTGACCACACCATCCGTTTTATAATTGCCTCCCGAAACCAGGAATACACCGGCAGCATGGGGAGCCGCCATCGATGTCCCGCTGATGGTACGGTAAGCCCCACCCTTCCAAGTGGATCTGATGCTTACACCGGGAGAACAAAAATCCACGGGAGGGTTTCCAAAATTGGAAAAGGAGGCCCAGGTGTCATTGTTGTCCATAGCGGAAATCGTATAGACATTTTTCCCTTCCGCACGTGCAGGCGAATAGTTGTCGGCATCATCCGCGTCATTACCCGCTGCCACACAGAAAATAACGCCGTTTTTTGCAGCTTCCACCACAGCCTGATCCAATGTCGCAGATTCGGGCCCGCCCAAGCTCAGGTTGGCCACATCGCCGGGTTCACCATTCGCCGCCACATAATCCACCCCTGCTATTACCCCGGAATAGGTCCCGTTACCCTTTGAGTCAAGAACTTTTATGGGTACTACCGTGACACCGGCAGCGACACCCACCACACCTATTTCATTGTCAATAGCCCCTATGATGCCGGCTACATGGGTTCCATGCCCGTCACCATCATCCAGGGATTTGGAGTCGCGTCCTTTGGTAAAAGCATTGAATCCCCGCGACTCATCCACATTCAAATCCGGATGATCCAAATCAATTCCGGTATCGATCACCCAGGCCACATGGTTACAATCGGAAAAATCTACCGCTCCCCCCACTCTGTTAATTCCATAAGGCGCTTCCTGTCCGGTTCCGGCATCTTCTTCTCCCCTTTCCCACGGAGGAGCCAAAGTAATGATCCGGTCCTGCTCAATATATGCCACCTCGGGATCTTTGATGAGATTATCCAGCATATCCTTATTCAGTGGAGCAGAAAAACCATATATACTGGAACTGTATACATGTTCGAGAGACGCTTCAGCAATCAACGCTTTCCTTAAAAGGGGACCGATGGCCGATTTCATATCCTCCGTCCGTTGTTTGTGGTCACCGTGTAATTGTATGCGTGCATTGACCGCATCCCTTTTAAGCACGACAATATAGTGCCCTTCGAGTAATCCGGAAACGGTTGTCTCTACCGACTGGTCCTCTTTTTCTGTCTCTTCAAATACATCCGGTTGGCATGAACTTAAGCCCGTGAAAATGGCCGCTAAAAAGATCATTTTCGTTTTTTCAGTAAAGCTAACATACATAGGCACATCCGTTTAAATTAAAATATCATGAAATTATACCATAATATAATTTATAATAACAATACATACAATATTGATGATTACAAATGCCTAAAAAAAATTGTTTTTTACACAAAAAATATAAAATATATGCTGATATTATAAGTCCAGACGGATTATCTGTCCTGATGCGCTATCGGAATTAACCTGCGCGAAGCCCAAGTTTGAGAAAGGTGGTCAAAAGTTTTTTAAAAGAGATTGAAAAAAATTCCTGTGCGTCAACTTTCGCTTACCTGCTCAGCTTCCTCTGTAAGCTTATGTAAATTGGTGGTAATAGGCTTCTCTTTAAGCTGTTTGGCCAGGTAAACCGTGTTGCTTACCAGAAACCTCAAATTCTTGTTGGTAAACAAATGCTTATCACCTCCACCTTCGAGATAACTGGGGCCGGGACCGGCATCGCCTACCCAATAGGCCATGGAATTGGGAGGAATGGTGCAGCCCGAATGATTAAGCGAGAAGAGCACATCAGCACAGACTTTTTTTGCGCCGTCCTCATTTCCTGTCACCAGTACGCCCCCGATTTTATTGTACAAAGGATATTGTCCCGTTTCCTCATCCTGTTCGGCAGTACTGCCATCGATCCGTTCGATTACCATCTTGCAAACAGAAGACTTATCACCCAGCCAGACCGGCGAACCAATTATCAGGATGTCTGACTTCTTAACTTCCGCTAAAATTTGCGGCCATTCATCTCCATTCCCTTCGTCAGAGGTAGTTCCAAAAGCGACATGATGGTCCACTACCCTGATGACCTGGCTTTCCACCCCATATTCTTTGAACAGCGAAACGGATTTGTTGATCAGGGCTTCCGTATTTGACGTCTCCGGGGACTTCTTTAAAGTACAGTTTAAGAATAGGACTTTCAGTTCCATAAATTGTCGGTTTATTGATGGGACATGCGAGCGCTAGGTTTTCACCACAAACGCCATACCCAAAAAATTCATTTACCATCATTGGTCTTTGGGCCATTCGGTATCAATCCCCTGTGATTGGATAAACGACTGAAAAGCGGTCAGCAGAGAGCTGTCTTCCCGCACCTGCCTGGGGGATACTCCCTTTTCCATGGCAAAGGGAATCAACATCCCTACGGCCTCCCCAATGCTCCATTCCACAGGGTGGAGCCTATAACAACCGTTGGTAATGTGCGTGGTGCCTATGTTTTTGTTGGCGGGCAACAGATTTTCCATCCTTTGGGGAATGAGGGAACCGAGGGGTATCTGAAAGGGAAGGGAACCAAAATCGATGTAATTATCCCCCTCGCTGCTGGGATGAAGGTCAATATGGTAATAGCCGATGCCCACGCTATCATAAAAATCCGCGGCCTTGAGACCGGTTCCTTCCAAACCCGATACCTCCGACCGCTGCTGGGCTCCTACATGTTCTTCCAGTACCGTGAACAAAGCTTTGATTCTTCTCGACTCCCTTACATAAGGGTACTTGGCCAGGCCGTCTTCCGTACCCATCAGGTCATGCCGCAGCCGCAGTCCCGGCCAGCCCTTCCCTCCATCCGGACGGGGAGCTTCTGTCTGCAACCAATAAAGCAGGGAAAGGCTGAGTTGTTTTCCTCTTTCCACGTGCTTTTTGAATTCCTCCTCGCTGACATCCACAATATTGCCGGGAAAATAATCATTCTGGGGCCAATTGACAATGGTGGCGTCGCCCTGGTAAAAACCTTTTTCGAAGTTGTCCTTGTGAAGGATCCTGCGGTAATTCCAAAGGTTCAGTTTATCTCCTGTCGAAATACCTTCCGGATGAAATCCCAGCTCTTTTGGCTTTAAGGTTTTGGGGTCGGAATAATTCAGTTCAAGCAACTTCCCCGCCCAAGGCGGTGTCATTTCAGGTCGGTAACGGCTCCAAAAACCGTACTCCTCCGGCTTGGGGATGGTCCAGTCCTCACCCTTGACATAATCCATCGCCAAACAAACCGTAAAGGCCTGGTTGTTATTGGGCCGGGCGGTTGCCGCCGCATGCAGTTCACCGGTCTCCGATTTGGCTTCCGTACCTGTTACGTACTCGGTACCTGTAAGTGGCAGCAGATCCCCTAATTCGGTGGCATCCACGAAATAAGGGGCTTCAAGCTGGCAAGTAATATTTGATCTTAATGAATTAGCAATCAAGTAGTTTACTTTATTTACTTGGACCTCTGCATCAATCACCTTGTATTCTTTCAGAACCAGCAATTTACGGGCGCTTTCATAAGGTGCGAACATTTCTTCCAGTACCCGCAAGGCAACTTTGGGCTCATGGCAAAGTGCGGAAACAGATCCGTTTCCGGGGTTCAAGCGGGGAGCATTTGCAGCTGCTTCCGTAAGGGGATAATGCCTGCGATAGTATTCCCTTACCCCCTCCCTAAAAGCCCGGTACAATTCAGGCGCACCGTGGGTTTCAATCCATCGGTGTTCGTCCGGCGGCACCCCCTGTTGTGTGAGCTGCCCTCCTATCCAATCCGTTTCTTCGGTCATCACCACCGTGAGGTTATTTCTCAACGCCGCAAAAGCTGCTGCACAGCCTCCTAACCCACCCCCTGCAATGACAACATCGGCGGAAAACTTTCTGCCGTTTTCATGGATCCTGACGGTTTTACCCCTTTGATCCGCCTGTAAAGACAAAGGCCATGCGGAAGCTGCGGCCAAGCCACCTCCTCCTAAAGCCATCCTGCTTATAAAATTTCTTCTATCCATATTTTTAATCGTTCATGATAAGCGCCTAATCCTCCAGCCTGGTTTCCCATTCAACTTGCCGATGATAAAAATATCCGTCAGCACGGGAACAGGCCTTCGCTTCTATCATTCTTATTTTTTGAATTTTATTCCAGTTATTTGACTCAAAGTTGATTTTTTCCTCCGGACGTGATTTCAAACTCTTAATGGTAATCCTTGAAAAAAGCCTGTTTGAGAAGCAGGCCTTCATAAACAAAGAAAACCTCCCCCTCTATATCACATTCCCGGTGGAAACGGACATTTTCCTCCAACAACGCATCCGGGATCAGGTAGTCATCCGTCTTGATCCATACGCCGGGAAGAAACTTTCTTCTGTCTTTTGCACTTACCCGGTCGAGATTTTCCAAAAAAACGGTTTCATAATCCTTCCCTTGGTCCTGGTAAATCTGTGGAATGATATAATCCACCCAACCTTTTTCGACCCAGGTAGGCCAGTCCCGGAGGTATTCTCCCTTGCTCCGAGGGAAAACATGGGGAGACATGGAAACCAACATGTTTTTGTCTTTTGATTTTATTTTATGGAACAGCGTTCTCAGAAACGCATGTAGTTTTTCAGCCCTCCATTGTGTCCAGCCTTCCTCCAAATGGTCACCTGGTGGAATTTTGCCCTTATGTTCCCTTTTATACAGATGAACGGTATAATCGTCATATCCACCTGTGGAAGGCAGGGAGGAAAGCCGGTCATCGCCCTGTATACCGGCTATATCATACTTATCCACTACCTCCAAAATCAGCTGTAGTAAAAAGGCCTGCACTTCAGGGTGGAATATGTTCAGCCACTGGAAATTGTCCTTGGTCAGAAGGTTGCCTTCGATATCTTTTGCTGCCCAATGCGGAAATTTCCGGATGATTTTTCCTCCGTCTTCCTGTTGATGCGATGCAGCAAATCCATATTCAAACCAGGCATGCACGGCTATTCCCGCTGCTGAGGCTTCCTCCACCAATTCATGAAGAGGATCCCTGCCTCTGTACCGGGGGTCAATTGTTTCTCCAAAATACTGCAACGTCACATCACTTGGATAGAGGGTATATCCATTGTTCCAGACGCCGACAAAAACGGTATTGATGCCGCTGGCCTGACAGAGAGACACCGCCTCCCGGATGTTTTCCCGGGAAGCCAATACATCGCCTGTCAAATGGGTTAGCCATACGCCCCTAATAGGAGGTTTGGCTATGGTTTGCCGGCTGTTGAGTACCAACGCCATCCAAAAGAAAAGAGGGATCATCCAAAAAAGCTTCTTCATACCGTCATCCTGTTGCTTTTGCCGAACTTATTTGCTCTAAGGACTGCCAAACCTGGTACAATCCCCTGGGTACATGGAAGCATCCCTTCCACTTCCCACCTTTTAAAGGAAGCTGAATCTTGCCATACCTGTCCAGATAACCGTACCATTCCGGATAGTCCTTATCCCGGAAATGCTCCCATGTATAATCATGTACTTTTTCAAACCATTGATAGCATTGTTTACTGCCGCTCATTTCATAAGCCTTTGCGAGAAACACAAGGGTTTCCAGGTGTACCCACCATAATTTTTGGTTCCATTCGAGTTTTTCGGGAGGATGCCCTTTTACATCCATAAAGTAATAGATGCCGCCATACGTTTTATCCCAGCCGTATTCCAAGGTATCCAACCCTATCCTCACCGCTTTGTCCATCAGGGCTTTGTCCCCAAACCTTTTCGAAAGGTCCAACATGAACCACATGGCCTCAAGGGCGTGCCCGGGACTGGTCAGCCTTCCCTCGAAAGAATCCGAAAACGACCCGTCCGGATAAACATTTTCCAGGATCAATCCACTCTCTTTCTGGTAAAATACCTCCATGACCTCCCTGATTACTCCCGGCACCAATTCATCCACGGTTTGTTTGTCCAGCAAATGCTCCAGTTCCAGTGTCAGGTTACTCAAAATCATAGGCAAGGCAAAGCCTTTCAGATCCCTTGTGCCGGATACCGTCTTGGTATATTTTCCTTTTGGTCTGTCTTTTCTGGAAAGGATGTTTTGAAAGGTTTTTTTTGCCAGCACGGCATATTCTTCCTTGGGATCTATTTTATAAAGTGCACCAAAGGCCATTGCTGCGAAACAGTCGGAAAAAATATTGTAGGGCTGTACCAAGGGGGCCCCGCTTTGGGTAAGGGAAAAATAAAAATTACCCTGCCCGTCGCTGCCGTACCGTTGAAGAAAAGCAGCCCCATGTCTGGCCATTGCTAACCATTCCGGTTTGGCCTCCACCCTTTCATAAAGCATGGAAAACATCCACACCTGCCTGGCCTGCAACCAGATGAACTTATCCGTATCATACACCTTCCCGGTTCGGTCAAGACAGGTGAAATAGCCACCATAAGCCGTATCCTGGCTCTTTTCCAGCCAAAAAGGTATCACCCGGTCCAACAACTCTTCCTTATAAAGTTTGCTATAGCTTTCCATGTCCAAAGGTTTCTCCAATCCAAAATATTTAGGTTTCAATTGTGTTGCTCCGCTTATCATAGGTTTCCCGGCGGGCTTTTTCTCCCATCCAATAGGCCTCGATGGCTTCCAGACTCATGCCGGCTGTTTCAGGGATCAGCTTCCATATGATCCACATATAAGGAAGGCACATCAGTGCGAAGAGCAGAAAAGTGCCCGAGGGGCTGAGGTTCTCCAGAAACCAGGGTGTGAGCTGGCCAATCAGATAAGTGCCTACCCACAGGGAAAACCCGGCTATGGACATGGCCACACCGCGGATTTTATTAGGGTACATCTCCGAAAGCAGTACAAAAATGACCGCCGATATGGAAATGGCCGTGGCGAAGATATAGGTCAAAAAAAGCACAAGTAGCATCTGTGAGGGCCATCCAAGTGTTTCGCCCTTTAGGAAATAAAAACTAATGAGCAATAGCGTGATGATCATGCCGCTGACCCCAAAATAAACCAGCTTTTTTCTCCCTACTTTGTCAATAATGATCAGGGCCAATACGGTGGTCAAGACGTTTACGAGCCCTACCATTACCTGGTAAAAAAGGGCATCCCCGTCGGACAGTCCGCTTTGCTCAAAAATGCTGGGCCCATAATACAACACCGCGTTTACCCCCATAAACTGACCCAATATGGCAATGGCCACGCCTATCATGACCGGTTTCAATACACGGGGATTTTTCAACAAGGCCCATTGGCTGCTTTTTATGCCCGCACTTGTACTACGCCGTACGTCTTCCACTTTTCTTTTAGCCAGTGCCGAAGATCCATAGATACCAGAGAATACCTTCTCCGCTTGGGATATCTGGTTGTTGATCGCCAACCACCTGGGGCTTTCCGGTATGAAGAACAATACCAACAGAAAAAGAAAAGCCGGTAAAAACTCCATGCCCAACATGCCGCGCCAGGCCTCTTCATGAAAAATTTTGGACAGCAGCGGCTCAAATACAAAGGCCGTGGTTCGGGAAAACTCCAGCAGTTGAAAATTCATCAGATAAGCACCCAGAAATCCGACCGTGATGGCCAATTGGTACAGGGATACCAGACTGCCCCTGTACCCGGAAAGGGCTACTTCGGAGATGTACATGGGAGAAACGATAGATACCATGCCTATCCCCATGCCACCCAATATCCGGTAGAGCACCAGTTCCGTCAGGCTTTCCGAAACGGCACAGCCCAATGCCGAAACTGAAAAAAGCACGGCGGATAGGATCATCACTTTTTTCCTGCCAAAGCGGTCAGAAAGAGGCCCCGCCATGGCCACACCGATGATGGAACCGATAAGCGCACAACCCACATACCAACCCTGTTCTATAGCATCCAACTCAAACTGCCGGGTAACCTGCCCGATGGTGCCTGAAATGACTGCCGTGTCGTAGCCGAAGAGTAATCCCCCTATCGCCGCCACCGAAGAAAGAAAAATAAGGTAAACAATGGGTATATTTCGTTTCATATGATTGTGACTGGCTTGTTGAGCGGTTAAAGTTACCCCTTTTTGCAATCGGGAGACCTCTAAACAGACAAAGCCGTGATCAATTAGAAAATTTTATTTTTAATTACCAAATAAATAGCAAAAACTAGTTACTTAATATATTTATAACCCGGTTGAGCTGGGGAACTGTCTCCTTAAACCGGGGAAATACAACCAGCACAGTGTCTTCAAAAAACCTCCTTTAAATTGGACCATTTTTTTCCCTTTTGGTAATACAGCTCCCCTCCCATCATGGCAAGCGGGGATTCAAAATTATTATGGTACAGTTTGCCGGTTCCCAATCCCTGTGGAACTTCCGGATTCAGTGAAGAAGTAAACTGGGCAATGGCATTTAATCCTACATTGCTTTCCAATGCAGAAGTGATCCACCAGCCTATGTTGCGGCTTTCTGCCATTTTGATCCATTCCCGGCTGGCAGCTATCCCTCCTAACAGCGTCGGCTTCAAAATAATGTATTGGGGCTGGATTTCTTCAAGTAAACGCTGTTTTGTGAACGGCTCATGGATCCCGATCAGTTCCTCATCCAATGCAACCGGCACCGGTGTGTTGCGGCATAAAGCGCCCATCTCCTCCCAGTTGCCTTGTTGGATGGGTTGTTCTATACTGTGAAGTTTATATTTGGCCAAGTTCCCAAGTTTTCCAAGAGCGTCTGCCGAAGCGAATGCCCCGTTGGCATCCACACGCAAAGTAACCTCATGTTCATCAAACTGTTTTCTTATGGATGCCAGCAGTTCGCATTCCTGTTCAAAGTCAATAGAACCTATCTTGAGTTTGATGCAATCAAAGCCCTGCTCCAGTTTTTCCCGGATCTGCCGGTACATGAATTCCTTATCCCCCATCCAAATCAAGCCGTTGATGGGAATAGGGCGGCCTTTATCATAAAAATCATTGGGTAACAAGTACCTTTTACCTCCGTTTAACAAATCCAGCAAAGCCGTTTCCATTCCAAACCGTATACTTGGCAACTGAAAAGAAACCTTTTGCGCCAAAATTTCCATTATTTTGGCCTCTTGGAAAGGAAAGGAAATCTGCTCCATTTCAGACAGGACATCGGCCAATTGCCGTTCAAAATCCTCCCGGTCATCGATGCTCAGACCGGCTAGGGGACCCGCTTCCCCGTATCCGGCGGTACCTGGAAAATCAGCGGAAATAAGCTGTATCAGGTAAGTTTTTTTTGTTCTTAATACCCCTCTGCTGGTGCCGGCATCAAACTTAAACCGCAACAGGTAGGGGGTGTACCGCGCCTTGACTTTGAAAGATGAAGCCATGTCGTTTGTTCTTTAATGACGCTGTAAAACTGGTCAATAATTCCTATACTAATAACTTTTTCCTGGTTTTTTTCCCAACCCGGGAAGCACGCGTTCAACAGGGGCCCCATTTCTTCAATAATGCTTTATATTTGCCTTCCGAAATATGACTTACGGTACCAAATTCTGAAATATCCAAGATGCATCGTATCAGCACACCCAAACTTTCTGATTACCAGTACGACCTCCCCGAGGAATACATTGCTAAATTTCCTTTAGAAGCCAGGGATGCATCCCGGTTGCTGCATTATGAAAACGGCAATATTGCCCACCACCATTTTTATGAACTGCCTTCCTTATTGCCAAAAAACAGCCTGCTGGTTTTCAACAATACAAAAGTGATTCCCGCCAGGCTGATTTTTCAGAAAGCTACGGGGGCACGGATAGAAATTTTTCTTTTGAAACCCGTTCTTCCGTCCCCGCTTATACAGCTGGCCATGGAAAGTACGGGGCCGGTGACTTGGGAATGCATGATCGGTAACCTGAAGAGATGGAAAGAGGGGGAAGTGCTTAGCGGTCAAATCGACCATCAGGGTCAGGCCATCACCATCAACGCCACTTTAAAGGACAAAATCAAAAAAGAAGTCACCCTGGATTGGTCTGCCGAAAACATTACTTTCGCCTCGGTGGTGGAGTCCAGCGGCGAGGTCCCCCTCCCCCCCTATCTCAACAGGGAGGCAACAGAAATGGACCGGCCCCGGTACCAAACAGTCTACTCTAAAATAAAGGGCGCAGTGGCTGCCCCTACGGCAGGCTTGCACTTTACGGACAAACTGCTCAATGAGCTGGCTGATGTGGGCGTAACCACCGATTACCTGACCCTGCATGTGGGGGCAGGAACCTTCCAACCTATCAAGGATGAGGAAGTGGTGCACCACCCCATGCACAGCGAGCAGATGGTTTTCACCCGGGATAACCTTGAAACGCTGCTGGCCGCCCAGGGCAACAGCGTGGCAGTCGGCACAACCTCCATGCGTTCCTTGGAAAGCCTCTACTGGTACGGGGTAAAAATCCTGCAAGGTGCGGGAGAGGATTTCTTTATAGAAAAACTCTTTCCCTACCGGGGGTTCGAAAATCTGCCCAGCAAACATGAAAGTCTTTCAGCTGTATTGACATATATGAAAAAGCACCGGAAAAATGAGATCACTGGTCATACCGAAATATTTATTTTTCCTGGATACCATTTCAGAGTTTGCAATGGCCTGATTACCAATTTCCACCAGCCAGGTTCTACCCTTATTCTTTTGGTGGCTGCGTTTACCCACAACAATTGGAAAAAGATATACTCACAAGCATTGGCAAACAAATACAGGTTTCTAAGTTATGGAGACAGCAGCATGCTTTGGAACAACAAACTTTGATTATTCAACAATCACTTCAAGGATGATTTTACGGCATGCACAAAAGCAGACCACCTACCTGATGGTAGTTGAATGTCATTTTAAATCACCTTCCCTGATCAATGTCTGGGTTCATTGAATTGATCAAAGAGGTTCACGCTGCCAACTCGAAAATCCGCCCTTAATCCAAACCACTGCTCCCCAGTTTTTGTACTCCGTTGATCAAATTTTGATAGTAAGTTCTTCCTACAGGCACTTTATCATTGACTACCGTCACTTCTTTAGGTGAAATGGTGTTGATTTCATTGAGGTTTACAATGTAGGATTTATGAATTCTTATAAATAAATGATCCGGAAGCACTTCCTCAAATTCCTTCAAGATGTTTCTTAATGAAAAGGATTTGGTTCCGGTCACCAGGGTAGTGTAATTGCCATCACCTTTTAGGTAATGAATTTCTGCAAATTTGATTTTAGTAAGACAGCCTTTATCCCTGATGAAAATCGCGTCTTTGATCAGAAGTTCTCTATTGCTGTCAATGGTCCCATTGACGGCTTTTGTTGAGTACTCCTGTAAATTGTCTTTCATATTCATGTCCGCACTGTTAAGGGTTTGACTTTGGTACGTAACAATTTTTCTTAATAATTGTTTTTTTGCGCAGTAAAATAATCAGATAATATATCCCGAAAATCGTTGGCTATGGTAAGATCGTCCACCCACCCACGATACAGGAGCCCAATTTACAAATACTATTTCAAAACTAAATCTATAACAGAATTTTCAATTTCTGAAAGGGGCTCCAATTTTCCGTCTTCGAACAGACCGTCCAAAGTAAACAGATCCTCCACATGGTCGGCCTTATAGTTTCTATAATCCTGAATGACAACACCATTGACTTCCCTTCTGTTAATGGCTTCTCTGAAACGTTTTCCGCCCCCATCCACATGAAAATCGTATGCCAGGTAATCCATCAAAAAAGTATCCTTATTGAACCAATACAGGTATACGTCATCATAATCCTTGCCTCCTCCTTTTTTCCTGAAACTTATTTCTACCAGATAATATGGCGTGCCTTTGACTTCTACTTCTCCAATGTAATTTTTGATAACCGCATCATCGTTCAGCAATAACGGCAACAGCATGAAATACATGACGGAATTGATGGAGTTGCTGTAGGCAGTAGCCCTGTTCTGGGGCACCTCAACCGGCTTTCCATCCATGTACCTTTGGAAGCCTTCGTTGGATAAGACATCCCTGATGGCTATCCCCACCGTGTCTTTGAATTCCCGGGTGTACCTGAACTCCTGTTGGGTTTTGAGCAGCGTGTAATGGATGTTCCTAAATTCAAACTCCATCCCAATCCGGCCGGGGTAGCCTCCCCAATGGGCCTCAATGCTTTTATCAACGATATCCTGAGCTTTATCATCCCCCTTACATTCCCACAAAAGGATTGTCACTAAAATAAACAAATACCTATGTTTTTGATATTTTATCTTAAACATGAAAGAAGTCAGGTTGATGGGAGAATAAACTCTCAGCAAATTAATACTTTTTTCCTGATGAATAGACTATCACGCCAAATAAAAAACATCAGCGTGCCATATTGTATCAGTTGTAACCACCAGATTTCCTCAACAATGGAAGACTGGTAACCCGCATAAGATAAAAACACCACATAGGACCATACCAAAAAGCTCCGCTGTGCTCCCAGAACCGATATCCCGAAAGGTACCAGGAGGTACCAGGGATGGACCACCGGATGCAGGATAAGGTATATCAGATACAGCAACACCGCGGTTTCTACAAGTTGGGAAACGCTTCTTTCTCTTCTATCATACTTTAAGGATACCCAGATGATGAGTCCCCAGGTTATCAAGCCCAATAAAGGACTTAAAATGGCAATGGGATTAAAACCAACTATCCACATCACCATATTTCTGATAAGATAGTACACTGACGCATTGAACTCAAACTTCCCATGGTATAAACCAAGACTTTCCAAAAAGTAAGGCGCAGCACCATCCAGAAGAACCGGAGCCATCATCACCGCCGCGCTCATGCTCAAAGACAAGACAAAAACCCACCTTTTAAGTGGAAAAACAAACCGTAAAAATGCCGGCACCAAAATCACCGGGGTCAGTTTTACTCCGATCGCCGTGCCCAATGAGATCCCTGACATTTTGGGCTGCTTGGCAACAAAGTAAATAGCTGCCAGTACAAAAAAAAGCATGATCCCCTCAAAATGAAGGTTGCCCCCTATTTCCAGCAATACCAATGGATTTAAGGCATATACCAGGACGTTTTTTTTGGGAAGGTTAAGCATAACAGTGAGCTGATACAATAAAAAAACAACACCCATTTCAAACACAAACAAGACCCCCCTTATCACCAACAAATTAAGCAACAGATCCTGCCGCCCTATATATGCGGCCATCGCAAAAACCACTTGATTAATGGGAGGGTAGATACTGTAATATTCAGGAGAATTAAGTCCAAGAAAAAGTTCTTCATAAAATACAGGGTCAGTGGCACTCATATGCTCCAGCACCTCTACAGGGAGGTATGTATAGGGATTCAACCCATGAATCAACAAATGCCCGTCCCATAAAAAGCGGTAGAAATCATCAGAAAGCGTTGGCACGGAAAAGATAAAAACCAAACGGCAGAAAAATGAAAAAACCAGTAGCGGTTGAATGCGGCGCGCTTGGTCAGCCGAATAGTGGCAAACCACGGTATAGATGAGAAACAACAAGCTATAAACGGCCAGCAACAGCCAAAAATTATTCCTTGGCAAATAAGCCATGACTGCCAGTAACGCCGAAAAAACAGATAAACCTGCCCAAAGACCCATTAACTTTTTTTTCATGGATTGAGGCGTAATTCCCTTCTCAGCCGGCTGTCTCCTAGCCTGTTTTTTGTCCAATAATCTATCTGTCTAACGGCTTTTCGCTCTGCATGGCTTACCTCTTGGGTACCATCCTCCAATAAGGAAATCTCTTCAAAAGCCGTTATCTGATAGGGAAATTCACGTTCGTACCAGATTTTTACCATCCTGTTGTAGTCCACATAATCCACTTCAAGCTCATCATAAGTACTGTCTATCCTTTTGACTCTAAGCAGCGCTTTTTGGGGCACAATAGGTTCATGAGAAAAACGCTGCTCCAATAAACCCGGAACCAAATCCACTTCGCCCAGTGGCAAATGTTCAGGACCGATACGGATCAGATTCCACAGGTGGTCCTCTGCAAGCGCCTTGGCCGTAAAGTCCACATCCCCCTCTTCCTCAAAATAGGAATATAATTTCCCCTTATAGGCATCTCCATTCAGGTTCATCTGGGAAAATGACTGTCCGCACCAATCCTGGGACGAAGCCGTGATCTTCATGGCAGAGGTTTCCGCATAGACCGGCGAAAAAACCGACAACATCATATGATAAGGATAAATGCCCGTAACAAATTCTTTGGTCATGTTCATCTTCAATACATTCACGGCATCCCTTCCGGCACTTTCGTAGTCATCCAGTTTTACATGCTTCTTCCTGGAAAATTCCTCGGTAACAAAAATCAGCACCGCCTCTCCTTCCCTGGCCTCACCATAGCGGTATTGTGTCAGATCAAAAGCGTTGATTTCTGCTTTTCCCTGATACCAATAACTTCCAAACTGCTGTTTGTCCACGTCTCTTTGGGGCGGGCCGCATGCAAACATGACAGAGGCCAACGATAAATATATGCTAAGTTTCTTCATCGCGAATCAAATGATTGTACCAACGAATTTAACGCATTTAGAGAAGATATCATGAAATATTGCAAGCTAACCATCTTTCTCTCTCCAAAATAAGCGGAATTCTCCTTAATCTTTTAATTTTGGGCTCAGATTCATTCAATTGACAAATGCGCAGTATTAAACTTATTTTAGCTCTTATCGCTCTTCTGGGCCCGCTTCTTACGGTCCGGGGAGAAGAAGCCCCCAAGTGGCTTCGTTATCCAGCCATCTCTCCTGATGGAACCACCATTGTATTTACCTATAAAGGGGATCTCTTTTCGGTGCCGAGTCAGGGCGGAAAAGCCACTCAACTCACGTTCCATGAAGCGCATGATTTTATGCCTGTGTGGAGCAAGGATGGCAAAACCATCGCATTTGCATCCGACCGGTATGGTAATTTTGACGTTTTCGTCATGGACGCGGAAGGTGGCCCGGCTTCCCGGCTAACCTTTCACTCCAATGATGAAATGCCTTACTCATTTTCTTCAAATGACGCGTATGTGATTTTTGGCGGCGTGAGACAGGACCTCGCCGAACACCGCCAGTATCCTACGGGCTCCCAACCGGAACTCTATCAAGTACCCGTAGGAGGAGGACGTATCCAACAGGTCTGGACCCTCCCGGCTGAATATGTGCAGGTAAGCAAAGACGGGACAAAAATGATATATCACGATAAAAAAGGTGGGGAAAATGAGTGGCGGAAAAAACACCGGTCTTCCATAACCAGAGATATATGGTTATACGACAAGGAAACGGGCGTCCATCAAAAGATCACTGATTTTTACGGAGAAGACAGAAACCCGGTATTTGCGCCGGATGAAAAATCCGCTTATTATCTCAGTGAAGAAAACGGAAGCTTCAATATTTTTAAAACAAACCTGGACCAACCCGGCCAAAAAACCGCCCTTACCCGTCTACAGGATTTCCCTGTCCGTTTTCTAAGCATTTCCAATACCGGTTTGATGAGTTTTTCCTACGACGGTGAGCTTTATACTTTCCGGGAAGGAGAAGAACCCACAAAACTGAACATCATGGTTAAAACCCAGCCTGCAGCCAACACGGAGCGTTTCATCACCGTCAATGGAGAAGTAAAGGAAATGTCCGTTTCCCCCAACGGAAAGGAAATTGCCTTCATTTCCAGGGGCGAGGTTTTTGTCACCTCCGTTGACGGGGCATTGACCAAAGGATCACCCGGACGCCAGAGCAGGAAAGGTTTGTACAGTTTGCGCCTGACGGAAAATCCATAATATATGCCAGCGAACGTGACGGTAAATGGCAGATTTACCGGGCCTCAAAAATCAGGGAAAAGGAAGAGCCGTTTTTCTTTGCCAGCACCCTGATAAAAGAAGAGGTACTCATCAGCAATGACATGGATAATTACCAGCCTTTACTCTCTCCTGATGGTAAAAAGCTGGCCTATGTCGAAGACAGGAGAAGCATAAAAGTAATGGATGTAAACGCCAAAAAAACACTCACCCTGATGACGCCCGACCAGTTGTTCCATATGCGGGACGGGGATCAATATTTTACCTGGAGCCCTGATAGCAAGTGGCTTTTGGCAGAATACAACCCTACCATGGTGAACAGCGAGGTCGTGCTGCTGGATGCCTCCGGAAAGCGTGAAATGGAAAATCTGACTGAAAGTGGCTACGGGGATTACCGCCCCAAATGGATAAATGCAGGAAAACAGATGATTTGGTTCAGTAACCGTGACGGATTAAAAAGCTTTGCAAGCAGCGGCAGGTCTGAAAATGATGTCTTTGCACTTTTTTTCACCAAAGAAGCTTATGACAAATTCAACTTAAGCAAAGAAGAATATGATTTGTTAAAAGAAGTGGAAAAAGCCGACAAGGAAGATGATGAAAAAGAACAGCGACAGAAAAAAAAGCAGGAAGTTGAGGACATCGTGATTGACTGGGAAGGCCTGAAGGACAGGAAGGCCAAACTAACCATCCATTCTTCGGCATTGGGAGACGCCGTCCTGGACAAGGAAGGAGAAAAACTGTATTATCTGGCCCGTTTTGAAAAAGACATGAACCTCTGGAGCACCAACCTCCGCACGAAGGAAACCAAGATGGAACTGAAAGTGGATGCCAAAACGGCCAGCCTGGAGTGGGACAAGGAAAAGGAAAATCTCTATCTTTTGGCTGACGGTAAAATTTCCAAAATCACGGAAAAGGGGAGCAAAAAAGAAGACATTAAGATTGCCGGTGAGATGACTTTGAATTTGGATGCCGAGCGGGCACATATGTTTGAACACATCCGAAACCGGGTCAAAGGCATCTTTTATACCCCTGATTTTCATGGTGTGGATTGGGAACAGCTGGCTGCCCAATATGCCCGGTACCTGCCTCATTTGGGCAACAGCTATGAGTTTGCGGAAATGGCCTCCGAAATGATCGGTGAACTGAACGTTTCCCATGCAGGTGTGCGCTACAGCAGAAAGACCGATCAGCCCGATGCTACCGCTTCCCTGGGAATTTTCATCGACTATGATCATCAGGACACCGGAGTCAAAATTGTGGAGATACTCAAGAACGGCCCCTTGGACAAGACCGGAATGGAAATCAAACCCGGAATGGTGATTGAAAAAATCGATGGAGAACCATTAACTATAGATAAAGACGTGGCCCGGTTTCTCAACCGGAAGGAAGACAAGTTTACCTTGCTGGAAATATTCGACCCAACGGCAAAAGCCCGAAAACAAGTCACCGTCAAACCCATCAGCCTGTCGCAGGAAAATCAGTTGCTTTATAAGCGCTGGGTGAAAAGAAATCAGGCTGAAGTGGACAGTCTAAGTGACGGCCGATTGGGATATGTTCACATTCCCGGCATGTCAGACGGTCCTTATCGCGATGCCTATGAAGAAATGATGGGGAAATACCATGACCGGGAAGGCATTATCGTGGACACCCGGTTCAACGGCGGGGGCGACCTGGTGGCTGACCTGGCCATGTTTTTTACCGGACAAAGGTTTATCACCTACGCCACTGAATCCAGGGAAATAGGCTACGAACCCACTTTTCGCTGGACCAAACCCACCCTGGCCATGTTCAACGAAGCCAATTATTCGGACGGTCACTGCTTTGCCTGTGGCTATACCGATCTCCAAATCGGGAAAACAGTGGGAATGCCTACTCCGGGCACCTGTTCGTTTGCAGGTTGGGAAAGTCTTCCCGACGGAAGCCGATGGGGCGTGGTCCCGGTTTCGGCCAAAAACAAGGATGGAGAGTGGATGGAAAACAATGAGACCAAACCCCGGTTTGAGGTCAAAAATATGCCTGGAAAAATCGATAAAGGTGTAGATCAACAGCTGGAAAAGGCCATTCTGGAACTGATGAAGGATATTGATAAATAACAAAATATTTTTTTACAGGGGTGATGGATAAGCAACGGCTTATGTTTTTCCATCACCCCTTTTTACAAACCCACCCCCCTCCCATTACTTCTTGCTCTCCGTGCCCTCTGTGGTGATCCTTTTTAAAACCACAGAGCAAAGGAGCAATAAGAGATTCAAACCTTTTTACAAACCCACTTCCCTTTCCAAACCCCTCCCATTACTCCGTGCCCTCTGTGGTGATCCTTTTTAACCCGCCCCTCTCAAACTTATTCCCCCCGTTCCTACGTTATAAAGAAGAAAGCACTGCTTTTCAGCAATTTATAAGGAAGCAGTGGACATTCAATCTGATTTAACCATGAACAACCAAACACTCAAAATATTAATTGCGGGCATACTGTTGCTACTTGGATCAGCGGCGCTGACCATACCGGGATCTGCTGTTTTGGAAAAAATAGAAACCCATCTTTCCGTTTGGCGGATCAACTATGCTCCCGAAAAAGTATACCTGCACCATGACAAACCTTTCTACAGGGCCGGTGAAGTGGTCTGGCTCAAAGCTTATCTGGTGAATGCATCCAATTTACAGCATTCCGACAAAAGCAACATTCTGTATGTCGACCTTACCAACGAAGCAGGTGAAGCAGTGAAAAAATTAAAACTCAACCCTGTCCAAGGAAGGGCACATGGAGACATATCGCTGCCGGAGGACTTGCAGGAAGGGATTTATCGCCTCACTGCCTACACCAACTGGATGAGGAATTTTGGAGAGGATACGTTCTTCGAAAAAGAAATATACATTTGGTCCGAGCAGTCGGAACAAATAAACCAAGAATCCAGGGGAACAGTGGAACCCTCTCTGCCGGACCTGCAGTTTTTTCCCGAAGGAGGGGACCTGGTGTATGGTCTTTCCAGCCAAGTGGCTTTCAAAGCCATCGGCCCGGATGGCCGTGGCGTGCCGGTTTCCGGGGGAATCTTTGATGACCAAGGGCTGAAAGTGGCGGACTTTGAGCATCAATACCTCGGTATGGGGGCTTTTACCTTGGAGCCAGCGCCGTCCCGCCATTATTACGCAAAAGTAAATTTCGAAAATGGTGAAACGGTAGACTATCCCTTACCGGATGTCAAGGCTTCCGGGCAGGTAATGGCCATCGATGAAACCGGGGACCAAGATCATATTCTGCTGAAAATTGCTGACAACACCGGCACCGATGAGGGACTGTTGCTTACCGGTATATCTCAGGATGAGTTGAAATATACGGAGGAGATACAACTTTCCGGGACAGGAGAATATCAGACAAAAATCCCAAAAAGTGATTTTCCCACAGGTATCGCAAGAATTACCTTATCCAAAAGTACCGGGGAACCCCTGGCAGAACGACTGGTTTTTATTGACCACGAAGATTATTTAAATGTTCAGATCCTTTCCGACCAGGATGAATATTATTCAAGGGAAGCCGTGACACTGGATATAGAAGTGACAGACAAAGAAGGCAACGCTGTAGAAACGGATTTGTCATTGGCAGTCACCGACGATCAAAGCCTCCCCCGCTCATCCCATGGCCTGCGCTTAAAAAGCTATATGCTGCTTAATTCCGACTTACGGGGATTCATTGAGTCTCCGGGTTACTACTTTGATCCGGAAAATGAAAACAGAAAGGAAGCCTTGCGTACTTTGATGATGACACAAGGCTGGAGACGCTTCGGGTGGGAAGCCATGATTGCGGGCAATTTCCCCAAGATCAACCACAGTAATGAGCGGGACATCAATATCCACGGAAACCTTCAGAGGAGAAACGGAAATCCTGTAAAGAATGGGGAAGTGATTTTGTTCCTTAAAGATAAATACCAAACCTTCATCACCACCCCTACAGACGAAAACGGCCGGTTTATCTTTGAAGGATTCCACTTTAGGGATTCCATTGACATTGTGGTGCAGGGAACCGATGATAGAGGAAGGAAGGACAATGTGGTGGTAAATATTGAAGACAAGCGCTTTACCCCGGAAAAAGCCCCCTCCGCTTACCCCCTCCCCGGGAACCTCGCCGGGATGATCAATAGGGACCATGTGGTTCCCAGTATCCCCCTGTTTCAGGGTATGGAAACGGATATAGGCAGCCTGGAACTCGGCGAACTCCTCCTGGATGAGGTAGTGGTAGAAGGAAGGGCGGAGGTTACAGAGCCTTTCCGGCTTCACCGCGAGGCTGACGTGACCATCAGACGGGAACAGTTACCGGTAGCACCTTCCGGCAATATACTGGAGAGTCTACAGGGACGGGTAGCGGGGCTACAGATTACCCAAATGGGGCGGGATCGCTTCAGGGCGGTGATCAGGGGACAGGGCACCCCGCTCTTTCTTCTTGATGGCATGCCGGTGGACGAAAGCATTCTTCAAAGCATCAACCAGTTTGATATCAGCCGGATAGAAATCCTGAAAAGTCCCGGGAACGTAGGTATTTATGGAGGAAGAGGAGCAGGTGGGGTCATCGCGCTATACACCCATCGCGGTTATCCGGAGGAAATAGAAGAGCCGGAAACCGGCGACCATATTATTGTCCACCGTCTGGGAGGGTTCAGCAAAAGCCGGCAATTTTATTCGCCCCGCTATGACCAAAACCAAGAAAGCTCCATTCCCGACGACAGAACCACGATCTATTGGAATCCCATGGTCAGAACAAATGCCGAAGGCAAAGCCCGGGTGACCTTTTATACCGCAGACAAGAGCAGTCTCTATCGGGTAATTGCAGAGGGGATCAGTGATACAGGCACCCCAGGTTTGAAAGAAATTTCACTGGAGGTATATTGATTTTCAGGTATTTTAACCTCACGACAACGCTTTGATTCAGAAGGAGTCATATGTCCTTTTCCGGATAATTATGGCTCCAATATGATAATTTCCGGCCTGAAAACAGCCTTTGCCACCCAAATTAGCATGGTAATTGCCGCTTTGTAATTTTATTAACCACTGTAGCCATGCAAGAAACCAAAAACCAAGCTGTTCTGGATAAGCTCTATGAACTTGTCCAAACCTGTGAAGATTCCGTCAAAGAATACCAGAATGCCGCCAAACACCTCAAAGAGGGTGAGCTTTCCACCATATTTTACCGGCTGTCCCAACAAAGGGCTTTGTTCAGAGAAGAGCTAAAAAGCTGTATCAGAGATTTGGGAGGCAGTGACCAACCCGATACCAGTTTTTCCCATACTTTACAAAGGATCTGGATAGAATTTAAATCAGGTCTGAACGGCAACGACACCGATAAAATCATCAACACCTGTGAAAAAATAGAAAGAGGTGCTGTCCAAAGATATGAAGACGCATTGAAAGCAGATCCTCCGGAGTACATCAAAGAAATCATTTCAAAACAACATACCATGATCAAAGGTACTTTCACGCAGTTGGAAGAATTTAAGCGCAACAGTGGGTAAATACGCTGCTTTCTATTTTGAAAGTTTGATTATCTTGCAGAAAATCCAAAATCTGCAATGAGCAAAATACTGATCGTGGCTTTTCTGATAGGCTTGGTGTCTTTCAAAGCAGCAGGACAAGTGGATACCCTAGAGGTATACAGTGCTGCAATGGACAAAAAGCTAAAAGTGGCCGTTACCTTACCTGATGGATACGACAGCAACCGGGATATCCTTTATCCAACCGTCTATGTATTACACGGTGGAAGCGGACAGTTCAGTGACTGGCACCAAAAAATAACTGCGCCGGGGTTATTATCCCAATTGGCCAATCAATATGGGTTTATCCTTGTAACCCCCGGCGTAGGGCCAAGCAGTTACTATTATGACAGCCCAAAGATGGACTCGGTGAAATATGAAACCTATATCACCAAAGAACTGATTCCGGAGATCGACAGGAAATACCGAACCATAGCCAGACGCGAAGCCAGGGCCATTACCGGCCTGTCTATGGGAGGACACGGGGCCATTACTTTGAGTGCGAAGCACCCGGATTTGTTCATAGCGGCGGGAAGCATGAGCGGGGTAATGAACATCGACACCCGAAAATGGAAGGTGGGTGAAGATTTCGCCGCCCTCAGGAGAAAACAGCAATATGCAATGCTGGGAGAAATCAATTATGAAGCCCCCTTCAGCGAATATACAGCGGTGGGTTTGGTGGAGAGGATAAAGGAAAACGGCATTTCATTGCTCATTGATTGCGGCACCGATGATTTCCTCATAGAAACCAACCGTCAAATGCACCAGATGCTTTTGGAAAACGGCATCCCACATGAGTACACGGAAAGGCCCGGAGCACATACCTGGGAGTACTGGACAAAAGCTTTACCCTTCCATATGCTTTTTATCCATCAGGTGTTTGAGGGGGTGAAGTGAGAAGGTGGGAGTTTCCTCGCTGAAAAAACCACAGAGGTACGGAGAAAACAGAGAAATGACTATGGCGCTTGATGGTGGTACAAAACTTATTTCAAAATAACTCCGCATTGCCTCCGTGTTCTCCTTTTCTCTGCGGTTAAAATAATCTACTCACTACCTTCAATCTTCAGTCCTACTCTAAAGAGCCTGAAATAATCCTGCTCGGTTTCAAGATCAGGCGTTTCAAACATCCAAAGTTGATCGTTTCGAAGGAGCATGCTTTTGGGATCCAATCTACCCGGCACAAAATCATTAATCAAATTTCCTAGAGAATCCAGAATGGCAATCCGGGAAGTGTATTTTTCACGCATCCTTTCCCGAAAAACCATTGCTTCCTCAGGTGTTTTATTGGTAAATGACTCTTTTATATCCGACGCATTATAACCTGGAAAATATGCCACTACAATAAACCCATAGATCTTTTTAATATTCTCTATTCTTCCTGAAGTGGTCCTTAAACTAAGGCTAATCAGATAGCTGTCCGATCCTTTATAATCCTGGTAGTCAGGTAAGTCAAGTGGAATACTGGAAACTAAAGAATATGGAAAAGCAGTTTCATACAAATAAATGACCGGCTCTATCCCGAAGGCCACATATATCAGGTCATCCGCCAATGTAAAAGCCGGGGCCCAGGAATCTCTGAAAAAGTACTTGCCACTTCTGAAGATACTGTTTTCGGGAAAGTAAATAAAGGATTCCCTCTCCCCGGTTTCGGGATCAAGCCAATTCAATAGTCGCATTTCCTGGTAAACATTGATGCTACTGTAGTCCAAAAGTCGGGAGCCCTGATCTATATATAAATATTTGCCTTTTAATTTTTCCATTCCAAACCCCATAGCCATTGTGTAAAAATTTGGAACCTGAAATTCTTTAAGTTTTATCCGTGATTGAAGTTGTCCGCTAAAATCATAAGTCAAAAACCCATTATAGCTGTATGCGATAAAGGAACTGTCTCCGTTAATTCTTAAAGTCGCCATAAGAGCCCCATAACTGTCAGGCACATCTCCCGTTTTCGAAAAGGAAGCCATGATATTTCCGTCAAAATCTGCCACATGGATTTCGTCCGAAAACTCCCTATCTTCCACAAAAAGTATAGTCTCAGATTCCGGATCCAGATCATGGACGGTCGGGTTGCCCAGATAGTCAATCTGGATACTGTTCAGTTTTTCAAAGGAAACCGTTTTACCTACCTTTCGCTCCTCTTCCATCGTTGTGTTCTTGTCCTTTGGATCACAGGAAAAAAGAAAGAGAAAGAATACGTATATCAAATATTTCATCAACTAGATGATTTAATAAACTACATATAAAGTTTGAACTAATTTAATATTCATTCCGCTTTATTCCTATTTCTTTTTCTCAATACAAAAATTTTTCCCACGCTTTCGCTCTAGGAAACGGGTATTTTCATAGGTACTTTGCCACAGACGGCAAAATTCTTTTTATTTCGGGGCACATACCTGCCCTACTCTCCCGTAATATTTAGCGATGATTCGCAGGCAGGTGGGGCCGCATTCTTTGGCGTCGGGTTATTTGTAAAAGGGAAAACTAGTTTTCAATTTTGTTCCGTTAAAGAAAATTACTGACTTATGATTGTTAAAATTTCAATGCTTGACGAGTTCAAAAATCCCATACCGGATAAAGCCTTCTTCAAGGTCAGGATTGACCAATTGTACCACAAAGCGATTGTTCGGCAGTACCAATTGAATAGTGCCGTATGGAACAGGTATGTCATCAGACAGTTGTTCTGAGTGATCAAAGAGGATCAGGCGGCGGTATTCCGGATCCCTATAGTGATGATAGTGGGGGTCGTCCGCTATGCGCTTTTCATAGGTGCCATAGGGAATTTCCCGGACATATTCCAAGGCTATCAGGTTCCTGTCCAGTTTATAAATCTGTTGGTTGACGGCCGCCAGCGAGATCAGGTTATCGTAGGCGGGCAGGCTTTTTCTTGTGATGGGAATGGTTTTCAAACTGTTGTAATCTTCGTGACGGATAATGATCCTGGATATTACCTCATCCGTATTCAGGTCATACACGGTGATTTCATCGTCCAGTGTTGTGCTCAGGTAAAGTTGGTTCGTTTCCCTGTCCAGATAATATAGGGGTGCATACATGGCGCTTATGTTCATATCAAAGTCCCTATATTGCGGCCTTTCGGAAATTGGGGCTATTTTATAAGTTAGGTTTTCTTTAAGGCTGAATATTTCGATCAACCTTGTGTGCTCAAAACTGATTTTCCTTAAAAAATTCCCTACCTTTGATGGGTTAACAATCAATGAAAAATCGGAGGCATCATCGTTTTTTCGGAACCAGGAAACTTTTTTAGGACGTCCGCGCAGATGATATGATAAAGTGGACTGATGTTTTATCCTTTCCTTTAGGTTCAATTTCCGGTCATAACGCAAAAGCTGGTGGGTGGTTTGCACCCATATATCTCCCTCTTCCGAAAAACCCAAGCCGTTCAGTGTTGTAGTGTATTCCTCCGGCCCTTCACCGTGCAGGTTTTTGCTGATCAGGATTTCACCGTTTTCATGGATGATTGCAATCTCCATCCCTCCTGAAAATTTGTCGATATATCCCAGATACAGCCCTTCTGCAGTATGATAATCAATCAGTCCAACCGGATACATGGAGTTTATAGAGAACTCACCTGTTTTTTCCAACCGGTACTGGGCCATGACACTGCTGGAGAAAAATAGGGAGACTAATAATATCATAAATGTTCTGTATTTCATAGCTAGTTTGAATAAAATATTTATAGTTTGCCTATAAACGAGCTCGGTTGGTTATGCAAACGGATACTTCTCCAAGAAAACTCCAACTTCTCTCTCTGTAACATTTCATCAGAGAGGAGTTTCAATTTCCCCAAACCTATCTTTTTCATTTTTCTTAAACGTTTAGTAATATACTATACCTAAAAACTAAACACCAGAAATCCAAGTTCATCCGAAAAATTCTGACATACCCAAAGCTTCCCGTCTTTGGCAAAGTATTTGTAAAATTCGTTAGGTACCTCTTCAAGTTCCACCTCCGATACAAGATTAAATTCGGCATCCAGAACTGACAAAAACACCCTGGTCCTGGTGAGCTCTGCGGTTTCATCATATCCAGACCCATCTCCGAAGATCCGCTGTGCGGACAACCGGAAATAGCGCCGGTTTACTTTGTCCCATACCGGGGCTTCAAAACGGACTTGTTCCAGAAGCTTCCGACTTTCGCGTCGGACTTGTTCCCGAGTGCTGGTTAAAACCTCCGGTACTTTTGCCCGGCTGGGTGTTAATTTCGGTTGATACTGGATTATTTTCACAAGCTCACCCCCTGGATGGAATAGGAAAATTTCGTTGGAATATTCGTGGCTTAAGTAGGCGTAGTTCTCGTCAGCCCACAGAAATACCCATGGGGGTCGGAAATTGTAGTCAAACTTCAGGAAATAATTAGAAAACGAATTCTCGGTATCTACATCGATATTTTTTACCAATTTCTCCTCGACTGAAAAAACTCCCAAAAAAGCCGTCTCTTTCATAAAATCGAGATTGGTTCCCATCACCCGCCAGTCCTTGATGTCCACTATTAACTCACTTCTCGGCGGCACATCACCAAATGGCTCCCCCAGGGAATCCTTCGCTGAAAGCCAATTTACTTTTTGAACTACATGTCCATTTTTATTGAAAATTGTGGAGAAAGGAACCGATTTAGCAAACATTAGGCTATCATTTAAAACCTGCAGCCCAAAGATGAACTCTCCCACCCCATTGGGGCCTTCAGCATCAAGGGGATAGGTTTTGACAAATTCTTTCTGATCAAGGTTGATTTCGTCGATGGAATGATCATGGTGATTATACAGGAAAAAGGATCTTTCATCATCATCCAGGTCTGAAACCTTCATATACCCCGACACTTCCAAAAGCCGATCTTTGGAATCTATCATCACTGTATCTATCGAATACGATATCCCCTGACCGTCCTGCCCGGTTTTCTTCTCTTGACACGAAAAGGATATATATATCATTACAGAAAATAACAAATAACACCACCCGTACCCGTAACCTCCTCTCAATTGGATGGACTCTGGCACTTTATCAGAAATAAGCTTCAACCTGCCTGGATTTAATTTTTTCATGGCTTTTGATTTTTAAATAAAATAACTATAAATTTATTTGATTATCCATGATTATCTGTTCTAATATGTAGTAAATATTTCCTAATCTGCTGCTTATTGCTATTGTCATGAAAATAGGCCCCCAATTAAAAAAAGCCAGAGAAACCAAAAGGTTCTCACAACAGGAAATTGCTGATCTGTTGTCCATCTCCCAAAAAACACTATCGAATATAGAAAGCGACAAAAGCACCCCCTCCATAGAACAATTAGCCACTTTGGGAAAACTTTACGGCTTGGACATTCTCAAACTACTGTCCGATCATGGAATTACTTTTAACCAACAGGATCAAAATGGAGAAGAAAATGGCATCATTAACGGCCGCCATGACCCCGTGGAAATAAGGGAATTTCGCGAAAAACTCCTTCGTGAAAAAGACTCCCGCATCGCCCTGCTCGAGGAGTACATACGAAAATTAAAAGAAGAAATAAGTAATCTCCGTTAAAGGGATTAATAAGTTTAAAGACATTTCTGATATTTGACAGCGACACTACGGTTGGCCACTTTCGGGGCTTCCGACTCCGGACTGGCAACCATCAGTCTTGGTTTCAGATACCTGATACGCTATACTGTCCTACTGTCATGTCAAATGTAAATTGACGGAAATCCCGACGATTTTTTGTCCACTAATTACACTAATTTTATGGAAAGAATCGTGTAATTGAAACAGCTTTTCAATTAGATATTTTTCGTTTCGTGCTAATCCCCGAATCCCGTTGACCGGGTCCGGGACAGGCTGTGCAATCCGTGGACATCTTACGAAATTAATGGGGGTGATCCGAAACCCGATATTTCATCCTTGACATAACACTACCTATATTTCCAAATGGTCCAAAGGATTTTATACCCTGCTCCCAAAACGCCTTTTAGGGTACCGCTCACTTTGGAAACGCCTATTCGCTTGCGGTAATCCACCGGCACCTCTGTCGTCCTCAACCCCATTTTGTGCGCCTTGATCTGCATTTCTATGGTCCAGCCGAAATTTTCGTCCGCCATACCCAATTCGAGCAGCTTTTTCCATTTTATGGCCCGGAAAGGCCCCAGATCCGAATAATCCATACCATACAACTGCCTCATCAGCCAGGTGGCCAACCGGTTACCGAAGCGCTGGGGCAAGGTCATGGCCCCTTTTTCCCGTATGCCCCTGGCCCTTGAACCGATGACCATATCTATGTCTTCGTCCAAAATAGGCCTTACCACTTGCAGCAATTGCTCCGGGTAGTCGCTGTAGTCCGCATCCAAAAAAACCAGGATATCCGGCGCTTTTTCCAGCTTTTTGATATAGGCCATGCCCGTCAAACAGGCCTTCCCATAACCCTTCTGGGACTCGTCCAGCACTGTTGCACCCGCATCACCCGCCACCTCTCCGGTGCCGTCACTGGAGCGGTTGTTCACCACGATGATATTCCTTACGCTTTCCGGAATATCCGCAATGACTTTTCCTACGGAGTTTTCCTCATTATAGGCAGGAATCAACACGTCTATTATAACCGATGACGTATGCTCTTTTGGTGTCATTTAAAGTTGTATTTTCTTATTAAGGTCACAAATCTGCCATGGAAGATCAAAAAATAGTGTTTTGCAACATCTAAGATTTTGTCGACATCTTTTTATGTTTATTGCCGAAACGCCGATTCTCCGTATACCTCCTCCCGATAATGTGCCAATGGCTGTCAACTTAGCGAATATTCGGAGTAAAAAAGGTCTTTTGCCTAGGGTAGTTCCTTGTTTTCTAGTAAAGTTTTTCTTTTCTGTACTTTTTGGTCCCGATGCGCAAGCTTTCGGGATACCACAAAGATCAAGGCAAAAAAATCCTTCCCCCCGCAGAGCCAACTCCGGCCTCCCGGTCGACCGGGACCAACCCACCCGCTTAGGTCGATTGCTCGTTAAATGAAAGTCTGACATCATTTGGTAGCTAAGTATTTCTGAATGACAAATTATTTTCTTAATTAGCCCTGGGCTCTCATTAACTTAAAAATGGATATATATTGGGACATGTCAAGTTTGTCTTGCATCTTGCGCCTCACGTCTTGGCTCTCAACCTCGACCGGTAAGACATCAAAAACACCAGGCCATAACCCACTGCCAAAAACAAATGGAAAGGCAACAGGATGAAAAGCCCAGAGACAAAACTAACCGCCACCAACACGGTAAAAAGCAGGGCCATTCCCCCTTCCACATAGGTGCTTACCGGCAGGTTGAAATTCAAATAGCGGTTGCTTTTCCAATTGCTATTGCTTTGGGACAGATTAAACTTGGGTGTTCTGATAAAGGGCGTCTTTTTCCCCGTGAGGCCTTCCCAGACGGCAATGGAATTGTGTAAAGCCATTCCCATGGAAACCGCCAAAAACAGGGGCAGGTGCCAGATAAATTGGAACAGCTTCCTGTGCCATTTTTTTTCTTCATAGCTGTTGGCCACAAAATACACCAGGCTGATGATCACAAATCCTATCATGAACAGATAACCATAATCCCACATCCATGGCGGCAGCAGATCCATATTGCCCAACACCCAGATCGGCACGCTCAACAGGGACACGGTCAAAATGGCCATGAAAATCGTGCTGTTCAATAAATGGGCCGTGGCATGGACCTTTGTCTTGAGCGGGAATCCAGCAGACAGCACCGACCAAAGGTGCTTCCTGGCACATTCGGCCCCTCCTTTGGTCCACCGGTATTGCTGGGATTTGAGCGCGCTCATCACAGGGGGAAGTTCAGCAGGAGAAGCGACCTCCGGCAGATAAAGGAAACCCCAACCGGATTTTTGTGCCCGGTAGCTCAGGTCGAGGTCTTCGGTCAGCGTATCTGCCTCCCAGTTGCCCGCATCGAGAATGCAGGTTTTGCGCCAGACCCCGGCAGTTCCATTGAAGTTAATAAAGGCGTGTTGTGCATTCCTCCCCACCTGTTCTACCAGAAAGTGGGCATCCAAAGCAAATGCCTGCAACCGGGTGAGCAAAGAATAATTTTTGTTGAGATGGGTCCATCGTGTCTGGACCATACCTGTCTTTTTGTCGGCAAAATAAGGTATGGTTTTTCTCAAAAACAGCTTGTCCGGCACAAAATCCGCATCAAAAATGGCAATAAACTCTCCTTTCGCGGTCTTCAGGCCCTCTTTTAATGCCCCGGCTTTAAAACCCTGCCGGCTTGTTCTTTGTATATGGCGGCGATCCAGATGCGGATATTCCGATAATTTTTGACGGATAATCAGGGTGGTTTCATCCGTGCTGTCATCCAACACCTGAATTTCCAATTTGCCGGCGGGATAATCCAGGGCGGCCACGGCATCCAGCAGTCTTTCCACCACATACTTTTCGTTGTATATGGGAAGTTGAACGGTAACCCGGGGCCAGTCGTTTTCATTTATAACCGGCTGTTCCCGGTGATGTCCCGCGACTTTAAGAAACTGCCATAACAGATGGCCCTGCACAAGGCTGTAAAGAAAAATCCCGGCCATGGCCATTCCGTACACACCAATCAACAAATATATCCAGTTCATCAATTCTTTACCTCAATAGAATCATTGCCTATAATAATCGGGTGGGTGTTGATCCTTCCCTTCGTCTCTTTGTTCTCTAACCGCAGCACACCTCTCGGACATACAGCGGAACAGACTCCGCACCCGACGCAGGAAGCCCTTACTATATTTTGCCCCCTTTGGGCATACCATTTTACGTCAATACCCATTTCGCAATAAGTGGAGCAGTTGCCACAACTGATGCATTGCCCGCCGTTTGTGGTAATTCTAAACCGGGATTTAAAACGCTGCACGATGCCCAGATAAGCTGCCAGGGGACAACCGAACCTGCACCATACCCTGCTTCCCATAAATGGATAAAAGCCCACACCTATCACCCCTGCAAAAGCTGAACCAATCAGAAAACCGTACCATTGGTGCAGCATATCGGTGGCTTCACCCAACAGGGCAAAACCGCTGAAATAGTTCCAGATGGTTACCGCGGTCATGACGATTGCAAAAACAAACACCCCGTGGACCATATACCTTTCAATCTGCCAGGCCTTAAGTCTTTTGTCGGACAAATGGCGGTAAGGATCTCCCAGGGTCTCCGCCAGACCCCCACATCCACACACCCAGGAGCAGTACCAACGCTTTCCATAGAAATACGCCAGTATGGGAACAGACAATATGATGAGAAGAATGCCCCAAAACAATATGAATAATCCCAAAGTCCCGCTGCTGAGCATTTCACTGATCCGGTATTCAAAAAAGAACGAATAGTCCAATGGCCAGATATTTTTAAAATCGTACCAGGGTTTATTGAACCTTACCAGCATCTCGGGTATCAAAAAGGCAAATGACAACTGAAAAAACATGACGGAAACGGTGCGGATGATCTGGTGGGTATTGCCTCTGTACTTCCTGAATATCCTGACACCCATTACCAATATGGCCAGGGTATATAGCGCACCGTACATGAACCATTGGCTTGCCTCATTTCCTGAAAGAAACAAACTTACCGGGTCAAAAATTTTAATGGAATTGGCAATGTATTCCGGAAACCAGTACAAAATGATGTAAAAAAGAATCAGGTAGGTTCCCGTCACTATTCCAAGCCAGCCCCGTGCCTTCATGGCAGAAAAATATATGCGGTCGTTTTTTATGCCCTCCGGTTCATTTCTATACATGGGAAAAATATATGCCAACGCCCCGGCAATAGGTACAATCAACGCCAGAACCAAAAACAGACCGGTTTTGTCCTGAACAGGGCCATGACCAGAAGCTTTGGTAAGGATAAAAGCATAATCATCCCAAATCACCTCATCCCATAATTCCTGCTCCTTCAGGTTTTCGTTATGGGCATCCAACAACCCGTTGATGTCACTGATGAAGCGGATATGGGAACCGTAGGTTTTATCCATAACCTTGGAGAACACATCCAGCAAAGTGGCTGCGTGATCTTCTCTTGCATTTTCCAACAATACCTCCTCTGTCAGGGTGTTTTGCCCTATAAAGGGAAGTAGGGAAAAAAGCAGCAACCCTGCCACAAAAAGAACCAAACCGAAGACCTGAATATATTTCATCTATTTATATTTTTTTATTTAATCAGCCATAACTTGTCCTGCAACTCAAGTCGGGATAGCTTGTAAACTGCGAAAACCTACGACCCCACCAAATTCCACTCCCCCACCACGACAACCATGACAACCACTACAACGACAACCACCACAAAACACTGTTCATACCACTCACATTATATTATTTTCCCGTTGCCATTTTTTATTGCTATCCCGAAGCGACTGCAAATTACCTATTTCTTGAGCAATCAATTGAACAAGCGGGACAGGAAAGACCGTTTTCTTGTTTTGATCGCCGTACCGTATTGTTGGTTGTAGGCTTCTATGATCTCCATATAATAGGGTTCAAAGAATTCGGGGTTGAAATTGGCCTGCTCCAAACCCTGCATCACCTTATCTATATGCCAGCCCTCCCTGATCGCTTTGTCGAAGAAAGCATGCCTCCACCTCATGCCAAGGGAATTGATACCCAAAATAGCCTTGGATCGATCATCATACAACATTCTGAAGCACATTCTGCCTTCGCGGTGTTCCCAGTAGAAACTCCGCTGTCCTTTTACATGGACCGGCGGGATGAATCCATAGGTTTGGTATTCAATGTCAAAAAATTTGGCTGAATTGAACCACACACCGGGTGAGTATTTTACCGGCTTATCGGCTGTCAGATTATAAGCCAGGGTTTCGCCATGCATCCTGGCGGTATACCAAACCTGTTCAATCTTTTTACGATCCGCACCGGGAATATCCCTGAATTCCACACAGTCCCCTATCGCGAATACGTTTTCCACATTGGTTCTAAAACAGGCATCCGTCAGAATGCCCTCCCCCGTGTCCAACGGAGATTCCCGGAACAGGTCAATGTTAGGTTTCACGCCTATCGCTATCCCCGCAAACTGGCAGGCAATTTCTTCACCCGAAGAAGTAGTGACTGCGCTTATTTTCCCTTCTTTATCCGCTTCCACACTTCTCAGCTCCACGCCTAGCCGAAGGTCCACATGGTGCTCCCTTATGTGTCTGTTAATCAGGCGCGCCTCTTCCTCGGGCAGCACATTGTCCCAATAGTTGTTTTCCCTGACCAACATGGTCACCGCTATTTTCCTGGTTTTCAACATCTCGGCCAATTCTATCCCAATGAGCCCTCCGCCCACCACCACTGCCTTTTGGATATTTTCAGTGTTTTTCTCCATCCTTTGCAGATCCTGGAAAGAATAAAGTCCCTGTACGCCTTTTAAATCCATCCCCGGATAATCAAACATCCGGGGTTTGGACCCGGTGGCCAGAACCAGAATGTCATAAGCCAATTCCCTGTTGCCGAGTACGATGGATTTTTTCTCAAAATCAACCTTTTCTACCCATTCATGAACAAGATCAAACCGGTTTTTTTTCCAAAACCAATCTTCATAAGGTTTGATGTGTTCAAACCTCATGTGCCCCATATAAACGTACATAAGGGCGGTACGGGAAAAAAAATAAGGGGTCTCTCCTGAAATGATGGTGATGCGGGCATGATGGTCCTTCTTTCTCAGGTGCCTGGCACAGGTGATGCCTGCAATGCCGTTTCCTATAATCACCACGTGCCTGTCCCTTTTATGATCACAGAATCCTGCCATTTATTTACTCATTTAAACGCCAATCATAATCCATATAGGATATGTTCGCATCACTTTCCAATCGATTGTCTGAATACCGGTTAAGATAGGATATTAAACTCGTTTTTTTGGTAAAATCACTCTGAAACCACTTAAATATCGGGGAAATTTTGGCTTCGTCATTCTTAATGATATTCCAGATTTCATTGTTGATGAAAATTCTGGCCTGGTCATCGAGCTGCCCGTTGATTCGCTCCGGCACATAGGCTTCATTTCTCAAGGGAGGGCAGGAATAAGACGCACAATTAATCCCAAAATGAATCCTGGGTTCATCAAATTCCCGTCTTAGTATTTTATGTTCGATGCGATCCAGGCTAAACCGTTGGCCTCCTATCCGGAAAAACCTCCTGTGCCAGATTGTATTGATCATGGGGATCCTAAACCTGGGATGGAGATCCGTAATGCTTTTGATAGGATAGTGGTCTATAATCAGCTTTACCGTAAAGGCATTATAGGCATTGATCCAATACGCCAGTTGTTCCTCCCTGCTCCAACTTTTTGGGTCGGGAGGATGACCGGAAAGAAGATCCAGGTAGGCTTCCAGTGCTGCTTTATCCCCAATAAAACCCATATAATCGACTTTCCCCATATCGCCCACATGCTGTTGCAAAAGCGCTGACCAGGAATGGTGGCTGGGAACCGGGGCCTCGGTATTTTCAGGGGAGCGGCGTTGACATGCATTCATCATTAAAAAAAATAAAATAAGAAGCAGGCGGGTTGGGGTTTGCCACATGATATCAATATCGCTATTCGGTTCAGGTTGGTAAAAATAAGCGAAAATCCATTCGATTAAATGTTGATGTTCAACATCCCTTCAAACATCTTCACCGCCTTGCCAAAGATGAAGACCCTGTCCCCCATTTTCTGCAAGCGCATATTTCCTCCACGCTTGCTCGCCTGATAGGCGTTAAACGAATGTCTATCCGTTTTTTTATGCCAAAAATCCACCAGCGCACAATGGGCGAAACCGGTGACCGGATCTTCCCTGATGCCTAAATTAGGGGCAAAATACCGGGACCAAAAATCATATTCACCATCTCCTTCAGAAGTGATGATGATTCCTTCTTCGCTGTGAAGGGAGAGGATATTATAGTCAGGCTGGACATACTCCACGGCACGGTGATGTTCCAGTTCCAGAATCCAGTTTCTGGCAAGCCGGGCTCCTGAGATCACTTTTTGTCCAAAAAAATCGTTGGAAAAATAAGGATGCGTGCCTGACTCCGTCGGAATCAAAGGAAAATCCAGCTTCACTTCTTCTCCTTCAAGTGAACCAATTAACTTCCCACTACGGGTATGAAAAATCAAATCCTTTTCTGTGTCGGCCAGTTCCTCCGTATAAAGCAGGAAAGCTGAAGCTAGGGTGGCATGGCCACAAAGATCCACCTCTCTTTCAGGTGTAAACCATCTCAGGGAGTATTCCTGATCAGCTATTTTCTCCAGAAAAGAGGTTTCGCTCAGGTTAAGTTCCGCAGCGATGAGCTGCATACCCTCATCGGACAGTTCACCCGGCAAAAGGCAAATCCCAGCAGGATTTCCTCCGAATGGTTCGTCAGTAAATGCGTCTACAGTGACAATAGGTAATTCCATCGCTGGAAGGGTTTAGGTAACAGGAGAATTGGACTATTCCTAAAATTAGTGATTTTTTCAATACTTCTCACCCAAAATTTTAGAAGGCATAACCGGATCCTTTCTCCGGAGGCCGAATTCTTCCACCGCATATTTCTTCAAATGTTCTTCCATCTCTTCGACAGAATCAGTCAACAGAAAAAGATCCAGATCATGTTCACTGATCGTACCGATTTCAGCCATATAATGGATATGGTCATATAGATGCCGGTGGAACTCTTTGCCCATCAGTATCACCGGGAACCTTTTCATCACCCTCGTCTGGATCAAAGTAAGGGCTTCGAAAAGTTCGTCCAGGGTACCAAAACCTCCCGGCAGCACAACAAAGGCATAACTGTACTTTGACAACAATACCTTTCTCACAAAAAAGTATTTGAAGTTCATGTACTTGTCCAGAAACTTATTAGGAAATTGCTCAAACGGCAAAATGATATTACATCCGATCGATTTTCCACCAGCCATTTTGGCCCCACGGTTGGCTGCTTCCATAATACCGGGCCCGCCTCCAGTCATGACGGTGAACCCCATATCACTGATACTTTCGCCCACCCGGATACCCAACTGATAGTAATCATCCTTTTCTTCAAACCTGGCAGAACCGAAAACCGTGACACAAGGCCCTACAAAATGAAGCATCCTGAAGCCTCTGATGAACTCCATCAAAACCTTAAGTCCGAATTTGAGATCTTTGATCCTGCTTTGAGGTCCTGCCATGAACGCCTCTTCCTCGGGATTGATCAATGGCAGTATTTTCCTTTCCTCCTTTTTTATCATATCAAATAAAAATTAAAAACAAACTGTAGGGATCAAGTTGATTGTAGTTTATAAACACCATTTGAAACATTATGGTTTGGTCCAACCTTCCGTTTTGGCAATAGTTTAAATTATTTCCCTAATAATCAAGACATTTATTATAAAATTTACGTCTTAATAACTAATCTTATATTTTTATTTGCTATTTTCAATTTCAAACGAATAAGATGAATAGACGCCTACTTTTACTAATGTGGATATTCGGCCATTTGGGAAATTTACAGGCCCAAACCCCTGACACAGAGCCCCTGCTTTTAAACACCTATAACCAGATCATTGCCTACTTCCCCGATATCCATGTCGCCGGGCAATATGTCGAACTGAGAAGGGCGTTGGAAGGGCATCCCTTTTATGGAACCAATAAAATGGAAAACGGCATGGTGATGATCAGCGGATACCCGTTTGACGGTATCCCGCTTCAATATGACATCTGGGACGATCTTTTGATCAGCTTCTCCCCTATTTTCATGCAGAAAATGATTCTGAACCACCTCAAAATAGAAAAGTTCCAACTCCACAATGGAGATACCTTTGTGAGGAAAAATGAAAATCCGGGATACTATTACCATAACAACGGCTTCTACAGAGAGGTTGTCAAAGGAGATATCGGTCTTTACTGCAAACATGCCAAGGAAAAAAAACAGGAATCCTCAACCATTGAACTAAGGAGATATTATAACGAGATTCAGAAATTTTTCTTTGAAATAGACGGCAAATTGGTTCCGGCTCCAAGAAAGAAAAAAGTATTTGAATTGCTGCATCTTCCAAAAAAGGAAGCGAAACAGCTTTTAAAATCAAAGGGGCACAAATTCAAAAAACACAAAGAGGATTACCTGAAAACCTTGGTTTTGTTGGCCAATGAAAAAAAGAATGGATATGAATAAAATTCTACTTTTTACACTGACAGTAATCGCGTGTACCATTATCTCTGAAACATCAGCACAGACGCCGCAGGAAAAGCAAATCAGCGGGATTTTCGCCGGTATCGGCTTCGAAAGATTTGCCCAGATGGTTGAAGAGAGATCCCCCTACCGGTTTTACTTTAGCAAGTCCGACACGGACAGCCTCGAAATCAATATCAGCGTGAGCAACGCAACCATAGAGGAAGTCCTCGAAAACATTCTGCGCGGATCAGAACTCCATTTCAGCATTGACCGGGAAAACAGGGTGTTTATCAGCAAAGGCAGGCCTTTGTCCGTAAAGCTCCCCGCAGATTATTTCACAGTAAAACCCGAACCCACCGACGAACCCGAACGGGACGACCCGAAGGAAAAAGAAGACAGAATTTTTGCCAAGAACCGGCTTTGGGAAATCGGTACAGGTGGCAGGAGCATTTCCGGCACAGAGGGGAGACTGAGAGGAATCGTGAAAAGTTATGAATCGGGAGAGCCCATAATCGGCGCCTTGGTATATACATCCGACAGGCAATTCAGGACCATTACTGACGAAAATGGCAGTTTTGAAATTATCTTGCCCAAAGGCCGCCATACCCTGATTTTCCAAAATTTCGGAGCTTATCAGGAACAACGGCAAGTCAACATACTGGGTGATGGTACACTCAACGTGGATATGGACGATAATATCATTTCCTTATCTGAAGTGACGGTCACCTCGGAGCGGTCCGCCAACATTGAGCGGCCTGAAATGGGTATGGCCTCCATAACCGTACAATCATTGAAAAAAATCCCGGCGGTACTCGGAGAGGTGGATGTGTTGCGCGCGGTATTGACCCTCCCTGGTGTGAAAACCGTGGGGGAAGCCAGTGCAGGGTTCAATGTGAGAGGTGGTGCCGCTGACCAAAACCTGATCCTTTTTAACCATGCAACCATATACAACCCTACCCACCTTTTTGGTTTGTTTTCGGCTTTCAATCCCGATATGGTGAGCCAGGTGGATTTGTACAAAGCGGGTGTCCCCGTACAGCACGGGGGCAGGCTTTCCTCCGTGCTGGATGTAAAAGCAAAATTCGGCAACTCAGAAAAGCTATCCGGTGGTGGCGGTATTGGCCTTATGACCAGCCGTTTATACCTGGAGGGTCCATTGGATTCTCTCACCACGTTTGCGGTTGGAGGCCGGAGCACTTATTCCAACTGGCTGTTCGGCATGCTGGACGAAGAATCGGAGTTCAGAGACAGCAGGGCTTCCTTCCATGACCTGAATCTCAATATAAAAAGGACCATCGACAGGAAAAATGAACTCGCCTTTACTTCCTATTGGAGCCAGGATGCTTTCCGTTTTGACCGGGACACGTCCTTTTCGTACCAAAACCTCAACTTCAATATGGGATGGACCCATTATTACAACGACCGCCTGGAAAGTGAAATCAGCATCGGCCATGACCAATATCGATTTGGTATCCTGAGCCTACAGGATGCTTTGAATTCATTCAACTTCGGTTTCAGCATGGACCAAAGTCACTGGAAAAACCACTTCACCTACGAGCTCAACGAAAAACACAAGTTGAGCTTCGGCATGAACCACATCTTGTATAATCTCAATCCTGGAAGGCTTACACCGGAAGGCCCTGAATCCATTCTTATCCCCCAACAGGTCCGCCAGGAAAAAGCCCTGGAATCCGCTTTTTATATAGGTAACGAGCATGAGATAAACCCCAAAGTGCTCGTTAATTATGGTTTAAGATATGTCCTGTACAATTACCTGGGCCCCAATACCGTCAATGAATACCCGGTGGGTACCATCAAAACCGAAACCACAAAAACAGGGGAAAAAGTGTATGACTCCGGAGAAATCATCAACACCTATCATGGTCCGGAGATAAGGATCTCAGCCAGGTATTCCTTGGATAATTTCACCTCCATCAAAGCAGGCTACAATACCATGAGGCAACACATCCACATGATCACCAATACCGCCGCCATAGCGCCAACGGATACCTGGAAAATGAGTGACCCCCACCTGGCTCCGCAGATAGGAGACCAATTGGCGGTGGGGTACTTTAAAAATTTCAAAGAAAATACCATAGAGACCTCCGTAGAGGTTTACTACAGAAGAATGAGAAACCTGGTGGACTTCCGAAGCGGGGCCACACTTATCCTCAATAATGATGTAGAGCAGGATATATTGAATACCGATGGCAAGGCCTACGGGATCGAACTGATGGCAAAGAAGACGACAGGAAAACTCAACGGATGGGTCAGCTATACCTATTCCAGGTCGCTTTTCAGAACCAATCCCAACGTTTTGGGGGAAAAGATCAACAGGGGACGTTTTTACCCCAGTAATTTTGACCAGCCACATGACGTGATGGCCGCGGCCAATTTTGAATTTACCAAAAGAATCAACACCTCCCTTAACGCCAACTACAGCACGGGCAGGCCCATCACGTTACCCATAGCCAAATTCAATTACGGTGGATCTGAGCGGGTCTATTATTCCGACAGAAATGCCTATCGCATCCCTGATTATTTCCGGGTGGATATTTCGGTAAACTTAGAAGGCAACCATAAGATAAGAAAGCTGGCCCATGCCTCGTGGTCATTGGGCGTCTATAACGTGTTGGGAAGAAGCAATCCCTATTCGGTGTATTTTGCACCCATCAATGGCATCATCCAGGGCTATCAGCTCTCCATCTTTGCCCAGCCCATTCCTTTTATCACTTATAACTTCAGGTTCTAATGGACAACATGGTAAAAATCTCGTTTTTGTTTTTTGCTTTTGTGGGTGGCCTGCTGGTTTATGGGTGCCGGGAGCCCTATGAGCCGGACCTTTCCACTTTCGACCACAGTATTCTCGTGGTAGAGGGACACCTGGAAGTAGGTGGGGGAACCAGTGTCATCAAATTAAGCCGCACCCATCCACTATATCAACAGACAACCTTCTCTCCCCTCATCAACGCCCAGGTAAATATTATGGGCACTACAGAAGGCGTTTGGGCTATGGGATGGCACGAGGACGGGTATTACTACACGGAGGGCAATCTTCCCGGGAACCAATCTTATGTTTTGAGTATCTATTTGGGTCCGGGACGGCAGTACTTTTCACAAGAAATTGTTCCGGTCGAAACCCCTGATTTCGATATCACCTACCAAAAAAGGGATGGCAATCTGAAAATCTACGCCAACACTTTCGGCAATGAAAGTGCCCCTTATTTCAGATGGGAGTATGAAGAGACCTGGATGTACCGCACACCCTTTGCCTCTGCGTTCAGATATGAATCGACCACCAACCAAGTAGTGGTAAGAAACCAGAATGAAATGGCCTACCAATGCTGGGATGGTGACTTTTCCACAAGAATCATTCTGGAGTCCTCATCTAAATACCAAAACAATCAGATTTTTCAGAAAGAACTGTTGCAAATAGACAGCCTTTCCGAAAAACTCGGGATCAGGTATCACATCAAAGTAAAACAGAGAGCAATAAACCTGGAAGCCTTTACCTTCTGGGAAAGCATCAGGCGTAACTCCGATGATATCGGGGATATCTTTAGCCCCATGCCTTCAGGAATCAGCAGCAACCTCTATAATGCAGAAAATTCCGACGAACCCGTGATAGGATATATAAGCGCGGGAAAATCCGTGGAAAAATCCATTTACATCGACAGAGGCGATGTTAACTGGAGAGCTGTCATCGCGGAATATCGGGGATGTGAAATGGATACAATAGGTGTTCAGGATTACGAGGAGTTTTTTTTATATGGGGGGTATGAGCCTATTATAGAATATTGTGAGATGTTTTATCCCTGCGGTCAATATTTCGCCGCACCGCGAAGATGTACAGACTGTAGGTTGAGAGGCGGGACCACAGACAGGCCGGAATTTTGGGAAGACCAGTAAGAAAATGAAGTAACTATGCGGATATTCATCAACCTTTTCATATTGATATCGCTGTCGGGATTAACCATTTTCCCGTCGATCGGGCAAAGTGACATGACAAAGCCAATGGCATCGGAAAAAGCTCCGGAAGAAACGGTGCATGTCCATTTGACGGATCATGTGCTGATTTCGGGAGAAACCCTGTGGCTGCATGTCCTGGTGACGCTGGAAGGTAAACCCACACCCTCCAAAATTGTGTATGCCGAAATCCTGGACCGAAGGGGAAATCCGGTAAAACAACAAATGATTGGTTTAAAAGAAGGCAAAGGGGATGGATACCTGGAGGTACCGGAGCAGCTTCCTTCCGACCACTATTTACTGCGGGTTTATACCCGCAACAGCCCTTATGCGGAAAACCCTCACAGGATTTCCCACCATGTATTGTCGATCATCAACCCCCAAAATCCCCCCAGAATCCTGGCGGAATCAAAAACACCTATCCGTAACATTTCTTTTAAAGAAGGTGAAAACAGGTTCATCCAACTGGAAAAATCATCCTGGTTGACATCGGAAACCATCGTGATGAACGTAAAGCCTGAAGAAGGTTCAGTCCCTTATTTTAACGTATCCGTTACCAAGGTCTTCCCTGGATATTTTGAAAACAAACCGTACGCCATTGACGACATATATGCACCTATCAAAAAAGATAAGGTAATCGTGCCTGAAATATATGGCCACATCATCAAGGGCAGACTGCTTGCCGACAAAGTGGATACTACAGAGACCTTTTTTCTGTCCGCGCATGGTACGCAAGCCCATTTGTTCTTGGGAAAGCCCAATCAAAACGGTGACTTCTTTTTCGAAACCGGTGCTTTCAGTCATTTTGACTATGTCGTGGTGCAATCATCAAAATCCGAAGAACAGGTGAATTTTCTGCTGGAATCCCCCTTTTGGGACCAAAGGCCCAAAGCCGGGTTCGATCTTCCCGGATTTTCCCTTACCCAGGAGGCCAAACAATTTATCGAAGACAGGCTACTGGCACATGCCACCAATAGGTATTTCATGCCTGAGAAAATGCTGCCGCCCCCAACTGTCCCATTCCAGTTTATTGCTGACCATTCTTATTTGTTGGATGACTATAACCGTTTTGACAACATGGCCACCACCATCAGGGAATATGTTCCCAGCGTCTATGTGAGGAGTCAAAACAGAAAAACCATATTCAAAAATTTTAACCTGCCGTACAACCGCTTGTTTCAGGAAAACCCTTTGATACTGGTAGACGGCATGCCGGTGTTTGACAGTGATGAATTTTCCAGATTCAACCCAAAAGAAATCGAAAGGATGGATATCGTGAACCGGTACCTTTATTTTCAGGAAAACCTGTTTCAGGGACTGATAGCCCTTACCTCCTACAACAACGATTTTGGTAAATACGACTTGCCCAAAAACGCCCTGTTCATAGAATATCAGGGGATACAGCCCCAAAAAAACACCGGGAACCTATTTGTTAAAAATCAGGAAAACAGACGTTTCCCCGATTTTAGAAACATATTGCTGTGGGAGACCAACCGGAAGCGTGAAGAAGACCACCCCATCCTTTTCCAAAGCTCGGACCTGGAAGGGGATTATGAGATCAGGGCGTCCTTCTGGAATCCCGCTACTGAAAACTGGAAAGAGGAAAGCCGGCTGATAAAAGTGGTAGCTAGAAATGAGTAAACATTTGAAATAATCTGTTCTTCATGTCGTGGGGAGCATTCCGTAGATACCGGGATATCCGGTATCCAATTTAGAAATCAAGAAAGCCCGGAACGCAAATAGGCCCTAAAATACCCCCCTCCAATTTTACCGTTATCAATCTGCTTCAACCTCTTTCAATTCCCCACCGCCACAGGCAACACCTCCACGGTCAAAGAATCGACCACGGTCACTTCAAAACCCAGATTTACTTCCAACTGGCTGGAGGATTCCTGAAGCCGGGCCGCGCCGTTCTTCGACACCCTGCTCTCCCAGACGTAAAGTCTTCGCAGATTAGGACTGTTCTGAAGATATTGGATACCCTCATCCCCTACGGAAGTACCGTAAATGTTCAAAAACTCAAGATAAGGCAGTTCCTTTAAGTAAGACATCCCTTTGTCGGTAATGCCTGTTTTTTCTGCCCTCAAACGGGTAAGATTTTTAAATTTGGCGATATGCTCCATCCCGGCATCCGACAGTGGGGTATCTTTTAAATCAAGCCAGGTGATCTGCTCCGGAAAATCTTCCGCCAGCTCTCCTAAAACCTCATTTACCGGATCATTTTTATACAGCGTAACCTGGAGCCAATTTTCTTTATTGGACAATGGCTTGATGGAAATGCCCCGGGATTTATAGGCTTTGATCTTTTCGGGGTCTGCCAATGCGGTTCCCGACGCCAGCAGTTTTTCCACCTCGGTCTTGTTAGCGTCAGGATCGGCCAGTGTCCGTAAAATGGCGTTCACTTCATCATTCACCTGCACTTCGGCTACCTTTTTATCAAAAGGCGCCCCTTTATCGATCCACCATTCCAGCAGGGTAATCTGATCCGGACTAAGTTGTGTCTTTCCCTTAGGGGGCATATGGTCATCATCAATGTCGGGCAAATGGATCCTTCTGATGAGCTCGCTTTCCTGCACATTTCCCGCCACAAAAACAGGCCCGTTTTCACCCCCTTTCATCAGTGCAGTCCGGGTATGCATCTGCAAGTCCCCTTTTTTCTTGCTGGCGTTATGACAGGAATTGCACCGCATTTCCAATATCGGATGGACGATATCCGCAAAGACATCGGCTTCGTTCAGGTCTTTTATCAGTTTAGGCCCTTTTTCCTGGGCAGGCAAACCGGCCAATGCCCTTAGGCCATTGGGCATGTACTGCGTCAGGTAAGTGGATCCATGGGTCAGGGAACCACCGTAATGACCTGCTCCGGCGAGGAATACCATCATTACAAATAATGATGCCCAGTATGCCTTTTGGATTTTGTCCGTGGATTTTTTTTCTTTTTGACGGTAAAGAAACCAAGAAGAAAAGGCCAGTATCACCAAAATGAGACCCGCCCATTGATGGATGAACAGCAGGTCCTCACTGTAGTCTCCCGACCGCGCCAGCATTAACCCCAACGTCGCTGTCACCAATGCAGAGATGGCCCCCAAAAGTAGAACAAACCCCACCGCGGGCCGCAGGTAAGCAAACCTCTCTTTCCGGGACAAAAACGCCATCAAAAAGGCTAAAACCAAAAAACCAATGGGTAAATGCAGGATCAAAGGGTGGAACCTGCCAAAGAAAATCACAATATCTGCTGCTGATTGATCCATATGCTATTTTATGCAATGATTTTATGAACTACTTTTCCTGAAACATCCGTTAGCCGGAAGTCTCTTCCCTGGGCGAAATACGTGAGTTTTTCATGATCCAGCCCCAACAGATGAAGGATGGTCGCCTGTAAATCATGAACATGCACCTTATCGCGGATACCATAATAACCTATTTCGTCGGTTTCTCCAAGCGTAAACCCACCTTTTACACCACCGCCTGCCATCCAGATGGGAAAGGCTTCTGTGTGATGGTCCCGGCCTTTGAACGGCCATACTCTCCCACCCCGGTTTTCCTGCATCGGCGTCCTGCCAAACTCTCCCCCCCAAACCACCAGCGTCTCATCCAACATGCCCCGCTGCTTCAGGTCCTTTACCAGGGCTGCCATGGGCCGGTCTACTTGCTGGCATTTTTTTCTGAGCCCCACCTCCAACGATTCGTTTTCCGATACGCCATGGGTATCCCAGCCCCAGTCGAATAACTGCACAAACCTCACCCCTTTTTCCAACAGCCTCCTGGCCAACAGACAGTTATTGGCAAATGAGGTTTTACCGGGTGCGGTGCCGTACATTTCATGAATATAGGTAGGCTCATCTGCGATATCCATGACATCCGGCACGGAGGTCTGCATATTAAAGGCCATTTCGTACTGACTGATACGGGTCAGGGTCTCCGGATCACCCATTTCCCTATACTCCTTTTCGTTGATCTTATTGATGGCATCAATGGTTTGACGCCTCAATTTTCCGTCTATCCCCGCCGGATTGGACACATACAAGACGGGATCGCCCTCAGAGCGACACTGCACCCCCTGATACACCGAGGGTAAAAAACCGCTGCCCCAGACAGACTTACCCGCATCAGGCGTATTGCCCCCGGAAACAAGAACGATAAAACCCGGCAGGTTGTCGTTTTCGGACCCCAAACCATAGGTGACCCACGATCCCATACTGGGTCTGCCCAGCCGCGGCCCCCCTGTTTGCAACAACAACTGGGCAGGTGCATGGTTAAATTCATCGGTATGCATGGTCTTGATAAGGGTAGCGTCATCCGCAATGCTGGAAAAATGCGGGAGCAACTCTGAAACCACCATCCCGGATTCACCTCTCGGTTTAAATTCAGCCTGTGGGCCAAGCATTTTTGGAACGCCCTGGATAAAGGCAAATTTTTTCCCTTCCAAAAGTGATTGAGGGCAATCCAAGCCATCAAGTTTCTGTAAATCGGGCTTGTAATCAAAAAGCTCTAATTGGGACGGAGCCCCGGCCATATGGAGGTAAATGATGCGTTTGGCTTTTGGGGCAAAATGAGGCAGTTTAGCAGCCAGGTTTTCCGCAGCTTGTTTCGCTGCTTCTTCTTTTTGGGAGGCAAGCGGCTGGCAGCCCATCATCGCACCCAGGGCGATCCCACCCAAACCCGAAGCGCATTGTTTCAGAAAATGCCTTCTGGTCTGCTGCTGTAAAGAACGGTAGTGGTATTCTTCAAATAGGTTCATGGGTACGCAATTTATGACTTCATAAGGAACTCATCCAGATTCATAATGGTATTGGCCATTACTGTCAAAACGGCCAGGGTTTCATTTTCTTCTCCAATAAGCTGGCATATTGCCTCGGGATCCGCTTCGAAATACTGCTGCGTCTGCCGGTGCAATAATAGAAGATCTTCCAGCTTCTCTTCATCTACGCCGCGCAACATCGCCATGCTGTACATCAAGGCCAACTGCGCCCTGGCATCAGAAGGCGAACTTTCTGCCACTTTTCTTGCCAGCTCGCGGGCGGCCTCCAGATAAACCGGATCATTCAACGTCACCAGGGCCTGGATAGGTGTATTGGTGTCGATTCGTCTGGGCAGACAAAACTCCCTGCTGGGCGCATCAAATGCAATAAAGGACGGGTAAGGGCTGGTCCGCCTCCAAAAGGTATATAAAGCCCTGCGATATCGGTCCTCTCCTGTACTGGTTTCCCATTTATCGCCGCTGTAAACCACCTGCCATATGCCTTCCGGCTGTTCGGGCATCACACTGGCCCCGTACATTTTCTTACTTAATAAACCGCTTACCGATAAGGCCTGATCCCTTAACTGTTCTGCCGTCAACCGTATCCGGGGACCTCGGGCAAGCATTTTGTTACCCGGGTCTTTTTCCAGTAAATCCTCTCTCATGTGTGAAGATTGCCGGTAAGCAGCCGACATGACGATTTCCTTCAACAGCTTTTTAACATCCCATTCATGCTCATGGATAAAACGCCGGGCAAGCCAGTCCAACAATTCCGGATGGGTGGGATCAAACCCCTGAGAACCGAAATCTTCCAGTGTTTCCACCAATCCCAACCCGAATAACTGTTCCCAAAAACGGTTGACGGTGACCCTCGCAGTAAGCGGGTTGTCGGGACTTACCAACCATTCTGCCAGTCCCAAGCGGTTCATGCCGTAAGCAAAATCATTCCATTTTTCGGGCACACCCGGTTCCACTTTATCTCCCAACACCATCCAGTTGCCCTTTTCAAACAGCCTGGTTTCTCTCCCGTACTCAGCTTTCAGCTCCAGCATGATCGGTGTGCCTACCTTCCCCTTTTCCAGATTGAACAACTGGTAGAAGTCTTTTTCAACGTCTTCATATCCTTTTTCCCCCTCCCCCGGCAATGCCTGATGCAAACTCACCCATTCCACAATGCATTGGGTATGGGATTTTTCAGCACCTTGTAGCACCAAATACAGATCACGGTTACCTTCCACTTTCTTAATCGGAACAGAGATGGTTTCGTTCAACGTGATGATTTTGTCCATGTTCTCTTCCTCGTCAAAAACCTTTTTGGTCTTTTGCCTGACCCTCCAGTTACCGATCACCTCCCCTTCTTTGTGATCCAGCCTGAATTCCAGCACACCCACACTTGTATCTGCTCTCACCCTCAACATGATTCTATCCTCTCCTCTAAAGGGAACCTGCTTTTTTCGGGTATAAACGCTGTCTGTCACACTGAAGAAGGAGGTGCCTTTTACCGGAATTCCCTTATCCATCTGTTCAAAGAGATGGGGATGGATCTTGGGTTCCGTGACCCTGACCAGCTTCTCATAATACGGCCTGGTTTCCAGTCCAGCATGTTTTTCTGCCCAATCCAATATCCTGTTTAACCGGTCTTGGTCTTCTTTTTCCGTAAATTCCACCAATACAGGTGACTCATTGGGCATATCCGTGTCCGCCGTTTGGTTAAAAAAAGCCAGGGATTTATAGAAATCCTCATGCTTGATCGGGTCATATGGATGGCTGTGGCATTGTACACACTCCATGGTGGTGCCCTGCAGTACAGACCAGGTCGTGCTTACCTTGTCTATCAGCGCTGCAATCCGGAATTCTTCATTATCCGTACCCCCCTCATCGTTGTTCATGGTATTTCGGTGAAAGGCAGTGGCAATGTATTGGTCATCCGTAGCATCCGGCAGGAGATCCCCCGCCAGTTGCTCCGTAACAAAACGGTCAAAAGGAATGTTGTCATTAAAAGCATTGATCAACCAGTCCCGGTATTTCCAAATGCTTCTGGGTCGGTCGGCTTCGTATCCTTTTGAATCCGCATACCTGGCCAAATCCATCCACATGGCTGCCCAGCGTTCTCCATAAGCCGGTGAGGCCAGCAGGCTGTCCACCACGGCTTCATATGCGGTGGCAGAGGTATCGGCAAGAAAAGCCCTGGTTTGTTCCAGGCTGGGAGGCAATCCGGTCAGATCAAAGCTCACCCGGCGAAGCAACGTGTATCTGTCAGCCATGGGGTTGGGTGCCAATTCCATTTCCTCCAGCTTTTCCAGAATAAACCGGTCAATATCAGTGATTATCCAATCGTCGCTTATTTCAGGAACCGCTGTTTCTTCCGGGGCTATGTATGCCCAATGGTCTTTCCAGGGTGCACCTTGATTGATCCATTTTGTCAATACAGCAATTTCCTTTTTACTCAAAGGCTCCCGCTCCAAAGGCATCCTGTATTCAGGATCATGGTGTTTGATCCTTTTGACGAGTTCGCTTTTGCCCGGACTTCCGGGAACAATAGCCCTTTTTCCGGATTCATTGACCGCCAAAGCCTCTTCTTCAAACAAAAGGCTAAAACCTCCTGATTTTTTTACGCCCCCGTGGCAGAAAATACATTTTTTATTAAAAATAGGACGGATATCCTTATTGAAATCCACTTCTTTTCCCAGCACAAAAGAGGGAATATACCGGTGCTTGTTTTCGATGGATACCCCATTGAGAAGGAGATATACCAGCCAAATCAAAAACAATCCTGAAGAAAAAGATAATATCAGTCGGGTTTTCGGAAGCATAATTTAAGGGAAATCCCAGCGGGGAATTCACGTAACAAAGTAAAGAAATTTGGCTGAATTTCAAATATTCCGATAAAACAACGGCGAAATAAAGATTTTGACGGAAAAAACCACCCGGATTCCCCAAGAAATAAAATCCAAGTATTCAAATCCTTCCTGCTTTTGCGGTTTGGCCCGGATTTCCTTCTCCCAGTCGTCATACGCGAGAAGCAATACCATATCGTCCGGTTTACCCAGGTTGTCCGGGATTTCCCCCTCTTAGTGACGTACTGTTTCGTCATCGCGGGAAGCGGCAACCTTTCGATTTAATTGCCGGAGACGTTCTCCGCGACGAAGCGATCCCCTCGCGTGAGCGCGCGGCGTAGCGGCGGGGTTTTCCCCGTGCTGGCGGGGCAGGTCGGTTACTTTTTTGACCTGCAGCAAAAAAGTAACAAATGTAATTCGGAGAGGTTTTGTAAAAAAACCATAAATTCCTATTTTCGACAATTACCCAAAATATTTACCTGTAAAAAACTTATTTATCAAACCAAAAGTCACCTAATTAATCCAAATCAAAATGAAAAGGACAATACTTATATTGCTTATCGCCCTCATGGGTTTCTATTATCCTGCTGCCATAGCTCAGGAAGAAGCAGACGCGGCAGACGAAGTGCTGTTGGAACTTTATAAAGGCGCCCGGGTAACCGATGTGGTGGATGGCATGGTTACCGTAGGTTATATGGATGTAGGGGTAATGGATCCCAAAATCGCACCGCTTTGGAAAGACGTGGAAACCATGGAACACCGGTTTGCGGGCATAGCTGTAACCGTAAGATATGGGCCTACCAACCGGCCCATGCACCCTGGAGCAGACCTCACCCAACCCGAAAATTATGAAGCCTACCGGAAATGGAGAGGAATGTGGTATTCCCAACTGTCCCCGGAACCCTTCCAGGAGTTCATCAAAAAAGGAACCGTGGTGGTCATGGACAACAAGGACGACAATGATACAGGTTCCACGGGTTCCAAAAATATTATGGACTGGCAGGAAAAGGGAGCCGTAGGGCTGGTTTCTGCCGGAGGTGTGAGGGATATTGACGAAGTTATCAGACAAAAGAACCCTGTCTATACCAACTACTTTGAAAGGGGCCGTGGGGAACGTATCGGGAGAAATGAGGTAATCGATGTGCAACGGCCTGTGGTTGTGGGCGGATGCACGGTATATCCCGGGGATGTGATTGTGGCGGATGCCGATGGCGTGGTGGTGGTTCCCCGAAGGGCAGCCGTCAGGGTCGGCCAGATTGCCTACCAGGAACTCGTGGATGACATCAAGGGAAGAAGAGCCCTTTACGAGCAAACCGGAAGAAAACTTGATGAAACGGTGGAGATTCCGGAAGAGCCAGCGGCCTTTTTCAAGCGCCTGGGACTGCCGGAAGATCCAAACAAGATGCCATGATGAAAAAACCCGATCGGGTGGAGTAATGGAAGTGTCTTCATGTAAAGCCATATGTGCTTTCCAGATAAAATAATTGACAGCTTTAAAAAACGGGGTAATTCAAAAAAATATCTCATCAGGCTTTACCCTGTTTTTCATTTTTTTAGCAGGGACATAACAGGTCTGTTTCCATAAAAAACAATTATCTTAATGCTAGGGATGACCAAAAAGAGGAATCTGGCGTCAGGGAATATTGGGTCATTCAGCCAGTGGAACGAACCCTTCTGACTTATACGCTGAAAAACGGCAAATATATCCCTTCCCGACTTTTTACCGTGGGGGACACGTATCCGGCATCCTCCCGGGCTTTCGCTTGAATTGACGAGGTTTTCAATCCCCCGGGTGACTGAAAAGTTTGAACGTTTTGTGGTTGTGAGGAGGGGGGACGGTTTCGCATTCCGGGGGGATGCACCCGTGGGTATCGGGAGGTTGGGCCGCTTTGTGATGCTGGATCGATCGGCCCCCGTCTGCTCCCGGCTAGCACCGGAGTTAATGAAAAGTTGACCACGTCAGGATCATTCCTAAGGCAAGGCATTTTTCCCACCGCCTGCGACAGCGAAGCTGTCGAACTTCTCGTTAACCCCCTGTGAAACGGGGGGTAAAGACGCCTGATCACTTCTGTCCCAACCCTGAAAGGGTTGAACTGAATGCCAGTGGAAAATTCAGGCTATTAGCTTCTATTTCAAAAAAAGCCCCGGTATTTGTTACCGGGGCTTTTCAATTATTTTTTTGCTGTCAGGAAGGCCTGTTGAATTTGAGTATACCTGCCCGGATGACCAAAACCAAAATCAATGCAAACAGCATCCCGGAAAACAAGAGCAAACTGATCAATGAGAAATAAAATCTCCATTGCTCCTCCGTTCCGAAAAGATGCGCATGATTTAGAAAATTGGTAAAAGAAGAATAAACTTTCATTGAACCTAACAGCAACCCAAACCAGATACTAAATTTCAAAAATTTTTCATCCATGATTCCCATATGTTTAACTTTCACAATACTTTGCTGCACCTTCCATACCTCCGCCAACAAGTCCAATGACTCCAGCGGCTGCACAGCCGACGATCACCCCGGTGGCTGTTCCAACTCCGGGAACAACCGTCCCAACTGCCCCTCCGACAGCAGCCCCCACGCCACAACCAACAATAGCTCCTGTCAAAGCGCTGCCCATTGTACCTGCGGCGCACCTGCCCCAGCAGGACCACCACCCGTCACATCCCATAATGACCGTGTACCCACCACCGGTATAGGTGTAATTGGCATAGTTCATCCAATTTACAAAAGAATCCATAAACATCATATTGTCCACCAAAATTTGTCTCTCGTAAAGCGGCATGTTAGAATACCTTACTTCTGTAATGGCGTTGCTTAAACTCACGCTGTAACCTCCACTACTGTTGTATGAAGTCGGCTGGGCAATTAATCGGGAATAATCATAAAATGCATCGGAGTACACAATTCCATCTGAAGATGTTCTGGCGTTTGGATGATGATCCTTATATGAAACGATTTCCAACCCCGCGTCCCGCGCTTCCTTCAAAAAGATATCACCTAAATCTTCTTCACTTAATTCAGTTTCACCTTCGAGCAAAGCCGCCAATGTTTTGTCAAAACTTTGAATCATCTTCTGGATATTTTCACTGTTGTCCACCAATCCGTCCGAAGATTCCAACGCAAGGTCATCCTCAAAACCACTACAACCCATTAAAAACAATAAACAAACAATCCCAATAAAATTATTGTAGTTTTTCATGATAAAATAAGATTAAAGAGTTTACATTAGGTATTTAGGATTCCGATATTTTCCTGCTACTCTTTTATTTGATGTCGGTTTTCACTTCCACATTTCCGACTTTGGGTGGTTAGCCCTTAAAAACCTATCAATCGTTAAAAAAACAAAACCAAAAAAGAAACTAGACTAATTCCCTAAAAATATAATAAATTAATATATTAAGCAAAGGATTACTTTATTTTTTATTGAAAAAATACATTGTTGTTTGGTAAAACGGTGTTTTTGTCTGTTTTCGTTCGTAAAGCGCTGATTGCGAATTTGTGTTTTTTCATTTCTCAAAAAAATGGGTTTGGGTTAGTTTACGCAATGGCTAACCCAGGTAATTGTTTCTATGCCGGACACCAACACTTGGAAAATTATCCTTCTGCAATCAAAGGAGTTCAGACCCTGTCCTCATAGGCCGCCCCATTTAGCTGCGCTCCTTAGTTGCCCCAGTTGAAGCTTCCAATCGGCGGTTTTTTCTATCTCCGATACACATAGGTGCCGGCATCGACAATGCACCACCCCCCATTGGTGAGGGACAAGTCTCCCCTTAACCACAATACTTCCTGTTCCTGACACCCATAAAGGATCCAAAAGTACGGGTCTTCCCTCCAAAGCAGGTGGGGTGTTCTTTCATCTGATCCAATTACCTCATCCAGTACGTCGGAATCAAAAGTCAGGGTCAACATCATCCTGAAATCTGCCTGGGATTCCCCCTGGTCCGGAACTGCATGAACAAAAGTACCGGTTAATTGGCGCTCCAATTCCGAGTTGGTTTTGACAAATGTGCCATCTGACCGGAATTCATAGGTTTCTGTATAAGAAAAATCAGTTACATCCTCCAGTCCCCAGTCACTTCTCATTTCCACCAACTCCCATTGGCCTGTGAAATTTTTCTGAAGATCCTCAAACTCATCCGGTTGACAGGAAAACAAAAAAACAGCCTCAATTGAAATTTTTCAATCCTTCTATTTGGTCACTGACCCTCTGCCTCAAAATACCGCTTCAAGGAATATTCAGGCTGCCAACGGTCCGGGGTGCGGCTTAGGGTGTCGGGGTCATAACCCATGGGCTTGACGACATTGGTGGTCAGGGCGGCCGTATCTCCCGATTGCCGTTGCCAGTCTTTCAACAAATCCGTCAATTCTTCTTTCTTCAATTGATGCGCTGGATTTTCCGCCAGGTTATTCAGTTCCAACGGATCGTGCTCCAGATCAAAAAGCTGCGTATAGTCCCTTTCCGGATAACGGATCAGCTTCCACTTGTCGTCTCTTATTGCCCTTACGGTATGCCTGTAGGCGGTAAACAGGGAGTTTCTCACCCCTTCCTCCCTGCCCTGGATTACGGGTACCAGACTTTTTCCATCCAGTTGTCCGGGTGGTGGAATTCCCGCCAACTCTGCCAATGTCGGATAAATGTCATGGATATAGGCAAGCGCATCCAACTCCCGGTTTTGGAGCACACCCGGGCCCTTGATGATCAGCGGGACTTTGGTGCTGTGCTCATAAAGGCTTTGCTTTCCCAACAATCCGTGGCTGCCTACAGCCAGCCCGTTGTCAGCCGCATATACGATGATGGTGTTTTCATATTGCCCCGTTTTCCTGAGCGTTTCGATGATCCTTCCTACCTGCTGATCCAGATGGGTGACCAGCGCATAGTAGTCGGAAAGGATCATTTGGATCACTTCCGGTTTTCTGGGCCATCCGGTCAGGTTTTCATCCCGTACCGTGAGGTGGTCAAACTCAAAGGGATGGTACGGCATATAGTTGCCCGGCAAGGGAAGGGAGCCGTCCGGGTAGTGATTGATATAACCGGCTTCCGGGGAATAGGGGTCATGTGGCACCGTATAGGCCACATAGCAGAAAAAAGGCCGGCCTTTATGGGTTGCTGTATGCGTTTCAATAAAATCAATGGCCGTCTGCGTGAAGATCTCTGTGGAGTAGCCTTTGTAGGTAGCCTCACCAAGTTTTCCGTTTTTGTCGTAGTCCCTCAACGCCACATTATAATGGTCCGCCATACCTCCCAGATACACATTGTTGGCCTGCTGAAAACAGGCCTCAAATGCTTCTTGCTCATTGTGCCACTTGCCCGTCCCAAAGGTGGTGTATCCCGCTTCTCCAAAGGCCATCGGCATGGTATGGATCCCGTTCAGGCGGTCATAGACCCTAAAGAGGTTTTGGCCACTCATCAGCATGGCCCTGCTGGCCATACAGACCGCCCCGTGGTTCCCTCCCATCACATAGGTGTTGGTAAAAAGACTGCCTTCCTGTGCCAGTTGGTCAAGATGGGGAGTCCGGATATATGGATTGCCATAGGCCCCCAAAGCATCCGTACGTTGGTCGTCTGCAAATAAAAAAAGTACATTGGGCTTTTTGTCCTCCTCCGCTGGTGAACAGGCTCCCATCAATAAAGCAAAGGCTAAAACAAGAAGCAGATGGTAATGGGTCATATATAGGGTTTTATAAGTCTGGTGTGTCGCCATTTAAAATTCTAAATTTCATCAAATAAGCAAGGTATCATGAAGTCAATTCTTCAATCAATGTTCTCCAAATGAGCCCTCAACTCATTTTCCAACTCTTTCCTTAACGCCGGAAAGCTATCGCTTAGATTTTTGTTTTCCTCCGGATCGTCCATCAAATCAAACAGCTCAAAGGTCGGGTTTTCACTGTTCCCGTCGCTCACGATTTTCCATTTCCCTTTTCTATAGCCATATATCTCCCCACTGCCTCTCACAAAAACACTTTCTCTAATACCAACGGATTTATCACCAAAAAAGACCGGGGACAGATCGTAACCATCCTTGGCCATATCTTCCGGAATGTCCTGTCCTACGATGGCAGCAAGCGTCGGGAGTATATCGTTAAGCGCAATCAGATCATCCCTTTCCGTTCCACTTGGAAAGTTATCCTTCCAACTGGCAATCAAAGGAGTCCGGACCCCGCCCTCATAGGCCGTCCACTTGGTTCCCCGGAATGGAAAATTAGGCATATGGTAACTGGAGTCTATTTCTGCATTGACGTCCTCCTGGCTATTGGTAACTTTTTGCAGGTCTTCGTCGGGATGTGTGCCCACAAACTGGGACCCATTGTCGCTGGCGAAAAGTATGAGGGTGTTTTCCTTAAGCCCCAATTTCTCCAATTCATCCAAAAGCAGGCCTATATAATGATCCAGTTCATGCACATAATCGGCGTAAAGGCCGGCTTGGGTTTTGCCCATAAAGCTGGGATGCACGGCAAGCGGGATATGAGGAACATAGGGCGAGAAGTAAAGGAAAAAAGGCTTGCTGCTTTGTTTTTTGTTGTATTCTTGGAGGTAATGGATGCTCTTTTCTGTCAGGTAGGGCAAAAAGTCTTCCAGCGGAATCCGTTCCAGATCTTCGGTTCCGGAAGCCGCTTCAATCGTGTACAGATCGTGGATGATTGCCCCTGTAACCCTGTCATCGTCAAAAATCCAACATTCACTCGCACAACTGAATCCCAACCAATGTTCAAAACCCCGGTCCAGGGGGCCATCGCTCACGGGTTGGCTAAAATCTATATTCGCCCCATTGTTGTCATCCCTGAATTTCCCATATCCAACCGGCTTATTCCCGTCTGTGGTAGGAAAGGTAGTACCCAAATGCCACTTGCCAAAGCCCACCGTTTCATAACCCGCATTTACGAGCATTTGGGGTAATGTAAGCAGCCCCTCATCAATCATGGAAGGCTCATAGTTGGCCATCACCCCGCTTTTCTTCCAACTTCTCCAGGGGTATTCCCCAGTCATAAGGGCGTACCGGGTAGGAGAACATACCGACACCGGACAATAGGCATGGGTAAACCTTACCCCTTCACCTGCCAGTTGATCTAAATTAGGCGTCGGGACTTTGGAAAGTGAATTGTACACCCCCAAATCGCCATAACCTAAATCATCAGCAAAAATCAGTAATATATTGGGTTGTTGAGGTGCCTCCTCCTGCTGCTGAGGCGATGAGCATGAGACGACTATGAATATATTGATAATTACGAGACGGATGGGGGTTTTCATTTCCTGATTTCTTTATACATTTATTCATTATAATTTTAGCAAGAACATCTAATTTTTATTTTATTAATCTATTCCCACGGAAGCAGGGAGAATTTCTCATAAATAATGTTGCGACTGAGTGGACATTTTTTAGCTTCCGCTGAACATTTAAACCCTAAAATCCACCGCTATAATCTCGTGATCCAGGATTTTTGGAACGGTTAGCTTCACACGGCCATCCTTAACGGTGTATTCGGGTTTTTCCCCGCTCATCAGCAATTGCAGTCCTGCGATTTCAGTTCCTCCCGGCAGCTGTATGGTAACCCGCTGCTCGGATAAGGGTATGATTTCCCTGCAGGGTCCCTTCATCATCATCGGATTGGTAAGGTTCACCAGGTGCACCGTCATGGATGCTTGCTGACGCCAAACCGTAGTATCCAATATCCCCGCTCCCTCCACTTCGATAACTGGCGTTTCATTCAGCGCCCACCTGATGGTATTGCGAAGCAGATTCCCATGGTCCACATTCATGATCTGCCAAAAAGAACGGTCCATATCCCCTGGAAAATAGGCCACCCTCCCCTTCCCTACCTCCTTGAGGTAAAGTTCCCTGACATCTGAATCCGGCACCCGTGGATAAACATCTTCCATCGGCAGGTCCGGGTAAGTAGGGATCAAGGTTACCGGACTTGGAAAGCGGTCCTTTGGATTGACCTCCACCCTGTAAATGGTATTGATGATGCGGTAAGCATCTTCCAATCCTTCCAGTACCGGATGAAAGCGGCGGTTATCCGGATCGCTTTTCAGACGGAGGTAACTGTTTTGCATGGGCCCCTCCACCTTGCCGGCATAGTTGACCCCCAGCAACTCAGACAAGCCAAATTCGCCCCTGGGCTGACCTTCTTCATCATAAAGTGAGGTTTCAAAGGTGGCCAGAAGACTCCCCCCTTTTTCAACAAATTTTTTCAACTGTTCACATTGAGCATCCGAAAGGGCAGCGATATTGGGAAGAATCAAAAGTTTAAAGGGATGCAGGTGTTCCTCATCCAGAAGCAGGTCATTGACCATCTCGAAAGGCATGCGGTCCTCCACCAAGGCATGGTACATGCCGTAGCCATGATCCTGAATCTGCTGTTGCCACGGCTGCCCGCCATATTTTCTGTTGGTCTGCTCAGAATAAACCACCCCCACCCTGGCCAGAGGCCGGGTATTTCTCAGGTACTTCTCCTGAGAATGGTAGGTTTGGTAGATATTGGCCACCCCATCCATCCAACGCTTGTCGAAGATCACCCCCCCGAATTTCACAAAACAGGGGAGAATCCCGTTGGCAGTACCTTCCGCCACCCAAAGCCTGATTTCCGCATCGCTTTGAACCGAGTCTTTCCAACGATACTGCTCCTCAAGCCCTACACTGAAAATGCCCACCTGGGTCTTCATCCCCATAGTGGCACGCAGTTCTTTGGCATGTTTCCCGTTGGACCAAGGGGGTATCACCCCTCTCCGGGCCTGCTGGTCTGCAAAAAAGAAATCAGAGTGCTTTCCCGTAATCAGCTTGTCAGGAAAGCCGTTGGGGATATACCTGGCGGTAGGTTTTCTATGGCGGATAGTTTCGTCCCACAGAAACCATAACTCCCGCAACCGGTCAATTCGCCATTCGTTGTATTTTTGATAGACCGGGTCAAGTCTGTCCTCTTTTTGTGGAAGATCCAGACCGGAAAATGCCTTAAAATGCTTTTGACAATGAATGCAATAACAGGTTCCGTGGCCGGCCCACCGGTTTGAAAAAATGGCCTCGGGTTCATAGCGCTGCATGATCTCCTCATGGATCTCCGTCATAAAGTCAAAATTGTAAGGCCCCAGTGCACAGGTCACCCACAGATCCGGATTTGCCCAGTGCCTGCGTTTTTCACCATCTCCAGTGACGGCAATCCAGTCAGGATGGGCATCATAAACCTCCTGCCTCGCAGCATGAGGGTCTGTTCTAAGAATCACCGTCATGCCCATCCTCCGGCACCTTGACACCAGGTAACCCAGGGTATCTTCTTCCCCCAACCAATTGCTCCGGTGGTGCAAAGGAATGGCTGTGGGGTAAAATGCCACGACGCCACCGGCGCTTAACAGGACCCCATCCGCATGGATGCGCTTGAAATAATCCAGCCAGAAATCAGGATCATAGTTACCCGGATCGCTTTCCACAAAGGCAAGCTGCGCCCACCGCATGGCACGGTTAAACCAAGGCATCTCCTGAAGATCGTTGCGGGTGGAAGCGCTTATGAAAGAGTGTGCATTTCCCATATAGGCCGCACTGCCTATTAAAGAGCCGGCTTTGATAAAATCTCTTCTTTTCATGGTCGGGGAGTGGGTTATTTCGGATTTTCTGTTGCTATCTTATAATAATAGATATATTACGCTAGAAAATCAAATAAAATGCCTCCACTCCCTGCGATCCAATCTTTGGATTTATATGCGGACGGGTTGGGACTTGTTGCCTGCAACGGTCACTGATTTTCCACTATCCCCGTTGCCAGCCATTATTTTTATCCCATACTCATTTTCAGTTCCAAACCCCTCCCAACCCTCTGCGTCCTCTGTGGTGATTTTTTTATAACCACAGAGGAACGGAGGACACGGAGGAGGGTGCGGAGTTTTTCTGGATCTTCCGGGGGTTTTTGCCTGTTTCGCTCACCGCCCCAACCCTCTGTGTCTTCTGTGGTTATACCCAAAGATGCAACCCCATCACTTTACACTTGATTTGACACTTGCTTTCAACTCTACATGGATACTTGCATTTCCGTTTCCGGAAAAATCCGAATCGATAATAAGCCTGTTATTCCCGTTTTTTAATTTAGGCACCCTGTCCCCTATGTTTGCTTCTTGCAATACATTCCAGCTTGCGTCATACAGCCGCATGATTCCTGAAGCATCCAGCTTCAAATACTGTCCCGCATGGATGGCAAAGGGAATTTCCAGGGAGTGAAAATTATTCACTTCCATCGTAAGGTTACTGGCAGCAGCCCCGGCGTTATTTTCCCCGCCGTTCAGTTTCAGTAGAAATTGCATGGGTTGTTCGGAATAGGGATTCCCAAACTCCATGACACTGTGCACAGGTTCACCCGGCTGCCTTATAAGCTGTTTATGTTCATGGCGTCCCACTTTATAGGAATACAGCACCCACTCTCCTTCCCCTTTAGCTTCCAGATGGTATTCATTTTCGATATCCTGCATCAGGGTTTTTTGTTCATCCGAAAATACCCCGGCCATTCTGGCTGCTTCCCAGGTCCGTATCGCCTCAAAAATCTCATCACTTATCCCGTTTTTATCCACCGCTGCAAAGGAGACATTAAAAGCAAACCCCGCATCAAATCCCGCCGCCCGGGCGAGCAGCCATTCCGTGTCCTCCAGGCTGGTCTGATCAGACATGCTGAACCAGCCCAACATCGCGGGCAACAAATTCCGCTTATAAAAATCCTGGTTCATCAGCCGGTAATTGGTCTGGCTTTCCCTAAACCCGGCATACCAGGGTTCTCCCCAATTATATCTCGTATTGATGTGCCAGTTGAAATGGCTGGGATTGCTGGCGTCGTTAATGATTTTGCTGCGCAGTTCCGGTGACAGGTGATCATACCATGTCTTGGTAAACAGGCTGCGGGCATACTGTCCCATACCTGTTGACCAAACCCCTTCCAAACCATCAAAGGAAATCTGCATCAACCCCGTTTCGTTAAAAAGCCTGGCCAGCGTGAGGGCAATCTCTTCGGACAATTCCGCATTGCTGAGAAAAACTTTATATCCGTGATCCATCAGCTTGCCGATGGCTTCACCTTCCAAATGCGTCGAGGCTTGGGTCCCGTATGCTCCCCGGATGCAGTCCAACAGTCTCCATGGAACCTCTTCGGAAACGGCCCTGTACCGGACAATCTCATTGCCGATGCGTGCCGCATGCAATGAGTTGTTTTCCATCTGGTTGAAAAATACCGGGGACGCTATAGGGATTTCTTTCGCAGAGGCGTCAATGGGTTTCTCCAATGTGCTTTCACCCACGATCGCCAAACGCGGATCCGGAACAGGGGTCACGTAGGGATCGTTGGTCGTAATAAAATTGGACAGGGTATGAAGCCCTAAATGAACACCCTCAGCTGCCGCGCGATCGACGTAGCTTTTCAGGCTTTTCCAGTTATCCGGGAAAGCCTCCTGATTTAGCTCAAAATGGCCCCAGGTCTTAAACGGCCCGCCATGATACAGGTATTTAAGGCCTGCCTTTTTTGTAAGGGAAACAGCTTTATCCAACGACTTCCCGTCAAAACCCATGATTAAATAGGAGGCCGTTGCTTCTTTGGCCGTTTTAGCCCACGCTCCGTTTATCGTGGGATGGGGAAGCCCTTCAGCCACTTCAATGGTCCCAATGGTGGTCAAAGCCTGATCTGATGGGCACCCAAACAAGGCGATTTTGGATCCCACGACCCCGCCATCTTCAAAAGCCGGTGCGAGATACTGCGAATGCCCCCAGTTTTCTATCACCCTGTTATCCGATCTATTGCGGGTATAGGCCTGGAGAACCGATCCGTTTTCTATTACCTTGGCGGTTTGCCCGCGGTAGTATTTTTTATTTCGCCACCCTGAATCCACATCCACCAAATCCCCGGTTTCGAATATATCATAAGCAGGCTCGATATCGCTCTCCTGGGAGGGGTAACCACCTAAGGTTTTGACATTCAGGGCCTGGATCCCGATGGCAAATTCGCCATTCCTTACCACGCCTACCGCCTCTCCGATAATCTCCCTTACCGAAGTAGGATACGGTCCCCAGATGACTACTTCTACCAAATCCGGAGAAGTGATACCGGTTAGTTCAAAAGTCAGATACTCTTCATGTTCCCGGAATTCTATCCTGGCCTCAATATTCTCTACAGGAAAAAATAAGCTCATTTGATCTCCCGACACCTGAAGCCTTTCCGGCTGGACCATATTTTCCCCCACCCTTAGGGTGAGGAAAGGAGATGCTTGCCCCGAAAGCAGGTATTCTTTTTTATGCACACGATCAAACAGGCTTTCTATATGTCCCCTTTCATCCAATGCTATTTTCAAATGCTTCGTCTCGAACGTCACCTCCTGTGCCGACACTTTTGGAAGGACTGCTATGAACACTATCAATATCAATTTATAAACTTGATCCATCATTTATTTTCATATAGTTTAAGTGATTTAATATTTTCTATCAACCCCGGAATATGACCTGACGTCAAGTCAAGTATAAAGGGGTTAGAATTTCCCGCCAACCTGTCGGCAGGGAACGCTAAGATGCCAAGAAACTTACCAACTTGATTTTTATTCTAATAATTGAAAATCTAAACAAGTAACAAAGTCCCATACATCATTTTCAGTACCAAACCCCTCCCAAACCTCTGTGCCCTCTGTGGTGAGTTCTTTTTACCACAGAGGACCGGAGGACACGGAGAGAGTCCGGAATTTTTCTGGATCGTCCGGGAGTTTTTGCGATATGGTTTCCCTTTTTATTCCGCCAATCACGCTTAACACCAAACCCCCTCCCAACCCTCTGTGTCCTCTGTGGTTATACCCAAGGATGAAAATTCCCCGACCCTTTTCATTAATCTGATTTCACTTTTACATTTACCATTTTATAGTTGAACTGACCCAACATTTCTCTGTATGTTTCAAGATTCCATTAAGGTTGGGGAATTTCTTTTCCAAGGCTATTCGGTTAAAATAAAATATTCATGCCCTCGGGCAGGCAAACTTACTTCAAGACGGATGTGATAATGCCTGTCAACCCAATGGGTGGTTGAATTGCCCTGGCTGTCGGAAACCTTCACTTTTTCAGCCAAACCGGTATAATACACGGGTGTGGAGATGGTGCGGCTAATGGGCTTATCCAAAGGGTTATACAGCATCAAAAGCCCTCTTTCCTCCCCATCAGGATTCACATGGAGGATGCCGTCCCAGTCTGTGCCGTCTGGCCTCCTGAGATGAATGATATCCGAATCCAGGATTTCCCGGTGCTTTTTGTAAAAAGACACCCAACTTTTCACCACCTCCCTGGTTTCCTCAGTATCGTATAGCCTGGGTCCGCGATAACACGCCTGAACACCCGCGCCAAATAGATTCGCCATTCGTCTGGAATAATGGTCCAGGTGCTCGTTTAACGGCTCAATCGTCGCTGCCTCACCTCCTCCGTGATACTCCGTCAAGGGCACAAACATCCAGCCCATGCTTGGCGTTTTGGTCCAGGTACCGTCATAAATATTCTGCCGCTCTATGATTTCCTGATGGGCGCGGGGAAGCGACCAGTTCACTTCCCTGTATCCCATGGCAATCTTGGAGGAGCCATTCATAAAATACCAATCCGGCACATTGAGGTAAATCCCCTGCTCCCGGCACCAGTCGTAAAAATCACTGATGATTTGATACTGATTCCATTGGGAATCCTCCAGTCCCCTATGTCCTGAATGGTCGTGTGAACCACAAATGTCCCCCGGATAGCTTCCGTCATGCTCGATGATGTCCAGGCCTGTGGCTTCATACATTTCCCGGATCTTACGGAAGTATTCGCTCCCCCATTCCGTGGCCAGGCAAGGCGAGTTGTCGTATTTGGCAATACGGCCGGGTTTCCCGGTTTCGGGATTGATGATATCAGTTTCCCCACTTACAGACCGGCTGGCAAGCAATGAGTACCCGCCCAGGGCAATCCCTTTGCTGTGTGCATAATCGGCGAGTTCCTTCATTTTACGGTAATACTCCCTGTCCCCCCTCTCCATATTGAACCCACTGCCAAAAGTCATGATGACCATTTCGAATCCCACCTCCGCACATTGGTCGATGGCGAGTTTCACGGATTCGGGATCTGCATTGCGCACGTGCATCAAAATGGGGTTTTCCATTGCCCAAGGCGACAAGGTTCTGTACATCTTGCGCATGGATAAGCCCTTTCTCTCTTTGTCATAAGAAGCGAAAAACAACTCCCAGGTACGGAAAGTCTCAAAAGATTCTCCCGTATCCAGGGTTTGCGCTGGCCCAAGGCTTGGATGAACTTCCAATAAGGCCGGTGTCTCCAAAAGATAATTAACCTGGGAGGTGTATAATGAATCCTTTTTCCAGTGGACCACGCTCTTATTGGCTTCCCGGTTGCCCATAGCAGCAAAAGCAAAATCAGTTTCTATGTGAATATTGGGAAGCTCCCATCGCTCCTCCCCCTCCACACTGGATTCTTCTTCCGTCACGGCCAATATCTCGCCGACAAACTTGTCTATGGTAATCGGGTTCTCTGTGTTATTTTTCACGCTGATCCACTTCCCCATAAGCGGAAGCCCGTCATAAAGTTCGTAATGGACGGTTACGTCTATTCCTTTTAAGGGAAGTGAGCGGCCCTGGTCGATTGAGGGATTGGATATAAACTCAGGCGCGGTAAATGTAACGGACAGTTCTTTTCCTTTGGGAGGCCAGGCTGCTTCAGAAGACAGCCATTCGGGACGCCTTTTCCATGCCATCCTGGGTTTGATTTCATCTATGGTATAATCGACAAACTGGAATGTACGGCGATCATTTTTCAACTCATCCTTCCATTCCTCCAACAGGTAATTATGGATGGGTTGGCCAAACAATCCCCCGATGTTATAATCGATACCGTTTAGGGTCAATCTACCTTCCGGCCTGACAGCGCGTAAGTAATTTTGCCCCGTCACCAGATTATTAAGCCCCACAGTTGCAAAATTTGGGGCAACGCGAAATTGCCGCTGAACCAGGCCGTTTGTCAGCACAAGTTCTTTCCCACCCGCAATAATTTTTGTCTCAGCTTTATACCCTGTTCCATTGATCAACCAATCGTCATTTTGATAGTCCTCGTGTTCGTATTGGGAACAGGAAATGAACAGAATAAGAAAACTATAAGATATACGAGTCAAAAAACCCTTCATATGGAGAATTACGGAGAGCAAAGTCGTCGAATGGACGTATCAACGACCTCGCTCTCCTTTTTTAAATTTTAAATTTGATAAAACTAACGGTAAGTCAAGGATCAATTTTGGGGTTAACCAACGAGTTTTTGTCCATTAATCCGAAGCAAGTTCCCCGAAACCAGTTCGGCGCAGGCTGGGACAGGTCTTTACTGACACGGATTTTATGAAATGATTCAGATCATTGAAATTCCAACATCCTCATCCTTCGTGCTAATTCGTGTAATTCCCCGAATCCGTTTGACGGGGTCCGGGGCAGGCTGTGGACAACCAAGCACTCGGAATCCAGTGTCATGTCATACCAGAACTGACGCTCTCCTTCAATCAATAACAGGGTTAAAACCGCCTTCATCCCAGCCTATATTTTGCTCCAGATTCGGGTTCTTTTCGATTTCATCTCTGTGGATTGGAAAGAAATAGTACTCCTCAGGAGTAAACATCTCCCTTTGCCCCGTATTGAACAATTCTGTTATTTCGTAGTCAAAATCTTCGGGCATAAAACCACCGCTTAGTGGGTCCAGTCCATCCTTAAGTTTAGCCAGAAGGCCGTATTTTCTGGCCCCGTGGATTTCGGTATGCAATTTTCTTGCTCTTCGAAGGTCCCAAAAACGCTTGCCCTCAAAAGCGAATTCGATAAACTTCTCGGTATAAATGGCCTCTCTCAATTCATCCCTGGTCATTCCGGCTTTCAAGCCATAGTTGGAATCGGCCCCGGCCTCGATACCGGCTCTTTCCCGTATCAGCTTCAGTATTTCGAAGGCCTCGCCGTTATTCCCGATTTCATTGGCCGACTCTGCCAGGTTAAACAACACTTCAGCAAAACGTATTTCCACCCAATCCACGTCGTTCAATTGGGCTTGTTCAATCGGCAATTCTTCTTGAATACCTTTTTTTGTATAAAAGCCCGATCTGTTAAAAGTCGCGTTGGCACCAAAACCATCGGCGATTCCCCCCACCTGCGTATCGGTATATTGTCTCCTTCCCGCTTGGCCTCCCAACTCATATAAGGCGCCATTATATACGATCACATCATAAAACCTAGGGTCACGGTTTTCCCAAAAACGCTGTAAATCGTACGTATAATTGGGTGATTCGCCCGGCATATGGCCGTCCTTCATCGGAAACGTCTCCACCAATTTCCATATAGGTTGGTCTGAACCGGTACAATCCCTGGATTGGGAAATAGGGCGGACACAATGTTCCTGCCTTCCGTTGACCCTCACAGGATTCCTGTAAACGGTAGCCAAAACGACCTCTTTGTTGGCGGATTCCCTCCAGATGTCCGAATAGTTCTCCATCAAACCGTACCCTTGGGACTCCAGAAAATTCCTTGCCTCCAGGTTCGCTTGGTAGGATGATTGCCAATAGCTGTTATCATAGGGGTTGGATGGGTTGAATTGGGGACTCGCCATATACAATAAAACCCGCCCCTTGAACGCCATTGCAGCACCTTTATCTACACGGCCAAAGTCACCTCCGACAAATTTGTCGGGCAGCCCTGATAGGGCTTGTTCAAGATCCTCCAGTATAAATTCAAAACACGCCAGCGTGGAACTCCTGGGAACCATCAAATCATCGGTAAGCAATTGTGGAACTTTAATGATCGGGACACCGCCGTGGTGAACGACAGCCTTGAAATAATGAAAGGCCCGCATGAAGTGCGCCTGGGCTTTGATAGCCGTTTTGGTGGCTTCAGGCAAAGTCCCCTCATCAATGTCATTCAGCAAAACATTGATTCTTCTGATATTTGTATAAGGCCAGTGTTTAAATGAATTATTGGTGGTTTGAACAAGACCCTGCCCTATAATACCTACGGATTCATCAGCATTGTCTCCGTTATTTACCGGCCATCCGGTAAAAGTAGAGGCATACAAATCCACCAAATAGGCATTGGAGAGCGTGGGATCATTCCATACATCATCCGGGTTATAAACGGATAGATTTTTTACATCCAGCACATCATCGGCACAACCTGCCATCATAGCAGCTACGAAGGCAATAATATATATTGGGTTTAAATTCTTCTTCATTTTTGCGACGGTTTAAAATCTGACATTGATTCCTCCTGTATAAGACTTCATGAGCGGATAAGAATCCAACCGGTCCTGCTCAGGGTCGTATTCCTTAAATGCGGTAACTACAAATAAATTTGTCCCGTTGAAGAAAAACTGGAGGTTGATATTCTTGGAATTCAGCCACGGTGATGGGATGTCATAGGCTACATTCAGGTTTTTAAGCCTTAAATAAGCCCCGCTTCTGATCCAGAAATCAGAGGGCGCCCAGCCAAATTCCTCCATTCCCCAATTACCTGCCCTGGGATAGGGGGCATCAACCCGGTCCGGCGTCCACCGGTCGGTCCAAAGCTCAAAGTAAGGCCTGGCTCCCACCTGGAACACGCCTCCGGTAGGGTTGTTTTGGGTTTTGACGATCTTGTCGTAAGCACCCACTCCCTGAAGCAAGAAATCGATTTTTAAATTGTTCCAGGAAAACCCTCCATTTATACCGTAGTTTATTCTTGGAATAGCATTGTCAGACAGCCAGTCCTGGTCGTTTTGGTCTATGATGCCATCAGCGCCTTCCGTTCTATTAACCCCTCTTATATCCTCAAACAGAATTACCCCGAGCATAGGCGCTCTTCCAAATTGGTTATACCCTTCCGGCAGGGCATCCAAAGTGGCTTGGTCCCTGATGATCCCATTCGATCGGTATCCCCAAAGTCTGTTTACCGGATGACCGATCGCCGTTCTCCAGTCTTCCAGTCCCGCAGGCTCATCGATTACAAGTACTTTATCCTTTGCATAGCCGATATTGGCCCCGATACTGTACCTTACCCTGCCGATGTTGTTTCTATAGTTCAATGAAAACTCCACCCCCTTGATGTCAATTTCGGCGTAGTTTTCGTGGCTCAACGGCGCTCCATAAGTACCGGGAACAACCCTGATGCGCTGCCTCAGCAAGTCATACCGGTGATTGTGGAAATAATCAAAGGAACCTATCAGCTTATCATTTAAGAAGCCAAAATCAAAACCATAATTATAAGAAAGCATTTTAGCCCAGGTGATATTGGGATTTGGCGGGGTTCCGGCACGGATGCCGTTGTAAAGCGAGTTTCCGAACACATACCCGCTACCAGGCACAAAATTGTTTTGGAATTGAAAGGCAGCCACGTTATCATCACCTGTCGTGCCTATGGAGGCCCTGAGTTTGAATTCACTAAGAGAAGGGATATCAACAAAATTTTCTTCCGTGATCCTCCAGGCTACGGAGCCGGAAGGGAAAAACCCCCACCTTGTATCTTTCGGAAACCGATAGCTGCCGTCATACCTGAATGAAAATTCAGCAATATATTTGCTTGCGTACTCATAGCGGGTTCTTCCTATCCATGACGCCCTTCCCGTTTCGGATTCACTGCCATTAAAATACCTTCTTTCGGTATCTGTAGACGCGGCAAAAATCTGGTCTACGCTACTGGTCAATAACTGATCCGCCGTACCTCGAAACGATTTTCCACTGAAAGCAGCCTGTTCATATATGGCCATGGCTGAAACGGTATGGTCACCAAAAGTCCTGTCGTAATTCAAAAACCAGTTGAGTTGATAACTGTCACCGAATTCGGCGCTTTCATCTATACCTTCAAACGCCCTGGATAAATTATGGATATTCAGGTTTTTGGGGTCTATTGGACCCGGGACATAGGGGTTTGTGGATGAACCCTGCTGAAACATATAGGAACGATTGTGTATGACAAAATCCTTCTGGTTTCTGGAGTCAAAAGCATAATTGGCCATCAGGCTCGTACGCAATCCTTCTATAAAGGGAAGATCATAGTCCAGCCTAATGATACCGTTGAAGGTGTTCCTTGAAATCTTTCTATAATTGCCATTTTCTAACATCAACACCGGATTCCAAGCCCCCAAACCGACAGGAAACCCGTTCTCTTTATCCGTGGTCGGATTACCCTGGGCATCTACGAAGTACGGATAGAGCCTGGACCAATTGAAGGTTGTCCGGTAAAAATCCGATAGCTCAAACCCTTCTCCCCCATCCCAGTCGTAGGGCCAAAAGAACCTGTTCGTGACACGTTTATTGCCGCTTAAATTAAGGTTCACAGACAAGTCCTTACTTATTTTTGCCGTTACATTGCTTCTGAAGTTATACCTTGAATAATCTGTATTGTGAAAAGACCCTTTGTCTGAATTGGTACCCAACATCATATAATAGGTCAGGTTTTCATTCCCTCCGTTGACGCTGAGGTTATGTTGCTGAGATGAGGGGTTTCTCCAGATATAATCGTGCAACTCGTAATTTCTATCTTCAAAATACCGGAAAATTTCCTCGGTAACCGGCAAAGGGTTACCAAACGTCTCGGCAAAATCGTTCATGTATTCGAGCTCTTCTGTCGCGGTGTAACTCTGAACCGGCCTCGTCGTTCTGGAGGTCGTAAAAAAACTCTTGTAGTTAAAAACAGGCTTACCGGTGGTTCCTTGCCTGGTCGTAACCAAAACCACCCCATTGGAAGCCCTCGCCCCGTAAATGGCCGCAGTTGCAGCATCCTTGAGGAAATTGATGCTCTCTACCTCATTGGGGTCCAGGGCATCAAAATCAGCTCTGGATTTTATGACATTATCGATTACATACAGGGGGGAAGAACCTTCTATGGCGGAACTTCCACGAATAGAAATATTGGAGGGGGCTCCCGCAAACCCGGATGACTGGACGATCTGCACACCCGGAGCCCTGCCTGCCAGAACGTTAGACAGGTTAGATGTGGGAATGAAGTTAATGTCATCCGTTTTTACACTGGCCACCGAACCGGTTAACTTTGCCCTTTCCTGGGTTCCATAGCCCACCACCACAACTTCATCCAAAGCCGTAGCATCTTCAATCATCAGCACATCTATGGTGCTGCTATTGCCGACTGTTCTTCTTTGATTTACAAATCCTACAAAAGAAAAAACCAGCACCGCCCCTTCTTCCGCCTGAATGGTGTATCTTCCATCCAGGTCTGTGACGGTTCCTACATTGGTGCCTTCAATAATGACCGTTACTCCCGGCAAGGGCTCACTGTTTTCGTCCGTGACGGTTCCGGTGATGTCGATAGCTGCCGTTTCATTGCCGGTCAGAACCAGTGCTTCACGCAGCCCCTCTTCAATTCTCCTAACGTGAATGTTCTGATTCACCTGCCGGAATTGCAGGCCTGTTTGTAAGGCCAGGTTTTTTAGCAGGTCATACATGCTTTGCATATCCCCAGCCGCAGAAACTCCAGGAAGGTTCTTTACCTCCTTGTGGGTGTATACAAAGCTGTAACCGGACAGTTTCTCGATAGTGGAAAATGCATTTTCTATCCGGACATTGTTGAAAGCCACCTGAATCATTACCTCCTCAATATCCTTTACCTGGGCATTCCCATTATGTCCAAACAGAAAACCCATGGAAAGGCATTGGATCAGAAAGGCGTAGGTAAACAGTTTGGTCATGCGAATAACATGTAATAGTACAAGATTTTTCATACCTTTACTCAGTTTATTTTAGACTGTTGTGAAATAGTTTAGATGAACGTCCACCGGATGACGGACTGCAATATCTTCATCCGGGATGTTTCAGGCCGGGGATGTTGGAGCATCTCCGGCTTGTTTGTTGAAAGCGTCAGTTTTTGGTCATAGGCAAATGGTTTTTTGGGTTATGGTTTAAAATCTAATTGTCACTTTATCCTTGTTGATCTCAAAATCAAACTTGGCCGCATAGCTCAAACCTGACAGTACAATCTCCAGCGTCTCATCGTGAAACCTGCCGGAAAAAAGCACCTCGTCCTCAGGCTGGTTATGTATCTCAAAGGTCACCCCATACCAGTTTTCCAAAGTTCTAATGGCTTCCGGAAGTGGAGTCTGCTGAAAAATAAGCAGCTTTTTGGTCCATCCGATCACCATTTCTTCCTCAAAGCGGCCTTTCATGATTTGGCTGTCGGGAATATTTATATTGAGCGCCTCTCCGGGTATCAAAGTGAGGTAGGGGGTTTCTCCCAGTGGCATTTCCACAGATACTTTTCCGGTAAGCAGGGAAATATCCAATGAGGCGGTCCCGTAGGATTTGATATTGAAGGAAGTACCCAAGGCCGTGGTCTTCACTTCACCCGTCTGTACAACAAATGGCCTCAGGCTGTCCTTGGCCACGGTAAAAAAAGCTTCCCCCTCCAAAAATATCTCTCTCCGGTCCCTGCCAAAATTTTTCACATACCTCAGTTTACTTCCCGAATTGAGGATCACCTTCGAACCATCGCTCAAGGTGAAGTGGGCTTTTAAGCCGGGGACCGTGCTGCGTTCTTCATAAACCACAGGCGGCAGTTCCTCTGTAGCGGTTTCCGTCAGAAAATAGCTGGCCAGAAAACCCAATCCCATTACAAATACCAGCATGGACGCAACCCGGTATCCAGCATGGGACAAGATCCCGCGTACCCATCCCCGGCGGGGTGTTGACCGGTACAGGGTGCTGTAGGCGTTGAGTGGAATGACCTTCTCTTTCCGGTGCATAGCGGTGTTTTCAGACATCTCCCCATCCAGGACCTCCCACAGACTCCAAAGTTCCTCATCCGAAAGCCTGTGCTCTTTGGTAGACAAATGGATGATGATTTCCCTGGCCTTTTTGGCTTCGGGGTATTTGGAGGGGTGGGCGGCCAACTGTTGTTCCCAAGCCAGGTTAGACTCGGCATTCGGGTGCAGCACCCATGTTCTGAAGGACGGATCCAGCACGAAATCTTCCGTAGTATAATTGGCTATATCCATAGGATTTGAATTTCGCCCACATAAGTCCCGGGATTCCAAAATCTATCCTTCGTTCGGAAATTTTTTTTAAAAATTTATATTTTATAACAAAACCAGTGTTAAGTCAAGAATCAATTTTCGGGTAAACAAATGAACTTTTGTCCACGCCTGCCCCGGACCCGCACAGAGGGATTCGGGGAATTTCACTGACCCGCCTGCCTGCCCTCCGTACGACTTCGGGAGGCGGGCCGGCGAGGCATGGTTGACACGAATTTCATGAAATGATAATTTCAACCATCTTACCCTTATCCTCCGTGCTAATTCTCCGGTATCAGCCGGGGCAGGCTGTGTATACCTGTCCCGGACTTGTTTCGGGAACCTGTCCCAGACTTGTTCTGTCATCCTGATTGGTGTATTTTCTAAATGTTAAGGCAGTGACGGTACGGTTTTCCCCGGCTGGAAAACACGCTCTTTCCGCCTTGCAGATTTCCGGCGTTAAGAAATTTAAGGAGCGGGGGGCAAGGGCACAGGCATGTCTGAGGAGGTTTTTTGGTAACAGGTACGGCAAATTTGATTGAGATGCTTTCCAACAAAACGACGGGTTTGCCTGTGTGTGGGCGGCCTTAAATTTTAGCTGGAAAGATGCACAGCGGCGGGGTTTTTGGGTTACTTTTTGACCTGCAGCAAAAAGTAACAAACGCAATAACAGGATCCAAGAAGTTAATCCCTTGACGGGTGCGTACAAAATGAGCCTGCTTTTTCAAATGGTTAGAAATTCACGTAAACTTAACCCTACCCAACCAGCGTTCCCCATCTCTCACATACACAGCAAACATACACAAAGCATTATGAGGCACTTCTTCAGGTTGGAAACTGCCTTCCATGCCATGGTATAAACGGACTGCACATTGATCCCCATGATCTGGGATGTCTCCTCATAAGAGTAGTTTTCAAAAAACAAAAGCTGTATCACTTCATGCTGGCGCGTGGGAAGCTTCTCCAAGGCATCCGCCAACCTCAACCTCTTCCTTTCATCTACCCCGTCGGGGCCTATATCCGACTCCATAACTTCCGCGTACAACAAAGTTTCATATGGATCAAAAGCATCCTGCACAAACCGGCTTTTTTCCCTTTTTATTTCTTTCTGGATTTTATGACTGAGGCATTTGAAAAGGTAAAGTTTTACGTTATCTACATCTCTAAGGCTATGCCCGTATTTCCATATATTCAAAAATACCTCATGGATACAATCCTTCACAAAACTCCGGTTGGCCTTTATCGACATGCCCAGGCTAAAAAGCTGTTGGGTATACCTCACGTATAATCCCTCCATTCCCGCCTTATCCCCGTTTTTGATCTGCCTCCAGAGAAGTAGATCATCCGGATAGCTATCAGGCGATTTATTAAAATTTTCTTTGGCCATAGAAGATAAAAGGGTATATTGTATTCGAAAAGTAGCCATAAATCCATTAATTCAAAAAGGTTTATGGGCGGAATTTTATTGTTCGGCTAAATTTGCTGAGAAGTCATTTTAACATCAATCCGGGTTGCCGGTCATGTGTTTTTCAAAAAACGTGTTCCGGAACAAGCTCCCCCTAGCTATCGCATGATTTGATATTTTCTCCAAGGGTGATTGGGGCGTTGGCGGGAGGACTTTCTCCACAGATGGTGGCATTTTGTCAGCGCAGGTGTATTGGCCCTTGTAACTGCTTTGCTTACGGTAAGCTTCCAGTCCATTAAAGCGACTTTGACGAATCCTGGGGAATCCCTTCGAACCGCCACTAACAAAAGAGAAGATAACCCGATTTTCTTCAAATCGCCCGCCCACGGACGTTTTTGTTCGAAAATCTCCACAAACCGCCCACTAAAAAGCCCCCAATGGCTGGAAAATCAATTTTTCCGCTGGCACGGAAGTCGCAATACCGCTAAATCTCACTTTCAATCATTTTATTTATGCTCCGACATAACCTCCTGCTGATCTACCGAAGTTTCAAAAAGTACAAAAGCACCTTCTTCATCAACCTGATAGGTCTGTCTACTGGACTTGCCTGTGTTTTATTGATTTTTCTTTGGGTAAGAGATGAGTTGAGCGTGGATAAATTCCATGAGAAAGACAACAGACTTGTTGAGGTGGTTGAGGTTTACAGTAACGCTGACAGGCCTGGAGTCAATAACTTTACGGCAGGGATTTTGGCGGAAGCGTTGGCTAATGAAATGCCTGAAGTGGAATATGCCGTGGCCAGCCGGATCCGGCCTGAACAAAAAACCATTCGGGTGGAAGAGAATTATGTGAAGGCAGTGGTGCAGTATGCCGGCCGGGATTTTTTCAATATGTTCTCTTATGACCTTATCCATGGGGATAAAGACAAGGTTTTAACCGATAAAAGTGCCGCGGTGATTTCCGAAGATCTAGCCATGAAACTATTCAATACCACCGACAACATAGTCGGTAAGGTGATCGATATTCCCCATTACAAACAGTTTCGGATTTCCGGGGTATTCAAAGGAACTCCCGTCAATTCCACTGCCCAATTTGATTTTGTGCTTTCTTTTGAAGAATACAAGGATCTGGATCCCAATGTACTGAACTGGAATTACAACAAAGTAAACACTTATTTGGTACTGAATGAAGGGGTTGATGCAGGACAATTTAACGATAAAATAGCCCGCTTTTTAGACGGTAAAAGGGATGAAGTTCATACACGGGATCTTACCTTATCCACCAGGCCCTATTCTGAAGCTTATCTGTACAGTTATGCTCAGTATGAAAATGGTGAGCCTAAAGGGGGCAGGATAGAATACGTTTGGCTCTTTTCCATTATTGGCGTTTTTATCTTGGGCATAGCCTGTATCAATTTCATGAACCTTTCCACGGCCAAAGCCTCCGGACGATTAAAGGAAGTCGGCGTAAAAAAGGCCATTGGTGCGGCAAGACAAACGCTTGTATTTCAATATCTGGGAGAATCTGTTCTCATGGCCTTTTTATCCCTGTCCATTGCTTTGCTGCTGGTTCTGCTTTTCCTGCCCCAGTTCAATCTTATTACCGGTAAATACCTGACACTTAGTTTGGATAAAGATCTTCTTCTTATGGTGGCGGGCACTTCCCTGCTGACAGGAGTGGTTGCCGGTAGCTATCCCGCCCTGTATCTTTCCAATTTTAAGCCTGCCATCATCTTAAAAGGAAAGCTAGGCAGTTCGACGGGTGAATTATGGGCCAGAAAGGGCTTGGTGATATTTCAGTTTGCGCTTTCCGTGGTACTGATCGTTTCCGTGGTGGTGGTGTACCATCAGATTGAATATGTGCAGACACAAAATCTGGGTTATGACAAAGAGAATATTCTTTATTTTGAAATAGAAGGGAAAGTAGCGGAAAACCTGGATACTTTTCTTTCAGAAATGCAGCAGATAAATGGAATTGTCGGTGCTTCCAGCATAGGGCAGAGTGTGGTCGGCGGTAGCCAAAATACCTTTTCCATTGATGAATGGGAAGGAAAAGATCCGGATGAACAGGTTCCATTTGAAGTGAGACCTGTCAATTACGGCATGATTGAGTTATTGGGAGTGGACATGAAGGAAGGGAGAACCTATTCCAGGGATTTTGGTACGGAAGATTCGAAAATCATATTCAATGAAAAAGCGATTGAAGTCATGGGACTGAAAGATCCTATTGGAAAAGTCATCTCTATCCAAGGCACCCAGCTTGAGATCATAGGGGTCACCAAAGACTTCCATTTTGCTTCCCTACATGAAGAAATAAATCCCTTATTTTTCATTTTACGTCCCACTTGGACACACAAGGTAATGGCCAGAATAGAAGCGGGAAAGGAACAGGAGACGATCGGAAAACTACAACAGTTTTATCAGGAGTATAATCCAGGGTTCCCTTTCGATTATAAATTTCTGGATCAGGATTACCAAAACCAATATGTGGCAGAACAACGGGTAGCTGTCCTTTCCAGATACTTCGCTGGAATAGCCATCCTGATTTCGTGCCTGGGGCTGTTTGGTCTTGCCACCTTCACTGCCGAAAGAAGGATCAAGGAAATCGGGATCCGCAAGGTGATGGGTGCCAGCGAGTGGAAAATCATGGAGCTGCTGTCCGGGGACTTTGCCAAAATGGTGCTGGTGGCCATTGTCATAGCGCTGCCTTTGAGCTATTACCTAACCAAAAACTGGCTGGACGGTTTCGCCTATAAAATTGACCTGGAATGGTGGCACTTTATCGGAGCAGGCTTGCTGACGATGCTGATAGCTTTGCTGACGGTGAGTTTCCAATCGGTGAAAGCCGCGCTGGCGAATCCGGTGGATAGTTTGAGAAGCGAGTAAGGGAAGTAGAAAGTAGTGTGACAGCACACGGAAAGCATGTTCCAAGCTATACCGAAAAACAAAAACCGGAAAAATAATAGAACACTGATCCGTCAAGGCAAAACAAGTGACGCATGATTTAGCTGACCTACCTCGCCGTAGGCGGGTAATCACAGAAAAAATCAGCGATAATCCGTTCAATCTGCGTTATCAGCGTTCCATTAAATATCCAGAACTAAAAAAATTATGTGGAAAAACTATTTAAAAATCGCGTGGAGAAATATCATCCGTCACAAAGGATATACCTTCCTGAATGTGGCCGGGCTGGCCATCGGCATCGCTGCCTGTTTGGTTATTTCCTTTTTCATCAGAAATGAACTTGGTTATGACAATTACCATCAAGATGCGGACCGCGTTTACCGGGTGGCGGTAGATATTCAGACCAGCGAGAGCAACCGGGTATTTGCCGCTACCTGTGGCCCCCTGGCCCCGGCGCTGGAAAGGGATTTCCCCCAGGTGGAAGCGTCTGCCCGGCTGTGGCAGTGGCACAATTTACTGGTAAAATATGGGGAGGAAAACATCTTTTATGAAGATAATTATTTCCTGGCCGACCCAGGCATTTTTGATGTACTGACGGTTCCGCTTGTAAAAGGGGACCCAAAAACAGCATTAAGCCGCCCATCCACATTAGTCATCGCGGAAGAAACCGCCCGAAAATATTTTGGAGAGGAGGATCCTTTGGGAAAAGTACTGGAAATCAACGGATCGGAGTTTGAAATCACCGGGGTAATGAAAAACCTGCCATACAACAGCCACCTGGACATTAATTTCATTACTTCATTTGCGACAATAGAAAATGAAGACTGGTTTGCAGGTACGCTTGAAAACTGGCATTCCACCATGTTTTATACTTATATCAAGCTACATGAACACGTGGATGTTCCCGCTTTTGAAGAACAGGTGAAAACAGCGGCCGATGCCTATGTAGGGGATATCATCAAAGAATGGGGAATCGGCTATCATTATTTTCTTCAGCCCATCAAAAGCATTCATCTTCATTCGGATTTAACCGGCGAGGCAGAAGTGCCGGGAAGTGCCGTCAATGTGTACATTTTTACGGTAATAGCCGTGTTGATTTTGCTGATTGCCTCCTTGAATTACATCAACCTCACCACGGCCCAATCTTCCAACAGAGCCAAAGAGGTGGGCGTACGCAAAGTAGTGGGCGCGGCCAAAGCGAAAATATTCAACCAGTTTGTCAGCGAATCCTTATTGCTGACAGCTATGGCATTGATCTTTGCCCTTTTGCTGGTTTTTATTACCCATCCCCTGTTTGAATCGCTATCCGGTCAAACTTATAACCTGAGTGAGGTTTTTACGCTCCAATTTATCGGAATGCTTATTGGATTGACATTTCTGGTCGGCATGGCAGCGGCCACCTATCCGGCCTTGTTTCTGTCCTCCTTCCGTCCGGTAGCGGTGCTAAAGGGCGGGTTGAACACGGTATCCAAAGGCGCTTCATTGCGGAAAGTATTGGTAGTAGGCCAGTTTACCATCTCCCTCATGCTTATCGTGGGGACCATCATGGTGTACAGACAGCTGGATTTTATGAAGGACCAAAAGCTTGGTTTTGACCGGGAACAAATGCTGGTTTTACCTGTCAGGGGAGGGATTTCCATTGCCGACAGGTATGAGCAGGTCAAAGAGGAGTTCCTGAATCATTCTTCCATCATCAGCCTCACCGCCTCTTCCGATGTGCCCGGAAAAAAAGTATATAACTTTGCTGCTTCCCTAAGCGGCGAAGAAGATGATAAAGGCCAGTCCATGTATTTCATGTTTGTTGATGCGGATTTCTTAAAAACCTATGGTATAGAAATGCTGGCCGGGCGGCCATTCAACAAAGAGCTGCAAACAGACGCTGAATCTGCTTTTTTAATTAATGAAAAAGCCGTAAAAGCTTTTGGCTGGGGTACCCCTGAGGAGGCCATAGGCAAAAAAATGAATGCGGGTTTTGGCCGCGAAGGCGGTGAGATCATCGGTGTCTATAAAGACTTTCACTACCGTTCCCTGCAGGCCCCTGTTGAGCCATTGGTATTGGCCATCGTCCCATGGCGGTTTAACTATATAAGTCTGAAATTGAATACCATGGAACTGCCTTCCACGATGGCCTTTGTGGAAAAGAAATGGCAGGAGCTATTTCCCGGAAGTCCCTATGAATATGCCTTTCTGGACCAGGAGTTTGACAAACAATATGCTGCCGATGAAAAGACGGGCCGGACATTCCTGGTATTTACAAGTATCGCCATTTTCATTGCTTGTCTGGGTTTATTCGGCCTGGCCACCTATATCGCCCGGCAACGGACAAAGGAAATAGGTATCCGCAAGGTATTGGGGGCTTCCGTAGCGGGCGTGGTGGGAATGCTCTCAATGGATTTCGTAAAGCTGGTAATGGTTGCTGTTTTGATTTCCACCCCCCTCTCCTACCTGCTGGTCAGCAGATGGCTGGAAAATTTCGCTTTCCGCATGGAGATCGGATGGGTCACATTTGTGGCAGCCGGGCTTACGATTTTGGTGATCGCTTTGCTGACCGTGAGTTTCCAATCGGTGAAAGCTGCGCTGGCGAATCCGGTGGATAGTTTGAGAAGCGAGTAAGGAAAGTAGAAAGTAGTGTGACAGCACACGGAAAGCATGTTCCAAGCTATACCGAAAAACAAAAACCGGAAAATAATAGAACACTGATCCGTCAAGGCAAAACAAGTGACGCATGATTTAGCCGACTCATATCGCCGTAGGTGGGTAATTCACAGAAAAAATTAGCGAGAATCCGTTCAATCTGCGTTATCAGCGTTCCATTATATACCCAGAACTAAAAAAATATGTGGAAAAACTATTTAAAAATCGCCTACCGAAACTTGCGTCGGCAATGGGGCTATTCACTGATTAACATTGGTGGACTGGCCGTCGGCATGGCATTAGCTATATTGATCGGCTTATGGATCTACGATGAACTGTCGTTCAATAAATACCATAAAAATTACCACCGGATCGCGCGTGTGATGCAAAACCAGACTTTTGATGGTGAAGTGGTAACATGGGGTAGCCAAGCCGTGCAACTGGGACCTGAACTCCGAAACAGCTACGGCAGCAACTTCGAGCATGTCGTCATATCCTCTTTTACAAGAAGCCCAATCCTGACCTTTGGGGAAAAGGCACTCGCTAAAACCGGTAACTTCATGGAAGCCGATGCTCCCGGGATGCTGTCGCTAAAGATGCTGAAAGGCACGCATGCGGGACTAAAAGACCCCTACACTATTTTGCTTTCCGAATCGACCGCAAAAGCCTTTTTTGGAGATTCGGACCCTGTGGGTGAAATCCTGAAAATGGACAGTCGATTAGATGTGAAAGTAACTGGAGTTTATGAAGATTTACCTCATAATTCCACATTTAAAGACTTGAATTTTATTGCACCATGGGATTTAATGGTAAAAAGCGAGAACCTGGAAGAAAGAGTAGGCTGGGGCAACAGTTGGTTTCAGGCTTTTGTACAGGTAGCTGAAAATGTAGACATGGCTCAGGCCTCTCTGGCCATAAAAGAAGCCAAACAGCATAACGTAGGTGATGAGGACAAAAGATTTAACCCAGAGCTATTCTTACACCCGATGGCCAAATGGCATTTGTACTCCCAGTTTGAAAACGGGATAAGTGTGGGAGGAAAGATTACATTTGTCTGGTTGTTTGGCATTATCGGTGGATTTGTATTGTTGCTGGCCTGTATCAATTTTATGAATTTGAGCACAGCACGTTCCGAAAAACGTGCTAAAGAGGTGGGAATCCGCAAAGTGGTGGGGTCATTCCGTAGCCAGCTTATCAACCAGTTCTTCGGTGAATCCTTGGTAGTGACTGCCCTGGCTTTTGCCTTATCCATCCTCCTCGTCCAACTTGCTTTGCCCTGGTTTAATGAAGTTGCGGATAAGCAAATGACCGTCTTGTGGACATCACCTTTGTTTTGGTTGACTGGAATTGGTTTTACTTTTTTCACAGGATTGGTTGCCGGAAGTTATCCTGCCTTTTATTTATCGGCGTTCAGACCCATCAAAGTATTGAAAAGTACTTTCCGGACGGGTCGTTTCGGCTCTATTCCCCGTAAAGCCCTGGTAGTGGTACAGTTTACTGTTTCCATAACCCTGATAATCGGAACCATTATTGTTTTCCAGCAGATCCAACACGCCAAAAACCGTCCGGTGGGCTACGACCGGAAAGGCCTTATCACCATTCCCATAAAAACCGAAGAAATCCGCAATCATTATGAGGCGTTTAGGAACGACTTGCTGGCCTCAGGAACCATAGCGGAAGCGGCCCTGTCAGAAAGCACCATCATCAACACTGGCGTAACGAATAGCGGATTTGAATGGAAAGGTAAGGATCCGAATATGCAGGACGAGATTGTAACAGGAGGCGTCAATCATGAATTTGGTAAAACGGTAGGTTGGAAAATCAAAGAAGGACGGGATTTTTCCAGGGACTTTGCAACCGACTCCTCAGGCTTTATCCTGAATGAAACCGCCGTAAAATACATGGGACTTGAAAATCCTATAGGCGAGACGGTGAAGGCTTTTGGTGGAAACTATACCATCATAGGCGTGGTAGAAGATATCGTCACGCAATCATTGTATCAACCTGTAAGACAGACTATTTTTTACATTGATACATTTAACAGGATTAAGTTTATCAATATAAAGATAAATCCCCAAGTGAGCGCCGGCAAAGCAATAGCCGAGATAGAATCGATTTTCAAAAAGCATCATCCTGCCACTCCTTTCGAATATCAATTTGCTGATGAAGAATTTGCAGCCAAATTCTTGAACGAAGAGCGCATCGGTAGATTAGCTGGCTTCTTTGCTATACTTGCTGTTTTTATAAGCTGCCTGGGCTTGTTTGGACTGGCCTCCTTTGTAGCAGAACAACGCACGAAAGAAATCGGTATACGTAAAATATTGGGGGCTTCCGTGGCCACTCTCTGGGGCATGCTATCCAGTGATTTTGTCGTATTGGTCATGATCTCCTGTTTTATCGCCATTCCGGTTTCTTACTTTTATCTTAATGGCTGGCTGCTGCAGTATGAATACCGGATCGGGATAGCATGGTGGGTATTTGTGGTTGCGGGCGCAGGAGCCTTGGCAATTGCTGTATTGACGGTCAGCTTCCAGTCTATCAGAGCAGCGCTGGCGAATCCTGTTGAGTCGCTGCGATCGGAGTGAAAGGTGATCGGTGATTTGGTGATCTGGTGATCTGGTGATGGAGTGATCTGGGGATGGGGTGATTTGGGAAAGGAAGAGTTGGATGAGGCGCTTGAAAGTTATTAGAATATGGTGAAAAACTATTTCGCTTAGAAACATAAATAATATGTGGAAAAACTATCTTAAAGTCGCCTGGAGAAATCTTCTGAAAAAGAAAGTGTATTCTTTTATCAATATCGTTGGACTCGGTATAGGCATGGCCTGTTGTGTCCTGATCTTCATGTTTGTACAGGATGAAATCTCCTTTGACAACTATCATGAACATAAGGACCGGATATACAGGGTAGCTCATGGGGCCCTTCCTGCCGAAGGAGGCAAGCCGGACCTGGGGTCCTTCTGGGTATGGGGCAATGCCCCTATCGGCCCCGCTCTGAAAAACGACTTCCCGGAGATAGAAAAAGTCGTGCAGTTTTCGGGGCGGTCGGATATTTTGCTGACAAATGAAGACCGGATCTTCCAGGAAGAAGGCGTCTTCTTTATGGATTCCACCGTGTTTGATGTTTTTAGCTGGAAACTGGTCCAGGGAGACCCAAAAACCGCACTGGTGGCCCCGTTTAGCATCGTGTTGACTAAAAGCGCCGCCAAAAAGTATTTCGGCGATGAAGATCCCCTCGGCCGGACTTTGAAAGGAAGCGAATCCGCCGGAAGATCGGTTGCGGGTGATTATACAGTGACGGGGATCATGGAAGATATTCCTGCCAATTCCCATTTCAGATTCAATGTTCTCCTGTCCATGAGCACTTTCAGGGTGTCAAGGCCCGATGTATTCGATAATTGGGGTTACGCGGACTTCTATACTTACTTTCTTGCCAATAGTCAATTTGACCAAACGGCTTTCGAACAAAAGATCCCTGAATTTATCGATAGGAGAAGAGGGCAAAGCGATTATAAGTACACCTTTGTCGTTGAACCGCTTAAGGACGCCTATCTTCGAACCCCTGCCCAACGCCAGCCCGGTGAGACGAGCAGCCTGGCCAATATTTATGTTTTTTCAATCATCGGGCTGTTCATCTTGGCAATTGCCATGATCAATTTCATGAACCTATCAACCGCCCGGTCCATGGAGCGGTCAAAAGAAGTCGGCATCAGAAAATCCATTGGTGCCAGTAGAAAGAGTCTTGTCTATCAGTTTTTGGGAGAATCCGTCATCATTGTTTTCCTGGCAGCTCTTATCGCCATTTCGTTTGTCTCCGTGAGTATGCCGCTTATGGCCGAACTCACGGGCAAGGCGCTTTCACTCCAAAATTTTATCAGTTGGCAGACCATTCCTGTTATTTTGGGGATCATGCTTGTGGTTGGTGTTTTGGCGGGAACCTATCCGGCATTGGTATTGTCCAGCTTCAAGCCTGTATCGGTACTTAAAGGTGTGTACCAATCGGGCACGCAAGGAGTCAACCTGAAGAAAGCGCTTGTGGTATTTCAGTTTAGTCTTTCCATTGCACTGATAGCCGGCACCATGATCGTTTATTTTCAGATGGGACATTTGCTGGACAAGGACCTGGGTTTCGACAAGGAACAGATGCTGGTGCTGGACTATAACTATGATGGACTGGTCAACGATAGATCGGAAGTGATTAAAAACAGCATGGAGAAAATTCCTGCAATTTCTTCCGCGGCGTTTTCCAGAAGTGTGCCCGGAAGCTATTTCCCCCATGCGGGTACCGGTATAGAAGGTCCGGACGGGGAAATGATATGGGACGGACAGGCCATATTCCAGGTGGGAATGGATTTCATTACCCACTATGGGTTGGAATTGGTAGCCGGCAGGACCTATTCGAGGGACTATCCCTCGGATTCAAGCAGTGCTATGGTCGTCAACGAGGCAACTGCCAGGCAATACGGCTATAACAACCCGCCAGATATAGTAGGGAAGAAATTCGAACAATGGGGCCGGATCGGTGAAGTGATCGGAGTAGTCAGGGATTTCAATTATATTTCCCTGCACCGAAACATCGAACCGCTGACTTTACCGCTGGAACCCTATGCCAGCAGGTACTTGTCACTAAAAGTAACCCCTGAAAACCTTTCCCATACCATCGCCGAGGTGGAACGGGTCTGGGAACAGATGGCGCCACACCGACCTTTTCTATACAGTTTTCTGGATGAGGATTTTAACCGGCAGTACGCGGCGGACGTGAAGTTCAGAAAGATATTCACTTCGTTTTCCGTGCTGGCAATACTCATTGCCTGCCTGGGTTTACTGGGCTTGGCCACCTATATGGCAGAACAAAAAACAAAAGAGATCGGGATCAGGAAAGTGCTCGGAGCGAACGTGGGCAGTATTGTAGGATTGTTGTCCAAGGACTTTGTCAAATTGGTTTTACTGGCCATCGTGATTGCCACGCCGGTTTCCTGGTATGTCATGAACAGATGGCTGGAGGGCTTTGCCTACAAAATCGAGATCGGCTGGTGGGTATTCCCTCTGGCGGGCATAGGAGCTTTGATGGTAGCACTATTGACCATCAGTTCCCAAGCCATCAAAGCCGCGCTGGCCAATCCTGTTGAGTCGCTGCGATCTGAGTGAGCGGGGACGAAATCCGGGAAATCGGGATGGATAATTTGAGGAGTGAACAGCGACGGGAATGGAACGCGGATAACGCTGATCAAGCTGATAACCGCGGATGAAAAATCAGCGCAGATCCGCACATCCGTGTCATCTGCGGTCTATTCTTGAGGAGTGAGCAGCGACGGGAATGGAACGCTGATAGCGCTGATCAAGCTGATAAC
>NZ_JBHSJJ010000019.1:96329-110273 GCF_042652345.1 Negadavirga shengliensis
ATAACCGCGGATGAAAAATCAGCGCAGATCCGCACATCCGTGTCATCTGCGGTCTATTCTTGAGGAGTGAACAGTGACGGGAATGGAACACGGATAACGCTGATCAAGCTGATAACCGCGGATGAAAAATCAGCGCAGATCCGCACATCCGTGTCATCTGCGGTCTATTCTTGAGGAGTGAACAGTGACGGGAATGGAACACGGATAACGCTGATCAAGCTGATAACCGCGGATGAAAATCAGCGCAGATCCGCACAATCCGTGTCATCTGCGGTCTATTCTTGAGGAGTGAGCAGCGACGGGAATGGAACGCGGATAACGCTGATCAAGCTGATAACCGCGGATGAAAAATCAGCGCAGATCCGCACATCCGTGTCATCTGCGGTCTATTCTTGAGGAGTGAGCAGCGACGGGAATGGAACGCGGATAACGCTGATCAAGCTGATAACCGCGGATGAAAAATCAGCGCAGATCCGCACATCCGTGTCATCTGCGGTCTATTCTTGAGGAGTGAGCAGCGACGGGAATGGAACGCGGATAACGCTGATCAAGCTGATAACCGCGGATGAAAATCAGCGCAGATCCGCACAATCAGTGTCATCTGCGGTCTATTCTTGAGGAGTGAACAGCGACGGGAATGGAACGCTGATAGCGCTGATCAAGCTGATAACCGCGGATGAAAATCAGCGCAGATCCGCACAATCCGTGTCATCTGCGGTCTATTCTTGAGGAGTGAGCAGCGACGGGAATGGAACGCGGATAACGCTGATCAAGCTGATAACCGCGGATGAAAAATCAGCGCAGATCCGCACAATCCGTGTCATCTGCGGTCTATTCTTGAGGAGTGAGCAGCGACGGGAATGGAACGCGGATAACGCTGATCAAGCTGATAACCGCGGATGAAAAATCAGCGCAGATCCGCACATCCGTGTCATCTGCGGTCTATTCTTGAGGAGTGAACAGCGACGGGAATGGAACACGGATAACGCTGATCAAGCTGATAACCGCGGATGAAAAATCAGCGCAGATCCGCACAATCCGTGTCATCTGCGGTCTATTCTTGAGGAGTGAGCAGCGACGGGAATGGAACGCGGATAACGCTGATCAAGCTGATAACCGCGGATGAAAAATCAGCGCAGATCCGCACAATCAGTGTCATCTGCGGTCTATTCTTGAGGAGTGAACAGCGACGGGAATGGAACGCGGATAACGCTGATCAAGCTGATAACCGCGGATGAAAAATCAGCGCAGATCCGCACAATCAGTGTCATCTGCGGTCTATTCTTGAGGAGTGAACAGTGACGGGAATGGAACGCGGATAACGCTGATCAAGCTGATAACCGCGGATGAAAAATCAGTGCAGATCCGCACAATCAGTGTCATCTGCGGTCTATTCTTGAGGAGTGAACAGCGACGGGAATGGAACGCGGATAACGCTGATCAAGCTGATAACCACGGATATCCCAATAGGACTGGGCAGTGTGACCCCGCCCAGGGCGGGTCAGGCCAGCTCAAGCTGTACCCCGCTTCCAGCCAGCGCGGATCAATGTTCTATTCAACAAATCCGGGGTCATGTTTGTAAGAAAAAGAAATATAAAGACCAGGTTTAATATTTACTCTATTAAAGATGCTACGACACAATCTCCTCCTGATCTACCGGAACTTCAAAAGGTTTAAAAGCACCTTTTTTATTAATCTTATCGGTCTCTCTACCGGATTAGCCTGCGCCCTATTGATTTTTCTTTGGATAAGAGATGAATTGCGTGTTGACAAATTCCACAAAAGGGACAGCCAGCTCTATCTGGTGATGTATCACCAGGCATTTTCTGAAGGCGTCATTACAAGTGATAAAACACCCGGCCCTCTCTCAAAAGCACTGGCAGCAGAAATCCCCGAAATACAACATGCCGTCACCACTTCCTGGATTGAACCCTACACGCTTTCCGTCGAAGATGAAAATTTAAAAGCAAGGGGAATCTATGCCAGCGAAGACTATTTCAATATATTTTCTTATGACCTCATCCAAGGGGATCGAAACCAGGTGCTGAAAGATCTTTCATCCATCGTGATTTCCGAAAGTCTGAGCAGGAAGCTGTTTTCCACCACAGAAGACGTGATCGGCAAGATGGTAAAATTTGAGCAAGAAGCACTTTACCAGGTAACCGGTGTCTTTGAAGACGTGCCATCCAATTCCTCCCGGCAATTCGACTTTGTGCTGTCATTCGAAGCGTTTGAAAAACGCAATCCTTGGACGTTGGACTGGAATGCCTCGGGGCCGTATACTTATGTGATCATCAATGAAACAGCGGATATCCGTTTAGTGAATGAAAAAATCCTTGATTTTGCCACCAAAAGAAGGGAAGAGGGCGCAGCCATTGATCTATTTCTAAAGCCCTATTCCGAAAACTATTTATATGGCCACTATGCAGGAGGAAGACAAGCCGGAGGTAGAATAGAATATGTCAGGCTGTTTTCTGTCATCGCTATTTTTATCCTGGTCATCGCCTGTATCAACTTTATGAACCTTTCCACAGCCAAAGCCACCAGGAAGCTAAAGGAAATAGGCATAAAGAAAGCCATAGGTGCGGGCCGGAAAGCGCTGATTTCCCAATACTTGGGGGAATCGATATTAATGGCCTTTTTATCCCTGATCACGGCGATTCTGCTTGTAGCGCTTTTGTTACACCCTTTCAACGAACTAACGGGAAAGCAACTTGTGCTCCATTTTGACGCATCCCTCGCCGCGTCCGTGTTTGGCATCACGCTCATTACCGGAATGGTCGCCGGTAGTTATCCTGCTTTGTACCTTTCCGGTTTTGATCCGGTCAAAGTACTTAAAGGCAAACTTACCACTTCCACAGGGGAAGTTTGGGCACGAAAAGGAATGGTGGTATTTCAGTTTTCGATTTCGGTCATATTGATTGTTTCAGTGATGGTAGTTTTTAAACAGATAGAATTTGTGCAAAACATACACCTGGGATATGAAAAGGATAATGTCATCTATTTCAAAAAAGAAGGAAGCCTGACAGAAAAACCGGAAACTTTTCTTTCGGAAGTGCGAAGTATGCCTGGAATAATAAGTGCATCAAGTATGGGACATAATTTACTGGAACATACCATGGGTACAGGTGGACTGGAATGGGAAGGGAAACATCCGGATGATAAGATTCATTTTGAATACATGTTTGCGGATTATGAAATGATGGAAACCCTGGGTATGGAGATGTTAGAAGGCAGAATGTTTTCGAGGGCCTTTACATCCGACAGCACCGCGATCATATTGAATAAAGCGGCTGTTGAATTCATGGGGATTGGGGATCCGATAGGCAAACGGATCAGATTGGGGGGTGATGAAAGGGAAATTATCGGCGTGGTAAAAAATTTTCACTTCGCCTCCCTTCGTGAAGATATAAAACCTTTATTTCTAACCCTCGCGCCAAACTTGACTTGGCATATTGTGGCGAGAATCGACAGAGAACGGCAAAAAGAAGTCCTTAACAGATTGGAGGCATTATATGTGGCCTATAATCCCGGTTTCGCGTTAGATTACAGATTCCTGGATGAAGACTACCAGGCGCTCTATACCGCAGAGCAGCGTGTTTCTACCTTGTCCAGGTATTTCGCGGGACTGGCCATTCTGATATCCTGTCTGGGTTTGTTTGGCTTGGCAGCCTTTACAGCCGAAAGGAGGAGGAAGGAAATTGGAATCAGGAAAGTGATGGGAGCCAGCGAGTGGAAAATCATGGAACTTCTTTCCGGTGATTTCGCCAAAATGGTACTGCTGGCCATTGCGATAGCGCTGCCCATCAGTTTCTACATGACCCAAAACTGGCTGGATAATTTCGCCTATAAAATAGACCCGGAATGGTGGTATTTTATCGGAGCCGGTTTGCTGACCATGTTGGTTGCTTTGGCGACCGTGAGTTTCCAATCCATCAGAGCGGCCTTGGCCAATCCGGTTGAGTCATTGCGCTCGGAGTGAGCAGCAGGATGCTTTGGAATAAAAATCGAAAATCACAAAATTTTCATTACTTATTAAGTTATACAGCATGCTAAAGAACTATCTTAAAATCGCCTGGAGAAACCTATGGAAAAACAGGTTTTACAGCACGGTTAACATCGCCGGGCTTACCGTAGGATTGACCGTAGGAATGCTTGTTTTTCTTTGGGTGAAAAATGAGTTTGGCCATGACAGGTTTCATCGTGATACAAAGAACATTTACCGGATACTGTCCAATATGGGAAGTGGAGACAGCAGGCAGATATGGTCCAATTCCCATGCCCCGATAGCCACTTTTGCCAAAAGAGAAGTGCCCGAAATCAGAGAGGCCGTCCGTATTAGGGGCAACTGGAATTATTCCATCTTTAGATACGGGGACACGCAATTTACAGAAACAAACAAGTGTTATGTAGACCCTTCGTTTTTCACTTTCTTTGATTTCAAACTGATAAAGGGCAATCCTGAATCCCCTTTTCAGGGCGATCATTCCGTAATCCTCACGGCTTCAACGGCCAAACGCTATTTTGGTGAGGAGGATCCGATAGGAAAAGTATTGCAAGCCAACAACAAGGAGTTTTTCGAGGTTACAGGCATATTAGAAGATTTCCCGGAAAATTCCAGCATACGATACGATATGTTGTTTCCCATGGATCTTTACGCAAAGCTGTTTACAGGAAACGGGGAGTGGAAAACCATAGAAGAGGATTGGGGAAATTTCATGTATACCACTTTTCTAAAGTTGAACCCTGAAACGGCAACAGCCATCGTTGAAGATAAACTTGCGCAGGTCTTGCGCAACAATTACAGGGATATCGGTATAGACGATCCCTATACTTTACAGCCGCTGGCCAATATGCATCTTTACAAAACCGACGGGAGTGAGGGTTTGATGCAGATTGTCAGGATATTTCTGATTGTAGGTATGGTCATTCTTGTGATTGCCTGCATCAATTATGTCAACCTGTCGACGGCCCGATCCATGCTTCGTGCCAAAGAAGTAAGTTTAAGGAAAATCGTTGGTGCGGGAAAAGACCAGTTGTTTGCCCAGTTTATTGTCGAAACAGTGATGGTTTTCTTTTTTGTTACGGTGTTGTCGCTCTTATTGGTGTACTTGCTGATGCCTGTATATAATGTTATTGCGGGCAAGAACATGGTTTTTCGTCTAACCGATCCTTCTATCTGGGCCATTGTAGGCGTCACTGTGCTTTCTACTTTGACCCTGTCAGGTATTTATCCTTCTTTGTTGTTGTCCTCGTTCGATCCGTTGAAAGCAATGAAAGGAAAGCTTTCCACCGGAATAAGTGCGAACGTTTTCCGTAAAACATTGGTAATAACCCAGTTTGTTTTTTCAACAGCACTGATCTTTGGCACCATGATCATTGAACATCAATTGAATTACATCCAAGAAAAAGAACTGGGATACGACAAAGAGCATGTTTTTACCTTTGAAATGAGGGAAATGCAGCCACATGCCCCGGCTGTCAAAGCAGAACTGATGAAACACCAAGGGGTTAAGGGTGTAACCTGTACGAACGACGATATCGTACATCTCGGGGGCACTACCGGCGATACCGATTGGGATGGGAAAGCTCCCGGACAGGCATTTTTTATCCATCCGTTGACCATAGATGAGGATTTCCTTTCGGTATTAAAATTGGAGCTCGTCGAAGGGGAAGGATTTACAGGTATAGCTTCTGATTCCGCGCATTATATCCTTAATGAAACCGCTGTAAAGGAAGCAGGTATTACTGATCCTGTTGGTCAGCGTTTTAGATTGTGGGATACCGAGGGAACGATTATCGGCGTGGTCAGGGATTTCCATTTTGCTTCCCTAAAGCAGCGGATAGAACCAGCTATTTTCCGGTACCACCCGGAAAATTATGGCATGTATGTAAAAACTACAGGGAAAGATGCTCCGGCGGTTCTTTCCGAGGTGGAAAAATTGTGGAAGCAATATAATGCGGATTTTCCTTTTGAATATACATTTCTGGATGACACGTATGATAATTTGTACAAAGCGGAACAGCGTATCGGGATGCTGTTTAAACTTTTTTCCTTTGTGGCGATCTTTATTTCCTGTCTGGGCTTGTTCGGATTAGCTGCCTATATCGCCCAGGTAAAAACCAAGGAAATCGGTATTCGCAAAGTGTTGGGAGCAAGCGTGACCGGCATCATAGGACTATTATCCAAAGATTTCATAAAACTCGTGTTGGCGGCCATTATCATAGCTTCCCCTATTGCTTGGTGGGCCATGAGCAGATGGCTGGCCGATTTTGCCTACCGCATCGATATCGAATGGTGGATGTTTGGCATAGCTGGACTGATGGCAGTAGTGATTGCCTTGCTGACGGTGAGTTTCCAATCTGTAAAGGCGGCGCTGGCGAATCCTGTTGAGTCACTGCGGTCGGAGTGAGGTGATGGGGTGATTTAGTGATCGGTGATTTAGTGATGGGGAGATGGGATGATTTAGTGATCGGTGATCAATAATCTGGTGATCAATGGATAAAAACAGAAATAGATGTAAACAAGCAGTATATAAAAAATGACCTTGGCATGTTAAGAAACTATTTCAAAATCGCGGTGAGAACTTTGATAAGCAACCCGTTCTATAGCTTTATCAGCATACTGGGACTGGTACTCGGCATGAGCTGCAGCCTGGTTATCGGGCTGTGGGCCTTTCAGGAAGGCAGCTTTAATGATTTTTTTCCGGAAGGAGACCGGATTTACAAGGTGAGGATCAATTATTTGTTCAACGGTGAGCTGATGACGAACACCCTCACCCCTGCTCCATTGGCGGAGGCTTTGAAAAGTGAAGTGCCTCCAGTGGAATATGCCGCCGTGTATGCGGATTGGGGGCCACGGCTCTTAATCAAGGACAACAACAACTCCATCCGGGAAAACGGAATTTTCGCTTCTGATGACTTTTTCAATATATTTCCCGTAGAGGTGATAGCGGGAAATCCTGTAAAGGCCCATGGTTCCAGTGACCAGGTGGTCATTTCCCGCAGCGCGGCTGACAGATTATTTAACGGCCTTCCTGCAATAGGGGAAAACCTGATGATGGAGGACGTGGAGGGAAAACTAAAAACCTATGTAGTGGGTGCGGTCATTGAGGATATTCCCGTAAACAGTTCCATTAAGTTTGACTGGGTCATCAATTTCAGAGAGATAGAACAGTCCTGGATGGGCTGGGGCAATACTTCCTATTATACCTGGGTGAAGGCAAGGCCCCATACTGCCATTGAGGATTTGGAGTCCTCCGCCAAGGCCGTTTATCCCAAATACAGCGACTTCAAAGATAATTACCCCGTTTTTCAGCCGCTTGCAGACGTTCACTTGTATGAAGTGTTTGAAAACGGAAAAGCGGTGGGTGGAAGGATAACACTCGTCAGGAACCTGTTACTGATCGGATTCCTGACCCTGTTGGTTTCCTGCATCAATTTTGTCAGTTTGGTCACCGCCAGGGCCAGTGCTAGGGGAAAAGAAATAGGGATCCGAAAAGTGATCGGCGCGGACAAGCGGACTTTATTTACCCAGTTTGGAAGTGAGTCGATGCTAATCGCCACGCTATCCCTATTCATCACCGTCATTGCAACGGTCACGCTTGCCTTACCGCTTTTTAATGCTTATCTGGGTACACAACTGGCTTTGGATTGGGGTAGTTACGGATTTTGGGGGCTTCTGGCAGCCATCTGGATCTTGGCCACCATCATGTCCTCTTTGTACCCCTCATTCTTCCTGGCCGGTTTGCCGGTGTTCAATGCATTGAAGCAACAGGTGAAACCGGGATTGAGCGGCGTGTATTTCAGGAAAGGACTGATCGTCTGTCAATTTTGCATAACCGCATTGTTCATAGCGGGCATTTTGGTGGTGTACAGCCAGCAGGAATATGTAAGGCAAAAGGATTTAGGGCTTGACAGGGAAAATGTGTTGTATTTGTCGTTGGAGGGTGAATTATACCATAACCTGGAGGTACTGCGGCAGGAAGTCCTGAAATCCCCTTCCGTGGTTTCGGCAACGGTGGCCACGCATCTTCCCATCAACATCCAGGCATATTCCGGGGACCTGGCTTGGCCTGGAAAGGATCCGGGGTTACAAACAAAGATCTCGGCAACCTGGGTGGGATATGACTATACCAAAACCATGGGAATATCCCTCGCTGCAGGCAGGGAATTTTCTCCCCTGCATCTGGGTGATTCCACGGCTTATTTGGTCAATCAGGCTGCTCTGGATATGATAGGGCTGGAAGAGGACCCTATAGGCGCTGAGATTTCCTTTTGGAACGGCTCCGGTCCCATAGTCGGTGTGATGGAAGACTTTCATCTACAGTCTCTGCATTCTCCCATCACGCCGCTGATCCTGGTACTGGAGCCGGAGAATGCTTCCTACCTCCTGGTAAGATCTGCTGAAGGACAGCTGGAACAGGCAATAGCAGATCTCAGACAGGTCACGGAAACGATCAATCCGGAATATCCCTTTGAATATCATTTTCTGGATCAGGAATACGAGCGGCTCTATCTGTCCGAACGGATGATCAGCCGGTTGATTCTGGTTTTTGGAATTGTGGCCATTGTCATATCATGTCTGGGATTGTTGGGACTGACTGCCTTTACCGTATCCAGAAGGGTGAAGGAAATCGGGATCCGAAAGGTGCTGGGGGCTTCCGTCTTGGAGATTACAACCCTTCTGGCCAGAAGCTACCTGAGCCTAATCCTGCTGGGATGGCTGATTGCCTTGCCTGTTTCTTCCATGGTACTGAATGGCTGGCTGGCCAACTTTGCCTACAAAATAGAATTGACCTGGTGGTATTTTGCTTCGGCAGGGTTTATCACGCTGGTGATCGCGTTGTTGACCGTGAGCTTCCAGTCCATCAGAGCGGCCTTGACGAATCCTGTGGAGTCACTGCGATCGGAGTGAGCAATGGTGAATTCCCGGATTCCAATTATCCTTGTAAAGAACTAAAATTAAAAAAATGAAAACAAGACCTCGCTTCCGGTTTATGATGTTGATAGGTATCCTGTTCCAGTTTTCGGGCAATGCTGTTGCTCAGGATTGGCCAGGCATAAGGGATTCCCTTTATTCAGATGTTTTAAAAGAACAGCGGGTGATCCAGGTAATTCTACCAAAAGATTATACACCTGATTCCAATGAAAAATATGAGGTATTGTATATTCTTGATGGAGAATGGTATATGGAGCAGGTTCCGTTCATTTATAATTTCGCCATGAATGCCGGTTATGTGCCTCCAAGTATTTTTGTGCTTATTCCAAATACCTATGTAGATAATGTAAATCTGCGCGACAGGGACTTTTCACCTTCCAGAATCAACAATGCGCCAAATCTCGGAGGAGCGGATAATTTTCATTCATTCCTTAAGAACGAGCTTATTCCACATGTTGAGAGAAAATATCCGGCAAACGGCCAAAAAACATTATTGGGAAGCTCTTTTAGCGGCCTGTTTGCGGTATATGCCTTTGTGAAGGAACCCGGTCTTTTCCAATCTTACGTAGCATCTGATCCCAACCTGAACTGGGACAATGGTTATGTAAGCAAGCTGGCTTATGAAAAATTGCCGGATTTTTCAGGCATCACCAGTACACTGTTTATAGCAGGCCTTGATCAATCATTCGGGAATATGGGCATTGAGGCTATGGACGCCGCGCTTCAGGCCAAAGCGCCCGAAAGTTTACATTGGAAATGCATTCCCTATACTGATGAAACACATTATAGCGTACAGCACAAAGCCTTCTACGACGGTCTAAGGTTTTCTCATTTTGGTTATAGTACAAAACCGCCGGAATATCATCCCATGAACGGGATATTGGAAAAGGATAAGGCTTTGAAAGTGTTTATTTTAAATGAAAACCCTGCTGTCCGGTATACCATAGATGGTTCTGAACCTACTCCCGCATCAGCAATGATGAAACGTGGCAACATACTTACTTTATCAGAACCTACCCAACTGAAAATAAGATCTTTTACAAACAGGGTACAATATGAGCAGACCTCACAGGGCTCCTTTATAACAGACGGGTTGATACCCACAATAATAAATTCGAAAACGGCCAAATCCACACAATTAAATTATGCTTATTTCGAAGGGGATTGGGAAAAAGTTCCTGATTTTAGAAAATTGAAACCGCTACAATCAGGGATGATTGACAAGGATTTCCAAATAAACAAACTCACGGATGAGAATGCCGCTTTTCTCATTGAAGGCCCTTTCGAGGTCTTTGAAGACGGGTACTATATTTTTGTTGTGGATTCAGAAAATGGCTCTAAATTATTCGTCGGGGACCAATTGGTTATTGATCGCGATGGTGTTGTCAGCAAAACCATGCAGTCTTTTGCTTTGCCTTTGAAGAAGGGGATATATCCTGTCCGGTTGGAATTACTTAGAAAAAAAGGAGCACGGGATCTTCATTTTTCTGTTTACCAAACCAAGCCCGGAAATGATCAATGGTGGCAGACAGAGTTTTTCAGGTTTTAAATACCATAAAATGCCCGTTTTATGAAAAGACGGCTTCCAAGTTATCAGAGTGGCAAAGGCAAATTTTGTTGTCTTGGTTGTTCAGGAACGGCGTTCCTGTTGTCAGGGTTGTGCAATAAACGAGGCGTACGCCTACTCCAAGCGCTATGCCTGCCTCTCTCTATTGGCTTTAGCATTCTATTATCGTCATTCTCCCAGTAAGTATTCTGGGTTAACCGTTCCGCTTTAGCGGACGGGCGACCATCGGTTCAAAAGAAGTCCTGTATACCCAGCGAATCATAAATTCAAAAATTGCTCGCTATCGCACATTTTTGTTCGAAAATCTGACCGTTAAAAAAAGAGAAAAGGCTTTTATGGCGTTTTTTAGGAGCTTTTAAGCTGGTACGGTAGTAGATAGATGTTTTGTTGCCTTATAAAGTTTTAAACCCACACGGATATGCTCCGACACAACCTCCTCCTGATCTACCGGAACTTCAAAAGGTTTAAAAGCACCTTTTTTATCAATCTCATCGGGCTGTCCACGGGACTGGCCTGTGCCTTATTGATTTTTTTGTGGGTGAGGGATGAATTAGCGGTTGATAGGTTCCATGAAAAGAATAGCCGGATTTTTCAGGTGATGAAAAACTACACGGATTCTCAGGGAATCAATACGGGTGAGAACACACCTGGCCTGCTGGCAAGGGCTTTGGCCGAAGAAATGCCGGAAGTGGAAAATGCCGTCTCGGTTTTTCCTCCGGCTGACTATACCTTTAAAGGTGTACTTTCCCTGGAAGATGTCCATGTGAAAGCAAGATCAAAGTTTGCGGATAAGGATTTCTTCCAGATTTTCTCCTACCCTCTTCTTCAGGGAGACAAAGAGCAGGTATTGTCTGACCCTTCTTCTGTGGTGATATCTGAGGATCTTGCTATGAACTTATTCGATACCAGTGACGACGCGATAGGGAAAAGAGTGGTGTGGAATGGGGAAAGGCATAGCGGGGATTTTTTGATTGCCGGTATTTTTGAAACGCCGCCCTCCAATGCTACCATCCAGTTTGATATTGTTTTCAGTTATGATTTGGTGTTTGACCTATTCAATGGTTTTGAAGGATGGGGAAACAATGGGCCAAGCACTTACCTCATTTTAAAGGAAAATACCGACGTTGCCGGTTTTGATGATAAAATAGTCAACTTCGTTAAATCAAAAGATCCAGAGGCTCCTACTACCCTATTCATCCGGCCTTATGCTGACAGATACCTGTACAGCGACTATGAAAATGGCGTATTGGTAGGAGGCAGAATTGAATACGTACGGCTGTTTTCCATCATTGCCGTTTTTATCCTGATGATTGCCTGTGTCAATTTTATGAACCTGTCCACTGCCAAAGCCTCCCGGAGGCTCAAAGAAATAGGCGTGAAAAAAGCCATCGGTGCGGATAGGAAAACGCTTTTCACCCAATACCTGGAAGAATCCATGCTGCTTGCCCTGGTGTCACTGATGGTGGCGACCTTTTTAGTCACGCTTTTCCTTCCTCAGTTCAACAATTTAACCGGAAAGCAACTTTCTCTCCATTTCGATAGCCGACTTATCTTTTCGATGGTAGGAATTACCCTCTTCACCGGTTTTTTCGCAGGTAGTTATCCGGCTTTGTACCTTTCCGGGTTCAGTCCGGTCAGCATATTGAAAGGCGGGGGTATCTTCAGTAAAAGCTCGATAGGAGAACTTTGGGCACGAAAGGGGTTGGTGGTTTTTCAATTCACCGTATCGATCCTTTTGATCGTGTCCGTATGGGTAGTTTACCAGCAAATGAAATTTATACAATCCAAGCACCTGGGATTTGATCGGGAAAGCGTCATTACCTTTACCGCAGAAGGTAAACTCGCAGAAGAAACTGAAACCTTCCTGTCGGAGATCAAAAAAATACCGGGCATTATCAATGCCGCTTACATGGATGGAGACCTCATCAGTATGCACAACGGTACGACCGGTGTGTGGTGGGAAGGTAAAAACCCGGATCACATTGTTGATTTCGGAATGTTAAGAACGGGGTATGATTTGGTGGAAACATTGGGTATTGAATTAAAAGAAGGGCGTTCCTTTTCCCGGGACTTCATGGCCGAAAGTTCGAAAGTCATCTTTAATGATGCCGCTATTGAAAGCATGGGGCTCACGGAACCGGTGGGGAAAACCGTTACCGTTTGGGGCGAAGAAAAACAAATCATTGGCGTGGTCAAAAATTTTCACTTTGAATCGTTCTATGAAAATGTAAACCCTTTCTTTTTCATGTTTTCAAACCGTGCCCACCATATGCTGGTTAAAGTCAATGCAGGTACAGCAAAGGAGACCCTTGCACAATTGGGCGAATTTTATCAGACGTATAACCAGGGCCTCCCTTTTGATTACCGGCTTCTGGATGAAGATTATCAAGCCCTCTATATAGCTGAACAACGTGTCTCTGTCTTATCACGGTACTTTGCCGGTCTGGCGATTATCATTTCCTGTCTCGGCCTATTCGGACTGGCTGCTTTCACAGCCGAACGAAAAATCAAGGAAATCGGTATCCGGAAAATCCTGGGATCCAGCGAATGGAAGATCGTCAAACTGCTGTCCAGTGATTTTGCCAAAATGGTACTGCTGGCCATTGTCATAGCGCTGCCCCTCAGTTTCTACATGACCAAAAACTGGCTGGATAATTTCGCCTACAAGATCGATCTGGAGTGGTGGTACTTTATCGGAGCTGGGGTGCTGACGCTGGTGATCGCTTTACTGACCGTGAGCTTCCAGTCGGTGAAAGCCGCGCTGACGAATCCGGTTGAGTCCCTGCGATCAGAGTGAAGAGGGACGGAATCCCGGAAATCAGGATGGATTGTTTGAGAATTGAGTAGCGACGAAAATGGAACGCGGATAACGCCGATCAGGCTGATAATCACAGATAATCCGCGCAGATCCGCGTCATCTGCGTTCTATCCTTATCGAAGAATCAAGTTGAACCACGATCTATAGTCCATCGACTATGGACTAAATCACAAAAGTCCTCTCCTGACTTCGACACTGGGACACCCAAGCCTAAAAGTCGAACAATTTTGCCAGTTTTTTTTGACTTTCATTCAAAAGGAGGGTCTTTCTAAATTTTTTACCCGTTGATTTGAGCTGGATTTCTACCGTATAGATACCTGGCTATTTCAATCGCTTTTTGGGGAGAAAGTTTTGCTTCCTTCTCGAGAAGTTGCCTTTCAAGCTCTTTATACACTTTGTAGGCTACGAAAGCTATACTTATGTGGGCTTCTATTCTCCTTTGTTTATAATGGTAAACCGGTCTTACTTTGATGTCGCTTTTGGCAATCCTGAAAGCCTTTTCTATTTTCCAAAGGTTGTTGTAGTTCTCTATCACCTGATCCTTGTCAAGGCCCGTATTGGTGATGTAGCCTTTGAGCCCGTCCCATTTCCCGTCCTGTTCAAACTTGTTCATGTCCA
>NZ_JBHSJJ010000020.1:0-103045 GCF_042652345.1 Negadavirga shengliensis
GGACTGATTCTGTCAAAATCAATTTCACCGACTTCGTCGCAATGGAAAATAAACAGCGAAGTGCCAAAAATAACCCTATTCATTCACTGTCAAGCTTGTTCTATACAAGAAATTAGCCAAACTTAAGCCATGGGTTAAAACCCATGGTTAATAGTTCGGCCGCTCCTACGGAGCTTTTTGTTAATTCAGAAGAGAATAGAAAGTTATTACACCGCCTTATAAAAAAAATTGTAGGGAGCTCCTTGAAAACCCCCGACTCCCGGTAAGGCCCTTACTCGCTTTTCAAGGTAGCTGCCGGGTTGATCCGGGAGGCTTTGAGGGCCTGGAGGGTGACCGTGAGATAGGCGAGGGACAGGATCATCGCCGCGGCCAAAGGAATGAACCACCACTCAAAATCTATCCGGTAGGCATAGTTGGCCAGCCAGTTTTGCATCAGCCAATATGCCAAGCCAGAACCCACCAGGATCGAGACCGCCACGATGACGACAAACTCTTTGTTGATGACATGGAGAATGGACATGGTGGAGGCCCCCAGCACCTTTCTGATACCGATCTCTTTGGTTTTCTGTTCGGCGATATGGGCGGAGAGTCCCAAAAGGCCCAGGCAGGAAATCAGGATGGTCAGGATGCTGAAGTACTTGGCCAAGTCCCTCACCCGCACATCTTCATTGTACAGCTTCGCGTAATTTTCATCCATAAACGAATAAGTGAAGGGGAAATCGGGGTTGATTTCTTCCGCCACCGCCTGTATGGCAGCCAGGGTGTTCTGGATATCCTGTGTTTCCACCCTGATAAAGGCCTCACCGGCAAACTTGGGATCCAGCAAAATGATGGCGGGCTCCATGTTTTGACGGAAACTTTGGAAATGGAAATCCTCCACCACTCCGGTGATGTTCCGGTCATCTCCCCATAAATTGAAGCTACTGGCTTCCGGGCTGTCCTGGGTGATCAGTTCGTAGGCCCTTTTGTTGATGATCGCCCCCTGCAGGGAATCGGCGCCCCTTTCGGGCGAAAAATCATCGCCTTCGAACAGCTTCATGCCCAAAGTTTCCAAAAAGCCGTAATCCACCCTCATGATTTCAAACAGCGCGGTAAAGTCCGGGTCTTTTCCTTCCCAGGACACGCTTCCCGTATTGCTGTTTCTGCCCAGCATGCTGTGGGAGGACCTTGTCATGGATTGGATTCCCGGCTGCTGGGATAACCGGTTTTTGAAAACTTCATAATTTTCTATCAGCCGGCCTTCCAGGGGGACCACCAACAGTTGCTCTTTGTCATAACCCAGGTTTTGGTTGAGGGCGTAGTTGATCTGCTGGTAAACCACCACTGTGGAGACGATCAGGATGGTGGCCAGGATAAACTGAAAAAGCACCAGGCCTTTTCTGGCCAGTACCACGTTTTTTGAAGAGGAGATCTGGCTTCTGAATACGGACACCACCCGGGTGGCGGAAAGGTAAAAGGCGGGATAGCTGCCGGCCACCAGCCCGGTGAATACCATCACGCCGGCGAGCTGTAGCCAAAAGATGCCGCTGTCGTAGGGTATGGACATGTTTTTACCCGTCAGTCCGTTGATCAGGGGCAGGGTGAGTTGGACCAAAATCACCGCAAAAACCGCGGCCAGCGCTGTAAGCAAAAGGGATTCGCTCAGGAACTGCCGGACCAAAGCGCCTTTTTCGGCTCCCGCGACTTTTCTCACGCCCACTTCTTTGGCCCTTTTTTGGGATTTGGCCGTGGAAAGGTTCATGAAATTGATGCAGGCGATCAGGAGTACAAACAGTCCGATGAGGGCAAATAATTTCACATATTCGATCCTACCTCCTTGTTGGATGCCGTCTTTGAAGCTTCCATAGAGGTAGGTGTCCTGTTGCGGAAAAGCAAACAGGGCAACATTGCTCCCCTCGTTTCGCTGTAGGATAAAATCCTTGATGTCATTGGAAAACTGCTGGGCATCCGCGGACTCAAGAAGCCTGACAATGGTATTGGGGCCGTTGTTTCCCCATTCGTGGAGCCAGGAGTTGTAAGGTTTGTCAAACATCACCTGAAAGGGCAGGATATATTCGAACGGCTCGCTGATATGGCGGGGCAAAGAAGCCAACACGGCCTGGACCTGGAAGGGATCTTCGCCGTCAGCGTCCTTCAGTACCACCGTTTCTCCGATCACATCGGTTTTGCCGAACAGTTTGACGGCTGCTTCCTCGGTAAGAAGTATATGGCTTTTCTCGGTGAGCAAATTGGCCCGGTCCCCATGCAGCAAATCGTATTGCAGGATATGGGGATAGTCGGGTTCGGCATAAAAGCCGTTGAGCTTTATCCTGTTGTCGCCGTGGACGAAAAGATGGGGCTGCATCCAGGAAAAGCAGGCGGCCCTTTCCACCTCCGGATATACCTCTTTCAGTTCCCGGGCGAGGATTCCCGGTGTAGAGCGGGTGGTGAAGATCTCCGCACCATAGCGCTGGTGTTCCATGATGCGGTACGCCTGGTTGATTTCCGGGAAATCCCTGTCCATGGTCAGTTCACTCTGCACCCATAACCCTATGGAAATGGCTGCCCATAAACCAAGGGCAAGACCAAACAGGTTGATGAAAAAAGTCAACTTGTGTTTGATGAAGCCTCTTAACGCGATTTTAAAATAGTTTTTGTACATGGGGGAAGTGGGAAAGTTAGGAGCCGGAAGTCCGAAGTTTGGCTTGTGTCGGACTTCCGGCTTTGCACTTATATATGAAACTGTTCGCGGATGTTTTCGGTCACCACTTTACCGTCAAAGAGGTTGATGATGCGGTGGGCATAGTTGGCATCATGGGGGGAGTGGGTCACCATCACGATGGTGGTGCCTTCATTGTTGAGTTCTTCCAAAAGCCGCATGACCTCTTCGCCATTGGCGGAGTCCAGGTTACCGGTAGGTTCATCCGCAAGGATGACGGCGGGTTTGGCGATGATGGCCCGGGCAATGGCCACCCGCTGCTGCTGGCCACCGGACAGCTGTTGGGGGAAGTGGTCCCTTCTGTGCATGATGTTCATGCGGGTAAGTACCTTTTCCACCTTTTGTTTTCTTTCGTTGGAGGGTATTTTAAGGTAAAGCAGCGGCAATTCCACGTTTTCAAAAACGGTGAGCTCATCAATGAGGTTAAAACTTTGAAAAACAAACCCAATGTTCCCTTTTCGCAATTGGGAGCGCTGTCTTTCCGAAAACCTGGCTACTTCCTTGTCCAGAAAATGATATTCGCCCGTATCCGGGTTGTCCAGAAGGCCTATGATATTGAGCAAGGTGGATTTTCCACAGCCTGAGGGGCCCATGATGGCCACGAATTCCCCTTTTTTGATTTCGATGTGGATATCATCGAGGGCGGTGGTTTCCACCTCTTCTGTGGTGTAGAGTTTTTTGAGATTGACGGTTTTGATGATGTTTTGCATGGTGTATGGTGCTTTTATTGATTACTTGTTTTTTCATGTTTGGTTGTTTCCGTTGGGATTTTGTCATGGTTTTTGCTTGGTTCCCCCGCAAAAACACACGCCAAAATCCTGTAAAGTCCGTTCCGTAAGGTCCGGGGATTATCATCCCCGGTTACCATGGTTTCACCCGCTCCGCGGGTTTTGTTACCGTTTAAATCTTCGATAACCGGCACCGGACCCCGTTTTTCTAAGTTTCCGCTCATTGGCTACCGGGAGGATAGGTATGGGGTATGCGTCAAATCAGCGGTGATACCACACACTTACTTTCCTTCGGTGTTTCAACTTCCGACTCCCTGTTTCCCTCTTCTTCCTACTTCAGGTTGAGTACCTCGTTTTTGCCGAAATTCTCATATCCGCTTACGATCACCTTTTCTTCCATTTCCAATCCTTCGAGGACTTCATAGTATTCGGGGTTTTTGCGGCCCAAACGGATGTTCCGCTTTTCGGCTTTTCCGCTTTTTTCGTTTACCACAAACACCCAGTTGCCTCCGGTATCCTTATAAAATCCCCCTGTAGGCAGTAAGGTGGCTTGTTCGCTTTCACCCAGTTCGAGGCGTATTCTCACGGTTTGCCCTCTGCGTATCCCGTTAGGCACCTCACCGGTGAATTCCATGTCCACCTCAAACTTACCACCGGTAACATTGGGATATATTTTGGAGATTTCCAGTTCATACGATTTTCCAGAGAACGTAAAACTGCCCTTCAATCCCGTATATACCCGGGGCAGATAAAGTTCATCAATAGGCACCCTGGCTTTGAATTTATCGAGGATATCGATCTGTCCGTACCGCTGGCCCGCGCTGATGGATTGACCCACTTCTATCTGTTCTGTGGATAATTGTCCGGTGATGGGGGCTTTTACCACCAGGTTGTCAAGGATATGGCCTACTCCCTCCAGCGACTGGTTCATCCGTGCTTCAGAATCATGAAGTTGCTTTTTTTGGATCGCCCGGGCGATGGAGTCATTTCTATAAGACTCATAGGTCAGTCTTCGGCGTTTGATGTTGTAGTCATACTGTTCCCTGACTTCTTCCAGTTCACGGTCGGAGATCAGTTTTTTGCTGTGCAGTTCCTGGAACCGTTCGTATTGGGGTTTCAGCAGGTTGATTTGGTAGTCGATTTCAGCCAGGGCAGCCTGTTGGCTCAGGTCATTTTGGTCCAGCATCAGCCTGGTCTGCCGGAGGTTGTTGATCTGAAAATAAAGATCGGTTTCCCGTTGCATCACATCCAGCTGCAGGTTGGAATTGGTCAGTATCAATATGGTGTCCCCGGTATCTACCATGGCGCCGGACTCCCGCACGATCCGTTGGATGTTGCCCCTTTCTATGGCATCCAGGAAAAACACTTCGCCGGGCTCTATGGTGCCGTTGACGGGTATATAGTCCGTGAATTCTCCGCCTCTCACCGTGGCAATGGTGATCCGTTCCCTGCTTACGTTCATGGAAGACCTGGCGTCTGCAAATACCAACTGGTATACTACAAAAACGACCAATAATATACCTCCTGATATCATTGTGATAAACTTTGGGGTCCAGGTCTTCTTTTTAATCTTTCTGTCCATTACTTCTGCTGCTTCTTATTACAAGTTGATTGATGATAGCCAATTAATATGCCATGCCTAAAATCCCTCCCAGTTCACCCAACGGGCATTATTACCTAAATACTTGGCTCGGATTTCGAACAAAAATGATCGCTGGCGGACGATTTTTTCTTATTGATCTGTAAATGAACCTTCGAAAAACCTTGATCAAATATCGGGAAAATTGCCTAAATTTCCTCTATGGACCGTTTTCGGGAAAATTTTGTCCGGAGGTTACAGTTCGGTACAGGTTTTGGCAGATGAATGATAAATTATGAGCGGGGGAAAATAGTGGTTGTTGTGGTTGTCATGGTTGTCGTGGTTGTGATGGTTGGGGAGTGGATGGGCTTGTGTTTTAGGTTTTTTGGGAAGCCAACAGCTTCAGCAACAAATATTTATCCGCTGTTCCCGACCTGAGGCGCGGGACAGGTTAAGGCCAATAAAAAATAGATTGTAAACATATGAAATCGAGCATGACGGAATCGTCACACGGAGGGATGCCCCCCGATAACTATCGGGGCTATCGGGGGCGAGATTCTCCCGAATCGGGTTCCCCGAAACAAGTTCCCCGAATCGAGTTCGGGGCAGGCAGGGGCAGGCCAGGCCAGGCTATATGGACAATTAAGGAACAATTATAAACATATGAAAGAACAGAAATCAGGGAAAATTCTTGTTGTGGACGATAATGAAGATTTGCTCAAAGCGGCCAAGATATTTTTAAAGAGACATTTTTCCCAAGTGGATACGGAAACCAACCCGGGGTTACTTCCCATCCTGATGGTCAACGAACAATATGATGTGATCATGCTGGACATGAACTTCACCAAGGATGTCAGCAGCGGCCAAGAAGGATTTTATTGGTTGGACAGGATCCTGGAGATAGACTCCACCGCGGTGGTGGTTTTGATTACGGCATATGGAGATGTGAATACAGCCGTCAAAGCCATTAAAGAGGGGGCCACTGATTTTGTATTGAAGCCCTGGGAGAACGAAAAGCTTTTGGCCACGCTCCATTCGGCGCTGAAACTGCGGCAATCCAAACTGGAGATTTCCAACCTCAAAACCCAGCAGGAACAGCTCTATCTCGACATAGACAGCAAGTTCCAGGACATCATCGGGCAGAGTGAGGCCATGGTGAAGGTATTTGAAACCATCGAACGGGTGGCTGTGACAGATGCCAATGTGTTGATTCTTGGAGAAAACGGGACCGGAAAAGAGTTGATCGCCAGGTCGATCCACAGAAATTCGAAAAGGCACCGGGAAGCGTTTGTCGGAGTGGATCTGGGTTCCATCACCACCTCGCTGTTTGAAAGTGAATTATTCGGCCATAAGAAAGGCTCATTTACCGATGCAAAGGAGGACCGGGTGGGCCGGTTTGAACAGGCCAACAAAGGCACCTTGTTTTTGGATGAGATCGGCAACCTGCCATTGCCTTTGCAGGCCAAGCTTCTGGCAGTTCTCCAAAACCGGGAGGTGACCCGCGTGGGTGCCAATAAGCCCATCCCCATCAATATCCGGTTGATTTCCGCTACCAATATGCCGATCCATAACATGGTATATGACAATACTTTCCGGCAGGATTTGCTGTACAGGATCAACACCATTGAAATCACCCTTCCCCCTCTGCGGGAGCGTTTGGATGACATACCCCTTCTGGCTAATCATTTTATAGAGATCTATTCCAAAAAGTACAATAAAAGTATCCGAAAAGCAGGGGAGGCTTTGACCAAACGCATGCAAAAATACCATTGGCCCGGCAATATCCGCGAGCTTCAGCACAGCATAGAGCGGGCGGTCATCATGACCGGACACAGTGTGCTGCAGCCTGAGGATTTGTTTATGCAGAAGCAGCTGACGCCTGAAAAACAGGATGAAATGGTGAGTCTGGACCATTTGAATATTGAGGATGTGGAGAAGATTCTGATCCGTAAAGCGCTTCAAAAGCATAACGGTCATATTACCCGGGCTGCAGAAGAACTGGGGCTTACCCGTTCATCACTGTATAGAAGACTCGAAAGGTATGGGCTTTAGATCATTTTCTCTGGGAATCCTCATCAGGGTCATCGCGATCGTGGTCACGGCCTACGTAGGGCTTTACTTTTTTCTTAAGGAAAACTCCGTGGCCCAGGGCCTTGTATTCGTCATCATCATTATTTTCCTGGCGTCGAACCTCATTTCTTTTGGGAACATCACCAACAGAAAAATCACCCGTTTTTTGGAATCTATCCGGTATTCTGATTTTTCCTCCTCTTTTACCAAAGACAGCAAGCTGGGCCGGTCATTCAGAGAGATGAACATGTCTTTCAATGAAGTGATCGAGGCATTTAAAAAAACCAGGGCAGAAAAGGAAGAACAGATGCTGTTTCTCCAGATCATGATCCAACATATCAACACGGGCATCATTTCATTCGACAGCAGGGGGAAAATCGGGGTGATCAACGGTGCGGCAAAACAGCTGCTCCAAATCCCACAGTTTAAGGACATCAACGATTTGGGTAAAATATCCATCGAGCTCCTGAAAAACGTGCTCCGGCTCCCGCCAGGCGGCTCTTTTTCCATCAGGATCAACAACGAGCTCCACCTCAATGTCCAGTCGGCCGCTTTCAAAATGGAGGGCCAAAGCTGGACGCTGCTGTCCTTCCAGAACATTAAAGCCGAGCTGCAAAAAAATGAACTCCAGGCTTGGCAAAACCTCACCAAGGTACTCAGACATGAAATCATGAATTCCATGACACCGATAGCCAGTTTGGCGAGTTCACTCGGATCCATACTGGAAGAGGACTTAAAAGAGGAGGAAAACGGAAATCTGGTGATGGATAAGGACAGTTATCTTGACCTCAGTGAAGGTTTGGAGACCATATCCAAGCGCAGTGCGGGGCTGGTCAGCTTTGTCAATGCCTATAGGGATTACACCAATATTCCGCAGCCTGTTCCCTCCTTTTTTTCCATCAGGGAGCTTCTTGATAATATCTGTGTGTTGTTAAAGGAAGAGATGGTGCAGGCGGGTATACATTTAAAAGTTGAGGTAGCGCCTTCCAATCTGAATGTGTATGCCGATCAGGATTTGATCCAGATGATTTTGATCAATTTGATCAAAAATGCGAAGGAAGCCATGGAGAACACCTACAACCGGACCATTATATTGAAGGCGGGGGTCAACAAGCAATCCTTTCCTTTCATCCAGGTGATCGATCACGGAGAGGGGATTGTCCCGGAAGCCATGGAGCGGATATTTGTTCCGTTTTATACCACAAAAAAAACCGGCAGCGGTATTGGTCTGGCCATATCCCGCCAGATCATGAACCTTCATAAAGGTAGCCTGGGAGTAGAATCGGTGGTGGGGGAAAGAACGGTGTTTACTTTGGATTTTGGGTGACAGCATCTCAGTCAGGGCATACCAAAACCTATGGACAAAAACCATTACTTGGCCATTATAAAGGAAGTTATCGGCAATTCATGCAAGCCAGATTATCGTCAAATAGCGTAAGCAACACCTACAAATGGTCAGTCACTGTTTTGTCAGGACTGTTCATGTTCATCGTGCTGTACGTTTACCGCGCTTACCATATAGACCAGGTACCGGCCTTTTCAGGACATAGTATGCTTTTCAGAGCATTGACACATTCCTCCATAATATCCATCGTTTTCTTTATCCTCGAATTTTACGTGAGTCGACACCTACAGGTAAATCAACAGGTTAAACCATTCATAACAGCCCTTATAGCTACATTTATAGGTCTTAACCTGACTTTTCTGGCATTCAACTATTTTTATCACTGGACAGAGTTGTATTGGAGCAGCTATTTCCAATTCTTATATGAATATCCACTGGTCATAGCTTTTCCGGTGACCTTGAGCCTTTTAATAGATCGGTTATCGAGCCATTCAAGAACCAGGTCAGATCGCATCATTACCATTACTTCAGAAAATAAAAAAGAGCATTTTCAAATCAAGGCCGCAAACCTTCTTTTTATTAAATCCGCAGATAACTACATTGAGATTTTTTACATTTCTATGCAGCAGGTAAACAAACATCTCTTGCGCAAAAGTTTGAAAGATATTGAGAAAGAGCATCGGCCAAATCCGTTTCTAGTAAGATGTCATCGAAGCTATATGGTAAATCCCGGAAACATCGATCATGTAAAAAGATCCAATAACAACCTGGAGTTAAATATTTCCGGCGTCACAATTCCCGTCTCAAAAAAATATGTCCAGAGCCTAACAGAGAAAATCCCTCAATTGTTTACCCCTCATCCGGAAATTTCGTCCCAAATCGTCTGAATTTGTTGGCCCTGCACTTTGCCCGTATTTTCTTGTTTCACGAAATCTGATAGGGAATGAAAAAAATTGTTCTATTTACTGTGATCATCGGTGTGGTAGCGGCTTCTTGCACTGAGCAAAAACGCAAAAATATAGACTCGCAGACACTCAGGCTTGACAGTCTCTTTAATCATGAACACATTTCCGGGAGATTTGATGGGACAGTTGTAATTGGAAAGAAGGGTGTCATCCTATATGAAAAAGCGATCGGCATTTCTAATCGCGTATGGAATATCCCTATGCGTTTGGACCACCGGTTTGATATTTGCTCGATCAACAAATCTTTTGTTGCCACACTTATCCTCATTGCTGTGGAAGAAGGCAGGCTTTCACTTGATGACCGTCTTGTTGATCACCTGGAAGTATTTTCATATTCGGGGAAATTTAATCCCGATATCACCATTCATCAGATGCTCACGCATACTTCCGGGCTTCCGGATTATGGGCAAACTCAGCCTGATCTGTCGGAAAACCTATTCCGGATGTTCAAACGAAAACATTTTACCAACGCGGAATATGTTGATTTCATCAGTAACGTCCAAGCCGTAAACGACCCAGGAGTGCAATTCTACTATAGCAATTTCGCCTATCACTTGCTCATTATTCTTCTTGAAGGCTTATATCAACTGCCCTTTCCTGAGTTGCTGGACCAAAAGCTTTGCAAGCCGCTCGGGCTTCTACATACTTTTAGCACCGTTTCTAACGGAGAAGTATTTGAGAAAATGGTGGAAGGTTATAATTACGAAGAAACTACGGATAGCTGGAAGCGCAACCAGTTTATCGACCTGACATTAGGCAGAAGGATATTCTCCACAGCTCATGACCTCTATTTGTGGGGATTAGCAATGGACTCTCCTTCAATTCTCAGTGTGGAATCTGCGAGGCTGATGCACGCCAACCACCTGAAGGATATTACTTATGAGTTCTCTTATGGATACGGATGGGTAGTATTTGATGGTAAGCGGCCCTATCGAATGGGAGACCTGGGAATTGACAGAAAGTACATCATTCACGGAGGAGCAACTGAAGGATTCAAATCCATGCTAATCAATATTGAAAATGGAGAGTATATCGTCGCTTTCCTTGCCAATACCGGCGATCAAACAAACGAAATGGAACTGGCAAAAAAAATTGCAAACATCTTAATCAATTCAGAAAATGAAAACTAGACTAATTATCTTTTTAAGCATCATATTGACCGTATCGTTATCTGCAAATGCACAATCAGTGGTTGGTTTCTGGACTGTCGATCAGGTAAAGGTGGGAGACAAAAATTTAACTCCCGTTGCCAAATGGTTCAAATATCATATAGACCATACCTATCAAGCTGGAAATGGCTGGACACAGAATGATATTGGTACTTGGGAATATGACAAAGAAAAAAACGAATTCCTTCCCGAAAGCAAAAACGGTAAGGACGAATACGGCCCGTTCAAGGTGTCGTTTTCAGGCGAGAAGATGACTTGGGAGCGAATGGAGGATGGTATGCATGTGACAGTCTCTCTCTCTGAAATCACCGAAATGCCCATGTCTCCCAAAGACAGTATAGCCGGAAGCTGGGAACTGATCTCTGTAATTAAAAACGATGAGGATATTACAACATCCTACGACCCGGAAAACAAAGAGACAATACTTATTCGCTGGACGGAAACTTACCGTAAAACGAACCCGGACGGCTCTCAATCATTTGGTTTTTGGCACATGGATGCGCATGATCCCGAGTTTCACCTGATTGATTTTAACAGGGAGGTCGATTTTCAGGTTTTTATCATTTCATTTAAAGATAATTTGGTAGTAATGAAATCGAAAAAAGACAAGGACATGACGTTAACATACAAGAGGAAATAAGGCCGATAACAGCACCTAAGAAAACACGGGGAGGACTGGAGTTTCCGCAAGGTTTTCAAGGTCACCTATGCCATAAGCAGACAGGTAAGGTGCTCCGAACCCCCACGTTTTTAGTTGCGGCCCTGTGAACGGATCCAGTCTACCGTTTATCGGTGTCGACCCGATGTGTTTTGCTATGCTTGGTAACCATGAATTTCAGCTTTTGGATGGTGAACCATGCGATTCCCCCGGCCACCACACCGACAAAAGCGCCGACCAGGATATCACTGGGATAATGGACGCCCAGATAAATCCGGGTGTATGAAATGACGGCCGCCCATAAAAACAGCCAGATGAATCCTTTTCTTTTGGAGCCCACTACCAGATTTAAATAGGTTGCCAGTGCAAAAGTATTGGCTGCATGAGACGAGGCGAAGCCGTATTGTCCTCCGCATCCCGCGTAATTAACGATGGTATCGGCCCACCTGGGGTCATGACAGGGGCGCAGGCGTTCAAAAAATGGCTTCATGAAGCCCGAGGTGAACTGATCGGCTATCAGAATCGCCAAGGCAATGCCGAATACATACCAAACGGCTTCTTTCTGGTATATCCGGACCAATTGATAAATCAAAAAAAGATAGAGCGGTATCCAAATGTACCTGCCGGTGAGGGTCATCATCACCGGATCAAGCCAATCGGCGTGAATGCCGTTCAAATAGATGAAGAGTTGTTCGTCCCAGGCTTTAAGCTTTTCGATCATGACGGTCTGTTTATCCAATCCATATCTTTTTTCAGATTTTCCAGCGTAAACGCCTCCGGGGATCCGGGCTCAGGCTTTTGGTTATATTCCCATTGGGCCTGTGGAGGCATGCTCATGAGGATGCTTTCTGTTCTGCCATGGGTATCCAGACCGAATTTGGTGCCCGCATCCCATACCAGGTTGAACTCCACATACCGGCCTCTTCTAAGGGCTTGCCATTGGCGTTCCCTCTCACCGAAAGGAAGTTTAGCATTTTTAGCCATAAGATGCCGGTAAATTTTCGGGAAAAGATAGCCTACAGATTTCACAAATTCAAAAAGCTTTTCGAAGGACACTTCCTGATCCGCTGCCATGCGGTCAAAGAAAATCCCCCCAATACCACGGGTTTCTTTTCGGTGGGGGATATAGAAATAATCATCCGCCCATTTCTTGAACCTGGGATAATATTCGGGATGAAAACCGTCACACAGTTTCTTTATCTCCCGGTGGAAATAGGCTGCATCTTCCAGATCCAGATAGTGTGGGGTAAGGTCAATGCCCCCGCCGAACCAATAAGTCCCGTTGCTCATTTCAAAAAAGCGGATGTTCATGTGGATGATGGGCACCATGGGGCTATCCGGATGAATGACGATGGAAACACCTGTGGCAAAAAAATCAGCGGTTTCAAGTTGGAGTTTTTTAAGGATTTTTTCCGGAGTGGGGCCATACACCGCCGAAAAGGCCACGCCTCCTTTAGCGATGACATGGCCGGATTTCATCACCCTTGTAATCCCGCCTCCTCCTTCTGTCCGGGTCCATTCATCGGTTTCAAATTTGCCTTTGCCATCTGCTGCCTCCAGTTCAGCACAGATATGCTGTTGGATGGTTTTGAAATCCTGGGCGATTTTGTCTTTATCGATTTTGGTCATTTCTGAAATGGTTGATTCAATGTGCTTAAAAAGGATACCCAATGCCGATGTTGAACACCTGTTGCCCTCTTTCCCCGAATGGCCTGCTGAAGGAAATATTGTCCAGGACGAACCTTTCGCCTTCAGGTCTTGCGGGGTCGTACGCTTTGATTCCCATGTCCAGTCTGAGTACCAGAAATTCAAAGTCCATCCTCAAACCGAGGCCGGTGCCTACGGCAATCTCTTTATAAAATCTATCGACCCTGAAATCAGTTCCCTCACGGGTAGGGTCGGGTTCAAATGTCCAGGTATTGCCGGCATCTATGAAAAAAGCCCCGTCAAAATAGCCGAATAATTTCCGCCGGTATTCAAACATACTTTCAAAGAGAATCTCACCCGGCTGCTCAAAGCGGTAATCGAACGTACCGTCTTCCCGGCGTTCCGGTGTAAAGCTTCCCGGTCCCAGCCGCCTCGGCTGCCAGGCCCGGATGCTCGTGGAGCCGCCGGCGAAGAAATATTTTTCGTAAGGAAGGACCCCTTCGCTGATGCCATAAGGCTTTGCCAGACCTACGTTAAGCCTGTAGGCAAAAGTACTTCTGTTGTTCAAAGGTACATATCTTCTGAAATCGGACTGGAATTTCAGAAACTGGAAGTATTTCAGGTTGCGCTCTCCGAAGACTTCCGGGCTGTATAAATTAAAGGTGCTGCCCCCGCTTTCCGCAAAAATCCTCCAAAGCGAGGCACGGTTTCTTTGATAGAGGCCATATTGGTTGAAGTTGATGATGACCTGGCCTGAAACGCTGCCCACATAGGAAGGCAAAAAGGAATTGATCAGGTTATTTCCCTGATTCTGCAGGTCCTCCAGCCTCTCCTGAAACATAGGGTGCAATGAAGACCGGATAAGGTTGGCATCCAGAAGGTTGATGGAAAATTGCTGCCTCATGTTTCTCGTGGCCCAGTTATAGGCGATGATGGTATTCAAGGCGTCCCGCACGTATTCCGGGCGATTGACATAACTGTAACCCAGGAGCAACCTGGTGCGCGGATTATAGCGCCCGAATTTTTCCAAGGCACCAAAATTAAAAGGCACCAAAAACTGCGGAAAGATGATGGAACCTGAAGCACTCAATTCGCGGCTCCGGTACACTCCCCCTTCGGTGGTGGCGGAAGCCACCCCCTCCAAGCCGGCCCTGAAATTAAATTCAAATATTTCCAGTCCCCTGAAAAGATTTCTGTTTCTCAGCGAATGACTGAAAAATGGGCCCGGTAGCTGTTCCGTGACGCTTGCGCCCAATTGGTTGGTTATCTGGTATTTCTGGTTGGGCCGGGTGAAGATTTTAGTGGTGATGCTGCTCCCAAGTGTGTCAAATGATATGTTCACAAAACGGAAGATGTCCAGGTTCGCCAGTTGACGCTGGGTTTCGATGACATCCGTCCGGTTATAGGTATCTCCCTTGCGCTGGAAAATCCTGGAGTTGATGATTTTTTCTGCATAACGGTCCCTATACATGGTGAAGTGGATGCCATCCAGTTCCGTTTGTACACGTTCATCCGAAATCACATCGGTGGGACTGGCAATGGTAAAAGTCATGGAGTCGATGGTATATACTTTATGTCTTTCGCCGATTTCGGGTTTTCGGATCAACTGTTCGATGGTGACTTTTTTCTCCAGGGAATCCTTGTATACGTTGTATTCGATATAGGATTTGGAAAAAGTATAGTAGCCATTGTCTTTGAGGGCGTCTTCTACCCTTTGCCTCTCTTTGGTCAGATCTGACTGGCTGTACCGTTTTCCCGGTTTGATGAGTGAGGCATCCTTGTATCTATCCAATAATTTGTAGATCGCGTCATCATCGGACCTGCTGAAAGTACTGTCTATCAGATACGGGTCGTTCTCGTTGATCAGATAGGTAAGAAAAATCTTTTTTTTGCGGCGGGATACCTCCGTGCTTACTTCAGCTTCAAAAAAACCGTTGTTCATCAGGTAAAACCGGATCTGTCTTTCAGATTCCAACGTCTGCACACTGTCATAGATGGTCTTTGGGTTCCCGGTCCTCATGAACCAGTTGCCATACTCCAGCTTTCTTTCAAGGGTGTTTATTTGGGAGACGATTTTGTCATAACGTTTGGTATGTCTTTTGGTGGCTTTCTCACCGGTGATGAGTTGGACCAACTGTTCCCTTTCCTTTTCCAACTCTGTTTTTCTGTCCGCAATCCTGACACTGTCATAGGTCAATTTTCCGATGTCATATATCAAGACCCCTGGCGAAACGTTCAGGATAGGAATCCGGGTATTGGGTTTTTGCTGGATGAGGTTTCTGACAGACTCATTGTTACTCCGGTCTACCCCCTTGATGTTTACTTCATAAAGCAAATATTCACCGTCTTTTAATCCTCTCGTTAGGGAACAACCAGACAGTAAAAGGATGGAAAAAAGAAAGTTTATATATTTGACTTTATTCACTACAACACTCATGGGCTAATGCTAGGCAAAAATACGCTTAAGTTTATTAAATCCTTGCAACAGAAAAAATTCCGTAAACAAGAAAATGCTTTTTTTGTAGAGGGTGCTAAAAATGTAACGGAATTGCTGCAATCAGATTTTGAATGTATTTATTTACTTTATACCCCGCGGTTTAAAAGTGAATACCCTGACCTGGTCCGTTCCTGTGGGGGCCAAAAATATGAAACCACTGAAGCCGTCTTGGTCGCCACAGGGTCTTTTTCCAGCAATGATTATGCACTGGCAGTGGCCAGAATCAAACCTGATGCCCCCCTTCAGGTTGAGAAAGGGGAATTGGCGCTTGCTCTTGATGAGGTAAGGGATCCGGGTAATTTAGGGACCATTATCCGCATTGCGGATTGGTATGGCATCAGGAAACTCTATCTGTCCCAGCAATGCGCCGACTTTTACAATCCCAAAGTATTGAACGCCAGCATGGGATCTTTCTCGAGGGTATCTTTTCAATATGTCTCCCTTGAACCGGTGTTAAGCGCTATTGAATTGCCGGTCTATGGGGCTTTTTTGGAGGGTAAAAGCATTCATTCTCTTGACATCGAGCCGGAAGGTATTATACTGGTGGGCAATGAATCAAAGGGCATTTCCCCCGGACTTGAGCCCTTTGTCAGCCAAAAGGTAACCATACCCTCCTTCGGCCGGGCGGAGTCTCTGAATGTCGCGATTGCCACAGCCGTTTTGTGTGATAATTTCCGGCGGATGGGCGGATTATCCTAATCTGTTTGCTTAAATTTTGTAATCCATGTCTTCCATAAGTAAGAAATTAAATAAGGTAGGGCTCAATACCTTCTTTCTATTGTTGTTGTTCACCATTCTTCTCGCGTATCTTTTTCCGGAATGGGGTTCACCGGACAATACCATTCCCTTGGATGAGGTGACTTATTATGGGGTGTCCTTCATTTTCTTTTTTTATGGCGTAAAAATAAGTCCGGAAACCTTGAAGCTGGGGATGTCAAATTGGCGGCTGCATCTGTTGATACAGTCCACTACTTTTCTGGTTTTTCCACTTGTTATCCTGATTTTTAATTTTTTATGGGGTAAGGACGGATCACTGTTCTGGCTGGGGACTTTTTATCTGGCTGCCTTGCCTTCCACGGTATCCTCATCTGTGGTGATGGTATCCATAGCGGGGGGAAATCTCCCCGCGGCGATTTTTAATGCCAGCATATCCAGTATCGTAGGGATCTTCATCACACCGGTGTGGATGGAACTCTTTATGAGTACCTCGCAGGTGGATTTTGAATTGATTGATACCTTTATCAAGCTGATAAAGCAGGTGTTTTTCCCTGTTGTGGTGGGGTTCTTTTTGCACAAGCATCTTGGTTCGTTTGTGTTGAAATACAATAAGATATTGAAGAACTTTGACCAGACGATTATTTTATTGATTGTTTTTTCGGCGTTTGCCCAGTCATTTGGGCAGCAAATGTTTCAGGGGCAACGGGTTTCAGACCTTTTGGGATTGGGTGCTTTGATGTTGTTGTTGTTTGTTTTCATGCTGGCGGTAATGTATGCTTTGGGAAAATGGCTCTCGTTTAACAGGGAAGACAGCATTACGGTGCTCTTTTGTGGTTCGAAGAAGTCGTTGGTGCAAGGTGCGGTCATGGGAAAAATCCTGTTTCCGGATCCCATTGTTTTTGGGGTGGTTCTGTTGCCGTTGATGTTGTATCATACGCTTCAACTGATCATCGGAAGTGTTTTAGCGGAGAAATTGGGAAGTAAGCAATCCGGCTTTGACTGACGTTACTGTGTATGATTGTCCGTTGGGGTTGGATTTTGTCATGGTTTTTGCTTGGTTCCCCGCAAAAACGCACGCCAAAATCCTGTAAAACCCCGTCCATAAGATACGGGGATGACAATCCCCGGGTACAGTATTTTTCACCCGCTACGCGGGTTTTGTTGCTGTTTAAAATTTTCGATAACCAGGGCCGGACTCAGCTCAAGCAGGATGGTGCTATATGAAAGAAGTGTCTGTGGCCGCTTCCTCGGTCATTTTCTTTGAAATATCCTTGCCCAGGTAATTGTCAATGAGACCATGTCCTACATACAATAGGGGGGTCAATACAATGGCCACCGTAAATTTGTAGATATAATTGATAATGCCCACCGCGACGATCTGCTGAATCGACCAGTTGCCGAAAACATAAAAAGCGATGCCTAATACCACAAAGGAATCTATAAGCTGGGACACCAGGGTGGACCCCGTGGCCCTGAGCCAGATCATTTTTGCGCCGGTGATTTTCCTTAGCTTTTGAAAAATAAATACATCCAAGAGCTGTCCCAGCAAAAAGGCCACCAGGGAGCCGATGATGATCCCCAATCCTTGCCTGAAAATCGTATTGAAGGCGTAATCGATGTTAAAAGGATTGCCGTCATTATCCTGGGCGTTGACTTCCAGCCAAAACCCGGCAGGTGGGAGCTGCGTGACAAGCGCGATGACAATAAAGATATAGGCGATGAATCCTGCTGTAATGAAGCTTATTTTCCTGACCCCTTTTTTTCCATAGTATTCATTGATGATATCTGTGGTGATGAACACAACGGGCCAAATCACCGCTCCGGCAGTCAGGTTAAAATCAAGTATGTAATTATTGAAAAAAGTCCAGCCCACAGGCTCAAATCCCAGGGTCATCTCTCCGGAAAAAATTTTCACCCCAATGATTTCGGCAAGAATGGCATTGGTAAGGAATATACCACAAAGGATAATGAAAAGGTTGGTTTTTTTTGATTGGAATATTTTGTTGTTGGTTTCCATTTATCTGATGATATAAGACATGCCTTCTTCGCTTAAAAATGAAGGCGCAAAAATATTTCTGGCTTCTTCCAATAATGTCTGAAGGTCGCTATACCTTACGGAATAGTGGCCCAGCAATAATCTTTTGACGTTGGCGGTCCGGGCGATGTCCGCCGCCTCCTCGGTGGTACTATGGCCGGTCTGGATGGCTCTGTCCCTTTCGGCTGCCATAAAGGTAGCCTCATGATAAAGCAAGTCCACGTTTTTGATGTAAGGAATCAATTTGGGATCATAGATGGTATCTGAGCAGTAAGCATAACTTCTATTGGGCAGGAACCTGCAAAAATCTTCCGCTTTATAGATGATTTCCCCTTTAAGATTCCTGACGTCCTTTCCCTTTAGAAGGGTTTTGATTGCTTCCAAGCCAGGTTTATAGGCTATTATCTTTTCCTTTATCAGTTTTACCGGACGGCCCTTTTCTGCAAATAAAAATCCTGTGCAGGGAATGCGGTGCTGCAAAGGAAAGCTGTACACTTCCATATCGCCAAGATCCAAAAGGGAATTTTTCCCATCGTGGGTGACTGGATGAAAAGTCAGCGGGAATTTCAAGCGGGTTTGGGAATACCGCAGATGCACGGTAATGATTTCATCCAACCCTTTTGGGCCGTAGATTCTCAGTTCCCTTTCCCGGTTGTTGAGATGGAAAGTGGAGATCAGGCCCATCAGCCCCAGATAATGATCCCCATGCAAATGGGAAATGAAAATGTGGTCAATGCGCCCGTATTTGACTTTGTATTTGCGAAGCTGATGCTGCGTAGCCTCTCCACAGTCCACCAAAAAATAATGGTTGCCCCAATTTACCAACTGGGAAGACTGGTTTCTGCCATGAGCAGGGGCAGCAGAGTTGGAACCAAGGATAGTGACGCTAAAATCCAAATCCTATCGATGGTCTACTCTTCTTCCTTCGTATCATCACTGTCGATCTCGTGGATAAATATGGCCTCAGCAGCTTTCTCATTGTTATCCACCACCTTAAGTACCATATCTAACATGGAGATTTTGATGAGTTTTAACACATGTTCCTGAAGTGATGAAATGATAAAAATCCCGCCGTCTTCACTAAAAGTCCTGTTTCCTACGAGCAAAGCACTCAATCCGCTGGAATCGGCGTATTTTACCTGACTCATATCCAAAATGAGGTTCCTGTATCCTTCCGCATGCACGGTCAGCAACTCGGATTTGAGTTGGGGAGACAGGGTGGAATCGAGTTTTTCCTCCAGCATAGTGAATATTACGAATTGCTCCTTTTTATCTACTGTATATTTCATTTTAGTATTGTTTTCTGTTGGACGCCCGTTTGACCGGGAACAAAATCATCTCGGTCATCGGTCAGTGACGGGAACTGTTTTTAAAATTAGGATAAAATTCTGTTGCTGCCAAAATCCGGGAAGAAATTAAATGTGATCCAGGATTGCCTGTTCGATTCTTCCGGAAATATTTTCGTTTTCACCTGGTACAAAGGTCTTTCCGGTGATGTTTTCGTAAAGCTCCACGTATCTTTGGGAAATGCTTTCGACAATCTCCTCGTTCATCACGGGGATTTTTTGGCCCTCTTTGCCCTGGAATCCGTTTTCTATCAACCACTGCCTGACAAACTCCTTGGACAGCTGTTTTTGGGGCTGTCCTGCCTGTTGCCGTTGGGCATATCCTTCCCGGTAAAAGTAACGCGATGAATCGGGGGTGTGGATTTCGTCAATAAGCAGTATCTCATCCCCGTATTTGCCGAATTCATATTTGGTATCCACCAGAATCAGACCTTTGTCCTGTGCCATCGAAGTTCCTGCTTTAAACAGGTCAAAAGTGTACTTTTCCAGTAAGGCATAATCCGCTTCACTTACTATCCCTTTTGCAAGGATTTCGGCTTTGGAGATGTCTTCGTCATGTCCTTCGTCTGCTTTGGTGGTAGGTGTGATGATGGGGGATGGCAGGGGATCATTCTCTTTTAAACCTTCCGGGAGCTGGACACCGCAGAGCGTTCTTTTTCCCGCTTTGTACTCCCTCCAGGCATGTCCTGCCAAGTAGCCCCTGATGACCATCTCCACTTTGAAAGGTTCACACCTTTTGCCGATAGTGACGTTAGGGTGGGGGGAGGAAATCACCCAATTAGGGACGATATCTGAGGTGGCGGTCAGAAAATGGTAGGCAATCTGATTGAGGACCTGCCCTTTGTAGGGAATGGCGGCCGGGAGTACCACATCAAATGCGGATATCCTGTCAGTGGCCACTACGGCCAGTTTTTTCTCAAAAATATATACATCCCTGACTTTTCCTTTGTAAAAACCTGCTTGTCCCGGAAATCGGAAATCAGTTTCTTTAATGCCTTTCCTCATAAATTAAGTTATTAATAATAGCATCACAAAAATATAAAAAGGCCTTGGTTATAAGGTCTTTTTTGGCAGGATTTTTAACGGTGTTGGGTTTCGGCTATCTGTCTGCCTTTTTTAAAGACCCTTTCGAGGACCAGTTCACCGTTCTGATCATATTTTAAGTATTTACCTTCGGGCGTCCCATAGTAAAAAGGAATAATTTCATGGATCTGCCCGTTGGGATAGAAAGTTTTTGTCTGGCCATGCGCCTTTCCCTCTCTAAAAGCAACTTCTTTCAACACGGACCCATCCTCGTGAAAGCTTATTTCAGACTCGGGATGCCCTGTTTTTTTATTGTAGCGGGTCTTTTCCCTGACCTTTCCATCGGGGTAGTAACTGATGGTTTCCCCGATAGGCCGGCCTCTCTTGAAGGCAGCGGTTTCAGCAATCTGTCCGTCTTCATAATAAGAAACAAAAGCACCGTCGGCCAATCCCCGGCGGTAGTTCCCTTCAGTTTCCACTTGGCCGTTTTCAAAATACCTGGTAAATTTTCCGTGTTTCACCCCTTCTTTATAGTGAATATCGGAGGCTTTGGTCTCTTCCGGATAATAGGTGGTTTGCAGGCCTTCCGGTTGGCCGTTTTTATAGGTCATCGAGGAAATAAGCTGCCCGTTTTCATCATACTTTTTTTCGGGACCGTTCAAGAGGCCGTTTTCGAAATGGACCTCTTCTTTTTTGTTGCCGTTTTCAAAATAGGCCACATGTTCGCCATGGGGTTGGTTCTCTTTGAATTCGGTGATGCTTTTGACCGTGCCGTTTTCGTAAAAAGTCTTTACCTTGCCTGTGATCTTTCCGCCTTCATAACTTGCCAACTGGGCCACTTCCCCATTTTTATGGTAAGAAGTGGCTGTACCCCTTATCAGATCTTCCTGATAGAAAATAACACGGGCAGTATCCCGGGTGCCGGGAAAAAAATCCACAAAAGCACCTTCCTTTTTTCCATGGCTAAATTGTCCTGTCTGGAATAATAACCCCTCTTCATTGTACCGTTTGTACGTTCCGTGGGGCAGGCCCTCCGATGTTTCATAGATTTCCTTGACCAGGGTTTCTTCCTCGTCATAATAGTTGGTTTTCAATTCCTGAGAAAACGCTTGCGGATTAAAACAGAAAAGGGCAAGCCACAGGAAAAAGATATGGGGTCTGATCATTTTTTCAGGAATTGTTGATATATAAGTTGTTGTTCCCATCCCTGAGCTTCAATTTCCGGATCTTTCGATGACCATGGCGGAGGCTCCACCGCCACCGTTGCAGATTCCGGCCACCCCGATTTTTCCATCCCTGAGCTTCAATACAGAATAAAGTGTGGCCAGTATCCTTGCCCCCGAACATCCCAAAGGGTGGCCAAGGGAAACTGCTCCTCCAAAAAGGTTAAGTCTTTCCATATCGATGCCAAGTTCCCTTTGATTGGCGATGGCTACAGCGGCAAAAGCTTCGTTGATTTCAAAGAAATCCACATCTTTTTGTTCAAGGCCGGCATTTTTTAAGGCTTTTGGAATGGCCAATGCCGGGGCCGTGGTGAACCAAATGGGATCCTGGGCCGCATCGGCAAAGCCTCTGATCACGGCAATGGGCTTTGCTCCCAGAGCTTCCGCCTTTTCCCTGCTCATGAGCACCAACGCTGCGGCGCCGTCATTCATGGTCGAAGCATTGGCAGCAGTAACCGAGCCTTCTTTGTCAAATACGGGTTTCAGGGAGGGGATTTTTTCAAAATCCACTCTTTTGTATTCCTCGTCCTCATTGATACTCAGTATTTCCCCTTTCCTTCCTAGGATTTCGACAGGAATGACTTCCTCTTTAAAATACCCTTTGCTCCAAGCTTCAGCGGCCCTTTTATAAGATTGGATGGCATAATTGTCCTGTTCACTCCTGCTTATATTTTTTTGCCTGGAAGTATTCTCGGCGCAGTTGCCCATTGGGAAATTGTAGTAAACCTCATGGAGGCCGTCTTTGGCCAATCCATCTACGAGTTCACCGGAACCGTATTTGTATCCGAACCTTGCTTTTGGGATATAGAAAGGCACATTGCTCATGCTTTCCATGCCTCCTGCCACAATGACATCCTGTTGGCCACACATGATGGATTGGGCGGCAAACATGACCGCCTTCATGCCGGATGCACATACTTTGTTGATGGTGGTACAGGGGACGTCATATCCTATTCCGCCTTTGATGGCTGCCTGCCGGGCCGGGGCTTGCCCGAGGTTGGCCGACAGCACATTCCCCATCATGACCTCCTGCACCTCTTTTTCATTTATTCCCGCTTTTTCCAATGCGGCTTTAATGGCAATGCCTCCGAGTTCTATAGCCGTCAGTCCTGACAAATTGCCGCCATAACTTCCCAAGGGCGTTCTTACAGCTGATAAGATACATACTTCTTTCATCATGGCAGTCATTTAAAGTTATGGGTTTATAGGCGGTGCCCAAAGGATTTTACCAGTCAGGAAGTCCTCTGGCAGGTCGCTGAGTCGGTTTTTTTCTGTTTTGCTGGATATACTGCAATTCATTGCTGTTCATGGCATCCAGGATCTGTTCTGCCTGTTCGGGCGTGATGTTCATTTCTTCCAATCGTTGGCGCAGTTCTTCCATGGCTTTTTCCCTTTCACTCAGGTCGCTGTCCATGCTGCTGGGATCCTCAGATTGCTCGTCCTGCTGGGATTGTTCACCCCGCTGTTCTTCCATTTCATCCGATTCATCCGCTCCGTCTTCATCGGTTTGTTCGTCACCTTCCCCGTCTTTTTGCTCCTCGCTGTCCTGCTCCTGCTGATCCTGGGGTTGATCCCCCTGGTCCTGTTCCTGGTTTTGCTGATCCTTTTTCTTCTGGTCTTCTTCGTCCCGCTTCAGCTTCTCAAGCAGCGCATTCAACTTAGGATCCTCGGGGTATTTCTGTAGCCCTTCAGCCAGGATCTGGCCGGTGCCCGGCAGGTCTTCATTGACATACTGCTTGGCGGCCCTGTTGAAATAGTCGCCCTGCGTCTGAGCTTGCGCGCTACACACCAGAAGCGACATCATAAGGGTATAAAATAGGTGTTTAATTTGCATCGATTTCATTGATATCTCCCAGGTTATTTATAAACCCCTGATAATAAGAAACAGTTTCATCTATTTCCAAAGCCCTGTTCATAATCTCCAAAGCTTCCCTGAACCTGAACTGGTCCACCATTTCGTCTGCCTGGGCTTTCATTCTTTTGGCATAATTGGAAGGTTGGATGCTGTCCTCCTGATCCGATTTTTCATCTTGCTGTTCATCCTGATTTTGCTCCAGCCATCTGGCGAGTAGTTCGTAATTGTACCTGGCCACCTCATTGTCAGGGTTTTTCAGCAAAGCCGTCTTGAAATAGGAGAGGGCCTCCCGGTAAGCTTCATCCCTTCCTAACAGCACCCCATGTTGGTTGGCAGCGAAGGAGGGGATATGGGGGTGGCTTGCCCGTATCAGTTCCTCATAGGTCTTTTTTGCCTCCTCCTCCTGCCCGTTGTTCTGATAACTCAGGGCCAGGTTAAACCGGGCCTGGGGCGTATTCATATCATGTTCCGAAATCAGGGCCAAATGCTGTCTTACAGAGGCCTCAAAATCCGTTTCAGCATATGCTCTTTCGGCTTCCCTGATGGTCTGATTCTTTTGGGCAATTTGTTTCCAGGAACTGGGCAGAAAGAGCAAAACCACTAATATGTATTTGGACAGTAGCATTATTTTAATTGGGGGTCTTTTATATGGACAACGTTCTTACCGGCAACATCATATCGATCATGGCCAATATCAATGCGGCAAGCAGGAAATAGAAGTATTTGTTAGCAGAGGCCTCTACCATTCTGCTGGCCATTACCGTGCCCTCCAGCTTTTCCACCGCATTGATGAGCTGGGGTATTTCCTGGGAAATATCGCTGAGTTCAAAATATTCACCGCTGGTTTCGTTGGCGATCATTTTCAGATTAGATGCTTCCAGTCTTGTAACGGCGGGCCTGTTGGATTTGGGATCCATCACCACACTGCTGCCGCGTGGAATGGAAGTGCCGGTCTCAGTACCCACCCCGAGGCTGAATACTCTGATTCCTTCATCGGCGAGTTTGCTGAGTGTACCGCTTAGATTTTCTCCGAAATCCTCCCCATCACTGATAAGGATAATGGCTTTCGACTTGGGTTCCGGACTTTCATCAGCCTGGAACTTCTCGTAAGCAAGGTTAAGGGGGGCCGCTATGTCTGTCCCATAATTGGGTACAAGGTTGGTATTCAGGCCGTCCAAGTGCAACTGGATCACATTCTGATCAAAAGTGAGGGGGCATTGGATAAAGGCTTCAGAGGAAAAGATAATGATACCTATCCGGTCTGAGCTGAAGTTCTTCACCAGATTTTTCAATTCAAACTTGATGCGCTGTAACCTGCTGGGGCTGATATCCTGGGCATTCATGGATTGGGAGAGGTCAAGCGCCAAAAAAATATCCTTGCCTTCCTGCTTGATTTCTTTCATGGCACTTCCTATGGACGGGCCCGCCAGCGCCACCAAGAACAACAGAAAATAAAGACTTCGGAGCATCATTTTCCAGACAAGTCTTCTTTTCCTCACTTTCAGCTTTTGGTTGATTTTCCAGAAGCGGACTAGGTACAATGCATACAGTATAATGAAAACTGCTGTTAAAATTACAATAAGCCGGTTGTCGGTATATGCCCAAATCATGCCTTGAAATTAAATATTTATACTCAAAACGGAATAAATACGGGATAATTATTGAAAAGTTTTATTAACCCTTTTTTTAGAACATCCGTTATCTAAGTGAATGGCGTGGGCCAGGCCTACATACAGCGTCCCGACAACCCCGCTGGTTACCCGTATTATTTGATTAATTTTATGGCATGAAATCGAGCATGACGCGAGCGACACACGGAGGGATGATTATCCAACATGCGAAATTCCATGCCTGCATGCTGAATTGCATTACGGCACGCAAGCATGTGGCCGCTGAAAGAAAATTATAAACACATGAAATCAGCCGTCATTGTATATCTCCCGGTTATGCTTGTTTTTTTATACCTTCCCCAAAGCTTTGGACAGGAAAACAATGCCATCAGGGGAATAGTCAAGGACAGGGTTTCGGATGATCCGCTGCCCGGAGCCACGGTTTATTGGGAAGGTGAAAGCCAAAACGTTGTGGTCACTGACACCGCCGGTTTTTTTATGATAAAAACAGATCAACTGCCCCGTCTTTTGGTGATAAAATTCGTGGGTTACGGGGAAAGCAGGAGGCAGATTACGGACAAGGAATGGGATAAGGAGCTGAAGTTCTTCCTTAGTCCGGAGGAGATATCGTTAGATGAAGTGGTGGTTTCCGACAAAAGGGAAGATCACCATGTGGTCAGCACAGAGATTGGTAAAAACACGATTTCAGCCAGTGTACTGAAAAGTATTCCGGCTTTATTTGGTGAGGTGGATTTGCTGAGGGGTATACAGCTGCTGCCTGGAGTGAATACAGCCGGTGAAGGTACCACAGGACTTTTTATCCGGGGAGGATCGGCGGATCAGAACCTGATACAGATAGATGGGGCACCTATTTTCAACCCCTCGCATTTTTTTGGGTTCTTTTCCGTGTTCAATCCGGACGCATTGCATGATGTGCAGTTGTACAAAGGCAACATCCCGGCCCAATACGGCGGCAGACTTTCCTCGCTGATAGATATATCATTAAAGGAGGGGAATACCCAAAAGATACGGGGAGAGGGAGGAATCGGTTCCATCAGCTCAAGGGTGACGGTGGATGGTCCTCTTTTTTCCGAAAATTCTTCTTTTGTTGTCTCAGGCCGCAGGACTTATGCTGACATTTTTCTCGGCCTTTCTTCCAATGAAAATATAAGGAACAACAGCCTGTATTTTTATGATCTGAGTGGTAAGTTGATGTGGCGGAAGGGTGAAAAGGATAAATTCACATTGTCCTCTTACTATGGTGCCGATTATTTGGGTCTCAACGGGCAGTTTGGATTGGGCTGGGCCAATTGGATCAGTTCCTTTAACTGGGACAGGAACATCAATGAAAGGACCTTCTTTGATGTGGCGGCCTACAGGACCCATTATAACTACCTCATCGCTTTTTCCGATGAGGACAGCGGGTTTGACTGGAGCAACAATTTTTCGGAAACGGGGCTTAGGGGACAGCTGACCTGGTTAGCTGATGACGCTACGGAAATCAGGGCCGGAGTCCACAGCCAATTGTACCATTTTGCTCCGATTAATCTTGCACCCGCCGAAGGCAGTGAAATAGAAGAAATCAATACCAATCCGCGGACAGGCTTACAAAACAATGTGTTTATTTCCGGGATTTTCAATGCAGGACCGAAGGTAAGCCTGGAGGCAGGGCTTCGCTGGAGTCAATACCAACAGATAGGAAGAGGTGTGGATTATCTTTATGACGAAGATGACCCCATTGGCAACGGCAGCATAAGGGATACTTTGGACTACCGTTTCCCCCAACGTATGCAGCATTATCAGGGCATAGAACCCCGTGTGGCTTTCAGGTACCTGATGGGGGAGGGGTTGTCTTTAAAAGGGGCTTATAACCGCAACTATCAATATATACAGATAGCGACAAACAGTTCGGCCGGCCTTCCCATTGACAGGTGGGTGCCGGCAGGCAGGTACATCCGGCCTATCAAAAGTGACCAGTTTTCCCTGGGTGTTTTCAAAAACCTGCATCAGAATCAATGGGAGCTTTCTTTGGAAGGGTATTACAAGGATTTTGACAACATCGTAGACCTGAAACAAGGAGCGACTATGCTCTTCAATGACAATGTGGAAACGGAGATGCTTTCCGGTATTGGGTGGTCTTATGGCGTAGAGTTTTTATTACGGAAAAACATAGGCAACACTACCGGATGGCTGAGTTATACCTGGTCCAGGGTTTTCCGGAAAATTGCCGGGATCAATGAAAATGAACCTTATAACCCGCGATTTGACAGACCCCATGACGTAAGTTTGGTGTTGAACCATCAGTTGAGCAGGCGGGTACGGGTATCCGGTACTTTTATATACACCAGCGGGGTGGCGGTTACTTTTCCAATAGGCTCCTACAAGCTGGATTATCAACGGTTACCCTTGTATGGGCCCAGAAGAAATGAGGACAGGTTCCCGGACTATCACCGCATGGATGTTGCTGTCACTTTGAAAAACAAGGATAAAGGGAGGTGGTGGAAAGGAAGCTGGAACTTCAGTATATACAATCTTTATAACAGAACCAACCCGTTTTCTTACCAGTTTACCGATATTTATAATGATCAGATAAATTTTGCCCCTGGTCCTGGACAGGAAATAGAATCGGTCAGGCCTGGCGTTATCATGACCTATTTATTTGGGATATTGCCATCGGTTACTTATAATTTTGAGTTTTGACATGAGAAATGGTTATCACATATGGTGGGTATGTTTGTTTTTATGGTCCTGTCAGGAAGAGGTCCTGCTGGACTTGGGAAACACGGACAAAATCCCTGTGATAGAAGCAATTTGGACAGACACCCATTCCGTAAACAGGGTTGTTGTTTCTTATTCCAGGGATTATTACGATACCTTGCCAAATGAGACTATCTCCGATGCAGAAGTCCGGATTGTGGATGAAACCACGGGGCAGACCATAGAGCTCAGGTATGTGGGAAGTCTGGGGCACTATATTGCCGTGAATGGGAGGACTGCACAGGTGGGGCATGATTACAGGCTTGAAGTAGAATTGGAGGATAATCTGTATGTTTCTACCGGGAGGACGTTGGAACCTCCGGTTTTGGACAGCATCACCTATCAATATGAACCGGAAAGGATATTCCGAAGGGAAGGGTATTACCTTACTCTGTACGGTAAAATCCCTTTTTCGGACAACAATTACTATAGATTGAGGATTAGCCGGAACGATACGTTGCTCAATCGGCGGTCGGATTATTTTTTGTTCGACGACTCCTTCGGGACCTCCATCCTTAATAGCGGATTTGAGTTGAGCGCTTTTTCGTTCAAGAAAAATGACAGGGTGAAACTCGAATTGTACCGGCTGAACAGGGATGCTTATGAGTACCTGGAGCAGATGGTCAATCTGCTTTTCAATGATGGTGGGCTATTCAGTCCGCCACCGGAAAACCCCAAGTCAAATATTGAGGTGGCGCAGGGTTCCGGGAGGGTTCTTGGCTATTTTATGACTTCTATGGTATTGGTCAAATCCGTGATGATTGTGGATAAAGAATGACCGGATATTTTTGCGATTAAGTATAACTATTTTTTTCTTTTAAGGATCTGAGTTCGGTTGACGTTGTTGCATATAATTTCCGATTACGGTTGGATTTTGTCATGGTTTTTGCTCGGTTTCCCCGCAAAAACACACGCCAAAATCCTGTAACATCCGTTTCATAGGGGCCGGGGATTGTCATCCCCGGCTACAATATATTCGCCCGCTCCGCGGGTTTTGCTGCTGTTTACAATCTTCGATAGTTGGCATCGGACTCAGGCTAGGAATAAATCGGAGGAAATTAGAGGAATTCGTGGACAAAAAACTTCGTCTGGCCACAGCAGATCGCGTCGATGGTCGGTTCAGGCCGTCGGTTCCGGGAAATTTGAGTTCGGTTGACGTTGCTTCATGTGATTTTCAATTCCGTTGGATTTTGTCATGGTTTTTGCTCGGTTTCCCCGCAAAAACACACGCCAAAATCCTGTAACATCCGTTTCATAGGGGCCGGGGATTGTCATCCCCGGCTACAATATATTCACCCGCTCCGCGGGTTTTGCTGCTGTTTAGCATCCTGAATAGTGGCATCGGACTCAGGCTAGGAATAAATCCGTGGAAATTAGAGGAATTCGTGGACAAAAAACTTCGGCTGGCCACAGCAGATCGCGTCGATGGTCGGTTCAAGCCATCGGTTCCGGGAAATTTGAGTTCGGTTGACGTTGCTTCATGTGATTTTCAATTCCGTTGGATTTTGTCATGGTTTTTGCTCGGTTTCCCCGCAAAAACACACGCCAAAATCCTTTAGCATCCGTTTCATGGGGGCCGGGGATTGTCATCCCCGGCTACAATATATTGGCCCGCTCCGCGGGTTCTTAAGGTTAGTTAATTTCGGGTATATAATAAGCCACCCGCTATACGGGTTTTGCTGCTGTTTACAATCTTCGATAGTTGGCGAAGAAACTTAGGTTAAGCGCCATATCGGTTACTGCCCGGATTCTTTTCGCACAGCTTTCAGCGCTTCAAGTTCACGTTTGCTATAGGCCATTCTGCTGATCAGCACAAAAAGCACGGGGACCAGAAAGATGGTAATGAATGTGGCGGTGATCATTCCGCCAAACACGGTCCAGCCGATGGTCTTGCGGGCGACCGACCCCGCTCCGGTGGCAAAAGCAAGCGGCAACACGCCGAGAATGAACGCGAAGGAAGTCATGAGGATCGGCCTCAGTCTGAGTTTAGCAGCCATTTTAGCGGCCTTTTTGATGGGAACCCCCTGATCCACTCTTTTTTTGGCGTACTCCACTATCAGGATGGCATTTTTGGCAGCGAGTCCTATCAGGGTAAGCAGACCAATCTGGGCATAGACGTTATTGGTCAGGGAGGGAAACATTAGCAGGGTAAGGATGGCGCCGAACGCCCCGGTGGGAACCGCCAGAAGCACGGAAAAGGGAACGGACCAGCTTTCGTACAGGGCAGTAAGGCACAGAAATACAAAAACAATGGAAAGCAGGAAAATAACCACTGTGCTTCCACCGGATTTGATTTCTTCCCGGCTTACACCCGAAAACTCATAGCTGTAGCCACTGGGAAGGTGGGCATTCGCGAGTTCAGTCAGTTTTTCGATGGCCTGACCGGAACTATAGCCCGGAGCCGCGTCGCCGTTGATGGTGCTGGACCGGAAAAGGTTATAATGACTTATCAAAGGAGCATTCAGGACCGTTTCGGTTTGCACCAGATTACTGACCGGTATCATGCCGCCGGTATTGTTGCGGACAAAAAAGTGCTTTAGCGAAGTCAGATCTTCCCGATAAGCCGTATCAGCCTGGGCCACTACCCGGAAATTTCTGCCATAAAGTATGAAGTCATTGACGTATATGCTTCCTAAATAGGTTTGGATGGTAGCGAAAGCCTCACCGATATTCACCCCCAACCGGGCGGTTTTTTGCCGGTCCAGGTTGAGTCTGTAGGAAGGTGTGGAGGCGCTGAAAAAGCTGAACGCGTTGTCAACTTCGTCAGATTGGTTAATGGTGGACACAAAGCTCTTCACTTCCGTTTCGAACGCCTGTATATCAGAAGTACCCACCAGATCCTGAAGGACCATTGTGAATCCCGATGTGCTTCCCAGTCCCGGGATCGCAGCAGGAGCGACAATAACGATGTTGGCTTCGGGTAACTTTTGGCGGAGCTCATCCAGCAGCCTGTCTCTGATTTCAAATGCGTGCTGCCCCTTTCCGGTCCTTTGGTCCCAGGGTTTGAGCTGTGAAAATACGGTGCCACTATTGGACTTACTGGAAAAGTTGATGGCATTCAATCCGGTGACCGCGGTGAAATGGTAGATGTCTTCCTCCTGTTGCAGTATTTCCATCAGCCGGCGGATGGTTTCCAGACTCCGGGAAGTGGAAGCGCCTTCGGGGAGTTCATAGGTAATGAACAGCCTGCCTTCGTCTTCGTTGGGAATAAAACCGGTTGGTTTTTGATTAAACAGCAAGATGATCCCCACAGCCAGGATTACCAGTCCCACCACGAAGTATTTTGCATTGGCGAAGCTTTTTTTGATACTGCGGTCATATTTCTTGCTGAGGGAATCAAATTTTGTGTTGAACCAATAAAATAAAAAGTTCAAGCCTTTTTTTTCTTTTTCCTCTTTTGTGGGTTTCAGGATCAGCGAGCAGAGGGCAGGAGTGAGGGAAAGTGCCACAAAGCCGGATATGAGCCCGGAAGCCGCTATGGCCATGGCAAACTGCTGGTATAACCTGCCCACGATGCCGGGTATGAAGCCTACGGGGATAAATACGGAGGCCACGATCAGAGACATGGCCACCACCGGACCTGAAATGTCTTTCATGGCTTTGGTGACTGCCTCTTTGGCCTTTAGTTTTTCTTTTTCCATATAACCCATGGTGGCTTCCACCACCACGATGGCATCGTCCACTACGATCCCGATGGCCAAAACAAAACCGAAAAGCGTGAGGTTGTTGATAGAGAAACCCAAAGGGATAAACAAACCAAACGTGCCGATGATGGAAACGGGAATGATCAGAATGGGTATCAGGGTGGTCCGCCAGTTTTGGAGAAAAACAAACACCACCAAAGAAACGAGCAACAGGGCCAGGATGAGTGTTTTGACCACTTCCCATATGGAAACCCTCACCACCGAAGCTGACTCGAAGGGAATGACATAATCCACATCCGGAGGAAAATTTTTCTTGATCCTTTCCATGGTGTTGATGATCCCTTCCTCCGTCTCCAGAATATTGCTTTCAGGCGTTTGAAAGACGATGATATAAGCTGCCGGATGGCCATCCGTGAAATTATTGGTGGCATAATCAAACCTGCCCAATTCCACTCTTGCCACGTCTTTCAGGTAGACCAACTGTTGCCCCTCTTCCGCTGTTTTTATGATGATGTTTTCAAATTCCTCCTCGGTGCTGAGTTGTCCGTTAGTGAAAAGTGTGTATTCAAAGGCCTGGTAATCTTTCTGCGGCGGGGTTCCCAGTGCGCCGGCGGCAACCTGGATATTTTGTTCCCGGAGCGCGCTGATAATTTCATTCGCCGATATCCCCAGCTGAAACAGCTTATCCGGTTGCAGCCAAACCCTCATACTGAAATCTTCGGCTCTTGTAAAAATGTCTCCCACCCCCGGGACCCTCAGCAGCTCATCTTTCACGTAAATATTGGTGTAGTTATTTAAAAAATCGATCCCATGCGTGCCCTCGGGCGAAAAAAGAGATACGATCATCAAAAGACTTGGATTTCTTTTTCTGATGGTAATGCCGAGCCTTCTGACTTCCTCCGGAAGTGATGCTTCTGCCACGTTGATGCGGTTTTGTACTTCCACCGCTGCGACATCGATATCGGTACCTACTTCAAAGGTGATGTTGATGGTCATGGTACCCTCATTGCTGCTGGTACTTTCTATGTAGGCCATCCCCGGCGTTCCGTTGATCTGGGTCTCCAAGGGTGTGGCCACGGTCTGTTCAATGGTTTCCGCGTCTGCTCCCGTATAGGTGGCGGTGACCTGTATCACAGGCGGGGTGATGTTCGGATATTGTGCAACGGGGAGGTTGACAATGGCCAAAGTTCCCAAAAGCAAGATGAAAAGGGAGATGACAATGGCGGTGTTGGGCCTCCTTATAAAAACAGATGAGATCATTCTGTGCTTTCTTTTTTGATTTGTACCCTTTCGCCCTCGGTGACCTTTTGGATACCGCTGGTCACTACTTCCTGTCCTTCTGCCAGCCCCTCCTCAACGATCACACGGTCCCTTATTCTTCTTCCCATTTTGATCCGCTGTTCTTTGACGGTATCTTCATGGACCACAAATACATAGGTTTCGCCCATTCTTTCTGTTTTCGCCTTTTGGGGGATGGTAATAGCGCTTTCTCCGGATTTTGTACGGACCATCAGCGTAGCACTGAGTCCCGGTTTTAAGGTTAACTCCGGATTGGGAAAGGCAAGTCTGATCATGATGGTGCCGGTACCCCTGTCTACGGCGCGGTCTATGTTTTCAATTTTTCCAGGAAACGGATAACGGACGCCGCCGGGCAGGGCTATCGTGAAAACCGAATCTTTCAGCACTTCCGCATTCCCGACAAGACCCTGAAAATGATAGAGGTCGCTTTCAGCGGCATAGAAATCCACACCCATCGGATCATCGGCAGAGACCACATTGAGAAGGGTTTGGCCGGGATTTACTAGCGCTCCTAACCTCACGGCCGAAAATCCTATGGTACCGTCAAAAGGAGCCTTGATATCAGCGTACCGGAGATTGGTCATGGCATCATCCACGGCGGCTTGAGCAGCAATCATTTCCTGTTCCGCATTGTTCAGGTCGGTTAAGGCATTGTCATAGACCTGCCCCGCAATGGCGTTGCCCTCTTTGAGCATTTCGTATCTTTTTACATCCCGTTGCACACGGTCATAATTGGCTTTGGCGATTCTCAGATTGGAATGTGATTGATCCATCTGGGCCTGGTAGCGGCTTTTATCGATTTCATAAAGTAATTGTCCCTTCTTTACCCGCTGACCATCATCAAACAGGATGTTGGTAACATAGCCTGATACATCTGCACGAAGCTCCACTTCCTGAAGGGCAATGGTTGACGCGGGATAGGTATCTTCGAGGTACACGGTTTCTTTTTTTACAGGTTCCACGGTAACGGTGAGCAAGTCATTTTCAGTTTTCTTCTCCTGATCACAGGCAGAGACGGAAACCAGAAAAAAGATAAAAAGATAGTTTTTCATTTAGTAGTCGGTTTTAATTTCTCCTCTTGCTTTCTCAAGATCCAGTTTGTTTTCCAGCACATTGAACAAAGCACGCAGGTAGTTGATTCTGGCGGTTTTCAGGTCGGTTTCCGCCACAGTGACCTCCAGAAAATTCTTAATGCCCTGCTCATATTGAAGAGAGATGGTGTTGTATATTTCCTCCGCCAGTTCTTTCGTTTTGTTTTGTATTCTCAGTTGGTAAAGGCTGCTCTTGTAGGCACTCAGGGCCTCCTGGGTTTCATTGGCAGCCTGAAGCACAAAATTTTGCTGTTCCAACTCCAAGTTCCGTGCCTCCAGTGCGGCCACTTTGGTGTCATAGTGTCTCTGGCCTCCGAGAAAAATAGGGTAATTCAATCTTAATCCGATAAGGGAAAAAGGGTATGACTGATCCCAAAGGGACCTTCCCGTCGGACTTAAAAACAGGATGTTGTAATTATAAAATGCGGTAAGGGAAGGAAGAAACCGTCTTTTCTGATAATGTATTTCAGACTCCTGGATGGAGTGGCGGGTTTCCAGCAACTGGTATTCTATTCTTTCCGCTACACTCACTCCGGATAGGGTATCTGTTACCAATTGGCTTTCAAGAGATTCATAATCAACCTGTAATTCCACAGGGACATCCTTTTCCAAACCCAACCAATATCTTAACTGGGTGATTTTAGCCTGGTAATCTTCCTGATACTGATAGAGTAAACCCTGGGTGTTCTGGATGGCAATCATGGCTCTTTTGTAGTCTATATTATCCGTCATACCTGCTTCAAACTGGAGTTGGGCATCATTCAACTGTTTTTCCTGTCTCACCAAGTCTCCCTTGGCCAGGTTCATCTGTTCTTCAGCAAGAAGGACTTCATAAAAAGCCTTGCTCACGCCGACAACGACTTCTATTTTGCTTTCCTCATAGGATTGTAAGGCTTGTTTTTTTAAGGAAGAAGACTGTGCATTGATGCGAAACAATTCGTTGTTGACCAGGCTTTGTTCCGCGCTGAAATTGAGGCTTGCATTATGGGGGACACCGGTCCGCACCTCCTGAAAGCGCCCGGATTCAGGATCATTGAAATCCGGGAAAATGGCCACAGGTTGTTGAAAATACCGGTTGTAATCCGCATTCAGTCCCACTTGGGGAAGCCATCCCGAACGGACGGATTTTATTTGAAAGTTGACCATATCCCCACTGTTCCTGTATTGTTCCAGCACGGGGTGATTTTCCACGGCATGTAAAATTGCATCATCCAGACTCAATACCAAACCGGAGTCATTTTGAGAAAATGCCGTGATACTGATGAATAATGCACTTAGAACTATCAGAAAAAATGGTTTGATCATGAATTCTGTGGGGATTAAATAAGATTAATCTGCTTAATTTCATAAAAATCTTTCATTTATCCAACATGCATTTTATCACAGGTTCTTTATCAGGTCCTCACTGATGTTCCATAAGGTGTTCCGCATTTCTTTCGAACGGGCCAATTTCGAGGGGGTCACCACCTTGCCTTTTTTGAAGTATTCTCCATTTTTTCCAGGGACAATTGGGGTGGAGGCGAGAAATACACCGGTTTTAGCACCTTTCCTGGCGCTGATCATGAAGGGCCTTCCCAGGGCCATTATCCACTTAAATACACCTGTAGTCTTTTCAGCAATATTGGTAGCCACTAATCCGGGATGCAGGGCATAGGCATGGATGTGGCTGCGCCCGTACTTTTCGGCCAGGGACTTGGTGAAGAGGATGTTGAATAATTTGGCATTGGCATACGCTGTAAAGGATTGGTAGCCCTTTGCCAACTGGAGATCGGCAAAATCAGGGTTTGCTGCCCTGTGGGCCTCCGAGCTTACATTGATGACCCGGGCGTTTCCATCCTTTTTCAACAAAGGAAGAAGTTTTTTTGTAAGAAGAAAATGACCAAGGTAATTGGTGGAAAAGGTCATTTCGTGGTGGGCTTTTGTAAGTACCCGTTCCGGGAAAACACCTCCGGCATTGTTTATCAAGACATGGAGGCTTTCACATTGGCTTTTTATGGCTTCGGCGGCTTCTGATACGGACTGGAGATCGGCCAGGTCACAATATATCACCGCAAACTTTTCATCTTTGTCTACGGTGTCCAGGTTTTTTATCAATGATTTTCCTTTTTCAATGTTTCTTACCAATAAAAATATCCTGTGGAATCTGGAAGCCAATGCAGCTACAGTTTCTGCTCCTATTCCCGAAGTGGCACCGGTGATGGCTAAGTTCATGTGGTTGTAGTTAAGCTGGTTTATCTAAAAACTAACCGTTATCCGGCCAGTATCATGTCTGCTTTGACGCATGTTCACCCTGTTCCAGCGGCGGAGCCATCCTGCGCAGTCTTCTCCTTTAGGACCTCTCCCGCTATCGGGAGGAGTGAAGCGTGCGCGAAGGGAAGCGCCATTTCAGGCATGACCCGGCGTTGGCAGTGTTCATTAAATTACTGCAATAATATTGTAATATTATTTGTTTTAAAATAATTTTTCATTGTATAATTTATTTTTATATAGTTAATTTATTTATAATTAATGCATTATGATGTGTTTATATGACAATCTAAGGGGGATTATGGGAAAAACATGAATAATCTTTCTTATAAAATTTCGTTTTTTTTCTTTGCTTAAGCCGATAAATTAATTTTTTCTATTTTTGCTTTGTGAAAATTCTAAAATAAGGTTTAGAGATAATTTTGTATTGGGTTAAATGTTATTTATTGAATTGTGTTTCAATTGCTTGGAAAAAAAATAGGGATGGATGGCGTATTTGATCAAAGCTTTCAGTTGTGGATAAGAAGAAGAAATTTATAGATATCAAACAGGTTATTGGAGAAAAGAACCCACGGCTTCTTAAATGGATTCCGGGCTTTGTCATGTCTTACATCCAGAGAATAGTGCATGAGGATGATGTAAATGATATCATGTCCAAGCATGGGGATTTGAAAGAACTGGCATTTGTGGATGCGCTTATCAAGGAATTCGGTGTTGAAACCGAACTGAGGGGTGCCGAGAATATCCCGCTTGACCGAAGCGTCATATTTGTTTCCAATCATCCGTTGGGGGGGCTTGATGGCATTGTGTTGATGCATCTGATAGGCAAGTACAGAGAGGATCTGCGTTTTTTGGTAAATGACATTCTGCTGAATATCCCCCATTTTGGAAGGTTGTTTGTCCCGGTAAATAAGCATGGGGGACATGGCAGGAAGGGAGCGGAATTGATCGAAGAGACCTACGCCTCTGACAATGCCATTTTGATATTTCCGGCAGGTTTGGTATCCAGAAAGCAGGAATATGGCATCCAGGACCTGGAGTGGAAAAAAAGCTTCATTAACAAATCCAGAAAATATAAAAAGGATGTTGTGCCCGTGTATATTGAAGGAAGAAACTCTTCTTTTTTTTATAACTTAGCCAGCCTTAGGAAAAAAATAGGTGTCAAAGCCAATATAGAAATGTTTTATCTGGCTGACGAGATGTTTGGCCAGAAAAACAAAAAAGTCGTTGTGCATATAGGAAAACCGATATCTTACCAGTATTTTGATGCCTCCAAAAGCGATAAATACTGGGCAGAGGAGGTAAAAAGGATAGTATACAACATTGCCCAAGATCAATAGAATTTATGCAAGACATTATCAGTCCGATAAATAGGGAAACCATCAAAAACGAATTGACCCGTGAGCGTTTTTTGAGATATGTGAACAATGGGGATAATGAAATCTACTTGGTAAACTACCACAATGCACCGAATGTGGTCAAAGAGATCGGAAGATTAAGGGAAGTTTCCTTTAGGGCCGCGGGTGGGGGCACCGGACTGAGACTGGATATTGATGAAAATGATACCTGCGAAAAATGTTACGACCAGTTGATCGCCTGGAATCCGGAAGATGAGGAGATCATAGCCGGATATAGGCTTATCAAATGCAAGGAAGCGGGGTTTACTGAAAACGGAGAAGTAAATCTGTCCACAGCCCATTTGTTCGAATTTTCGGAGAAGTTTATCAAGCAATACCTTCCCTATACCATTGAATTGGGCAGGTCTTTTGTGCAGCCAAAATACCAGCCGAGCATCGATAACCGGCGGGGGCTTTTTTCCCTGGACAATCTTTGGGATGGTCTGGGCGCCGTTGTCGTTATCAATCCCGACATCAAATACCTGTTTGGAAAAGTGACCATGTATCCCCATTATAACCAAGAAGCCCGGGATTTGCTGATTTATTTTTTAAACCATTATTTTCCCGATAAAGAAAGGCTTATTTTCCCGATCGATCCTGTGGGATACAAAGGAAACATCGGTGCGTTCAAAGGCGTTTTTGACGGACTGGCCTATAAGGAAGGCTACAAGGTATTAAATACCAGGGTTCGGAGTCTGGGAGAAAACATCCCCCCTCTCATCAATACTTATATGAACCTCTCTTCCACCATGAAAACCTTTGGGACTGCCATGAATTACGAATTCGGGGCGGTGGAGGAAACAGGGATATTGATTACCATAGCCGACATTTACGAAACAAAGAAACACCGCCACATTGAGACTTTTGAGAGAGACAGATTTTATGGGAAAAAGACGGTAAAATAAACACCTTGCGCCAGCTTACTGACATGATGAAATTACAACCTTTTGGAAATACCGGCCTTGATTTTCCCCCGCTGGTTTTTGGAAGCAGTGCCTTGGGCAATCTCTTCAAAGTTTATTCCCAGGAAGTTAAAAATGCCATTCTTGAAGAAAGCTTCAAGCACACTGAACCCCTGACCGTTTTTGATACCGCGGGGAAATACGGTGCAGGCCTTGCTTTGGAGGTGCTGGGCAATTTTCTCAAAAGCCACCCTATGCCCAAGGAGCGGCTGGTCATCAGCAATAAGCTGGGGTGGGTGAGGACACCTTTAAAAACGAAGGAACCTACTTTTGAGCCGGGAATATGGAAAGGGATACAGCATGATGCTGTTCAAAAAATAAGTTATGAGGGCATATTGGAATGTTTTGAAAAAGACAACCAACTCTTAGGACAGCATGTGCCCCAATTGGTTTCTGTCCATGATCCGGATGAATACCTAGACCAGGCCAGGACGGAAAGGGAAAAGAACAAGCGGTTTGGAGATGTACTTGGGGCATACAAAGCACTTGCTGAGCTCAAGAGCAGGGGCTTGGTGGCCGGTATAGGGGTAGGTGCCAAGAAATGGGAAACCATCCGGGAAATATATGATCATGTTAAGCTGGACTATGTGATGGTGGCCAATAGCCTGACCCTTATTTCCCACCCCACGGCTTTACTGGATTTTATCCACAGGCTCAGGATGGATAATGTCGGAATCATTAATGCCGCTGTCTTTCAATCAGGTTTTCTGGTGGGAGAGGACTATTATGATTACAGGCCCATAGATTATTCGGATTCCCAAGACCTCGAGCGGTTGGCATGGAGAAAATCATTTTTCGGGGTTTGTAAACAATACGAAGTCGATCCGGACCACGCCTGCATACAGTTCGCGTTGTCTGTTCCCGGGGTAAACAGCGTGGCATTGAGCATCACCGATCCCTCTTTAATAGTCAAAAATCTCCGCTCGGCTACCGAAAAGCTGCCCCAGGCTTTTTGGGATGAGTTAAAAAGCAAAGGGATTATACAAAAATTGGATTTCATATAACATACATCAATTACAGATACGATACCCATGAATCACCAAAGTAGCCCGCCAAAACCTGAACTGATAGCCAAGCAGGATTTTTGGCCATTTCTCCTCCTGACCACCTTGTTTATGCTATGGGGCGTCGCCCACAACATGACCGATACGCTCTTGGCCGCATTCAAAAGGATCATGAGCATGACGGATTTCCAGACTTCCTGGATACAGCTGGCCTTTTACGGATCCTATTTCTGTTTGGCGTTGCCTGCGGCTCTTTATATAAGGAAGTACACTTACAAATCAGGTATTCTCCTTGGATTGGGATTATTTGCCATAGGTTCCCTGCTTTTTTATCCCGCGAGCATTACCATGTCCTATGGGTTTTTCCTGTTTGCCTTGTATGTTTTAGCCGGGGGATTATCGATTCTGGAGACCGCGGCCAATCCTTACATTCTGGTAATCGGACCGCAGGAAACCGCTACCCAGCGGCTCAACCTGGCCCAATCATTTAATCCTATTGGGTCGATCATGGGGGTGTTTCTCAGCAAGGTTTTTATCCTTTCCAAACTCAATATGGCTGAGGCGGACGACAGGACCAGCATGGATCCTGAAGCATTGAAAGCCATCCAGGCGGAGGAGTTGGCCGGTGTGATGAACACCTATGTCGGAGTGGCGTTGTTTTTGGTGTTTGTATGGTTTGTGATCAGAGCCGTCCGGATGCCGGTGGCTTCGGAGACCGTTGAGGGCGATGGTGTGATTTCGGGATTCCGGCGTTTGGCTAAAAACAAGAATTATGTGAGAGGCGTAGTGGCCCAGTTTTTTTATGTGGGGGCCCAGATCGGAGTCTGGTCATTTACCATCCGGTATGTCATGGTTGAATTGGACCTCAAAGAAAGCGATGCTTCTGATTATTATTTAGTGGCACTGATCTTATTCGCACTGAGCAGGTTTTTATTTACCGCCCTGATGAAATTTTTCAAACCTTCCCTGTTGCTGGCATTATCTTCGCTGGTAGCCATAGCCTGTTGTTTGGTAGTCATTTATGCCAATGGCATGGTCGGGGTAATTGCTTTGGTGTTGATATCCCTATGTATGTCCCTGATGTTTCCTACGATTTATGGTTTGTCGGCAGAGGGTTTGGGCAAGGATACCAAACTGGGGGGATCAGGACTTATCATGGCCATTTTGGGCGGAGCATTGATCACAGCGGTACAGGGGCAGGTTTCCGATATCACGGGAAGTATACATCTGTCTTACTATGTGCCGTTGGTTTGTTTTGTGGTGGTGATGTATTTTGGTTTGTCGCATTACCGCAGAAAAAAAGCCAAGGTCCAACATCCACCGGTAAAAATGGTCCATTAGGAATAAAAAAAACCATTGCAAAGCGCAATGGTTTTTTTTCGACCGGTTTTCAGGTTTCGCTAACAAGTATGGCTAAATGACTTTGTGAAAACCCACGCCAAAATCCTGTAAAATTTACCCATAACGTCGGGGGATTTTCATCCCCGGGGACAATAATTCCACCCACTCCGCGGGTTTTAATGCTGTTTAAAATTTTTGATAATGAGCGTCAAAACCCAAGGGACATTATTTTAGGGCTCCTTGTAGATCATCCAAATATTTGATCTCCAGATAGTTAGGTAACGAAAATTTAACCAGAAAACCCCGAAAATAGTCCTTTAAAGGCTTTTTTCGGGGTTTTCTTTTTTGTATTTTGAGGTTGCAGAACAAAACACCATGAAAGATACCACCCAGCTCCCGCTTTTCAAAGACTTTGACGGATATTCTCCAAAGTATCATTTTTTCAAGAATTCATTGTTGGGCCAGGTCCACGACTCCCTGCCCTGGGACGGGCTGGCCTCCCTGTTGCCCGGCGAGGATACGGGACCGGGAGCCCCCAAATGGTTCGACGCCAAGGGTATGTTCGCACTGATGTTCCTGAAGGCCTATCTCAACGTCAGTGACAGGCAGCTCATAGAAAGGTTCAACACCGACTACAGCCTCCAGATGTTCTGCGGCAGGCTTTTGGCCGAGGACAAACAGATCAGGGATACCACCATTATGACCAGGATAAGAAAACATATTGAGGGGCACTGTGAATGGGAACAGATCCAGTCAGTGCTGCTGGACTGTTGGAAAAGGGATGTCAACAATACCCACGTCCTTCTTATGGACGCCACCTGTTATGAGAGCTATATCCGTTTCCCCACGGATGTCAAACTGTTATGGGAGAGCTGCCACTGGGTTTTCGAAAAACAGCTTTACAGGCTCTGCAGGATCCTTGGGACCAAAAGGCCCCGTTCAAAATACGTGGAACAGAAGAGGAAACAGCTTGCCTACTTCCGGAAAAGAAAGAACACTTATAAGGAGACCAAAAAGAGGCGCGAATCCCTTGTCTACCTTCTGGAAAAAGGGTTAAAACAGCTTCAGGAAGTCCTGGATGTGTCCAGGGCGGAATGTATGGGACCCGAAGACTTTTCCTGCCTGAGGACCGTCAAAAAGGTTCTGGTCCAGCAGGTTTTTCTCCTGGACCACCAGCCCAAAGAACTGAAGGACAGGATCGTTTCCCTCCACAAACCCTACGTGAGACCCATTAAAAGGGGCAAGGAAAACAAACCTGTGGAGTTCGGCATGAAGGTACACATGCTCCAGGTGGACGGGCTTTCCTTTCTGGATGCCATGAGCTTCAAAAACTTCAACGAAACCACGAGGCTGAAACTGTCGGTGCTGAAACACAAAACGGTGTTTGGCCAGACCTCACAGCTGGGGGCTGACCGGATATATGCCTCCAATGCCAACAGGAGGTACTGCACGGGAAACAAAATATTCACCTGTTTCCCCAAAAAAGGCCCGAAAAAGCACTCGAGGGCCGAACAGATGCTCAGCGGTGAAATAGCCAGACAGAGGGCCACTGTGATGGAAGGTGTGTTCGGAACCCACAAGGACCATTACGGGCTCAGGAAAATAAAGGTCAAAGGTGAGAAGCGCGAGAAACTGATGGTACTTTTTGCCACCATGGCAGCCAATGCGGTAAAAATCGCAAAAAGGAAACAGGAAAGACCACCCCCCGCAGACAGGGCAGCCTAAGCCGGAAGCACTCCAAAATTGCTTTGATGGGATAACTGCGCCCGATAGCCAAAAACCCCTCACCGAAGATACTCCCCGGAAAATAAATTGTATTTTTTCAATACATAATTGAACCAGAAATCAGCCAGGAAAACAGAAAAAAGCCACGAAGAGTGTCATCGCCCCTCTTCGTGGCTTTTTATAGATTAATTTTCCAAGGAGCCCTATTTTACACCTTATAAAACCCAAAATATTCACGGGCATTGTTATAGCAGATGTCTTCCACCATTTGGCCGAGCCAGGCTTCATCTGCGGGAAGCTCGCCGTTGCTGACATCTTCCCCTATCAGGTTACACAGGATTCTTCTGAAGTATTCGTGTCTGGGAAATGAAAGGAAGCTTCTGGAGTCGGTCAACATGCCCACAAAACAGCTGAGGATGCCCATATTGGAAAGGGCATTCATTTGCTTTTCCATACCGTCTTTCTGATCCAGGTACCACCATCCCGATCCAAACTGAACCTTGCCCTTTACGGAGCCGTCGTTAAAATTGCCCACCATGGTGGCCATGATCTCATTGTCAGCCGGGTTGAGGTTATACAATATGGTTTTGGCCAGCTGGTCACTGGAATCCAGGTTGTTGAGGTACTTGGCCAGGGACACACTTTGGGGGAAATCGCCGATGGAGTCAAATCCGGTGTCCGGTCCCAGCACCCTCAACATTCTTTCGTTTGCATTGCGCAAAGCCCCCAGGTGGTATTGCTGCGTCCACCCTTTGGCGTGGTACATTTTGCTCAGTTCGGTGAGGGTCGTGAATTTGAAGTACCTCACTTCTTCCGGATCGAGGATGTTCCCGTTCCTGATATTTTCGAATAATTTGCCGATGTTATGTTTCCCTTCTTCAAAGAAATACAGCTGTTCCAGCCCATGGTCGGACAGCCTGCCCCCGTTTTGGTGAAAATAATCCACGCGGTTTTCCAAAGCGGATAACAAGTCGCCATAGGAGCCAATGGTCGTACCACTGACTTCGGCCAGCTTGTCTATGTATTTATTGTAATTTTCAGGGTTTTCCACGGCATAAGCCTTATCGGGCCTGAAGGCGGGAAGCAGTATTAAAGGGATGCCTTTTTTCTTTGCTTCCCGGTGAAATTCCAGACCATCGACCGGATCATCTGTGGTACATACCACTTCCACATTCATTCTGGAGAGCAGTCCCCGCGTACTGTATTCTTTCTGCTGTAGCAAATGGGTGGCTTCTTCATATATTTCGTCCCCGGAGTCGGCAGTAAGCAACTGGTCGATCTCAAAATACCGTTGCAGCTCCAAGTGGGTCCAGTGGTACAAGGGATTCCTCATGGTATAGGGAACCGACGCTGCCCATTTTTGAAATTTTTCCCGGCCGGTGGCATCCCCGGTGATGTACTTTTCATCTACACCGAGTGTTCGCATGGCCCTCCATTTATAGTGGTCTCCTTCCAGCCAGATTTCAGTAAGGTTGTTAAACTGCCGGTCAGTGGCTATATCGTGAGGGGATAAATGGCAATGGTAATCGATGATGGGCATCTTCTTGGCATGATCATGATAAAGTCTTTTGGCAAAATCACTTTTCAAAAGAAAATCATCCGTCAAAAATGTATTTTTTGTAGGTTTAATCAAGCTATCCATTTCGTTTTATTTATTAAATTGGGGTAATATTAAAAATTTATTGTTTCAAATTCCAATGATTCTCTAAATTTAGACAATCGATTGCACAAAATAAACGGAACATTCGGAGAAATTGGGATCGGCGAGATATAATGTGCCGGATTTTGGTGTGGGAGCGCGTTAAAATTTGTCAACTGAAATCAATTGCTTTTCTTTTGATGAAGGGGCCAGTGTTATGTCAAGTAGGGTTTCGGATCATCCCCCTTAGTTTCGTAAGATGTCCAGGGTAGGCTGGGGGCAACCAGGCACTCTTGGAAACCAGCAGTTTTACAAGCAAATAGTTCGAAATACCATATTTGACTTAGTTAAATGACCGTGCCCCTGGCATTCTTTATATATAAAACAGTATGGTAAACTTTGATATAAACCGATTATGAATAGAAGAAGATGGTTGAAAGGTGGTGTGTGGATGGCGGCTGGCACCTGGTGTACAGGCGCCGTCTTGGCGCAGGACAGTCTTAAATCCCAACCCGGACGTAGTGCCAATAATTTGAAATTGAGTCTCAATGCCTATTCATTTAACGCGCTGTTGACGAAAGGAGAAATGTCTTTGGATGAACTGTTGGGATTCTGTGCCGGTCAGGGCTTTCAAGGGTTGGATTTAACGGCCTATTATTTTCCCGGATATCCTGATGTTCCGGAGGATGCTTTTTTATATGAGGTTAAAAGAAAGGCCCACCGTCTTGGCCTCCATATCAGCGGAACGGGTGTCAGAAACGATTTTACGCATTCGGACAAAAGCAAGAGAGATAAGGATATCCAGCTGGTAAAAAATTGGATTGTTGCCGCTGCCAAACTCGGAGCCCCTGTCCTCAGGATATTTTCCGGTACCCAGCCGGTAGCCGAAGAGGAGTGGGGCAAGGTGGCGGACTGGATGATTGACGACATCAAATCCTGCGTGGCTTTCGGGGCGCAGCATGGCGTGCTGGTTGCCTTGCAAAACCACAATGATTTTATCAAGACAGCGGATCAGGTCAATTTTGTTGTGGAAGCCGTGGATTCTAAATGGTTTGGGTTGGTTCTTGATATCGGGAGTTACTCCCAAAAGGAGCCTTATGAAGAAATTGCCCGTAATATAAACCATGCAGTGAGTTGGCAGATTAAAGAAAAGGTGAATCACTTTGGGAAAGAAGAAGACGTTGATCTGGAAAAACTGATGCGTATTATCAAAAACAGCGGATATCATGGATACCTGCCGGTTGAGACCCTGGGAGCGGGAGACCCCTATGAAAAAGTCAAATTGTTCCTTTCCAGAATAAGGGATACCATGAAATACCATGGGATGTTTTGATTCCTACCCGTGTAAAAGAAAGGGCCTGAAATCAATTCTGGCCCTTTCCATTTCAAATTATCTGAATTTAGTATCCGGGATTCTGGGGGAAATTTGCTTCGTTTCCCTCAGTGCGGTCTATTTGGTTTTGAGGGATAGGCCTTAACACATGGTAATCCTGGATTCCGGTGGCCTGTGGGTTATGGGTTGTAACCCTTTCTATCAGTAAGCCCCAGCGCTTGAGGTCCAGCCATCTTTGTTGCTCACCGATAAGTTCTCTGGCCCTTTCTTCTATTATCATTTCCATATCCATCTCAGCTGGTGAGATTTCCATCTCTGCTTCCCTGCCGGGAAATGCCGCTCTTCTTCTTACGGTATTTATGTTTTCCGTGGCTTCGGATATTTTCCCCTGCATGAGTTGGGATTCAGCCAGAAGGAGATAGGTCTCTCCCAATCTGAAGGCGATATAATCCCTGCCCCCTTCAAACTGGGTAAGATCGACCCTTCCCGGATCCATGTGTTTTCTCATGCTAGGAAAAAGTCTTTCGTTATAGGCACTCGGTACCAACACCTGATAGGGTTTTTGTGCCCTTTCTGATTCAGGCATTTCGTGTCCCGGGATGTATATGGCAGTGTCTCCCAAAGCAAATTCCACCTGCGATTTGGATTGGTCAAAATTCGTATTAAAGGTGCCGGGATTGTTGGAATAGTAGACATCCAGAAAGGTGTTGTAGTACCTGCTGTCATTTTCCCTGTCGGCGAATATGACATTATAGGTGTAATCTGTGGGCCTATACCGCTTAAACGGACGGCCATTTTCAGTATCCCTGCGCATTCCGGGCTGTACGTCGTATTCCATCAGAAAAAAGACATGGGCATTGTTGCCTCCGGCGTTGGTGAGGAGATTTCTGCTGTATTGAATGGCAAAAACCACTTCGCTGTTTACTTCGTTGCCAAAAGCGTGGATATCGCCGAAATTTTCCAGTAAGGTGAAGTCATAATTGTCAATTACACTTTGTAAGAGAGGCTCAGCTTTGGCATAGTCGTCGCTTTCCGCCGCCTCGGAGGTGGCCTTGGTAAGGTAAACTTTTCCCAAAAGATGTTCGGCAGCCGGACGTGTAGCCCTGCCATAATCGACGGATTGGGATGCAGCCTCCAAATGAGGAATGGCCTCTTCCAGGTCCTGAACGATAGCTGCATACATTTCAGGTACAGTGGACCTGTTTACCAAATTGGTCGGGACGGTGGTTTCACTGAGTTGAAGGTCTATTCCCCCAAAAAGCTGGGTAAGAATGAAGTAATTGTGTGCCCGTATGAATTTGGCCTCCGCTACCCTCTGATTCCGAACTTCTTCATCCATCCCTTCAACCCCCGGTGCTCTTTCTATGACGGCATTACAGGTATTGATGCCCTCATAAAACTGATCCCATAATTCCCTGATATGGGAGTTTTGCGAATCAAAATCAGAGGTATAGAAGTTCATGAATTTAAAAGCACCGTCAGCCCCGTTGGTATACGTATCCGTACCAAAGATCGTCAGGTTGTTCCCTCTTTCGGTGCCATACCAGGCGCGGAGAGAGCTGTAGGCAGCATTTAGGCCGTCGTTTAATCCGCTGGGCGTATTCAGGTAATCCGTTCCTACATTGGAAATGACTTTTTCTTCCAGCAACCCTTCACAGCTTACAGTAGCCCAGAAGATGGCTCCAATAAGCCAGACTTTGGAAGAGCGTGAAATTATGGTTTTTATATTCGTTTTCATTTTGGATACAATTGAAGTTAAATGATTAGAACCTGGCATTGATGCCGAAAGTGATCTGGGTTACAGCGGGGGATATGTTGGAGTTGATGACGCCTCCTTCCACTCCCTGCTCACCATCCACAAAGGTCTCCGGATCTATGCCGGCATGTCGGCTTCTGTATTCAGAGAAGATGAACGGCTGCTGAATACTGGTGTATATCCGAAGACTTTCCATTTTAAGCCTTTCGACCACTTGGGTAGGTAAGGTGTAGCCCAGGTTGATATTCCTGACTTTTAAAAATGTACCATCGAAATATTGCAGGGAAGACGAATATTTGGGGAATTCCTGGTTTTGGTTCGGGCGTGGATAGTCATTGGTGGGATTATCAGGCGTCCAATAATCCACGTTGAGATTATTATATCTGCCTGCCAAAGCATTGAATCCTCCTGTGTGGAAAGCACTTCGGATCATTGAACCAAACCTGCCAAATACAAAGAAAGACAAATCCACTCCCTTGTAAGAAAGCCGGTTGGTAATGCCTCCGGAGAAATCCGGCACCGGGGATCCGAGGATCTTCCGGTCGTCCGCATTGATACGCCCGTCGTTGTTGATGTCTTCTATTTTGATCTCACCCGGACGGTCACTGTATGATTCTGCCACATCGGCTTCATCCAGCTGCCAAATGCCGATCTTATTCCAGTCAAAGAAGACGGTGATGGGTTCACCTATAAAGCGCCCGGCACCTACGTCATCTCCATTGGCCAATTCTAAAATCTGCTCACGGTTGCGGTTAAAGATGAAATCCGTTGACCATCTGAAGTCCCCTCTATCTATATTGATGGTGCTTAATGTCAGTTCGATACCTCTGTTCTGGGTTTTACCGACGTTGGTGATAAAGCCGTCAAAGCCGGTTGAATTGGGCAACGGCTGAGGGGCAAGCAGGTCGGAGGTAGTGGTTACGTAATATTCCAGACTACCGGCAATCCTTCCCTGAGAAAAAAAGCAAAGTCCAACCCTGCGTTGGCCGTTGTGGAGGTTTCCCACCGCAGGTTGGGATTACCAATGGTGTTGGGCCGAAAACCGAAAGCCGCGTTTCCGCCAAATTCATATGCCGTCCTTGCCAACAGGGGCTGCGTTTGATAAGGATCAATTCCTTGATTACCGATAGAACCATAGCTGGTTCGCAGTTTAAGTTGGTCGAGGAAAGTACTTCCCTGAAGAAATCCTTCATCACCGATATTCCATCCCAAAGCTACAGAGGGGAAGTAGCCAAACCGGTTGTTTTCGCCAAACCTGGAGGAGCCGTCTGCCCGGATGGTTGCGGTTACCAGGTATTTCCCTTGGTAGTCATAATTCAGCCTTCCCATAAAGGACAATAAAGTCCATTGGATAAGCTCTGTTCCTGCTTCGGTGATCTGGCTGGCATCACCCAATCTGTGGAACAACTGACCTTCAGCAGGAACCCCCAAAACGTTGATGTTGGTAAACTCCCTGTTGTCCCTTTGCAAGGATTGTAAGCCTGTAAACTGGAAGGTATGGGCTTCATTAAAGGTCTTGGTATAGTTGATGATGTTTTCCAAAGTATAGTTCACCTGAAATTCTTCATCAATACTTCCGGTCGGGTCGCCGCCTCTTCTGGCATTGGTTTGGGCGCCGATAAACCTGCCACTCCTTCTGATGGTAATGTCAGGGCCAAAGTTTACGCGGAAATTAAGCCCCGGGGCAATGTCCCAAACCGCGTATACGCTGTTGAAAATCCTGTACCTTTTGGTCAGGTCCTCGTGTGCCCCAGGCACAATTTCAGCCAGCGGATTGGTTCTCAGGCCATCTTGGGTAGGGAAAAAGTTGATGGATCCATCTTCATTAAAAGTCCTTCCCAAGGGATTTTCCTGTAATGCCCCGCCCAATGGATTGAAGTTTTCCCCGTTCCTTTCACTGTAGGTGAATAGGGTGGAGGTACCGATCCTGAATTTATCATTCAGTTGGTGATCGATATTTGCCCGGAACGAGTACCGGCTGAAATCCTGTAGTTCCACGACCCCCACATCTCTGAAGAGGTTTCCGGAGAGGAAAAAGGTGGTTTTGTCACTTCCGCCCGAGACACTGATCTGGTGGCTTTGAATGGATCCCGTCCGGGTAAGGGCATCTATATAATCGAAACTTCTGCCCAGCGCGATGCTCTCCAATTCAACGGGTTCGAACAGCGTGGCATCCGCTTCCGGAGTGGCCGGTCCTTCCGGGTATTGGCCCACTGCCCTTCTGGATTCCCTTTTGTATTCCGCAAATTCTTCTCCGTTAAAATTCTGGATTCTCCCCAAACTTTGATTGACCCCGTAATACGAATCGACAGAGACGACGGTTTTACCCACTTCTCCTCTTTTTGTCGTGATAAGAACCACGCCGTTTGCCCCTCTGGAGCCATAAATGGCGGTGGCGGAAGCATCTTTCAACACCTCCATAGATACAATATCCTGGGGGTTAATATCATTTATACCGCCTGCTATGGGGATGTTATCCACCACATACAGCGGATCGTTTCCGGCATTAAAAGACCTGCGCCCTCTGATACGTACCTGGGGCTCTGCACCGGGCTTGCTGCCGGCTTGGGTGACGTCTACCCCTGTAGCCCGCCCTTGCAGGGCCTGCCGGGCATCGGTGATGGGGAGTTCAACGATTTCCTTGTTGCCCACGGAGGAAATTGCGCCCGTCAACTGGGATTTTCGGGCCGTACCATACCCGACCACTACCACTTCTTCCAGATCCGAAAGATCGGGTTGGAGGGTAACGTTTATTTGGGACTGGTTGCCGATTTCGATTTCCTGGGAGGTATATCCAATAAAGGAAAATACCAAAGTGGCATCGGCAGGAGCGGAAATGCTGTAATTGCCATCCATATCCGCTGCGACTCCTGTGGAAGTACCTTGGACCAGGACGGATGCACCCGGGATAGGAGCACCGTTTTCATCTGTGATCTGGCCACTTACCTGCACGTCTTGTGCAAACAAATGGCAACTTAAATTCAGCAGGAACAATATTAGCCCTGCTTTTAAGTACATCATTTTTGACATAACATTTGGTGTTTATTGTAATTGGTTAGGTTGATTTCGGTAGTTGTACCTAGGGGTGATTGGGGGGTGGAGCAGTCTCCCGGGAGTAGGCGTTATTTCATCATAGGCAGTCCGTTGGCGTTTTCAATAGGCTATGCTAAGTCAGTAACCCGATAACGGGCGGTAAGAAAACAAAGCAAACTCATGAAATCGATTTCATTCTTTGCGCTGTTAAGTGGTAGTTTTCTTCTTTAATCGGTAAAATTATATCTTTTTTCAATATTAAAAATATTTTCAGGGATTTTTATCATAAAAAATTAGCAACAATTCCCATTAGTTACGCATATTTTTAAATAAAAAAGGGATTATTAGATAATCCCTTTTTTTAAATAAGTTAAATTTATGGATAAAAATATATATATTATAATTCTTTTAATTTTATACTTTTATAATGCACCTCATCGCCGTGATCCTGGAGGAGTATATGTCCCTCTTCCGCTTCACCGAAATTGTCCCATATCTTATATTTGCTGTCCGCCACCAGTTTTCTGAAGTCCTCAGATCCCCTTATGTATTCCACCACTTTCAGGCCATTGATATAATGTTCCACTTTGTTGTTGGGATAAACGACAATTCTGCCTTTATTCCATTCGCCGATGGGTCTCACGAATCTGGCTTGTTTGTCTGCTTTGATCAGGTCATACAGTGACGCCAAAGTCCGGTTCCCGTCTTTGCCTTGTTTGGCATCAGGATGTCTTTCGTCATCGAGTACCTGATATTCCAGGCCTATGGCAGAACCTTTGTTGCCCTCACTCAGGGTCACAAAATACTTGACACCGCTATTGGCTCCCTCAGTAAGTTTGAAATCAAATGCCAGATCGAAGGCACTGTATTTGTCTTGGGTAACAATATCCCCCGCATGGGTGGATTCTCCCCCTCCAGATGCCTCTATGGTAAGAACGCCGTCCCGGATGGTCCAGCCTTTTTCAGGGAAACTCTCGCTTTTGGCGCTTCTCCATCCCTCGCTGCTTTCCCCGTCAAATAACAGTTTCCAGCCCCTTTCTTTTTCATATGGCGTTAATTCATTGTCCAATGTACTTACGATAAATATATCCGACTCAAAAGGAGTGGGGCTCAGATCTTCTGTTTTGATCCGTATGTTTCGAAAATATGTTTTTTTGCCGGCATCCTCCGGATTAGGGATGCTATGAACCTGAAGACCGATAAAACCCGATCCGTCCATCTCATCTACGAGGTAGGCTACCTCCTGACCGTTGATCCAGGTTTTGAGGGTGTTTCCTATGAATTCGATCCTGTATTTGTTGTATTCACCCAATTTGAAGGCGCTTCTTGCTTCGGGATTCAAGTCAAGCGGATACAGCCATCCTCTCCGGGCTTCATCATAGATACCGCCGGACCAAGCCCTTTCTTTAGGATCGGTTTCCACCTGGTATCCGAATACCCGGCCTTTTCCATCTCGGGCACCGGGGTCATGCTGCCCCCTTACCATGACGCCTGAATTGCTGGATTCATCTTCAACTTTGATTTCAAGTTCGAGAATGAAATCCTTGTATTGTCTTTCTGTGACAAGAAAGGTATTGGGGGTGTTGGCGACCGCCCGGCCCACAATGGCGCCGTCTTCAATAACGAATTCCGCTTCGCCGTCCAGGCGTGTCCAGCCATTGAGACTCTTGCCGTCAAATAAATTGGTCCAACCGTCTTTACTTTCCACGGCGGGGCCATCACATCCTGCGATCATCCCCAATAAAAGGGAAAGCAACAATAAAGTACTTTTGTTCATTTTATTGGTTTTTTAGTTATTAATATTTTGTTTTTTATGTAATTACCGGTCGTAAATTTCTATAAAACGGGAATTTGGTATAAAGGTAAGCATTAACAGCGGATAACGGAAAAAAGTAAGCAATCGATTGCACAATATTTCAGACCCGCCGCCGGCAAGGCGATTAAGAACCAAAGCGACCTGCCCTTGTCAGCCAATAATTTCCATTAAAAGCTTTTTGGTGGCATGGATTCCCTCTTCCGCATTCATTTTGGCATATCCGCCTCCCCATTCGATCCCTACATAGCCTTCAAATCCAAAAGCGCCGACGATGTTCATCATTTTTGGGAAGTCTATCGTGGTATCCTGGCCATTGGGGCCGATACCCATGGATTTGGCACTTACCCCCTTAGCATAGGGCATGAGTTGGGCCATTCCTACCAGAGGGTCATAAAAAATGCCTTTTTCCATATCTATTCCAAAATTTCCAAAATCCGGCAAAGTGCCACAGTAATCATGGTCGACGGCCCTCATCACCTCAGCCAGCCATCTCCCGTTGCTGGAAAATCCCCCATGGTTTTCTACCACAATGCTGATGTCATTTTTCTGTCCGTAATCCACCAATTGGGACAAGCCGTCTGCAAAATAGTTTTTGGCATCCTGGTAATTGGCGTCACGATAGCCAGAGGCATTGACCCTGATTGCATGGCAGCCCAGGTATTTGGCGGCGTCCACCCATTTATGATGGTTTTGGGCAGCCTTTTTTCTCTCATCCGATTTCGGGCTGGCCAGGGCGCCCTCAGTTCCCCACATATCCACCATGATAAGGACATTTCTGACCCCATGATCATCGCTTCTTTGCTTGAGTTCTCTGAGGTAATTTTGGTCGGTTTCCCTTCCTTTGAAAAAACTGCTTACGTATTCCACGGCCTCAATGCCGAATTCTTTCTTGGAAGTTTCGGGAAATTCGAGATTGCTGATTTTTTCCGAATTCAACCAGTCCCGTAAGGACCATTCAGCGAGCGACAGCTTATAGGGAGAGGTTTTCGCGGTTGTTTGTTTATATGGCGCTGCACTTGATGAAGTAGCAGTGGCTCCCGAGAGAATAGCCAGTCCGAGTCCTGCTTTGACAGAATCTTTAAAAAACTTTCTTCTTTGGGTCATGGTAAAGATAATTAAAGGTTGTGAAAATATTTTCAAACCGAAATTAGGAAAGAATTACCAAAGAACCGCTAATAATTTACTTGGTAGGTTGGTCTTTTAGTCCTCCGGTAGGCCTTTTTTCCAGAAAGCCCCCCATCACCAAGCCAGCTCCTATCAATACCAGATTTTTAAAGATGTACTGACCTTCCAAGGTAGGTACAAACGGTATTATTTCAAAAACCTGATCGGGAAAGAGAAACACCGGAAGGAATGTGCCTGGCAACTGAAGAAACAAAAGCAGCAGGGTCAGTCTCATGAATTTTCCAAATAAAAGTCCCAAGCCGATGAGCACTTCCCAAATTGCCAAACCCGTATTGATCTGGGATGACGAGAAGAGACCAAATGTAATCATAGAAATCGTGGCTTCGGCTAAATCTTCCGCAGGACTCAGGTCCGGAAAAAATTTAAGAGCCCCGAACCACAGGAAAATGATGCCGATGCTGATCCTTAAGACAAACAGCCCATTGGCTTTCATCCAGGATACCATTTTTCTGTCTATTTTCCGATAGGTGCTGGACTGTTTTATCTCTTCATCTACCTTTGTTGTTTTTTCACTCATCTGAACGCTCCGTGAAGTTAATGGATGATAAAAAACATTCAGCAATATTTATTCCTAAATTTGAAGTGTATGTTTGTTATTACGGGTGACCCGGGATTAGGGTATGAGCTATGGTTTTAATTCTTTATAAAATTAGACCGGCAATATAGCTGTGGTGAGCTTGATGGCGGTTTTGTTGCAGATGATGGAGGAATCGTTTGATTTTTGGAAATTCCTGGCAGGAATTGGTATTTTCCTTTGGGGGATGAATCAATTGGAGTTTGCCCTAAGGGAACTGGCGGGTAAATCCTTTAAAGATTTATTGCAGCGTTTCACAGATACGGGGTGGAAAGGTATCCTTGTGGGGACGTTGATCACGGCCATACTCCAGAGCAGTTCGTTGGTGACCTTAATGGTTTTGGCTTTTTTAGGAGGGGGGATGATCAGTCTGAGAAATTCCCTTGGAGTGGTTTTGGGTGCAAACCTGGGAACTACTTTTACGGCCTGGATCGTAGCCACGTTGGGTTTTAAAATAAGCGTTGCGGACTTTGCTTTTCCCTTTCTGGCTTTGGGAACTTTGACGTACCTGTTTATGTCCAGCCGCCCGTTTCTTAAAAATTCAGGTATTTTTTTAGTAGGATTCGGGTTACTGTTCCTGGGCTTGGACTTTATGAAAACCGCCATAGAGAATATAGCTGAACAAATAGACCTCCGGGATTATACCGGTTATGGGTTATGGGTGTTTTTGTTGGTTGGGATTGTGGTGACAGCCCTCATCCAATCCAGTTCGGCAATGATTGTGATTGTATTAAGTGCCCTTAACGCTGATGTGATCGAAATGAACCATGCCCTTGCGCTTACTATCGGAGCAAATATAGGGACTACTTTTACGCTGGTGATAGGCGCCATAGGGGGGACGGCTGATAAAAAAAGGCTCTCCCTGGCAAACCTGATATTCAAATCCGTAGCGGGAGTTTCCACATTTTTCCTTATCGACGAGATGATTTCACTTGCTGCCGGGGTTTTTCAGATTGCAGACCCTCTAATGGAATTGGTTTTGCTGAATACCCTGATCAATGTTTTCGGCATATTGATTTTTTATCCGTTTTTAGGAAACATGGAAAAGTGGCTTAGAAAACAATTCGGAAGTTCTGAACCGAAGGGTGTATCGGTTTTCATAAAGCATGTCAGTACCGAAATGCCTTCTGTGGCCATCCTTTCTTTTGAGAAGGAAATCGCCTTGGTTTTGGACAGGACAATGAAATTCATTAAAAAACTGATGACCAAAAGTTTTGGTCCCAAAAAAGACGCTTCGGTATGGAAGAGGATTATCTACCAACCGAAGGACCTGATGTCGGAATATGCGATGTTAAAATACCTGGAGGATGAACTGACGGAATACGGCATTCACGTCCAGGAAGAGAATTTGAGAGCGGAAGAGGCAGAAAGCCTGATGCTGATGATGAGGGCACTCCGTTCAATGGTATATGGTGCCAAGGAATTCAAAGATATCATCCATAATATAAAAGAAATGGAAGCATCAGAGGATCCTTTGGTCAGTGAATTGTTGCAGAACCTCAAGGAAACCGTCATTGCGTGCCTGAGTCAGTTGAAAACCTATCATGAAGGGGATCGTTATGAGGATAATTTATTGGTGGAAGAAAAGCCGAGCGTGCGCTTCGGATATTTTGAAATCATCCATTCTTTATACCAAAAGCTGAAATTTCATAAACCTGATGTGCCCATCTCCACCTTGACCAATGTGATCAGGCAGGTGTTTTCAGGTTTGGACCATATGGGGGATGCCGTGATATACCTCCACAGGATTCACGAAGGAAAAAAACCAAGGCCGGCTTGAGCTTCCGTCAAGAGGCTTTGGTTTTTTCCGTTTGGTCATTCAAATTTCACACTCAAAACCGGGATCTCGGTCTTGTACAATACCGTTTCCGTAACACCTATTTGATAGCTTGAATTGGATTTACGGGTGTTGGAGGCGATCCCGATCAAGCCTGCTTTCTGATTTTCCGAGAAATCGATTATCCCTTTTTCCGCTTCGTCATGATTATAAATATGCCTGTGGATAATCAGGTCCTCATTACCAGAACCGTATTTACGCATCAATTCTTCAGCTTTGCCGCTGTTGGTGAACTTCGATGGTGTATTGATATAAAGGAAATAGACGGAGGCTCCCAGGGATTTTATCAAAGGTTTCATCCTGACGAAAGCAGGCCTGCTGTCCTCGTTGAACAGGGAGGCGAAGACCATTTTTTTCATGGCCCTTCTATCCACCACTCTTTTTACTGCCAATACCGGGGAATCGGCGAACCGAAGGACTTTTTGCATGGTCGAGCCTATGAATTTGCCTTCTTCGTAGCCCCTGCCGTAAGCACCGATAATGATAAGGTCTGCCATTTGTTTTTTTGCGGTTTCTGCTATACAATGCGCGGGAATTCCTACCTCTACCACTGCCTCTACGGGATTATGTTTCACCTTATGGTCTATGATGAAGGCCTTTAGTTTATCAATTGCCTCTGATTGCCTGTCGAGGATTTCCTGATGCCTGGCTTTTTCTTTCTCGGATAGGTTTTTCCAATCTACTGTGGTATTGACCACATTGATACAGGTTATGGAGGCATCCCCTTTGGCTGCAATCTTTACCGCACTTAAAAAGGCTTTTTCTGAATAAGGGGAAAAGTCGATGGGAACAACAATTCTTTTCATGTTTTTCTCGGGTTTTGTTTTGGTATACCCCAAAATAACAAAATACAGCTGATTATAAACATGACGAATGTCATTCAGGAACTTGACACTTTTCCACCCAGTGTCCTGTCAATCATGATATTTCAGGTTATATCCGGATTCTATTATAATTGATCATAGAGAAAAGATCGCGGACTGCTTTTTCGTGATCAATAACTCAGAGATTGCCTATTTTGATGTTTTTGAACTGAATACTCATCTCATTATTCGGATGAAGCTGTAGGCCAACCGGGCCCTTTTCCGGCATGTTCTCTGAAGTATAGGTCATCACTTCTTTTCCGTTGAGCCAGACGGTGTAGGTTTCGTCCACCAATTTTATCCTCATGGTGTTCCAGTCATCATTTTTTAACAGGGCTGGCACCCCTTCGGCTTCTACGGGATAGGCTTTGCCCGGGATGTAGGGGGAAGCTGTCATATCCCGCTTCAGCGAACCTGAGATCCCTATTTGTATCTGGTCTTTTTCAGATCTCAAAAACACGCCCGAATCTACCACGCCATCACCCATTAGAAAATCAAGCTCTACTATAAAATCTTTGTATTTCTTTTTTGTCCATAAGGTGGAACCTGTTTTGGTGGGGTCATTTTTTACGGACAGCAGCCCGTCCTCTACCTTCCACCAGATGTTTTCAGCAGGCTCTACCGTCCATCCTTTGAGGTTTTTGCCGTTAAAAATGCTTTTCATTTTCACCTCTTGGGCAAACAGCAGGGAAAGGCTGAAAAACATCAGTAAAAAAACGGGTATCATTTTGTTGATTTTCATGGGTTGGTCATTTAGGTAATTTGAGTCGTTTGTATATTTATTTGATTTGTTCAGGAACGGTTAAAGGGTATTAAGAAGTGCTTCTGACGCGAACAGCAAATGCCTTGGCAGGATTTTTTTCCAATAATTGCCTGATGTCTGCCTCTTCCCATCCATTTTCCAGCAGCAGGGGAATAAATTTTCGGGTTATGGTACTGAATGGCCGGAAATCTCCTCCGCTTTCTTCCCCTGGAGAGTACCAACCGGCATCATGTGAAATAAGCATTTTGTGGGTCAATCCATTCTGCTTAAGGTGTTGGGCCATTTCCAAATATTCATGCAGGTTATCTTCGTTGATGCCATCAAGGCTGATCCACACGCCTTTCCCCGCCATCTCGGTGTGTTTGCTATAATCTTTTTCCGCCTGTGCATGCACCCAAATAAAAGCCTCGGGAGACACTCCTTCTTCCAAAAGAACCTGAATCTGCTGTTTTGCAGGCAAATAGGGACCTGTATGGGATGCGATCACCAACCCGGTCCGGAGATGAGTCAGGGCAGCTGCCCGTATGAGTTTTTGATGGATTTCAGACAGAGGGCCATTATTCACTCCTATTTTGATAAAACCCGGACGTATTTCTGTGCCTTCTATTCCGTGTTTCCATTCTGAAACCCATCTTTCCGCCAGCTGTTCTACGGATTCAGAAAAGGCATGCGCCGGAAGGTACTTATTGTCTACCGCCCCATAGTAGCCGGTATTGGTAAGGATATGCAGGCCTGCTTTATCAGATAACTCATACAACAACAAGGGATCCCTTCCCAGATAAGCGGGGGTACAATCAATCAGGCTATTGATGGAGAGGTCCTTAGCCTCCTTTAAATAAGGGAGCGTTACTTCTGCTACTTCGGACGAGTTCCAGCGGGCCCGTTTGATCTCACTGGCCCCGATAAAGTCTACCAGGATGTGCTCATGGATCAAGGTAGTTCCCAATTGTTCCGGGAGAATACTGCCTTTTACCGTCATGATCATATTTTCCTGGCTCCAGGATTTGTTCAGGGGAATGATGAACAACAAAAGACCGAATACCCAAAAGTGCCTGCCCATTTTTAAGATCAAATTTGGACTACAGGCCATTCTTTGGCTGCCACCGCTGCGCCGATGATTCCGGCATCATTTCCTTTTTCCGCAGCAATGACAGGCACGTCAATGGTGATGGTATCGATAAACTTGTCCATTTTTTTGCTGGCACCCCCACCCAGGATGAATAAATCGGGAGACAAAATGCGGACCGTATGTTTCAGGAATTTATTAAAACGCTTCCCCCAGCTTTTATAGCTAAGGTTCTCTTTTTTTCTCGCAGAATCCGCAGCAAAATATTCAATGATCTCACCGTTTTTGTAGAAGATCCTTCCCAATTCAAAGTTGGGAATCAATTTGCCATCGTAAAAAACACCGGTACCCAATCCGGTGCCAATGGTTACCGTGATGACAAGCCCTGTTTTCCCCACCCCGGCACCGAAACTCATTTCTGCCAAACCCGCCGCATCCGCATCATTGATGACAGTGACGGGTAGTCCTGTCCGCTCCTGTAAGAGTTTGTCCACGGCTACTCCCACCCAGCTTTTATGGATGTTGCTTTTGGTCATCGATATCCCGTTGTTTACCACGGTAGGAAAACCGCAACCTATTGGGCCTTTCCAGTTAAAATGGTCAACGATGGATTGGACAGCGTCGGCTACACCATCAGGTTTGGTAGGTTTAGGGGTGGGCACCCTGAACCTTTCTGCAGTCAGTTCACCGGTTTCAATATCTACCGGAGCACCTTTGATGCCCGATCCTCCAATATCAATCCCTAATACTTCCATCAAACAAAGCTTTTTAAATTTGTGACTGTATTTTTTCAGCTTTCCAAGTTAAAAAAAATTACGCTTTTTATCCCTAATGAGCAGTTTAAATATAAAAGGCCTTATTTTTATATACCGAACGCGGATGCCAACAGGGAGCGTCCCGACAACTAATAAAACCTATTAAAAACAATAAATCCATGACAAATCTACAACAAAGAAGAGATTTCCTTAAAAAAGCTTCCTTACTGACGATGGGGGGTGTTTTGAGCCATAGCTGGCTTGACGCTGCCGACAAGCCCGGCAAAAACATAGGGTTACAACTGTATTCGTTAAGAGAGGATATCAATGATAACGTGGTACCTGTGCTCCAAAAAGTGTCAGAGATCGGCTACCGGAACCTGGAAGCAGCCAATTACCAGGACGGTAAGATTTACGGTAAAACACCTGCGGAAATGAAAAAAATCGTTTCTGACCTTGGCATGACCATGCAGAGTGCCCATGTGGGCGGCCCGCGGGATTATTCAAAAGACAGCCATGAGGAAGCCATGGACTGGTGGAAAAAGGCCGCTGAAGACCATGCCGCGGTGGGGGCCACTTATCTGATCAAGCCTTCCATGCCCATCCCTTCCACTTTGGATGAATTACGGGTGTGGTGTGACTACTATAACCACATCGGAAAAATAGCGCAGTCGAACGGATTGGTCTTTGGGTTTCACAACCATTCCAGGGAATTTGAGAAAATCGAAGGGAAAGTGATGTATGACTTTATGCTTGAAAACACTGATCCCGCTCTTTTTTGCATGGAGTTGGATGTCTACTGGGCCAAAAAAGGCGGCTACGACCCGGTTGACTATCTAAAAAAATATAAGGGGCGTTTTCCGCTTTTGCATATTAAAGATGAAAAAGAAATCGGCCAGAGCGGGGATATGGATTTCAAACCTATTTTCAAGGCGGCTTATGCCCAAGGGATGAAAGGGTATTTTGTTGAGGTGGAGCGGTATGACTATGAACCCATTGTGAGCGTGGAAAAAAGCTTTGACTTTTTGGCCAGGGCTTCCTATGTGAAATAAGGCATTCTTAAGATAATAAAAGAGGCTGTATGGGGAGAAATGGAATCCACTCCCTGCACAGCCTCTTTTCCTTGGACTTATTTGATTTCCTCTCTTCCATCCGCGTGAACAGCGAACCGCCCCTTTTCTTTTGGATGGGTGTGTTCAGTGCTTGGCCAAGGCCATCCGCCGAACTGCGTCCTTTGGTATTGATAAACAGCCTCCTGTATTTCCTGGTTGCTGTTCATGACAAAGGGGCCATGTTGGACCACCGGCTCGTTCAAGGGTTTTCCCTGTAGGAAAAGAAGCGCGGAAGGGGTGTCACCATTGGTATAGGTAAATGGCGCTCCCGGTTTCAGATCCAAAGAATGGCCGGCATCTATTATTTGATCTTCTATAGCTATTGTGCCTCCTTTATAAAAAAAGAGACTTCTGTTGGTCTCGCCGGAAACAGCGGGCAAAGTGAATTTGCTTCCGGGTTCCATATGGATGAGCCAGATAGCCACTTCATGGTCAGGATCTGCCGCATAGGAGTCCGGGGCCGGAGCCGGAGAATGTTTTTTACCCAGGCTCCCACTTATTATTTTTATTCTGGTGATACGGCCGTTTTCATCCTTTTCCTCTACAAGGGGGATGTCCTCGTTCCACATCATCTTAAAATGGGCGGGGACGTTTTTCTTGGCCTTCGGAAGGTTAAGCCAGATTTGGAAAAGTAACAATTCGTTCTTTTCGTCGTCTTTAAGCAGAGGGAACATTTCAGAATGCATCACACCTCCGCCGGCTGTCATCCATTGCACATCACCGTTGCCAAAACGGCCCGCTGCGCCCAGGGAGTCAGAATGGTCTACCAACCCCCGTTCTACCAAGGTCACTGTTTCGAAACCCTTGTGGGGATGGGCGGGGAAACCGGGAACTTTAGAGCCATGGTACATCCGCCAGCCGTCCTTCTGGACAAAGTCCTGACCGATAGTTCGGCCGGACAGAGATGCATCCGGGCCCATATCGCCGTTTCCTTTTGGGAAGATGTCATGGTGGTAAGCACAAAATAAAAACGGGTCTTGGGTTTGCCAATGAAAACCCAAGGGCCTTATGGTTTTGATAAGTGTCTTCATAATGAGTTAAATGTATATACATCAATTAAGCCGTTTTTCTGCCAAAAAGTTCCCTTGAGGCGGGTGGGGCGGATCAATGCATGGATTTTCTGGACAAAATATATCTTCTGTAAATTATCTGGCCGTTTAACAGATGATCATTGAACCTGTTAAACCCTTCATTTCCATCCAAATGATCGGAAAAAGTGAACATCAAGCTTCCTTCGATGGCGATATCGGAATAAATGTCCAACCGATAACTGATACCGCCTCTTACGGGGATATAGGCTGCAAAATGATCGTGCGAGGTAGTCACCCGGTTTTCGTTTTCCAGTCTGGTCTCATTGCTGAAGTTTATCAGGACTCCCAACCCTGTGCCCATGTACAAGTTGAAATCTTTCCTATCGGTATGGCTGTTGCTTTTGAATAAATTGACGGTCGGCATGAGGTCCATATAGAACACATTGCCCCTGCTTTCCACAGCTTGGCCCCACTCTTTCCAAAGGTTGACGACATTCGGGTTGAAATAATCTATATCCTGGCTTTGAAAATTCTGATATCCCATATAGGTCTTCAGATCTACCAGTCTGCTTATTTTTCTGCCCACAGCACCTGATAAAGAGGGCCTGACTTTAACGTTAAACATCCGTATGCTCCCTCCATTATCAGCATACATAGTGCCCAATCCAATGCCTCCCTGGTAATAATAGTTTCTGGGTATCTTTTCTTTGTAAAAATCTTGGGCAGACAGTTGATAGGAAACAAGGAACAGGGTGATAGTAAGGCCGATATATGAGAACAGGGATTTCATTGCAGGGGAATTTTGGAAGGGTATTTGGTAGTCGTAGGGTATTATAAAACGGCAAATCGGATAAACCTATATGTTTTTTGACCGACGTGGGATCAAAAAACACACTTTTTTGACGTTCATTGTTTAGACATGAGTTATTGTTTATAACTTTGGCTAAATTAATCTCTAATTATGCTTTGGTCATTATTACAATGATTGGACCAAAATTAATCTGAGTCTGATGAATCATTTTTGAAAGCCGTTTTAAGTTGTTGTTTAATAGTATTCTTCTAAAAACCTGACATTGATGAAAGGAATTATCCTGGCGGGAGGGTCTGGCACCAGACTGTATCCCCTTACTATCGCTGTGAGCAAGCAATTGATGCCCGTATATGACAAACCCATGATATACTATCCCTTATCTGTACTGATGATGGCGGGGATCAGGGATATTTTAATTATAACCACCCCCGAAGACAATGCGTCTTTTCAGAAATTACTGGGGGATGGCAGCCAACTGGGCTGTCGTTTTTCTTTTGCCATTCAGCCGAAACCCGAAGGCCTGGCTCAGGCTTTTATCATCGGTGAGGATTTTATCGGTTCTGACAAAGTGGCCCTGATTCTGGGCGACAATATATTTTATGGCAGCGGGCTTCACCAGACCCTGAAAGCCCATACAGATCCTGATGGGGGCGTGGTTTTTGCTTACCATGTCAACGATCCCCAGCGCTATGGGGTGGTGGAATTTGATGAAAACAATAAAGTGATCAGTATTGAAGAAAAGCCTTCCATGCCAAAATCAAATTTTGCGGTCCCTGGGTTGTATTTTTATGATAATCAGGTGGTGGAGATTGCTAAGAACATCAGGCCCAGCGACAGGGGGGAACTGGAGATTACCGATGTAAACAACGTCTATTTGAAGAAGGGGAAATTAAACGTAGGCATCCTTAACCGCGGCACGGCCTGGCTTGATACAGGTACCCACCAGTCACTGCTTCAGGCAGCGCAATTTGTGGAGGTGATTGAAGAGAGACAGGGACTAAAAATCGGATGTATTGAGGAAATCGCCTATAGAAACGGATTCATTAGCAAAACCCGCTTGTTGGAGCTGGCCGGTTCTTTGGGAAAGAGCGGTTATGGTGATTATTTGAAACGACTGGTGTAAGCCATGGGGATAAACTAAGGTATAATGGAGCTTTTGGGATCCTTTTTAGAGGGTTTCGGTATTTATAAAAGCTTTTGTTGCATTCTTTTCAGTAAGCATCGGCAAAAAAGCAATTTCTTGGTTTATTTTTAAAATACAAAAATATAGATATGAAAAGCAAAAAAAATGGTAAAAAAATAAGCAAATTGTTTGTGCGTATGCGAACTTTTGTTAATTTTGTATAGCTTATAATGTTTTTTAAAACTATAAAATTGTAGGTAAATGGTAAATATAGTTTTGGTTGACGATGATGATGTCAGTAATTTTGTAACTGAAAAATTTATTTACAAAAGTTTTAAGGGCCCCTGCAGGGTTTTTAAATTTTCGAGCGCCACCGAAGCGCTGAAAGAAGTGGGTAAGATCAAACCTAATTATCTTTTTGTCGACCTTGTCATGCCTCAAATGACGGGTTGGGATTTTTTGGAAAGACTGGGCGAAGCCAACATCAATTCGGAGGTTTATATTTTGAGCGGATCTGTGGATGAGATGGACTACGACAAAGTAGCCAATTACAAAACAGTGAGGAAATTTTTGACCAAGTTTTCGGTCAGGGAAAGTCTTCCTGAGATTTTCAGGAATTGAAATTTTTGTAGGGTTTAAGATTGATTTTTGATTAAAGCAAATTGGCCCCAAATTTTTTTGGGGCCAATTTCATTACCGGGGATTTGGCGTAAACTGCATTTTGAGAATTTCTAAAGACAAAATATCCACGAAAATTAGTATAATCAGCGGACAAAACCGCCACTCTTCATCACGTTCCCACTATATCCGCGATTTATCGATTTTTTTATCCGAATTACTTTGCAGCGCATACGGCGCGTATTTCTGAATGCTTTCCTGATCCAATTTTTGGTCAAAAAAGGCCACGGCTGTCTGGTCATCCATAAATACGTGGTCACTTCCAATACAGGAAATGAGATTCCACCTATTGAGCACATCACGGACCGGGCCTTTGGTTCCCGAAATGCAGATGTCCATTTCAAACTCCCTCCAGTTGCTTATCCATTCCGACAGTTCGTGGGCTCCTGTGCTGTCAATGCTGGTGACACTTTCGAGATTAAGGATGATCATTTTGGTTTTTCCGTTGCGATCACGTATCCATTTTTCCATCTTTTCCCGTATATATTCCACATTGGCAAAGTATATCGGACCGTCTATTCTTACCATCAACAAATCCTCCTTGACTTCCAGGTTTTTAAAGCGTTTGATGTTTCTGAAAACATTTGTGCCCGGCACCCTTCCCAGCTGGGCCATGTGGGGCCGTGAAGCCCTGTATATCACCATAAGCAGTGAAAGCGCCATTCCGGCAAGGATGCCGGTTTCAATCCCCAAGGTCAGGGTGATAAGAAACGTTGTCAATAACATCGAAAAGTCAGCCTTATCCTTGTGCCATAAATTAAGGGGTTCTTTATAATCGATCAACCCGGAAACGGCAACCAATACAACAGCCGCAAGGATGGCATTGGGCAGGTGGTAAAATAATCCGGTGAAAAAGAGCAGGGTGAGCATCACCAAAATGGCGCTGAAGACAGAAGCCAGGGTGGTTTTGGCGCCTGCCTGGTTGTTGACAGCGGTGCGGGAAAATCCGCCGGTGATCGGATAACCCTTAAAAAAGGCCGCGCCTAGATTGGCTATGCCCAGAGCGAGGAGTTCCTGGTTGGCATCTAACCGGTAGTTTTTGTGCCGGGCATGGACGGTTTTGGCGATGGCATAGCTTTCTGCAAAGCCTACCAGGGATATGGTCAAGGCAATGGGAAACAAGGTACCCCAGCCGGATAAGTCAAACGAAGGAGCGGAAAAGGAAGGGAGTCCGGAAGGGACATTTCCTACCGTTTTGACCCCAAGGGTATCCAGCCCCAATCCCCAGACCATTAATATCCCGACCGCCACGGCAGCCAAAGGGGCGGGAAAAGCCGGATGGATTCTTTTGCCATACTTTATAATAACAATCCCCATGATTCCCAGCGCCACTGTGGCCCAATGTATTCCCGAGATGTTTTCCAAAATAGCCAGCACCATGATATCAAGGTGTTCACTGTTTGGAAGACTGATTCCCAAAAGATGTTTTATCTGGCTTAGTCCAATGATAATGGCTGCGGCCGAAGTAAACCCATTGATGACAGGGTGGGAGAGGAAATTGACCACAAACCCTAACCGGAAAATGCCCATGGAAAACTGGATCAAGCCCACCAGAAAAGCCAGCGTCAGGGCGTACAACAGGTATTCCCCGGGGCCGTCCGCTCCCATACCGCTGATTCCCGCAGCGGTCAATAATGAAACCATGGCCACCGGACCCACCGCGAGCTGGCGGGAGGAACCGAACAGGGCATAAAGCATCAGGGGTATGGTGACGGCGTAAAGGCCGTGTATCGGCTCCAGTCCGGCCAGCATGGCATACGCCATGCCTTGGGGGATAAGCATGATACCGACAGTAAGCCCGGCTGAAAGATCTCCTTTCAACTGATCTTTGCCATAAGAAGGAAGCCATTGCAGGAATGGGAATAGCTTATCTGTTTTCATTATCTAACCTCATCTGATTGAAGCGGATCACCTTGAGTCAAGGGTCAATTTTCGGGTTAAGCAACCAGGCACTCTTGGGAACCGGCAGTTTCACCAACAAATAACCCTAAATATCATATTTGATTTGATATTGGTGAGCATCTGCATCTATGGTTTTTCTTCTTGCAAAATTCAATAAAAACATGCACATAAAAAGTGATAAATATCACATCAGGGCATGGTTTTTCTTAGCCGTTTTCTAGATGGATCTCCTTGTGTAGGTATTTTGCCAGCGTATTCGAATAACGTTGGGCCTCCCAGATTTCCAAATCCAGATTTTCCTGTCCGAATACCTTGATGGTCAGTTTTCCGTCCTCCGGGAGGCAATAAACATTTTGGGCCCATTGGTTTTTTGTTTTGTCCAAACCTACGGCTATCCTTAATATTCCCGATAGTAAGGATAACTGGCTACGTTGCTGTTGGCTGAGTTTCCTGAATTTTTTATGTTTTTTCTTTGGGCCACTTTTTCTGTGATACCGGGCAAGGTATCCTAGGAGGAGTACCTCTTCATTGGTGAAACCTCTCAGCAAGCTGTTTTCAATAATGTATCTGGAATGCTTGTGGTAATTTTGAAATTTGACGTAAAGTCCTACATCAAATACCAGACAGGCATGATAGAGCAGTTCCCTTTCATAATCCCCCGCATGGTGAAGGTGTTTGAGTTGATCGAACAGCTGGAGTGCTAATCTGGCTATATGTTTTTTTTCTTCCAGGTTTGCCTCATACCTCATGGCCAACAAAAAGGTGCTCCGCTCCCTGACGTTTTTTCCCAAAACAGATTCAGTTACCTGAACACCATGTTTTTCGATATGGTTGATGATCATCCCTTCCCGGAGAGATGCATCCGATATGGTGATTTCCTTGGTGCCAGCCAAATGGAGCAGTTCTACCAACAATATAGCGCCTAAGTGTATGGCATCCGTTCTGTTGCTACTGATGCCTGTGATTTCAGCCCTTTTCTCCGGAGAAAGCCTGACCAGTTTTTCCCTGAGTTTTTCGAGGTCCTTTAATGAGACGACTTCGGCATTGACGGCCTCAGGAGAGGGGTTTTTGGTTTTGGACAGACAGGCTTCCGCAAGGGTCCTTATGGTTCCTGAAGTACCGATAACGCGGTTGAAACCTGCTTCCCGGGCTTTCGTCATGTTCTTTTCCGCGGTCTGTCTGATGTGATTTACCAATTCATCCTGAGATTTTTTGTCCAATGCACCTTCATGTCCCACCCAGTCCAACAGTCTCAATACACCCAGCTTGATGCTACTGGCATAGTCAATACTGCTATCATCGCCTGTTACCGCTTCTGTACTGCCTCCGCCTATATCCAATACCAATACTTTTTCTTTTTTCAATGCGATGGCCCTTCTGACGGCCATAAAAATTAGCCTTGCTTCTTCCTTTCCCGGGATAAGCTGAGGGGAAATCCCTGTTTCTGCTATTAGCCGATCCAGAAATTCCCTGCCGTTTTTTGCCTCCCTGGTGGCACTGGTGGCTGAGGTGATGATGTCATCCACCCCATACTGGTCGGCGAGTTGAACATAGCGTTTGATGGTTTCTATGCCGGACTCGAAGGCTGTTGGACTCAGTTCTTTGGTGGCAAACACTCCGGAACCCAATTTGACCATGGTCTTTTCCTGCATAAGAATCTCAAAATTATCTTTGGCAAGCACCTTTACGATGATCATGTGGATGGAGTTGGTTCCGATATCAATTGCAGCTAAATTCATGGGGTTTTGATGATTTTAAGTAAACCTTGTTAGGACTGACTCGGACACTGTCGTAAAGAATGACCACTTCTCAAAACAGGCACCTTCAGGAATGTGGAGACCAGGTACGGTATTTGGATCAATATTGAAATACATGATAAAAAGTGAAGTTTGAAACCATATCTTTATAATTATAATAAAAAAAAATAAAAGTAGGTGCGAAACCCCGTCTTTTATAGAATTTTGAATAATGAAACCTATCTTCTGTAACCATTCTCACAGACTGGGACCGGACGGCATATTAGTTTTGTGTATGAATTGAGCGGATGGTTCATAGATCCAAGTAGACCCAAGAAAAAACTAACTGATTTGAAATGAGAAATTATAGCATCAAACAATTCGAGGACAAGGGGCTTGCCCATTTTTCTTATGCCGTTTTATCAGGCAGCGAGGTCATTTTGATAGATCCGGCAAGGGACCCACAGCCATATTATGATTTTGCCGGAGACCACGGTGCTGAGATCAAGGGGGTAATAGAGACCCATCCCCATGCAGATTTCGTGAGCTCCCATCTAGAGATCCACCGGCAAAAAGGCGTGTTGATCTACACAAGTGAATTGGTAGGGGCTGACTACCCTTACCAATCATTTGATGAAGGGGATGAAATAGTATTTGGAAATGATGTGCGTCTAAGGGCGGTGCATACCCCAGGGCACTCTCCTGACAGTATCAGCATAGTATTGTCGGAGAAGGGAAAAGATAAGGCGGTCTTTACAGGGGATACCCTTTTTATCGGCGATGTGGGGAGGCCCGATCTCAGGGAAAAGACAGGTAAAATGCAGGCCAAGAGGGAGGAACTGGCAAGAATGATGTACAATACGCTACGCAGTAAATTGATGGAACTTGATGACGATGTGGTGGTTTATCCTGCACATGGCTCCGGTTCACTCTGCGGCAAAGCGATGAGTGACGCCAAGCAAAGTACTATAGGAGCGGAAAAGGTGGGGAATTATGCCTTACAGCCTATGGACGAAGACGATTTTGTGGATCTTTTGCTGGAAGACCAGCCCTTTATTCCCAAATATTTTCCTTATGACGTAGACCTGAACAAACAGGGTGCGCCGGCTTATCGGGACAGTGTCAATAAGGTGAGAAAGTTCGATGAAAACTTTCAGCCAGAAGAGGGAGCCCTTGTAGTGGATGGCAGACCGGATCATTTTTTTAAAAAATCCCATATCAAGGGGGCGATCAACATCATGCTGGATAACAAATTTGAGACCTGGTTGGGCAGTATAGTGGGGCCAGATGAGGCCTATTATCTGGTAGCCCAAAATGAACAAGACTTAGCGCGTTTGATTCAAAAGGCCGCCAAGATCGGGTATGAATTAAACATCAAGGGGACTTTCGTCTATACCCGGCAAGGCGGGGAGCAAATGGATAAATTCGATAAGAAAGCGTTTGAATCTGAAAAGCAGGCCTACACCGTGTTGGACGTAAGAAATGTAAGCGAACTTAAAGACAACGGCATATTTAAAGGCGCCATTAACATACCCTTGCCGGAATTGAGGGAAAGGGTGGATGAGATTCCGGCGGATAAACCTGTAGTGGTCCATTGTTCGGGAGGCTATCGGTCAGCTGTAGGAAGCAGCATTGTGGAAGGTGCCTTAAATGGCCAGCAAGTGATGGATATGGGGGAAGCCATTAAAGATTATATGGATTAATTGTTAAATTGGGGATAAATTCAAATTCCGTCTTTTCAGTATAATGGAAAAATATATTGAGATCATTGGCAACGCTTATTATGGATATTTCCATTATTTGGTCAACGAGATCATGTATCCTTCATGGAAAAACTACTTTTGGTGGCTCCTGGGCTTGTCTTTAACCGTTTGGCTGCTGGAACTTGTTTTTCCCTGGAGAAAAAAACAACCCATATTCCGCAAGGATTTCTGGCTGGATGGTTTTTATATGTTTTTCAATTTTTTTCTTTTTTCCCTTATTGCCTATAACGCCATATCCAACGTGGCGGTGGAGGCTTTCAATGATTTTCTTGCCCTGTTCGGTATCACCAACTTGGTGGCAATTGAAGTGAATTCCTGGCCCAAGTGGGGGCAACTCCTGCTGCTTTTTGTTTTGGCTGATTTTATACAATGGAATGTTCATCGGCTGCTGCACCGGGTGCCGGCGCTATGGGAATACCATAAGGTACACCACTCTGTGGAGCAAATGGGCTTCGCGGCCCATTTGAGATTTCATTGGATGGAAACCATCCTGTATAAAAGTGCCCAGTATGTCCCATTGGCCATGATCGGCTTTGGATTGGAAGATTTTTTCCTGGTCCACATTTTCACCACGGCCATCGGCCATCTTAACCATGCCAATTTGAGAATCACTTATGGGCCGTTAAAATATGTGTTGAACAATCCTATCATGCACATATGGCATCATGCCAAAAAATTACCGGAGGGCAGTTATGGGGTGAATTACGGACTCACCTTAAGCATATGGGATTACCTTTTTGGTACCGCCTACATCCCCCATGAAGGCAGGGACGAGCCATTGGGCTTTGACGGCGTGGAGGATTTTCCCAAAGGTTTCTGGCAACAGGTGACATATCCTTTTATCAGACAAAAGCCTTCGCAAAAACCCAATGATCCTCCCAAAAAGAAGGGGAACGTATCTTCCAGTGATTTGATGGAGGAGACCGTCCACTGATGATATTTTTTAAATTAACTTATCCTATCATACCTTTCAGGCAGGAAAAAATTGTTAAGTTGGAATTCCCCAGTCATACCTTTGTGAAGGGGAAAGGTTGTTTCCTGTAGATGACTTTGATTTATAAACCGTTACCATACTAAACCCTTACGATATGAAAACTTACTATAACGCGGAAGATTTAAAGAAATTCGGAAAAATTGAAGAATTCCAAAAGCCGCTGGCGGACAAATTTTTTGATTATTACGGAGAGGTTTTTCAGGAGGGGGCCCTCACGGCCCGGGAAAAATCCTTGATAGCTTTGGCCGTAGCCCATGCCATTCAATGTCCCTACTGCATAGATGCCTATACTACCGACACGATGGAAAAAGGTTGTGATGAAGAGCAAATGATGGAGGCTGTGCACGTGGCTGCTGCCATTAGAGGCGGCGCATCTTTGGTGCATGCCACCCAGATGATGAACAGAGCAAAAGAACTATCCATGTAATGAAATCACTTAAAGCCCAAAAAAGCAGATTAGCGGATTCGCAATACGAACTTGAAGTACTGGAAGCCCGAACCCCTACCGGTACGGAGGGAATTGCCTTTGCCAAAAAGCTGGACACATGCGGGCTGTTTCCCTTAAAACCTATCCGGATTGAGATTCTACAGATCAATTTGGGTAAGATGTGTAACCAGGTATGTAAGCATTGTCATGTGGATGCGGGGCCTGACCGGCAGGAAATTATGAGCCGGGAAACGATGACGCAATGCCTTCATGTGATCCAAAAATACCGCATCAACTGTGTAGATCTCACCGGCGGCGCCCCTGAGATGAATCCTGATTTCCGGTGGTTCGTTGCAGCCATAAGAAAAATCGATAGGCGCATAAAAATCATAGTCAGGTGTAACCTTACCATTATTTTGGCCAATCCAAAATACAAAGATCTTCCCCGGTTCTATAAAGAACATGATGTGGAAGTGGTGAGCTCTTTGCCCTATTATACAGCGATGAAGACAGACTCTCAAAGAGGGGAAGGGGTTTTCAGCAAATCCATCGAGGCCTTAAAAATGCTCAATGAGGTGGGATATGGTGTGGAGGGCTCCGGCTTGGTATTGAATCTTGTGTATAATGCTTCTGGGGCCTTTCTGCCGCCGTCCCAGGCGGCGCTGGAAGCGGAGTTCAAAAAGAAATTAGCCAAATTATATGGCATAACCTTTAATTCGCTCTTTGCGATTACCAATCTCCCCATCAGCAGGTTTTTGGATTATCTGCTGCGAAGCGGCAATTTTGATGAATACATGGAAAAACTGATCGGTGCTTTCAATCCCACGGCGGCAGAAAATGTCATGTGCAGGAATACGGTTTCCGTGGGATGGGACGGCTATCTGTATGACTGTGATTTTAACCAGATGTTGGAGATGAAGGTCGATGTCCCGGGAAACCGGCATATTTCAGAATGGAACCAGGAGACTTTGTCCAACAGGAATATCATGGTCAAACAGCACTGTTTTGGATGCACGGCGGGGGGAGGAAGCAGCTGTGGGGGAGCCACTGCCCCATGAAGAGGCCGGAGAGTAAAGCTTTGATTATCTTTCAGAAAAACCTGATCAAAGGAACGGTGAAAACCAGACTTGCGGAAACGATGGGGGAAGAGGCCGCGCTTGAAATTTACCGGAAGCTGGTAAAACATACCCATGTGCAGTCTTCCAAAGTAAAAGCAGACAAATTATTGTTTCTCTCAGATCAGGTTTCGACACAGGAGAAGGTTGGCTATGCTGGTTATCATTGTTATGTCCAGGCTGAGGGAGATCTTGGTTACAGGATGAAAAATGCCTTTGATCACAGTTTTGCCAAGGGGTACAAAAAGACCATCATCATCGGGACAGATTGTGCGGCATTGACAGACAGTATCATTGAAGATGCGTATACCCTGCTGGATGTGAATGATGTAGTAATAGGTCCTGCAATAGATGGGGGGTATTATCTTATCGGGATGAAAAAGGTCATTGACGGACTGTTTGAGGACATTCCTTGGAGTACTGACCAGGTATTTGCATTGACGGTGGAGAAATTAAAAAACAATCAACTTGAATATGGCTGTCTGCCGGAACTCCCGGATGTAGACAGTGCCGCTGATTGGGAATCCCAAAAACATTTAATAGGTGAATAATCAGCCGTTGTCCGTCTGTGACAAAACCGCTGGAGCATTGGAGGTTTTGGAAGGAAAGGATATGCACATCACCGGTCCAACCTATTTCTACGATGGAGGAGGTGCTGTTAGCAAAGGGCTAAAGCCAGTCACCCGGTCGATACTAGACAGGTACCGCTTAAACTAACGTGGGTTCGGGGACGTTTTTGTAGAAAAGCCGTTCCCGAAGGTGTCCAGGACAAGCTATTCCGAGGCGCTAAGGGTGGTTTGTGTGGTGGAGCCCTGGGAATTCCCTTACGGAAGGAGACTGCCGCACCCTTTTTCCAGCCCTCCAACCCCCTAAAAAGGCTTCGCAGTGACGATAGACGGCTTTTTGGGAGGTTCTTAGAAACTCAAGTTTAAAATAAAAGGAAGATGCCTGAAACTCCAACCCCTGGGAAAGCCCCATGGGTTGGGGTTGGTTTTTTATGGGATCCACTTGATGTTTTTGAAGTTTGGCTTTCTTTTTTCCAGAAAAGCATCTCTTCCCTCTTTTGCCTCCTCGGTCATATAGGCCAATCTGGTAGCTTCTCCGGCAAATACCTGCTGTCCCACCATGCCATCATCGGTAAGGTTAAAAGCAAATTTCAGCATTTTGATGGAAGTTGGGGATTTTTCCAGGATTTCCTGTGCCCATTGATAGGCCGTGCCTTCCAGTTCGGCATGGGGGATAACTGCATTGACCATTCCCATTTCGTAAGCATCCTGGGCCGAGTAGTTTCTTCCCAGGAAGAAAATTTCCCTTGCCCGCTTCTGACCTACCATTTTGGCAAGATAGGCGGAGCCATAGCCCCCATCAAAACTGGTCACATCGGCATCGGTTTGTTTGAAGACCGCATGTTCTTTACTGGCAAGAGTGAGATCGCATACCACATGCAGGCTGTGGCCTCCGCCGACTGCCCACCCAGGCACCACCGCAATCACTACCTTTGGCATAAAGCGGATCAGCCGCTGGACTTCCAGGATGTTTAGCCGGTGCATGCCGTCATCTCCAACATACCCCTGATGCCCTCTTGCCTTTTGGTCTCCCCCGCTGCAAAACGCGTATACACCGTCTTTTGTGGAAGGACCCTCACCGGACAGCAAGACCACACCGATGGAGGTATCTTCCCTTGCATCCAGGAATGCATCATACAGCTCACTGGTGGTTTTCGGGCGGAACGCATTCCGGACGTTTGGACGGTTAAACGCTATCCGGGCTACGCCGTCACATTTTTTGTAGGTGATGTCTTCGTATTCTTTGACAGTTTTCCAATTGATCATGGTACTCTTTTTTTTTGCAAGATACAGCCTTGGTCGGATTTTTTTGATTTTAGCACGCCGATAATGCGGCCTTGCCTATTTTTCTGTTTTATTTGCTGTTGATTATGGGATCAATTAAAGTCGGTCAACAAAATTATTCATTTGAAGCTATCCGGGGCGGTGACTGGAAAGGCCTTGACAGTGAGTTTGAAAAGGTGTTTGCTTTTTGCAGGGACTGGTTGAGGGGAGAAGGTGAATTTGTGCTAAGAACCTCCGGATCCACGGGTAGACCTCAGGAGATCACGGTGAGCAGAGAGCAGATGCGGCTGAGTGCCAACGCCACAAGGGGTTTTTTCAATTTACAACATGGTTGCCGAATGCTTTGCTGTCTGAATACAGAGATGATTGCCGGTCGCATGATGCTGGTCAGGGCCATGGAATGGGAAGCCGAATTATTACTGGTGACGCCGACATCTCTGCCTTTGGAAAACCTGGATAATCCGTATTTTGATTTTGTGGCCATGGTGCCTATGCAGTTGCAGGCCAGTATGGATAAACAAAAATCCCGTCATTTGCTTGATAATATCCGGGTATTGATCATAGGAGGGGCACCTTTATCCGATGTGTTGAGGGAAAAGGCGAAGTCATTGAAAGGAGAAGTATATCAGACGTATGGAATGACTGAAACGGTTTCCCATGTGGCTTTGGCCAACCTCAAAGCAGAGGGGCCTTTGGTTTACAGGGCGTTGCCGGGGGTTAACCTGGAAGTAGATGGGGAAAACAGGCTGGTCATTCAGGCCCCTATGGCAGGCAACCGGACCTTGCAGACACAGGATGTGGTGGACCTGTTGTCCCATAACAGCTTTGTGTGGAAAGGGAGGGTGGATTTCGTGGTTAATTCAGGGGGAATCAAGATACATCCGGAAGAAACGGAGTCCGTCATTCGGCCTTTGATGCACGAATATTTTCCTGAAAGAAGGTACTTCCTGACCGGGATGCAGGATGAATTGCTTGGTGAGGCCCTGGTGCTGGTTGTAGAAGGGGAGGAGGATATCACCAATGCAGGGCATTTTCTGGAAAAATCCGCCGAAATGTTGGGAAGGTTTCATGTGCCTAAGCAGGTATTTTTCGTAAGAAAATTTTCCATGACGCCTTCCCAAAAAATAAACAGGTTGGAGACCAAGAAGAATTTAAGATGAACTGGCTGGCTTTAATAGTGATGGTTATGGTAGGGTATTCGGGGTATTCTACATTGGATATCGTGGTGACGGATGCCGTATCGGATGAGGGGGTGATCAGGGTGCTTCTTTTTGATAATGAAAAAGGTTTCCCTGACCAACCTGAATGGGCACGGTCTGCTTTTTCTTTGCCTATTAAAGAGGGTAGGGCACGGGTAAGCGTGGAAAAGCTGCTTCCGGGAAGTTATGCCGTTGCGGTATTCCATGATCATGATGGAGACGGAAAAATGAGAAAAGGGCTTTTTGGCATTCCAAGGGATAGGTATGGCTTTTCCAATAACGTCATGGGGACGATGGGACCCCCTTCTTTTGAGAAAGCAGCCATTGTGTTGGGAAATAAAGACAAAACGGTTTTCATCCGGCTGAAAGATTAAAACCCAGCAGGACCTGATATTCTAAAAAGCGGCTTTGGTTAAAACAGATAAGCGATTTTGACCCTGGAGTGAAAATTGGCTTTTCTTTTTCCAAAATCCCCTAAACTGTTGCTTTCCTGGACGGCATAATTGTAGTTATGTCCTTGGATGAATTTGGCGTTTGCGGAGAGAAGCAAGTGGTGAAACTGCCGGTCAAATACGGCTCCAAGGCCGAGGTCTACCCAACGGAGTACGTCCAATCCATTGGCTTTGGGGAAGTTGTGGAAGTGGGTGTCCCGTGCCCAGCGTTCCAATGTGAGGCCCAGCTTGTTCAATCCGTTGATTTTGCTGATCTCCATTAGGGTCAAGTTGCCGCTGTGTCCCAGACCGGATCCGAGAACCTGCCCCCGATGGGTGAGCCCGTGTCTGACCTGAAAATTTTCATACAGTCCCAATCCGCTATGGTAACTGCCCCCTTTCTCGCCCCATCTCACCAGACTGCCGATGCTGTTTTCCGTTTGTGTCATTTCCATTTTGACTGATAACAGGTCTTTTTCAGAAAGCGGGAAGTACTTACTGAAACCCAGAATGTATCCCCTGGCATGCTCGGGATTCAGAAAAAGATCCCGCCAGTTCAGGGGATGATCGGTGCGCATGAGTTCCCCGTAAATTTCGGCTTTGGCTTCAGGAATAACCCATCTGGCAAAAACTGACAAATGCTGATCCGTTTCACTGAGGTGGGATTCCATTAACCCGATTTTTTCTTTCCGCAGGCCTTCTAGCAGCGGAAACCAAGTATAAAAACCGCCGTCTCTCAGTGTTTCGCTGTACATCATAAAGCTTCTCGTAAAGCCTAAGGAGAGGCCCACCAGCCATTTTGGCGCGTAACTTATCGAAATGCCGGTAATATATCTCCAATCATCCCTGTATGGGGAGAATAGATGCTGATAGGCTCCATCACTGAAAAAGGGGTAGCCCGATCCATCAAGCCTTCCCATAAAATATTGCCCCTCCCAATTGCCTATGAAAGTTTTCGCAGGCCGGGTGGTATTCAGGGTGACATGGGGAAAACCGGCTGCATTATCGCTAAGAACCAAGGCATGATTTTGTCCCGGCCCCCACCATATGTTTTCTGTGGAAATACCGGCAGCAAACGACCCGAAATTCAATTTTACATGTGAATTTCCGGGCAGAACTTGGGTGATGGAACGGGTGCCGTGTCTGATAGGCCTGTCGATCTGTGTCACAAACAGACTGATCGCCCAAAAATAGTCGGTCGGCAGACTTTCATCATATTCCTGAAAGGGAAGATTTTGGGCATGGAAAAACTGAGGATACAACTGGACACTCAATATGCCCACTGAAGCATGCAAGCCCACTTCCAGAAGATGTTGGAATCCTCTGGCGGGTAAGACAGGGCCGTCACCCCATCCGTAGGGATAAGCTGCATTATATACCTGCGTGGCCTGGAGGGGAAGCAGATTGAATTGAAGGAGGCTGTTCTTTTTAGTCAGCGGTTTGCCAAAACGTTCCAATATACCGTCCTCTTTGATAAATGCCAGCGAATCCAAAGCCTTGTTGAGCGTGATGGGGCGGTAATTGAAACTAAGATCCGTTCCCTTCTCACCGATCACCTGCTCGCGTCTCAGGTATTCATTGATCATTGGAAAGCTCACAGGTATATTTTGGGATATTGCAGGGGAAAAAGTCGCAAAAAAACAAATCAATCCACCAAACCATCTTAAGAGCGATTTTATACCTGTTGAAGTGGTCATGGCGGCAGTTGGTTATTTCATTGGTATTAAAGAAAAGTCATGTAAGCAATTAATGTACTAAATATGTAAAAAATAACAAAAAAAATGAACTATGTAGCGGGTTAATAATAAGGGTCCCTGACCTATCGGTATTTGGAGGTTTTCTCTTCCATGGTTACGTCCCGGTTGTTGCGTATATGCAAGCGGTAATACACCAGGATTTCCTCTGCTCCTGCATCCAGCACGGCTTGCTGGGCTCTTTTGGCAATGGACATCAACTTATCTTCGGGACCTTCCATTACCGTTTCGAAGGGTGTAACTGTGAATTTTACCCCTGAGGAGGCAATCACTTCAATGGCTTTGTCTACCAATGCATACGCATCCAGTGTCTTGCTTTTGGGCACAATCTGTAGGCCCAGGTTGATATCAGGCATGGTGTTATTGATTATAATGGTTCATGGTTTGCTGTAATCCGATGGTGCAAAAAGCCTCGGTCATTTCTATAGCACGGTCCATCACTTCGGGCAAACCATCGATTTCAGGCTGTGACCAACGGCCCAAGACATATTCCACCTGTCGGCCTTTGGGAAAATGGTCCCCAATTCCAAAACGCAGCCTCGCATAGTTTTGGCCGCCTGTCATATCCTCAATACTTTTGAGCCCATTGTGGCCCGCTGAGGAGCCTTTGCCTCTCATCCTGAGTTTTCCGAAGGGCAGGGCGATATCATCCGTGATGACCAGCAGGTTTTCCTTTGGAATTTTCAGTTCCTTCAACCAGTAATTAACGGCTTTCCCACTCAGGTTCATGTAAGTGGTAGGTTTGATCAGATGGAGCTGTCTTCCTTTGTGTTTATATGCTGAGATAAAGGCCAGTCGGTTACTTTCCCACTGAAGCCCTTTGTTGTCCGCCAGTCGGTCGAGCGTCAGGAAGCCCGCATTGTGCCTGGTAAGTTCATATTCAGGACCAATGTTTCCTAATCCGGCTATCAGAAATTTCATTTTTCAAGCAATGGGTTAATCGGCATGTCAGTAAAGAAAAAATCCTGCCACGGCAATTCCGGGGCAGGATAGGATTTCATATTATAAAGTGTCGGTTAAAATCAAACCTCTTCATCTTCACCTGCTTTTTTACCTCTCAATGCCCTTGGAATACCAATCGTAGCAATGGTCACATTAGGACTATTGAGGATTTCAAAATCCTTCACATTCAGCTCGCTTACCTTTATGGATTTTCCCAGGTCAAGTTTGGAAATGTCTACCGGGATAAAATCAGGCAGGTCTTTGGCCAAACCTTTTACCAACAGTGTTCTGGATTTGATTTCAAGTTTACCACCTTTCATCATGCCTGGAGAAGATCCTTGGATTTTCACCGGAATTTCCATTTTGATAGGTTTGTCTTCGCTGAATGCGAGGAAATCAGCATGTAGAAGCACTTCACTCACTGGGTGAAACTGGGCCTCTCTCAGGATGGCTTTGACTATCGTGCCTTCAACATTGAGTTCGACCATGTGAACGTCCGGCGTATAAATCAAGTCCCTGAACAGGATGGCCGGTGAATGGAAATGGATTTGTTCTTTTATGCCGGGTCCGTAGACCACGCAAGGCACATTGCCATTGTCCCGGATTTCATCCAATTCTCTTTTGTCGAGATTTGCTCTTTTAAACCCTATAATCTCTAATGATTTCATGTGTTTATAATTTGTTTAGATTGAATTTCTTAAATAAACAAGGCACTGATGGAGTCATTTTCAGTCACCGCATGGATGGCTTTGCCGAAAAGATCGGCTACTGACAACACCTTGATTTTTGAAGATTCCTGCTTTAAGGGAATGGTATCGGTGATAACCAATTCCGACAATACTGAATTTTCAATGTTTTCATAGGCTTTTCCGGACAACACCCCATGAGTGGAAATGGCTCTCACTGAATTGGCCCCTTTTTCCAGGATAATCTGGGCTGCCTTACAGATGGTCCCGGCGGTGTCTACAAGGTCATCCACCAGCACAACATCCTTGTCCCCCACTTCGCCGATTACCTGCATGGAAGCCACTTCATTGGCCCTTTTTCTGTGCTTATCACAGACCACCATATCTGCTTCAAAATACTTGGCATAAGCCCTCGCTCTTCCCACTCCCCCCACATCCGGGGAAGCAAACAGCAGGTCACCCAGTTCCAAGCTTTTCAAATAGGGCACAAAGATAGCCGAACCGTTTAAATGATCCAAAGGAATATCGAAAAATCCCTGTATCTGGCCGGCATGCAGGTCGCAGGTCATGATCCTGTCCGCACCGGCAGAAGTCAGGATATTGGCCACCAGTTTGGCGGCAATGCTGACCCTGGGGCGGTCTTTTCTGTCCTGGCGCGCATAACCGAAATAAGGGATGACCGCACAGACCTTGTAGGCACTGGCCCTTTTGGCGGCATCTATCATCAGGCATAGCTCCAATAGATTGTCTGCTGTGGGATTGGTACTCTGGATAAGAAAAACGTTGCAGCCCCTTATGGATTCATCAAAACTCGGCGATATTTCCCCGTCACTGAATTTGGTGATGGTAAGCTTGCCTAATGATTGACCATAACTTTTTGCTATTTTTTCAGCAAGAATAGGTGTGCTTGAACCTGAGAAAATTTTGGTCTCGGGCATAATGGATATCTCGTTTTTTATTGGTGGTTTGTCATAGAATTTGAGAAACAAAGGTAACAAAAAATGCATTAACTCAGGATTTATGTAAAAAATTAAAAAAAGAAACGCTGGACCGAAGTTTTTTGTAATAAGACCGGAAAAGGGGGGCCGGGGGCGCTGCGGTCCGACTGTGGTAGCAGGAAAGAAAAGGCAGTTTTTATCCGATAGCATGCCGTCGTTTTGGTGAAGTTTCCTATCCATTGCCATGTCTTGTCACCGCTGTCGCCTTCATTCCAGAAGGTTTTGGAAATTATCAAGTAGATAATCCAATTCCTCTTTGATTTTGCCGGCAAGCTTATATAATTCTTCTTCTTTTTCTTTATCCAGGCTTTCCATCTGATCTGTAAGAGGCAGCAATATGAAGAAGCCGGCAGTGGCTGCCGAACCTTTAAGGCGGTGGCTGATATTCAGTATAGACTGTTTATCTTTATTTTGTATGGCTGCAAGGAGTTTGTCCCTGCTTTCTGAAAATGTGGTTTGGGCCAGCTTCATCAGTTCGTTACAGATCATTTTGTCCCCGTCAAACAAACTGAGAAGGTGGTTTTTGTCGAAATGCTTTCTGTCAAAATCTGACAGGATTTCTTCTAAAACCCCCTTTTTTTCCGCAAGTATTTCAGGAAGTAGCCATCTGGTAATCGTTTCGGTCAGATTTTGCTGAACAAGCGGCTTTGTCATGTATTCGTTCATTCCGGCCTCGAGACACCGTTCCCGTTCTCCCAGTAAGGTGCCTGCCGTTAAAGCGATGATCGGGATGTCTTTCCCATTTTCGAGATTTCGGATCGCTTTGGCCGCCTCATAGCCATTCATAATCGGCATTTGCACATCCATCAAAATCAGATCTGGTCTTTTCCGGATCACGTATTCATAGGCGGTAAGGCCGTTGTCAGCTTCCACTATCCTGAAGGCGGGGCTTACTTTGGACAATATGATTTTGGTAAGCTTCATGTTGATCGGATTGTCTTCAGCCACTAAAATGGTGTAATCCTTCTCTGCCAAAATATTCCTATTATCAACTTCCTCTTCCAATACCGGCAAATCCGGTTGTTGCTGGGGGTTGCCGATCCGGGCAAAAACGGACAGCAGTTGATTGACCCGGAGAGGCTTTGTCAGTTTGTTATAAATCCCCAGGTCATTCAGCTTTTGGGCATTTTGATAGTCATCACCGGAGCTCGAAAGCAATACGACCGGGACACGTGCCCCGATGTTGTCTTTCAGTTTTCTGATTTTTTCCGTTGTCTCTATTCCATCCAGAAATGGCATCCGTAGATCCATCAAAATCAGGTCGATACTGCTGTCTTCTTCAATTTTCTGAACACCCTCATACCCGTTTTTTGCATGGCTGCATTGAATGTTTTTGGACGAAAGGATCTCCTCCAGAAGTTCTCTGTTGGCGCGGTTGTCGTCCACCACCAACACATGTTTGATTTTGTCTTCTTCCGGCCATTTTTCCACCGGACCTTTTTCTGTCTTTAAGCTGATGTCAAAAAAGAAAAGGCTTCCTTTATCCGGTTCGCTTTTTAACTGAAGTTTGCTGTCCATTAATTCCAACAATCGGTTGGATATGGTCAATCCCAGGCCGGTGCCTCCGAATTTCCGGGAAGTGCTGGCATCTTCTTGTGAAAATGCCTCAAAAATCTTTTGCTGTTTATCATGGGGAATTCCTATTCCCGTATCTTTTACGGAAAAGCGGAACGCTGTCTGGTCATCTGCTGCAACACCAGTCTCCAATAACTCGACTTTTAATTCTACCTCACCTTTTTCCGTAAACTTGATGGCATTGGTCAGGAGGTTGACCAGAATTTGCCGAAGCCTGACATCATCTGTATAAATATAACGTGGCAGGCTTAATGGAAGGTTGACCAAAAGTTCCAGCCCCTTTGAATGGGCTTGGTATTTGGTAATGTCTGCTACCTGGTTTCCCAAATCAAAAAGGTCGGTTTTATCGATTGAAAGTTCCATTTTGCCAGCCTCTATTTTGGAAAAATCCAGGATATCATTGATCAGGTCAAGAAGCGAATGCGCAGAATTGGAAACGGTTCTCATGTATTGAAGCTGGATTTCCGACAATGGGGTTTTCATTAGAAGATCAGTGAAACCAATTACCCCGTTAAGCGGTGTCCTTATTTCGTGGCTCATGTTGGCCAGAAAATCGGATTTTGCTCTGTTGGCATTTTCAGCGGCTTCCTTCGCCTCTTTCAGTTCCCGTTCGTGGGCTTTCTGGGCAGAAATATTCTGAACCACCGATAAAGTAGCCCATTTATTGTCTTCATAAAGGAATTTGACACCCCGGGCCAGTACCGGATAAAGGCTTCCATCTTTTCTGATGTGATTTATTTCGAAAGGACCATATTTACCGGTTTTCTCCAATTCATGAACCGCTTTACGGACTTTTTGCTCATATGTCGGTGGGACTATTTCTGAATAAGGCATACGGAATAATTCTTCTTTGCTATATCCCGAGGGGGCCAGAAAAGCAGGGTTTACTTCCAGAAACCTGCCTGATACCCGGTCCGTCAAGCATATGCCAATGGGTGAGAGATCAAAAAGATTCTTGAATTTTTCCAGGTTCAACTGTAATTCAAGCTCCAGTTGTTTTTTTTCAGAAATGTCCTGATGGGTACCATACATTTTTAGAGGTTGGCCTTTTTTATCCCAGGAATAAACCTTCCCCTTGTCCTGCACCCATATCCAACGGCCATCCCGGTGCCTGAGTCTTAGTTCATTTTCATAAAATTCGGTTTTGCCTTCATGATGATCTTTTAGAAGTTGGAGACTTCTTAAGTGGTCTTCAGGGTGGCATAGTTTTTTCCAGATATCGTCTCCAAGTTCAGCCAGTTCCTCCAGCGAATATCCTACCATTTCCCCCCATCTTTTGTCATAGGTTTTTTTTCCATTCAGAAGGTCCCATTCCCAGGTTCCGGCATTTGTTGCCTTGATGATGTAGTCTAAGCGGTTACTTTTTTCTTCCAGGGCAGTCTCGGCTTTTTTTCTGTCACTGATGTCATTGGAGATGCCCACCATCCCGATGATCTCGTTGTTTTCATTTTTTAAGGGGATTTTGGAAATCAAACAATATCTTTTGGTTCCGCTTTTCTGTTCCTGAATCACCTCTTTGTTGAGAATTTCCTCACCGTGTTCTAAAACCCTGCTGTCTTCCTCCTTGGCAAAGGCGGCTGTGGCGGCATCATACAGATCCTCATCCCTTTTTCCCAAAGCCATTTGTTTGTCCTCCAAGCCAAGATAATGCAGTTCGGCTTTATTGAGAAGCGTCTTTTCAAACCTTGTGTTTTTTACATAGACATTGATGGGAATGTTGTCAATGATGGTCTCGAGTAAGGTACGCTCCTCTTTGAGCTCTTTAGCGGTATTTTCTAGGTTTTTGTTGGCAGTGTGTAATTCACGGTTGAGGTTTTCCAGCTTGTTTTTTTTAACCTGTAATGCGATGAGGTTGTTGACTGAGTGGGCAAGTACCTCCAGTGCTTTTTTCTGCTTATTGTTGAGTTTTTTTGGTTGGGTGTCCATTACGCATAATGAACCCAAGGCATAGCCCTGCGGATCATAAATTGTCTTGCCCGCATAGAACCGGATTTTTGGAGCTTGGGTTACCAACAGGCTTTTTTCAAAACGGGGATCCTTGCTGGCATCCGTTACTTCCATAACTCCGTCCTGTAAAATGGTATATTGGCAAAAAGAATCATCCCGGGTGGTTTCGCAAAAATCTATTCCCAACTTTGATTTGAACCATTGCCTGTTTTCATCAACAAGCGATACCGTGGCAATAGGAACTTCGCAGATGGCGGATGCCAGTTCCGTTAAATTATCAAAAGACAAGTCCCGCATGGAATCCAAAAGGAGACTTTCCTTAAGTGCTTTTAGTCTTTTGGGTTCATTTTCAGGCCGGAAAATTTTGCTCATTTTGGTAAACAAGGTCATTGATTTTGAGAGGTTGATTTTAGCTAAAAATTGAGGAATATCCTATTTAGAAATACTTAATTTCCGCTATTTTTCCGCCGCAGATATCGGGTTTGTATCAAAAAAACAAAAAAATAAATTTGAAAGACATTTTTCGGCTTTCTTAACATTTAAAGAAAGACAATAAACTTTTGTTTAGCATCAAAGCAGGTAATTTTTTTTGATTTACTACCGGCCTAATTGTCAGCGGTGTGCTTAGGTTCATGATGAAGATGGCCTTTCCCAATATCCTGCTCTTTGTAAAAAATATTCTCCGTATAAAAAAGAATTTTTAATAAAAACCTGATTTTTTATAACTAATTATTGATCAGCACGTTTACTAAAAGCATGTGTTGAGTCGTGAGGAGAGCCTGATTTTTAGAAAGAATGATTTAAATTTATGCTTCTGACCTAGCCAACTCCCAATTAGCCCATGACCACTGTCAAAAAAAATGTAGCGGAGAGAACCCATACGCCCAAGCCCAATCTTCAAGCCATAGACGTGATAGCGCTGATAGTGGGCATTGTAATCGGTGCCGGTATTTTCAGGATCCCTTCGCTGGTAGCGGCCAATTCAGCCAGTGGTTTTCATTTTATCCTTTACTGGATAATGGGAGGAGCGGTTTCTCTTATCGGCGCATTGTGCTATGCGGAATTGGCCACCACTTTTCCCAACACAGGGGGTGATTATTATTTTATCCTGAGGGCTTTCGGACGGCGGTTGGCTTTTTTATTTGCATGGGCAAGAATCAGCATTATCCAGACCGGATCCGTAGCGTTACTGGCTTTTATTTTTGGCGACTATGCCAGTCAGGTATTTTCGCTGGGTGATTACAGTTCCGTTATCTACGCGGCTTTTACTGTCCTGGTACTGACAGGTATCAATATTCTCGGGGTCAAAGCGGGGGCCTACACCCAAAAAATACTGACTTCTCTGGAAGTTTTGGGCATATTGGTGGTGGTGTTGGCCGGTTTCTTCTTTGCTCCCTCGTCATCTATTGAGGTGGCGGATGCCGCGCCGGGCGGAGGCGGATCCACGGGGCTTGCCATGGTATTCGTATTGTTGACTTTTGGCGGTTGGAATGAAGCTGCCTATGTTTCAGCGGAACTGCGTTCAGGGAGAAAACTCATAGCCTCGTCCCTCATTATCAGTATTGTGATTATCACGGTAATTTATTTGATCATTAATTTGGCCTATCTAAGAGGGTTGGGCATGCAGGGGATGGCTTCATCTGATGCCATTGCCGGTGACCTGATGAGATTGAGTTTTGGGGAAGGGGGGATGGTGCTGATTTCCATATTGGTGGCTATCGCCGCACTCACTTCGGCCAATGCGACCATCTTTACGGGAGCACGTTCCAATTATGCGCTGGGAAGGGATTTTGCTATTTTCTCCATTTTGGGAAAATGGAAGTCCCCCTCTTTGGGTCCTGTCAACAGCCTGCTTGCACAGGGTTTGATCGCCCTGCTCTTGGTGAGTTTGGGTTTGTTTTCCAGAGATGGTTTTGAGACCATGGTGGAATATACAGCTCCGGTTTTTTGGTTCTTTTTTCTTTTGGTGGGTCTGGCCCTTTTCAGGCTGCGTAAAATAGCACCGGCGGCAGAGCGGCCTTTTCGCGTACCTTTGTATCCTTTTTTGCCCGTGTTGTTCTGTTTAACCTGTCTTTATTTGTTATATTCCAGTATAGTTTATACCGGATGGGGGGCCATGGTAGGTATAGGGGTCCTTTTGGTCGGTGTGATGATACTTTATTTCAATAAAAAAGGGATTGACCGTGAATAACGAAAAGTATACATATTTATCGCTCTGGATATTTCTGGTATTTTGTACACCGCTCAAGGCCCAGGAAGACAGGCCCTCTTTTGTATTGGATGTGCCTTATGTGGCCACTCCGGAAAACATCGTGGATGAGATGCTGGACATGGCCGGTGTCAGCGCAAAGGATGTGCTATATGACTTGGGGTCCGGAGATGGGCGTATCCCTATCAGAGCGGCCATAACGGTAGGTGCCAGAGGAATAGGAATTGATCTGAATCCGGAAAGGGTGAGAGAAGCCATTAAGAATGCCAAAGAAGCCGAGGTCACAGACAAAGTAAGCTTTTATGAGGGGGATGTATTTGAAGTGGATTTCAGCGAGGCGAGTGTGCTCACCCTGTACCTGTTTCCGGAGGTAAATCTCAAGCTCCGCCCGCGTATACAAAAGATGGCACCGGGAACAAAGATTGTCTCTCATAATTACGACATGGGTGACTGGGAGCCGGACCTCACCAAAGAAATTATGGGACCGGACGGTAGAAAACATGTCCTATATTTGTGGAAAATACCGGATTAAAAGTGAATGAATTTTAAATTTTATATGCTAACCAATTAACCTTAACAATCAATGAAAACCATTAAAATTTTATGTGGGACGCTGCTGATAGTCTTTGGTGTCTCCTTTGGGTCCATGGCCCAAGATGTCCATTATGTTCCCACCAAACAATCCGTAGTGGAAGCCATGCTGGAAATGGCTAAAGTGAACGGGGATGATGTGGTCTATGACCTGGGCTGTGGGGATGGCAGAATTGTCGTCACCGCCGCCAAGAAATACGGAGCTACCGGCAGGGGGATCGACATTGACCCCGAGCGCATCCGTGAAGCCAATAAGAATGCAGAGCAGGCAGGTGTCACGGACAAGGTGAAGTTTATCGAAGCCAACCTGTTTTCATCTGATATCAGCGAAGCTTCAGTGGTGACGCTTTATCTTTTAAATTCCCTTAATCTAAAATTGAGGCCTATTTTGTTAGAGCAACTTAAACCAGGTACCAGGGTGGTTTCACATGCCTTTGATATGGGGGATTGGGAACCCGAGGAAACCCGGCGGGTGGATGGTGCTACCATTTATCTGTGGACCGTTCCAGAGAAATAAGACTTAACTCGAAGGAGGCTGGCTTGAAAAGGTCAGCCTCCTTGTTTTTTTCCCATTAATGCTTTCCACGTGCCTAAAGTTCCTCCAGGATTGAAGTCCCTGCCGTCCCCTCCCCGGAAGTCCACTGCCAGTTTTCAGTGAGCTTTATTTTGCCGTTATCCTGTATTTCGGGAACAGAGGTACATCTTCCTGTTTTGATATGGTCATTAACATCAATCTGATGATAACTCATATTGATCCTGCCGTTGGCCTCTACCGTACCCAACAAATGTCCCTTTTTTATGTTTCCCCCGCTGTAATCCGAATAGACGATATTGTCCTTTTGGTAATAGTGAAAGGTGAAATCATGGTCGAGTTGGCCATTTACAGAATTGTGGACTATTCTGAATTTCCTGTTATTATAATTGATCATAGTGAAAAGATGGTGGGTTTGATTCATTGGCAATTATAGTTCTACGTAGAAAAAAATTTTATTTTTTCCATAAATCGTATTGTTTATATATTTTTAACCTCGTTTTGATTTAAATCATTGTTTGCGGAATTTTAATGATTTCTTAACCGGAAAGCAAAAGGATGCCAAAGATGTCAGGTTACCTTTGGTGAAAATAAACAATATGGAGGACAAAAAGGCATTGGAGTTATTAAAGAAGGATAAGGAAAAAGGCTTGGAGTTCCTCTTTCAAAAATATTATGATCCCCTTTGCCGGTTTGTGTTCTTACACTATCCGTCCCGTCAGGCCGCGGAGGAAATTGTGTCGGATTTTTTTGTCAAGTTGTGGAAGAAAAGACATAGTCTTTTGATTCAAATTTCCGTTAAGGCGTATTTTTATCGAAGTATCCGAAATGCCACCCTGAATTATATCCGCGATCATAAAAACCTGAAAGCAGACATGGAGGATTACAAAGAAATTTTAATCAGTACTGAGCTGAGCCCACAGGAGCAGATGGAGTTTAGGGAATTTCAGGAGCGTATGGACGAGTATACCCATGGGCTGCCCGAGAGGAGAAAAATCATATTGGAGTTAAGACTTCATGCAGGTTTTTCCAATCAGCAAATCGCCGATGCCCTCAACATCTCCCCCAATACCGTAAAAAACCAACTAGGCGCTGCCATCAAGGGTTTAAAAGATAAACTGAAAATTTGATTTTTTTTAATTGCGGATAGTACCGGGAGGGATTTTATGTGTCATCAACAGGTAAACACATAAAAATGGATCAGGATTTTGTAGCTTATTTCAACAAATATCTCCTTGATGAGCTAAAGGATGAAGAAATCACCCGGTTCCGTCTGAGACTGGAAGAGGACCCTGAATTCAGAAAAGCGTTTGAAAGCTATAAAAGGGAATTGTATCCAAGCCAGGCTTATCCGTCTTTTGATAAGGAGCAATCCTGGGAAAAAATAAAGGGGCAGGTTCATCAGGGATTGGCGATGGAATCCGGCTCAAAAAGGCCGTTGATAGGTTTCTTCAGGATCGCAGCCACTTTTTTGTTGGTCACGGTGGCTGCCATCTTACTTAAAAACACTTTTTATTCTAAGATGACCGATCATCCAGTTTCCATGATCACCAAGACCACCGCTTTTGGACAGAAATCCACCATTGTCCTACCGGACGAAACCACAGTGAGGCTCAATTCGGGAAGCACGATTGTTTATCCGGAATATTTTGACGAAAAGACCCGGCGGGTGGAAATTACCGGTGAAGCATTCTTCGACGTCATCCCGGATCATGGACGCCCCTTTCAAGTGATCAGTGGAACTATCAAAACCTCTGTGGTAGGGACTTCTTTTAATATCAAATACCGACCGGATGAAAACCAGCAGGTAGTCAGTGTAAAGTCAGGGGAGGTTGCTGTGGAATTGGTTGAAGAGAATGAGTCGCCGGTTAGTCTGGTGGCAGGGCAGCAGGTCAGTTGGGACCGTGTAAATGAAGCTTGGCATTTAGCAAATGTTGATCCTGAAACCATTGCCTTTTGGACAGAAGGTTATCTCTTTTTTGAAGATGTCGCATTCAATGAGTTGCTTGTGGAGCTGGAAAAATGGTTCGGCGTAAGCTTTGAGTGGCGTCCGGAAGATTTTGACGGCTGTCAAATTACCCTAAAGCAAAAAGGAGAGTCTTTAAAGAACATTCTTGAAATACTAAAATATTCCATAAACCTAAACTATCGCTATAAGGAAAACATCATTATGATCTCCGGCCATTGTTGAAAAAATGCAGAAGTGTGGCGGCACTTCTGCATGGATTCACGAAACCCCTTGCATCACCGGTTTTTCAATCGGCCGGGCTTTCTATTGTCTAATTATTCTTAAACAACTTCTACAAAAGTATGCAAACTAGTTTACTAAAAAAAGTAAGTCATTGGCTTATGAGACTATGCTACAGTGTAATGCTCTTATGTTTTGCTTCAGGCATGATGATGGCCGAACCGGCCACCGGCCAAAACATGAAAGAAGCAAGGGTCTCTCTTCAGGTGAAAAACAGTAGTCTGAAGACCGTTATCAAAGAACTCGAGGATCAAACGGGGTTCATGTTTACTTATAAAAACGACATCAGGCCAGGAAAAATCAGGTTGAATATCGATGCCCCGGATAATGACCTGGAGGAAGTATTGGAAATGATTTCCAAAGGCAGTTCGCTTAAATTTCTTCAAATCAACAATATGATCGCCGTCAGGATGAAAAACCAAAAACCGGTTTTGGATGAAAACCTTCTGGAGAGATATGGCGGGGTGGTATATGATAGAGAGACCAACGAATCGCTGCCCGGCGTGACGGTTTTGGTCAAAGGCACCTCCTCGGGAACCATTACCGATGAGAACGGGAATTTTTCACTGGAAGCCGAGCCTGGGCAGACACTGGTATTCAGTTCGATAGGTTTTGCTGAGCAGGAAGTGGTTTTGGGAAATACCACTGCGCTTTCCATTTATTTGTTGACTGATGCAAGGGAATTGGATGAATTTGTGGTCGTCGGGTTTGGTGAGCAAAAGAAGGTTAACCTCACGGGAGCGGTGGAAATGGTGACTTCCGAGGACCTGGAAAACCGGCCGGTGACTTCCATAGCCAACCTGATGCAGGGCATGATGCCCGGGGTCACCGTCCAAAGCCATTCCGGCATGCCGGGACAAACACCGGGGTCGGTAAGGATCCGGGGGCTAAGTACCATCAACAATCAAAACCCTCTGGTGATCATCGATGGGATAGAAGGAGACATGAACATCCTCAATCCCGATGATATTGAGAGCATTTCGGTATTGAAAGACGCGGCATCGGCTTCAATATACGGCTCCAGAGGCGCCAATGGGGTCATCCTTATCACCACCAAATCAGGTAAAAGGGCCGAATCTCCCAGTATCAGCATTAATTCCTATTATGGCGTCCAACAGCCCACAGCCATGCCCCGGTTCCTCGGGTCGGTGGATTACATGCATCTCCAGAATGAGGCCATGCGCAACAGCGGACGGTCTGATACTTATACAGAGGAGGACATTCAGCGGGTAATTGATGGCACCGATCCTAATTTTTCTGCCAATACCAATTGGATAGATGCCATATTCAAGGATTATGCCCCACAACAAAGCCACATGGTTTCGATAACCGGAGGGGGGGATAACCTTGGCTATCTCCTTTCTTACGGTTACCTGGATCAGGAAGGGCTGGTAGTAGGTGATGCCTTCAGTGCCAAACGGAACAACATCCGGCTTAAGTTAAATACCACGTTTTTGGATGTGGTGGATGTGGTTGCGAATATAGGCTACATTGATAGGAACACGGTAGAACCCCAATGGAGCACCTCTGCCACAGGCGGGGTAATACAAGGGGCTTTGCAAATCAGTCCTTTGGTACCCGTGAGGTACACCAACGGAGAATGGGGCTATGGAGGGGGCGCCAATAACCCTGTGGCCATAGCTACCGACGGGGGCAGCAACATCCTGACGTCACAGGAATTCACCGGAAATTTTACCGGTAACATCAAGCTGCACAAAAACCTCAATGTGAAGGGGCAATACGGCATGGTGATGACCAATTCCAAGCGAAGCATATTCGTAAAAAGGGTGGAACACCGGCATCCGGATACAGATGCCTTCTTATGGGCGAACGTGGAGGAAAATTCCATGAGCATGAGAGACCATGTGACACGGTACCAGAATGTGTTGGCCCAAATGGACTATTCCAACCAATGGGGAGACCATAGCCTCCGGGGCTTGTTGGCTTTTCAGCAGGAATGGCAGGAATATGAAACCCATATCGGTGGCAGAAGGGATTTCATCAACATCGATATTCCCGCCCTCAACCTGGGTACCAACCCCCTTCAGACAAGCGGCGGGGATGCCTACCACTGGGCTCTGAGGTCCGGTATAGCAAGGATTAACTATGATTATAAAGGAAAATACCTTCTGGAAATCAATAGCCGGTATGATGGCTCTTCCCGGTTTGCAAAAGACAACAGGTTCGGATTTTTTCCTTCTGCATCCGCGGGTTGGAGGTTTACCGACGAGGATTTTTTACAAGGCATACAACAGGTGATCTACGACGGTAAATTCAGAGCCTCTTACGGGGGATTGGGGAATCAATTTCTGAGAAGCTCCATGCCCGCTTATTCTCAGTACTACGCCTATGTACCGGTACTCAACAGCGTCGGCACCATGCCCATCGGGAACGACCGCACAGCGGGGTTTGCGCAGACCGTGTCCTCCAGCCCCAACCTTTCCTGGGAAACCGTCCAGATGTTGAACCTGGGTTTGGACCTTTATTTTCTGGAAGGAAAATTGTCCGTAACGGCCGATTGGTTCAACAAGCAAACGAAAGACATCATTCTGAGAGTCCCCCAGCCTTCCGTACTGGGAATCACAGAAAGTGACATCAATGCCGGGGCAGTTGAAAATAAGGGTTGGGAGCTGAACGTCAATTGGAGTGACCAGATAAGGGATTTTACTTACCGGCTAAATGCGCAGGTTTCCGATGTGAAAAACAAAGTACTGAGTATGGGAGACACGCCACCGGCTTTTGGCACGCAGGTAAATATAGTGGGCTACCCGATCGGCTCATTTTATGGGCTGGTGGCCAACAGACTGGCACAGCCTTCGGATTTTGATGAGGCCGGAAATCCCACAATTCCTGTCTTTGACAGTGAGAGAAACCGGTATGCCCCCGGCGACCTGGTCTATGAAGACCTTAACGGTGATGGCCGTGTCACGATGGAAGACGACAGGCAAGTCCTCGGTAATCCCTTTCCCAGGTATACTTATTCCTTCAGGGGAGACTTTACCTGGAAAGGTTTTGACCTGGCCATTTTCTTTCAAGGAGTGGGCAAAGCTGTGGGATATGTGTATGAAAATGCCAGACATGCATTTATGAACAACTCCATGTATCCCCAGGAGATACATTTGGACAGGTACACCCCGGATAATCCCGGAGCAAGCTATCCCAGGTTCAATTACGGTGAAACCTACAATATGCGGGTGTCTTCCTACTGGCTCGAAGATGCGTCCTACCTTAGGTTAAAAAATCTTCAAATAGGTTACACCCTTCCTCCAAGTCTGCTTCAGAAATACCGGATCAACAGGCTCCGGGTGTATTTTTCCGGAGACAATCTTCTCACCAGGACCAATTTTTTCTATGGTTACGATCCGGAATCCCCTCTTACCCGGGGTGGCTTTTATCCACAGGTCAAAACCTATGTAATGGGCGTGAATATCAATCTTAAGTAAACGTTAACCTGAATTGTCATGAAAATAAAATATATAGATAAAGTAATTTTGATGCTCCTGTGTGTTTGTGGCTGGGCTTGTAATGATGATTTTTTGGACCGTGAACCTTTGGATGCGATCACGGATGTGGGTTTTTGGCAAAACCAGCAGCAACTTGAGTTGGCGGTCAACGCCACCTATGCTTACCTGAAAGGCAAAAATATGGTGGATTTGGAAAACCTTGCGGACAATACCGTATGGCCTACGCTCACCCAGTATCAATTGATCGGATCCGGTAACTATAACAATGATTTATCTACCTTGAATACCGAGTGGTCTGATGCCTATGCGGGGATCAGAAGGTGCAATCACTTTCTGGAAAACTACGAAAGAGCCAGTATGACCAATGAGGAATTAAAAAGAAGGTATGCCGCCGAGGTGAGGTTTATGCGGGCTTACCTCTACAGCTATCTGACTTATTTTTATGGTGATGTCCAGTTCATTACCAATGCGCTGAATGTGGGCGATGAGGAATTGTATGGTGAGCGGCATTCCCGGATGGAAATCGTGAATTGGATCCTGGACGAATTGGAGGCTGCGGCTGCCGATCTGCCCACCTCCTATTCCAGTGCGGAATACGGAAGGATTACCAAGGGAGCGGCTTTGGGATGGAAATCCAATGTCGCCTTGTTTTACAATAGGTATGACGTGGCAGAGGAGTCCGCTAAGGCGGTGATGGATTTGGGGGTTTATGAATTGTATCCGGATTATTTTGAGCTGTTCCAGCCAGAAGGCCAGGCTTCGCAAAACCCAAGCAACAAGGAAACCATGCTTACGAGGATTTATACAACCGACATCAGCATGCATAACCTGAGCAGGGAAATACATGTGCCTGACCAACCATCCAGGTGGAATCCGACAAAATCCTTAATTGATGCTTATCTGTGCGTGGATGGCAGACCCATAGAACAATCGCCGTTATATGATGATACCAGCTATGAAGCTATCTTTGAAAACCGGGACCCCAGAATGGCGATGACCATTTTGTTGCCGGGAGACGAGTGGGGCGGCAGGGAAGACGGTAACCCCGACAATACCAACAATGACATCTTCACTGCACCCAAATTCAACAACGACAGACAGGGATCGGTAACGGTCACCGGTTATTACTTTAAAAAATATTGTGCGCTAAGCGCTGTTCCGACCTATAACAGGGACCAAAACGATATTATCCTGTTGCGATATGCCGAAATATTGCTCAATTACGCGGAAGCCAAACTGGCTCAAGGAACGTTGACGCAGGGAGATCTAGATATCACCATCAATAAAATCCGTGAACGGGTAGGCATGCACCCGATGGATATCCAAGAGATCCAAGCGTGGGGGTTGGATCTGGAAGAAGAGGTAAAAAGAGAGCGGAGAATAGAGCTCGTATTGGAGGGACAGCGGTATTTTGATATTTTAAGAAGAAAGGAAGGAGAAATCCTGGCGCAGGATATCAAAGGGGTGAAAAAGGACTTTATCATCCGTCAGCAGGATGTGGAGAGTGTGAGGACCGATGAGGAGGGTTATATCATCTTCCAGTCGGGAAGAACCTTTGAGGATCCGAAGCATTATCTGTGGCCGATTCCGTTGCAGCAGCGTGACAGAAATCCGAATCTTACCCAAAATCAGGGTTGGTAGGGAATCCATAGGCAGCCGGCAGATTTCCGGCTGCCTGTTTCCGGATAGGACGAACGTCTTTTAATAAAGTTTGTCTTTTTGATATACAAAAAAAAATTAAAATCAGTAGTTTAGGAATCTCATCCAACAAACAGACATGATAACATATACCGCGAAAATATTTTTGGGGATTTCTATCTTCTTTGGCACACTTTTCGGCTTGTGGGCTTGTGGAGCGGCCTCGGAAAGACCTGTTCAATCCCATGAAGAGACAGAAGGAGAAAAACATACCTTGAAAGTTTTGGCCTACAATATCCATCATGCCAATCCACCTTCCCGTCCCGGATTCATAGATATTCCTGCTATTGCAAGGGTGATCACTGAAAGCGGCGCGGAGCTGGTGGCGTTACAGGAGGTGGATGTTCATACCGAAAGATCCGGAAAAGACCTGCACCAGGCTAAGGCTTTGGCGGAGGAGACCGGCATGCATTATTATTTTTTCAAATCCATAGACCATCAGGGCGGCGAGTATGGAAACGCCATATTGTCCAAATACCCCATAGAAGAAAGCCAGGGCTATCCTTTGCCCTATGAAGAGGGTACGGAACCCCGCGCCGTGATTGTGGTGACGGTAAGCCTGCCGGGTGGGGAAAGGATCAAGTTTGCGAGTACGCATCTGGACTTCAGCAGTGATTCGAATGCTTTGATGCAGGCCCGTAAGATCACGGAAATTTTTGAAGACGAGCGGCTGCCGGTGATCATGGCAGGAGACTTTAATACCACACCCGGCAGTGAGACGATCAACCACCTTGATCAGCATTTCACCCGTACCTGCCGTGCAGATTGTCCTCCCACCATCCCGGTAGTGAATCCGCGCAGGACCATCGATTTTATTATGTTTTCTCCCCAGGATTATTTTCAGGTAAAAACCCATCACACCATAGAGGAAACCTACGCCTCAGATCACCTGCCGGTGTATGCGGAGCTGGAGAGGTAATTGACAAGCTGCTGCTTGATTTATTATCCGGTGAAGAGGGTAGTGGTGAATAAGGAGCAGGGATTTGTTGTTCACAATTTGTGTATCCCTGAAATGAGATACCCTTGAACAGCTTTGCTAATACAAAAAGCCAAAAAGCCACAGGGGAATCTTGTGGGCATGTCCTATTTCAATTCCATCTGCCGCGACAAAGGCATTTTCGAGGTGCTTGATTTGTTTTTGAGTCTTTTTGCTGCCTCCGATTTCAAACGTATAACCGTCTATGAAAAAATCGCCTTCTTTGGTGTAATGCAACGGTGAAACAGTCCCGACCTGATTGATAAAAAAACTTTCTCTGACATTTCCAATGTTGCTATTTTCCCTGGCCAGGGCATATTGAAGGTTTGGATGGTGCAAATAGACCTTTTCAGGTTTTTGTAAGCTACCTATACCTTTTGTATCGGCATATAGACTTTTTATGATGCGGAGTGCTTCCAGATGCCTTAGGAAATGAACAAGACTGTTGCGGCTTATACCAATGCGTTCACTGAGTTTGCTGATGTTCGGTTTAAAGGGCACCGATTCAGCTATAATGTGTAATAACAAACGGATTTTTTCCACACTGGCATAACTGATATCCTGAGAGGAAGGCAGGTCTATGCTCAAGGCAAGAGATATGGTTTCTGAAAGTTTTTGCCAGTATAGCTTCGGAGAATCCACAAAATAAGGATAATAGCCATAACGCAGGTAATCGGTAAAATGCTCCAAAGGATGTAATCGCCCCGTTATTTCCATTGCTATAGTGGTGTGCGAAGCTAACAGGTCTCCAAAAGATATGGCGTTGAACTCGTCTTTCCTTGTAAAACTAAGATATTCTCTAAAAGAAAGTCCCATGAGTTCGTACATAACCGCCCTGCGGCTCAAATCACCCGTAGCTTGGTCAAGGTGCATCATCGAAGATCCGGTAAAAACAACCTTCAGGTCGGGTTGGTCGTCATATATGTTTTTGATTTCCTGTGACCAGTTGGAATAACGGTGTACCTCGTCCAACAATAGAAATTTTCCTCCTTGCTTTACAAAAGTGTCTGCCAAATCCACCAGATTATTGGCTGTAAAGTACAGGTCGTCCAGGCTTACGTAGAGGGTTTGTTTGCCCACGGGCAAATGCTCCTTTGCATATTGAAGCAATAGCGTTGTTTTTCCTGCACCGCGGGCACCCTTTATACCGATCAGGCGACTGTTCCAGTCTATTTGCCTAATCAGGTATCTTCTAAATTGCGTGGGTACCCGTGAAAACTTTTGATATGATTTCTCAAATAAATGCTCCATATATGTTTTTTGTATATAGCAAAAATAGTAAAAAATGTTAATTGAATAAAGCAGTATTAGCTTGAAAACGTTTTTTCCATTTAATAGTTTGTCTCCTTAACTGAATCATAGACGAAGATCTACTGACTTCTCGTATTGGTTTTACAATGATCAAGGGAGCCTAGTGACAGAATGCTGTTTTAGTGGAGGCCAAAGACGGGCATGGTCGTAAGAAAAAGGTGAAGGGGACGGGAGCACTCAAAGCCCCCGCTCCCTTTTTTTCATTCACGCGGTATTCGGGGAGCATTGAATGGGAAAAGGTGAACAAATGGCAATTGACCATGTTTATACCGAAAGATCCGGAAAAGACCTGTACCAGGCCAAGGTTTTGGCAGAAGAGGTTGGGATGCATTGTTGTTTTTTTTCAAATCCATTCCGGCTTAAAATCCTTTACCCTGATGTAAAGTCTTTTTATGATTTCAATGGTTTTTTATAAAACCAAAAGGGTTTATATTGCCCCGGACATTGAATTGACACATTATATTAAAAATGAAGTTACTTTACTTTTGCGCTTTCACAATGATTGCTTCTTGTACAAGCCATACAGGAAAAGACGGTAAAAAAAAGGAAACCGGATTTTCAGGAAATCCGGTTTTTGAGGGCTGGTATGCTGATCCTGAGGCCATCGTATATGAGGATACTTATTGGATTTATCCGACTTACTCGGATGCTTTCGAAAAGCAGGTGTTTATGGATGCTTTTTCCTCACCGGATCTTGTCAACTGGACCAAGCATGAAAGGATAATCGATACCGCCGAGGTAAAATGGGCAAAAACGGCCATGTGGGCCCCGGGTGTCATCTCAAAATCAGGCCAATATTATCTGTTCTTTGCCGCCAATGATGTGCATGAGGGCGAAGTTGGGGGCATCGGCGTCGCCGTGGCGGACCGCCCGGAAGGGCCTTTCAAGGATCTGTTGGGCAAACCCCTGATCAATGAGATCGTGAACGGGGCACAGCCCATAGACCAGTACATTTTTAAGGACAAAGACGGCACCTTTTATATGTACTACGGCGGCTGGGGTCACTGTAACGTGGTGAAGTTGAGCGACGATTTTAAAGAACTTGTACCTTTTGATGATGGGGAAATCTACAAGGAGGTCACGCCCCGGGATTATGTGGAGGGACCTTTTATGTTTATCAAAGATGACCAGTATTATTTTATGTGGTCAGAAGGAGGATGGACCGGGCCGGATTACCGGGTGGCGTATGCGGTTTCGGACAGCCCCTTCGGCCCCTTTGAGCGGGAGGGTGTTATTTTGGAGCAGGACGATCAAATAGGCAGGGGAGCCGGGCACCATTCCGTATTGAAGATCCCTGGAGAAGAGGCATATTATATCGTCTACCACAGAAGGCCATTGGAGGAAACCCACCATAACCATAGGGTGACCTGTATAGATAAAATGGAGTTTGATGAAGAGGGTAAGATACTTCCCGTACAAATGACTTTTGAAGGCGTGCCCGGCAGGCCCCTTAGATAAGGGCCGGGACCGCATCATGGTCAGGGCATAAAGCGGATTTTTTCGCCTTCTCCTGCCGGCTTCTCCCGGCTGCCATGGATGGTTCCCGGAAAAGTACAAGGGTTTCTTGGATTTTAGCGAAAGACTAACGAATGTACGGGACATCATGGGGACATCACCGGGAGGTCTACGGGACACGGAAGTGCCGGGGACGGGTTGTCGCTTCCCACTATAACGGAAAGGTTCGTCATTTCGGGGAGGTTATCCCGGCCAACCGGGGAAGCAGTCCCTTCTTGTACACGTTTGTTAAAAAATGGAATGTTTAGTTCCTCCATATTCCGTTTGTTACTTTTTTGCTGCAGGTCAAAAAAGTAACCGACCTGCCCCGCCAGGACGGGGAAAACCCCGCCGCTACGCCGCGGCGCACACGTGTGCATCTTTTGCGCTAAAATTTAAGGCCACCCGCACACAGGCAAACTCCTCGGTTTTTTTGGATGAGATCACAACCAAATTTGCTGTGCCTGCTGCCAAAAAACCTCGTCTCCCGATAACTATCGGGGATGCCTGTGCCCTTGCCCCCGCTGCTTAAATTTCTTAACGCGCTAAATCTGCAAGGCGGGAAGGGCGTTTTTCCGAGCCGGGGAAAGCCGTCTTCGGTACTGGGAGAAGAAAATCCCGGCCAACCTTGGTAAACCGGGCGATATGGTATTGCTTCTTACGATGATGACTGCCCGTCATTGCGATCCGCCCGTGGCGGAGAAGCAATCCCTTAGGTATACGCTCATGTCAGGGGATCGCTTCGGTGCGGGTAACGTCTTCGTCAATTACACAGAAAAGTTGCCGCTTCTCGCGATGACGAAAAAATTTGTCACGATGAGGAGGTTATCCAGCCGGGGAAGCAGTCTCTTCCTCTACACGGTCCACAGGGGATTGCTTCGAAATCTCCATCAGGCTGCATTATCGGTTATCGGCTTTGTATAAGTGGTAGGAGCATCCGGGTATTTTTACCGCAGGCATGTTGCCTCCGGTAGGGAGGGAATAGCGGCCTTGGAATATTTTTTCTGCGGGAACATGATCCGCAATAAAAATTCATTAATTTTAATAACAGAAATATCCGTTTAATGCCTCAGACTATGGATGATTTTTTTGCAGCCAGATCACAGATGGCCCTTTCCCTGGGATTTCATATTATTTTTGCCTGTATTGGCATGATTATGCCTTTTTTCATGGCCTTTTCCCACTACAAATACCTGAAAAGCCAAAAGGAACATTATCGAAAACTCACGGTTGCCTGGAGCAAAGGAGTGGCGATCTTCTTCGTCACAGGAGCTGTGTCCGGAACCATGCTTTCTTTTGAACTGGGACTACTTTGGCCTCAATTCATGCTCCATGCTGGGCCTATTTTCGGAATGCCTTTTTCTTTGGAGGGCACGGCTTTTTTCATTGAAGCGATTGCTATTGGCTTTTTCCTATATGGATGGGGAAAATTCAATCCCTGGTTCCATTGGTGGACAGGGGTAGTAGTGGGCGTCAGCGGGTTATTATCTGGTATATTGGTCGTGGCTGCAAATGGGTGGATGAATTCTCCCTCTGGGTTTGATTACATAGATGGGGAATTTTTAAATGTTGACCCTATAGCCGCTATGTTCAATGATGCCTGGTTTACACAATCCTTGCACATGACGCTGGCAGCATTTGTGGCTACGGGATTTGCTGTGGCTGGAATCCATGCTTTATTGCTGTTAAAAGGCAAAAACCAGGAACTGCATTGGACAGCGGTAAAAATAGCATTGGCATTTGGTGCAATCGCTGCCATTCTTCAGCCTGTAAGCGGAGACATTTCAGCCAAGGATGTGGCTACCCGGCAACCGGCAAAATTGGCTGCCATGGAAGCTCATTTCCACACGGAGAAAGCTGCACCATTGGTCATCGGCGGATGGCCGAACGAAAAAAAACAAACCGTCTCTTATGCCATCAGGATTCCTGGTGGACTAAGCTTTCTGGCTCATGGGGACACAAATGCTGAAGTGACCGGTCTGGATCAATTCCCCGAGGAGAACCGTCCTCCTGTCTTGATTACACATATTGCATTTCAGTTAATGGTGGGAATAGGCATGCTTTTATTGGTGGTAGGGATTATTGGGATTTTCGGTTTGTGGAAAAAGAAAGCCTATCTTCAAAGCAAGTGGTTTTTGACCCTTCTGGTGATGATGACCCCTTTAGGATTTGTTGCCGTAGAAGCAGGCTGGGTGGTCACGGAGGTTGGGAGGCAGCCCTGGATCATTTATGAAGTTATGAAGACCAGGGACGGGTTAACACCTATGCGTGGCATCGTTTATTCTTTTTGGGTTTATGCTTTTGTTTATTTGTCTCTATGTGCTATTGTCACGGTTTTGTTGATCCGGCAGGTCCGTCAATTGGATAAAAAAGAGCACAATTTGCCCACTTATCCCTGATCCCATGACTTATGTAGTTATCGCCTTTTTATATGTTTCCCTGTTGTTTTACATCCTCTTTGGAGGGGCGGATTTCGGTGCGGGAATAATTGAACTCTTCAGCCCTAAAAGCTTTAAAGAAAAAAGCCGGCTTTTAACTTATAGGGCTATTGGTCCCATCTGGGAAGCCAACCATATGTGGCTGATTATTGCCATTGTCATCCTTTTTGTAGGTTTTCCTGAAATTTATTCCACACTGTCGATCTATCTCCACATCCCACTTTCTCTCATGCTCCTGGGGATTATCGCCCGGGGAACTGCTTTTATATTCAGACATTACGACCCTGAATCCGACAATCTGCAAAGGCTTTATAATGCCATTTATATCTATTCCTCTTTTTTGACTCCCCTATTTTTGGGAATCATTGCGGGGACGGTGATTTCAGGAAACATAGACCCTGAAGCAGAAGGGTTTCTGGACGGCTATATCCGGCCGTGGTTATCGTATTTTCCATTGAGTGTCGGGTTGTTTACAGTGGGTATTGCAGGGTTTTTAGCCTGTGTCTACCTGATCGGAGAAGCAGAGAATGAGCTGGACAGGAAATACTTCCGGCAAACCGCCATATACTTCAATTTCTCTACCGTATTGGCAGGAGCTTTGGTTTTTGTAGCTTCTGAATGGGAAGGGATGAGGTTATTGGAAACTTTTCTTCAACATCCCTTAAGTATCCTTTCTCTGGTTTTGGCCACGATCTCGTTGCCGGTATTATGGTTTATGATCCGGAAAAAGCATGATGTCTTTGCCCGGGTGGTGGCGGGGTTTCAGGTGACCATGATTCTTTTTGCCTTATTTTATGCGTATTTTCCTGCATTTGTCATCATGAAAGGCCAAACCTTTTCTTTGGACGCCCATACAGCAGGGGATTCCACGCTAACTGCGCTTGGCATCGCTTTATTGGCGGGCAGTATTTTGATTCTTCCGGCATTATTTTATCTTATTTATAGTTTCCAGAAAAAACGTTTCGACACTGCTTCCGACATTGTGGATTCAGTAGCCAAGGATCCCGATTTACCCAAAGATTTTTAATTACCCCTACTGGTTGAAGATTGTATCGGTCATCCACCTATCCCAGGCATTTGCAATGCCGGTTTTTAGTGCTGCTTGGCTCCTCCCCATTTCGTTTGTTACTTTTTGCTGCAGGTCAAAAAGTAACCTACCTGCCCCGTCAGCACGGACAACGTCTTTGTCAATTATACCGATAGGTTTCCGCTTCATGCGATGACGGGAAAATTCGTCACTGCGAAATAGGAAATTTTAGTCTCTTGCTTTAAGTGGTCATCAAAGGGTTTCTTTGGCGCCCATGTTTATCAAAAATTTCACCCTTGATCAATGGCAAAAAAAATAGGCAGCAGGGGATTTTTAGATGGGCGGTACCGGTAGGTTTATCTTTTTTGTATGGTTATTTAAATATATAATAATGATTTTTAATGCCTTATGCAGAAAAAATACCGTGAACAGGGGATTTTTAAATTGAAAAATGTTTTTTAGTTTTAGTGGGTATAAGGTGGGGCTTGGGGATTTTGAGAGGCCGGTTGTAGACTGTTTTTGGATAAAGGGTTTGTGGCCATGCTTGAGCAGCGTTTGAATTGCTTGGGTCATTTATTTGACGGGATTTTCATAAGCGGGAAAACAGGCCATGCATTTCCTGCTCCCGGATCCCGTCTGATGTGTTAATGATTATCCGGTTCGTTGTAGTCAGCAGTCTGGTTATCGGGACTTGCGGGTGCGGAGTCATGGTGGAAATTATGAATGCTGTTTTTAATAGAATCATATTTCCGGCACGGTTTATCGCTGCCCAGCTACTGGCTGTTTGAAAGACAGGACGGTGGCCAATATTCGGCCACCAGCATACAGGCCGTATTCCGGAGGGCGGTGGAAAAGAGCAATTCCAACCCCTGGGCAACGGTACATACACTTAGGCACTCGTTTGCGACGCATTTACTACAGCAGGGGACAAACCTGCGGTATGTGCAGACACTGTTGGGTCATGAAAGCAGTAAGACCACGGAAATCTATACGCATGTTCTTTCCATATCGAACAAAAATATCGAGAGTCCACTGGATTCGATCGACGAAATCCTTAATTTGGTACCTGAACCCCCCGATACCCCTGTGGACAAAGAAGATATAGACGCAATAGCGTAAAAGGGGAGTTGGGTATATACAAGTGTTACCACCAAATTTGAAACAAATGAACGAAACCGAAATCAATCAACAAGAAGAAAAGAAAATTGAAATTAAAGACAATTCCAAAAGAGCAAAAACTCTATTGACTGTATTTTGGGTTCTGACTGGACTAACATTAATTGGTCTATTGTCAGGCTATAATGAACTGCAAATACTAAAAAATGCTCAAATTGGGGAATACGTTTCCGAAGAAGAAGCAAATATAAGTGATTTATTACAAGGAATAATTGGACTTGTTCAATTCGGACTTTATATAGGTTCGGTTGTTGTCTTTTTGAACTGGTTCAGAAGAGCGTATGGAAACTTACATAGAGCTGGAATTACTTATATAAAACACAAAGAATCGATGGCGGTTTGGACTTGGTTTATTCCTATTGTTTGGTTTTATAGACCTGTGCAGATAATGAATGAAATTTGGACAGAGACACAAGAGAAAATCAAAAGTATCCGTCCGATAAACCCCATATTTCATAGCTGGTGCAAACATCGTATAGTTGCATCATGAAAAAGATAAGCAACGACGAGTATTATAACCTGTTTTGCAGGTGGCGGGCTTCCGGTATAAGCAAA